>JAKASJ010000070.1 GCA_021819085.1 Pseudomonadota bacterium | reverse complement strand
CAGGCGTGCCAACAGATTTTCCTGTTGACGGATTGCGTGATCCTCGACGCCCATGTCCTCCCCCGAGGGTACTTCGTGCAAATCCCAACAATCTGGCTGCTGTTTGGAGGATCGGCCGCGGCCAAGTGCAACACGCGTACCGCATCTGGCTGCCGCCGCTGGAGACGGGACCGGTGATGCCCCGGCCGATACACCCAATCCCTTAGCCGCTTTGATCTAGCAGGCTGCCTGCGGTTCCTCCCATCTAACGGTGTTTTTCGTCTTGAATTGTGATACGAATGAGGGCTAATGTCAACTGTCCTTCTGCGGGCAAAACCGATGGGTCATTCAAGTGATTCGATTGCGTCCTTTTGCTCCGCCTGGCCCTGCGACCGGTTAGTCCCGACCGTCAACGGCCGCCGCGGGGCACTCCCCACCAATGGCCAGGCGCTGAGCACCCCAGTTCCGAATCGCTTTGGGTTCCGTGGGGCAGCTTGAAGCGGAGCGATCATGGCCACCGCGCCGGAATTTTCGTCGGACTACATCGTGGTGGGCGCCGGTTCGGCGGGATGCGTACTGGCCAACCGACTGTCTCAGGATCCGCGCAACCGGGTACTGCTCCTCGAAGCGGGTCCAGCGGATACCTATCCGTGGATTCACGTGCCGGTCGGTTATTTCAAGACAACGCACAACCCTCGGACTGACTGGTGCTTGCACACCGAGCCGGAGCCCGGATTGAACAGGCGCAGCATCCCCTGGCCACGCGGCCGCGTACTCGGCGGATCGAGTGCGATAAACGGGCTTCTCTACATCCGGGGCCAGCCGGCGGACTACGATTGCTGGCGGCAGCTCGGCTGCACGGGCTGGAGCTTCGACGACGTTCTGCTCTATTTCAAGCGAGCCGAGAATCAGGAGCGGGGTGTCGACGCCTTCCACGGCGTTGCGGGCCCGCTCGCGGTGTCCGACATGCGAACCCGGCGCGATATCTGCGACGCCTATATCGAGGCCGCTGCGGCGCTTGGGATTCCGCGGAATCCGGATTTCAACGGCGCGACCCAGGAGGGCGCCGGGTACTTCCAGCTCACTGCCCGCAACGGACGGCGGCGTAGCGCGGCGGTTGCGTATCTCAGGCCGGCCCGGCGCAGGCCAAACCTCGCGATTGTCACCCGCGCCCTTGCTCTCCGCGTCATCATTGAAGGAAGGCGCGCCAAAGGGGTCGTCTACCAGGCTGACGGCACCTTGCACAAAGCGATAACACACGGCGAGGTCGTCCTGGCGGCGGGGGCCGTGCACTCGCCCCATCTGCTCGCCCTTTCGGGCATCGGGCCGGCGAAGCGCCTCGCCGGCGCCGGCATCGCCGCCGTTCACGATCTACCCCGCGTCGGCGAGAACCTTCAGGATCACCTGCAGGCGCGCTTGGTCTATGCGTCGACACGACCGACCCTCAATGACGAGGTCCGCCATCCGCTCCTGAAAATAAGGATCGACCTCGAGTATATACCCCGCTCACGCCAGAACCCGAAAATCCTTGGGCGAGATGATGCGGAAGTTGTCCGTTATGTCATCGCAGTAGATCCGCCAGTTTCTGGGCACTTCCTCGCGCAGGAATATCAGGATCGCTTGTCGGAAGTCTCTGAAGGTCTCGTGGCACTTGTTGTGGGTGACGTGCTTGTGCATCAGCCGCCAAAGCCGTTCGATCGGGTCCAGGTGCGGGCAGTAGGTCGGGACGAAGTGGAGCTTGATCCGGCAGCCCGGCCGCGCCAGCCAGGCCTGCACCAGCTTCGCGTGATGGTACCTGGCGTTGTCCAGAAACAGGTGGCTCACCCGCTTGCGCGGGTACAGCGACAGCAGCGCGATCATCAGCTTGATCGTGCTGGCTGCATCGACCGTCTCCACCTCCAGCATGCGGGCGTGGCCGGTCTCGAGGTCGATCGCGCCATGGCTGTTCAGCCGCTGCCGCCCGCTGGTCTGCGCCACCGCGATCGGCGTGTCCTTCGGCGCCCAGCACCCCACCGGACGCACCGCATGCGTCGGATGCACCGCGTCGGCGAACAGCACTACTTCGTCGGCGTCCAGATGGGTCATCAGGTCTTCGTATGCCTTGATGAACGCAGCCTGCTTCTCCGGGTCGAGCTTGCGCGACACCATCTTTGGCTTGCGATGTTCCATGCCGAGGCGGTGCAACAGCGCGACCAGCCCGGACCGGCCCTGGTACTCGATGCCGCACTCCTTCTCGATCCAGGCGCCAACCTCACGCGTGGTCCGCGGCAGTGTCTCGGCGATCCAGGCTTTCAGCTTGTCCTGCTGTTCGTCGTTCAGCCGGCAGGCGCCACCTTCATAGCCGAAGCTCGCCAGCCCCTCGATCCCGTCTTCCTCGTACAGCCGATACCAGCTGCGGACCGTGTCGTCGTCCAGCAGAAGCACTTTCGCGATGGCTTCGCAGGTCATGCCGTCGTCAAGCAGCACCAGCGCGTTGGCGCGCCGGGCCAGGCGATGGGCGGCCAACCCATCCCGAGCCAGCTCGGTCAGGTCCTTGCGCGATTCGCTGTCCAGGAAGCCGCGGCGGATCATGCGGACGGTAGAATCCGAGGCGCGGCGCTTGGCAAGAGGGTTTTTCTGGTTCCCGGGGAGTCGGGGTATATCTTGTTCCGGCGCGGACCGATGACGATGGGGGCGAGTCAGGTCGGAATCTTCGCCCGCTCGCATCCGGCACTCGAGGCGCCGGATCTGCAGTTCCACATCCAGCCGCTGTCCAGCGACGAACCACGAAAGGGACTGCATCGCTTCTCGGGCTTTACCGCCTCAGTCTGTCAGCTTCGGCCGGAAAGCCACGGCCGGATCGAGACCGTATCGCCCGACCCCCTGCGCCCGCCCGCAATCCACGCGAACTACCTGGCAGCGACGAAGGATCAGGAGGTGCTGGTCGCCGGGGTTCGCCTTGCTCGCCGGCTGGCGCAAACGGCACCGCTGTGCGATTTTGTTAAGGAAGAGCTGGTGCCCGGCCCATTGGTCGAAACCGACGAGGACCTTCTCGCAAGCATCCGCGGCACGGCGACTACAATCTATCACCCGGTCGGCACCTGCAAGATGGGCATCGATCCGATGGCGGTCGTAGACCCCCGGCTTCGCGTGATCGGCATCGATGGGCTGCGAGTCGCCGACGCCTCCATCATACCGTCCATCGTGTCAGGCAACACCAACGCACCCGCCATCATGATCGGCGAAAAGGCCGCGGACATGATCCTCGCCGACAGAGGACGCATGGCGCTCGATCACACGTCGGCTGCTTAGGAAAAGGCCCGCGAGCGCGCAAACGATGGTCGGTATTTACACTCCGCAACCCAGGACGCCACTCGCCGGATCGCGGCGTCTGGGAGGGCTGGCGGCAGGCCGTTTGGCACCTGGCCCGGTGTGAGAGGCGATAGCCAAAATGTCGAAAATCAACGAACCGGAGGAAACGATGTCTGATCAACAAAAGCCTGGGACACATTCGGGGGAAATACGGACCGGGATCGGCGTCGCCGAAAGACTCGAACGCCTTCCCGTTTCCGGATTTCATATACAGATTCTTTTCCTTTGCTGCCTCGCCTGGCTGATCGAAGCGTACGACATCGGCCTGATCGGCGTCGTGCTTCCTCCCCTGCACACCCTGTGGCATCTTACCCCGAAGGAAACTGGGTCCCTCGCCGCGATTACTGCCGTCGGCATCGTACTCGGCGTCATCCCGTCGGGCTTCCTGGCTGATCGCTTCGGGCGAAAGCGCATGCTGATGATCGGAATGGCCTGGTACACGGTCGTCACGGGCTTGACCGCTCTCGCACACGGCGTGGTCGCGTTGATCGCCGCCCGCTTTGTTGCAGGACTGGGCATGGGCATGATGTTTCCGATTCCGTATGCCATGCTCAGCGAGTTTGTTCCTTTGACTCACCGCGGCAGGTTCACGGGCTTTATGGACTCGTTTCTTTCGCTCGGCTACTTCGTGTCCCCCGCGCTAGCTGCCATCATCGTTCCCAACACCCCTTTGGATGTCGGCTGGCGCGTGTTCTTTATTCTCGGCGGGATCCCCGTCCTCTACGTACTGCTCATCTGGCGCATGGTGCCCGAATCACCCCGTTGGTACGAGATCAAAGGAAGGTATGAAGACGCCGAGCAAACGCTGGAGAATATAGAAGGCAAGGTGGAAGACAGCATCGGCCGCAAGCTTCCTGCGGTCGATCGAAGCAAACTGCGGCCGGTCCATGTCAGCCGTGAACGGGTGCCGGTGTGGACGATCTTCGACCGGCAATATCTCAAGAGAACCGTCATGTGCTGGGTCGCGTTCGGCAGCACGTTCTTCATCTTCTATGCGATCCAGCTTTTCATGCCCACGGTGGTCACGCACATGGGCTTTACGATGACGACAGCGTTTATTTTCACATCGATCATTGTGGGGGCGTCGATTATCGGGAAATTCCTTGAAGCCTATTTGGTGGAAGCGTGGGGACGCAAACCCGTCATCATCAGTTTTACGCTCATCGCGCTCATCTGCGCGCTGTTCTTCGGTTTCCTTCGGGGTCCCCTGCTTGTGCTGCTTGTGGGGGCAACAATGTCGTTCTTCGGCATCAGTATCGATCCGGCGGTCAAGATCTATGTGGCGGAGAATTATCCTACCCGCGTTCGCGGTACAGGCGTTGGCTTTTCGGAGGGCTTCGGACGGTTGATCGCAGGTGCCATAGCGCCCTTCTACTTTCCTCTTGTCATGGCCCGCTTCGGCTCAGGAGGAGCGTTCATCTTTGTCGCGCTCGTGGCGCTGGTTGGCCTGCTCGCAGTCTGGCTCCTGGGTGAGGAAACAAAGGGACGGGTGCTCGAGGAGGTGTCTCCATAGTCCGCTGCACGGAATTGTCTGCCGGGTTCGGTTGTGCATACGACGATGATCGGCGGCCGGAAGCAGGAACTGGTCGAGCGTGCGGGGAAATTGTTCGCGCGTGGCGGCAAGGCAGCTGCGGTTGGTGATGCGCAGAACGTGGTCGACGATCTGCATCGGAAGGTCGGGCAGTTGCAGGTCGAGCGTGATTTTCTTGTGGGCGAGCCCGCCATCTCCCGCGTGCTGGGAGAGGCGGGCGACGATCACGCCGAGAGCGGGGCTATCCGTAAGCCGGCAATGTCACCTGCCGGGGGTAGGGCCGAGCAGATTCTACTACCGATCGGAAGGCGGCGCGCGGGATTCCAGCGTTATCCGCACGCCGCTCTCCACCGCGAGAAAGCGGCGATGGGACGTCCTTCAGGCCGTCACGGCACGCACGGCGCGCTTGGCCGCAGACCTCCCGGCAGGCTGATCAATCCAGGAATACCTGCGCAGTTATTAACATTCCCAAAATAGTTGCAATGCTCGGTTGTATGTGATAACGCGTTCGGCATGAAGCGGGACGGTCGCT
>JAKASJ010000006.1 GCA_021819085.1 Pseudomonadota bacterium | reverse complement strand
CGGATGGGTCAATCCGGCATTTAGGCCGAGAAAACTGAAGGTTGGTAGATACATGGCCGACGCGCGCAAGCGACGCAGGCAGCCCAGCAATTAGCCGATCAGCGCGCCGTGGAAATCCAGGCTAGCCGTTGTTCTTTGCACTTTCGTTGCGCTCTTCGTCATACGCCGGGTCACGCAGGTCGAGAATGCATTGTTCCAGGAAAAGGAGCTCGCGGAAACCACGCTGCACTCGATCGGGGACGCGGTGATGACCGTAGACATCGCGGGTAACGTCGATTACACAAATCCCGTCACGGAGCAGATGACCGGCTGGGGCGCAACCAACGCCCAGGGTCTACCGCTCCAACAGGTACTCGACATCCTTGACGAAAAGACCCGCAAACAGATTGAGCCGGTGGTGGTTCCGGGGGCGCCCGACGGGCCGATCGTAAACATACCGCGGCACAGCATACTTCGCCACAGGGACGGTAACGAGTTCATCATCGAAGCAGCCACTTCTGCCATCCGTGATCGTGCAGGTCGGGCAATCGGTTCCATCCTGGTATTTCGAGACGTAACTCAAGCACACCTGCTGGCGCAACAGTTAACATGGCAAGCGACTCATGATCCGCTCACCGGCCTCGTGAACCGGCGTGATTTCGAGCATTCATTGGCACAGCTTCTTGAAAGCGCAAAAACGCACGGCAAGCATCATGCACTGCTATATATAGATCTCGATCAGTTCAAGGTTGTAAATGACACCTGCGGACACGTTGCCGGCGACGAGCTGCTGCGGCAACTCGCCACGATACTGGGTCAGCGATTGCGGGGTACGGATGTGCTGGCGAGGCTGGGTGGCGATGAATTCGGCGTCTTGCTGGAAAGCTGTCCCGCAGAACAGGCGCCGCGCATTGCCAACAACCTTCTCGATGCGGTACGCGACTTCCGATTCATATGGCTGGACAAGGTATTTGAAGTCGGCCTGAGCATAGGGCTGGTGGTGATTGATTCGGAGAGCCGCGATGTGATGGGCATCCTGAGCGCCGCCGACGAGGCCTGCTACACCGCAAAGGACAACGGACGCAACCGTGTGCACGTCTACCGCTCGGACGATCGCGAACTGGTACAGCGGCGCGGAGAAATGCGCTGGATTGCACGCATCGGCAGTGCACTGGAGGAAAAGCGATTCCGCCTGTTCTACCAGACCATTTCGCCTCTCGCCGGCCCGTCTGCTGATGCATACTACGAGATACTGCTGCGCATGCTGGATGAGGAAGGAAACATCGTCCCTCCCATGGCGTTCATACCGGCGGCAGAACGCTACCGCATGATGCCGTCCATAGACCGCTGGGTGATACGCAATTTGTTCAATACCCAAGGCCCGTCCCTGAGAAACCACGTGGACCAGAACGGTGTGGCGGTCCGACCACTATGCGCAGTTAACCTCTCTGGTACCAGCATCAGCGATGACGCCTTCCGCGACTTCGTACAGGACCAGATTGCCATCCATCGCATTCCTCCCGCGGCGATATGTTTCGAAATAACGGAAACGGCCGCGATCACCAACCTGAACAAGGCATCACGGTTCATGCACGAACTGAAGGACATCGGCTGCCGCTTTGCCCTGGATGACTTCGGCACTGGAATGTCGTCGTTTGCCTATCTCAAGCATCTACCGGTCGACTTTCTGAAGATCGACGGCTCGTTCGTCTCCGACATGGCCCATGATCCTGTAGATTTCGCGCTTGTTGAGGCGATAAACCGCATCGGTCACGTGCTTGGAATTCACACCGTTGCGGAATCCGCGGAAAGCGAGGACATACTGTCGAAGCTGCGGGACCTGGGGGTCGACTATGTGCAGGGAAATGCAATTCATGTCCCGGAATTACTGCTGAAATTTCCCGAACAGTACGGACCGGCCGTACGCACGATCCCAACGTCCGGTTGACCCGAGGTCGATGGTACTGTTCCTGCGCCGCCGCTCGACGCCTCCTGATCAGCCGGAATTTCGCCCTACCACCACCGCTTCGTTGCCGTTGGCAAACAGGTACACGCTGGGAACCATGCCAGCCTGCCGGAACGCGTCTGCAATCTCGTCAGGATTCAGAAAATGATTGCCTTGAACATGTTCCGTAAGATTCTGGAACGCCATCATCCTTCGTCCTGGTTGCGCGAGATCGGCTCGCTGCCGTGGCCAGCACGGCTCCCAGATTACCGCCATTCCTGTGGGCTTAAGCGAATCCCGCAATGTGGTGAAGACTTTTTCCCTTTGATCCCACACATGGTGTAGCGCACGCGTCATGGCGATGAGATCCACCTGCTCGGGCACGGTGTAGTTGTAGATATCGCCGACCTGGAAGTGCAGGCGTGCACCGAATCCTGCGGCGGCGGCACGTTCCTGCGCCTGGCGTACATTCTCTGCGAATCCGTCAAGGCCGATGCCGCGAATATGCGGGAAATGCGCGGCGAGCCTGCGCAGATACCAGCCATTTCCGCAACCCAGATCAACTGCCACCCCCTGACGCGCCTCGAGCTCGGCAAATGCGGCAATCTGCGGCAGGATTTGTTGTTCGAACAAGGCGCCGAAATTGTTTTCAAGCATCGCACCGAACCAAGGAAGAATGCTCTCGCGCTCGGCCAGCACCTTCTCCCCGGGGCGCTCCCCGGTTTTCATGTACGTCGCGGCGCGCTCTGCCATATGCGCCGAAAGCACCGACTGAACCGCGAACGACATGAGCGTCCCGGGGACCTCCGGCCGGAATGCACGTCCCAGTTCGGTCAGCTGAAACTGCCCTTCCGATTCCGACAGATAGCCGAACGCATAGGCCGCATCGCACCAGCGCGTGACATAACCGGCGTCGGCGCCGGCAGCGGCAGCAAGCTGGTCGGCAGTCGCTTGTCGCAGGCGATCAAGTTGCGACAACAGTCCGTTGGCTATGCCTATAAACGCGATTTCGAGCGCAACCGCGCCCTGGGCCTGGGTCATGACGCGTTCACGCTGTTCCTGGCTGACACTCATCGATCGACTCCTGGGGCTAAAGCTCGGTCGTAGCAGCAGGTCACGACTTCGCCGGCTGGAAGATTATTCTATCACGCGGAAGACCGCCGTGGATCGAGCGCCCGACCCATCGCCGCCCGCCAAAGCCGATAGCGCTCATCGAGCGGGGCGTCGGTGCTGGGTTGGAAACTCGCGCCAGGCTCCGGCTCGGGCCAGTCCCGTGATGGATCGCCGAGCAAATACGCGATGCCACGGGCAGTCGCCTCCTGTTCGGCCGGCCGGTACACCAGCAGACGACAGATGTCGGCCAAACGCTGGCACAGCCCGTCGAACCGCGCCAAGCCACCACTTGCTACGACACGCTCAAGCGGTGGGGCGGAGCTGCTCATCTCCTGGAGATTTTCATGAATCAGGAACACGATACTTTCCGCGATACCGACGGCCTTCTGCCGTGCACTGCCCGGACCAATGAAGCGCGATGCAAAATCTGCGACCCAGAACGGTGCGCCCAGCCCTCCAATGCCGTTAAGAAACGGCGTTGGGTCGCGCACGCTCGCCAGCCATTCAACCAGATGGTCCTCGATGTCGGCCAACCCGAGCTCTCGCTGCGCCCACTGCAGCGCGCTGCCGGCACCATTGACGGTGCCCTCGAGAACGTAACTGCCGCTACCGTGCTCTGCGAGCACAATGCCGGAAAGCAGCCGTTGGTGATATTCCGGACGTGTCCCGCAGGGACGCTGAACAAATGCGCCGGTACCAATGTTCGCGTAGGCAAACTTGCTCTGCGGTACTCCCCACGCAAAAAGCGCCGCGGATTGATCACCCGTAACGACACGCAGCGGGATGGACCGGCCGCCGATCGGAAGGTTTCCAAAGCAGTGTCGCGTCGGAACACATTGCGGAAGTGCCGCACGGGGAATACCGAACAGCTGCAGCAACCCGGGATCCCAGTTGCGCGTCTTTAGACTGTAAAGAAGCGTGCGCGCAGCATTGGCGGGGTCTACGAGAAACGAATGCTCCAGGGTGAGATGGTAGACCAGGAAGCTCGCAAGCGGGCCGAAACACAGATCGCCTCGCACGTGCGCATCCCGGACCGCAGGCAGGTGGTCTAGGCACCAGCGCAGCTTGCTAGCGCCGTAGTGGGGCGACAACCTGAGACCGGTGGAAACCTGCACCTGCCCTTGCTGCGGTACGAAACGTTCAATCCAGTCGCGGGCACGTCTATCCTGCCAACTGATAATCGGTGACAGCGGTTCGCCGTTGTGGCGCCGCCAGCACACGATGCTAGAGCGCTGGGTTGCGAGTCCGGCCGCAGTCACTGCGCGAAGTTCCTGACCGGCAAGCGCCTGCTCGATGCTTGCAGTCACGGTGCGCACTACCTCTTCCGGGTCTTGTTCGACCCATCCGGGATACGGTTCATGCGAATGCACTGACTGGATACCACGTCCGACGACGTTGCCGGCTTCGTCGAACAGCAGTGTGCGGCTCGCATGTCCACCCTGATCGATTGCAAGAAAAAGGGACGCATGCACGCTGCGTGCACTCACTCTTGCATCGGGGTCAGTCGCCACCGCTCATTATGGATGTCCAGTCGTAGCTACCTCCTCCGCTGGCAAGAAACCATGGGTTGAGCAGCGACTCCTTGTTGTAGGAGAGCGTCCGACCCTCCAGGTCTGTGAGCCGTCCACCGGCAACCTCGAGAACACACTGGGCAGCCGCCGTATCCCATTCGCTGGTAGGTCCGAGTCGCGGATAGATATCGGCACTACCTTCGGCAACCAGACAGATCTTGAGCGAGCTGCCGAGACTTGTGGTTTCATATTCACCTTCGCGCGCCCTGAGCCGTGTGAGAAACCCGTCGAGCTCGGCACCGGGATGGGAGCGGCTGGCGACTACCGTAGCGCGGCCGCCGTCGTAGTGGCGCACCTGAATCCTGCGGCGCGTCCCGTCCGCATCCTGCTTGAAGGCACCGACGCCATGACAAGCGAGGTACGTTATCCCGGAGACCGGCACATAGACGACACCAAGCAGAGGTCGGCCGTCCTCGATGAGTGCGATATTCACGGTGAATTCGCCGTTGCGCCGGGTAAACTCCCGCGTACCATCAAGGGGATCGACGAGCCAGAACCGGTGCCAGCCTGCACGCTCGCTGTACTCTACCAGCTTCTCCTCCTCGGAAAGCAGGGGGCGGCGCGGCACCATGGTCGCAAGCCGCTCGACAATGAGGTGATTGGCAGCGGTGTCTGCTTCCGTGAGCGGCGAACCGTCGGCCTTGCTGTCAACCTGGAAATCCCGCTCGTAGACTTCGAGAATGCGGTCACCGGCTGCAGCCGCAATCGCTACAACCTGCTCCAGCTCTGCACATCGCTTCTGATCCTCTGCCATGCCATACCTCCAGGTCACCTGGCGGCCCTTGCCTGACCAACGTTTTCGAAAGCCGACCGGTCTGTGGCAGGATCTTCCAGGGCTACATTATGGTAATCTATGTGCCACTTGGCCGGACGGCGCAGGACGTGTGGCCTGCCACGCGGGGCGTCCGATCTTCGTAGCCCGACATTATATCCCAGAGCGCAAGGTATGATCGTTATCCAGGAAGAAAGAGGCCTGCTCAAGGTCAGCATCTTTGCCGAATTCACGCTTGCCGACTTTCGTGAGCTTGAAAACGCGATCATTGCGAGGCTCAAGGCACACAAGAAGCTCAATTTGCTGCTGGACCTGACCAGCATGGCCGGATTCACTCTCGACGTCGCTTGGGAAGACATCAAGTTCACACGCAGCCATCCACACGATTTCGCCCGGATTGCCGTGCTTGCCAGCGATCAGTGGAGAGGCTGGCTGGGCTGGCTCGCAACAGCGTTCACAGACGCGCAGATCGGCAGCTTTACCGATCTCAGCCCGGCGGAAACCTGGGCGCGCGGGCATTGATTCGGAACCCGCAGCCAGACTTTTCAGCCCGCCACCCTCCACCGTAGTCGATTTCGAACCCGCAAGGCAGGAAGGGTCCGGCACGTTTGGGCGGAATTGTTTCAATGTCCGGGGCGTCTGCCCCACCCAATCGCTGTGGATCATGGCGGACTTGCATTCCTTCACGGACAGATTCATCGATTGCAGGGAACACGTCCTCTGACGTTTTGAACGCAGAAAGTGCACGTGCTCGCGCACCAGACAGCGGGGGCACGGTCCGATTCCATGGAAAGCGTTTCTTGGTGGACCGGTGGATTCGCGAGCTACCCGGGCCCCGGGCGAATTGACTCAGACATCCGAAAGCCGATCCTTGCCGCCCCGCATGATTTTCTACTTTCCCGGCCCCAGATGCCGCCGAAGCATCTGCACGAGTCCGGAGGCGTCGGCATTGCGGTGCGCACCGCCGCGCCGCGGCGGCGACCAGATCGAATCGGGAAAGCTAGCATCATCGACAAAGCGCGGGATCACGTGCCAGTGAAGATGCGGCACCTGATTGCCAAGCGTCGCGAGATTTATCTTATCTGGATGCATTACGGCGCGTACTGCCTGTTCCGCGGCAAACACCGCCTGCATGAGGTATATGCGCGCGCCGGCGGCAAGGTCAGTCATCTCCTTTACATGGGCATTCCAGATCACCCGGCAATACCCGGCATGATCGGCATCGTCGACGAGGACAACACGACAGCGGGCGCTATGCCACAGCACGTTTTCGCCGTGCGCACGGCACAGCGGGCACGATACCTGTGGGTCCGGCGCGTCTTGTTTCATCTGTAGTGTTTCTTCTTGAGGGCTGCGAGATCATTCCAATGCCGGACGACCTCGGGCATCCGCGGCGCATCGATGTCGAAATTCAACACCTTCAGCACCGTGCTGCTTTCGACCCGCCGTCCCTTGGTCACGAACAACCCCTTGACCAGAGCTATGGCACACAGC
Source organism: Pseudomonadota bacterium (assembly GCA_021819085.1). Taxonomy (GTDB): domain Bacteria; phylum Pseudomonadota; class Gammaproteobacteria; order Acidiferrobacterales; family UBA6901; genus JAJYCY01. Next base: position 124,572 of record JAKASJ010000006.1, on the reverse strand, counting down.
CTGCCTCCCGACTCGAAACGTTGTTCGACGTAAAAGTACTTTTCATCCCAGGTGACCAGGCGGGTCAGCAGATGGAACTTGCGCAGCGGCCTGAGCGGGCAAATAAAATTGATCTCGGCTGCTCCCAGCACTGGCATCCACCGGGCTCGCAACATCGGTCTCAGCATGCGGGTCTGCCCGAGCATATGTATGCGCCCGAGATCCATGAAGGTCAGATAGCGACCATTGTTCATATGCATGTTGAAGTCGCAGTCGAGCGGCATCACGCGAAACGAAAGTCGCGATGGTTCCAGGAGCCCGCGCTGACGCGAAAACAGCGTCCTGATCAATACAACCAAGAGCCGCAAATAGAGATTCACACAGTTCTCCGATGTCGGAAAGCCGCGGGTAAACGCGTATAATACCCACCAGCAGCCGTTCCCGAACAGGTGCATTCAAATGGCATGGGCGCGAGAATGTTCCGCTGGCGGACGCGGCATCCACTTTCGTCCTCTCTGAAGAATCTATCGTTATGGTGAACTGGGAAAACATTTGCACGGTCCTGCTGGACATGGACGGCACACTGCTCGATCTGCACTACGACAACCATTTCTGGCAGGTGCATGTTCCGCAGCGCTTTGCCGAAAAAAATGACCTCACGCTTGATGCGGCGAAGGAGGATCTGTTTCCGCGCTTTCGCCGGGCTGAGGGCACGCTCGATTGGTATTGCGTGGATTACTGGAGCCGGGAGCTCGGCATGGACATTGCGCAGCTCAAACGGGAGGTTGCTCACCTGATTTCGATACGCCCGCATGTTATCGATTTCCTCGGTGCGGTACGCGCACGTGGAAAACGCATCGTTCTGGTGACCAACGCGCATGCCAAGAGTCTCACCCTGAAACTGGATTGCACCAAGCTGGGCGTAGAATTCGATGCAATCGTATGCGCACATGAGCTCGGCATGCCCAAAGAGCACAATGAATTCTGGAGTCGCATGCAGGACATCGAATCCTTCGATCGCCGCCAAACGCTGCTCATAGATGACAGCCTGCCGGTATTGCGCTCCGCCCGAAACTACGGGATTGCCCAGCTGCTTGCCGTCACGAACCCGGACTCCAGAGGTCCCGAAAAGGACGCAGGCGATTTTGCGGCGATTCGCTCGTTTCTGGATATCATGCCGCAATAGCAAGCTGCCCGGCATCACCGAGCCAGAAAATCGCTTCAGCCAGTATACAGCCATTGGAGTGGAGCCGAAGGATAGCCCACCCGCGCTAAAACCGGCAGCGGACATTCCCGTTACGGCACTGGGCGGTACCCGCCACCCACCTCGGGGATACGCAGCGGGCGGACCATTCGATTCGGTGCCGGAAGGCCGGATTCTCTACCCGACCTCGCGCAATGTGAACCGGACGAACGGACAGCCGCCGGCACTCGGGAACCTCGCCCCGGGGCTGGCGGCACCGGACCCCGCCCGGGCGCACGGACCAGCATCGCGCGATTCCGGCCGATGATCCCGATTTCGGCGCGGGCTCACGCCAAAAACGGGGGCGCATGGTATGATAACGGCCCGAAAAGCCCTTTGAATTTGGGATTCTCTCGCCATTCGGAATTTATGCGCATTCTGATACCCGCTTTCGAGAACGCCCGCGTACTGATAGCCGGCGACCTCATGCTGGATCGCTATTGGCACGGTTCGGCAGCACGCATATCGCCCGAGGCGCCGGTACCGGTCGTGCTTGTGGAAAACACTGAGGAGCGTCCAGGTGGAGCCGGCAATGTCGCTCTTAACGTTGCATCGCTCGGCAGTCAGGCGACGGTCCTTGGTCTGACCGGCACGGACGAGGCGGCCGACATCCTCGAACAGCGTCTGGTTGCGGCCGGCGTAGATTGCCTGTTCCTACGTTGCAGCGGGGTTTCCACGGTGACGAAGCTGCGGGTGATGAGCCGGCATCAGCAGCTGATCAGGCTGGACTTCGAGGACGGATTCCAGGGTTCTGACCCGGGTTTGCTGCGCACCGAGTTCGAGCGCAGCCTGCCGGAGGCGGACATCGTGGTACTTTCGGACTACGGCAAGGGCACCCTGCGGTCGGCACGCGAGTTCATCGCCGTTGCGCGCGCTGCCGGCAAGGCCGTGTTGGTCGACCCAAAGAGCCGCGATTTCAATCACTATCACGGCGCCAGCATCATCACGCCAAACCTGACCGAGTTTGAAGCGGTCGTCGGTCTATGCGCCAACGAACACGACATCGTTGAAAAAGGCGTTGCGCTGCTGCGCACTCACGGTTTTGGCGCCGTGCTCATCACCAGGGGCGAACATGGCATGACTCTGATACGCGACAGCGCCGAGGTGCTTCATTTGCCGGCGCAGGCGCGCGAGGTCTATGACGTAACCGGCGCGGGCGACACCGTGATTTCAGTTCTTGCTGCGGCGCTGGCGACGGGCATGGACATGGATGCGGCCACTGCGCTCGCCAACATGGCAGCAGGAATATCGGTCGCGAAACTCGGCGCCGCGACAGTCAGCGTGCCGGAACTGAGACGGGCACTGCAGGGCGAACAGGCACCGACACGCGGTGTGATGTCCGAGGAGCAGCTGCGGGTGGCGGTGGAGGATGCGCGCGCGCATGGCGAAACGATCGTTATGACTAACGGCTGTTTCGACATTCTGCATGCCGGCCACGTCACGTACCTCGAACAGGCAAGGCGTATGGGAAACCGACTGATCGTGGCAGTCAACGACGATGATTCCGTGCGACGGCTTAAAGGCGCGGGACGGCCGGTCAACTCGCTGGAACGGCGCATGGCGGTACTGGCAGGGCTGGCCGCAGTAGACTGGGTCGTGCCTTTCTCGGGGGACACCCCGGAGCGGCTGATCTGCGAGCTCGGACCGGATTTTCTGGTAAAGGGGGGCGACTACCGCGCGCAGGACGTCGCCGGTTACAGCTGCGTAACGGCACGTGGCGGCGAAGTACGGATCCTTCCCTACGAGAACGGCTGCTCCACCAGCAACATCATCGCAGCCATACAACACGGGGCCGGACGCTAGTACGGACAGAGCCGCCCTGGACGGTTCAACAATGGAAGGACGACAGTGATCATAGTAACCGGCGGTGCCGGCTTCATCGGCGCAAACTTGGTTGCGGCGCTCAACGCGCGCGGACGTCGCGACGTACTTGTGGTGGACAACCTCAGCAACGGTGTCAAATTCAGGAACCTCGCTGATTGCGAGATTCTTGACTACCAGGATAAGGAGGATTTCCTGCGTACTGTTGCGGCTGCCGGCGAACTGGCCGAACCGGTCGATGCGGTGTTTCACCTGGGCGCCTGTTCCAGCACCACCGAATGGGACGGACGCTACATGATGCGCAACAACTATGAATACTCCAAGGTGCTTCTGCACTACTGCCTGGAAAGACGTGTTTCATTCATTTATGCGTCTTCGGCATCGGTCTACGGCGGTGGCAAGGTGTTTCGCGAGGATCGGGAACTGGAGGCCCCGCTCAACGTCTACGGTTATTCCAAATTTCTTTTTGACCAGTATGTGCGGCGGATCATGCCGTCAGCGACGAGCCAGGTAGTCGGATTGCGGTATTTCAACGTCTACGGCCAGCGTGAGCAGCACAAGGGGTCCATGGCGAGCGTCGCCTATCATTTCAACAGCCAGGTGATCAACAACGGCCGGGTCAGGCTGTTTGAGGGCACGGATGGCTACGGCAACGGCGAGCAACGGCGTGATTTCATTTTCGTCGGCGATGCCTGTTCCGTCAAGCTGTGGTTCCTTGACCATCCCGCCCGCTCCGGAATATTCAACGTCGGCACCGGACGCAGTCAGAGCTTCAATGACGTAGCTCGGGCGGTAATTGCTTGGCACGGACACGGCGAGATTGAATACATCCCTTTTCCCGAGCAGCTGCAAGGCCGCTATCAGAGTTTTACTCAGGCGGACATCGACGCCCTCCGTACGGCCGGCTACCGGGAGCCGTTCAAGACGGTGGAGCAGGGAGTCCACGAATACATGCAGTGGCTCAATACAAAGTAGCCGGCCGGGGTGACACAGGGATCGAGACATGACTATGAACATCCGAGACAAGTTGTTCAACAATCTGCAGGCGTCGATCACTGCAAAGCAGGAGTTCATGAGGCGTGCGGAGCAGATCGAAAGCTTCAGCCGAGCGGTAGAAACGGTGGTGCGCGCCTACCGTCATGGCGGCAGACTGTACATCGCTGGCAATGGCGGATCGGCTGCAGACGCCCAGCACCTCGCTGCGGAATTTGTGGGACGCCTCGGGACGCGCGAGCGGGCGTCGCTGCCGGCCGAGGCGTTGACCACTGACACCTCGACCCTAACTGCGATCAGCAACGACTACGGCTACGATGAAGTGTTTTCGCGCCAGGTGGCCGGCAAGATGCGCAGTCCCGACGTGTTCCTTGGCATCACCACATCCGGCAACTCGCGCAACATTCTGCGGGCTCTCGAGCAATGCCGCTCGATGGAACTTTCAAGCATTGTGTTCTGCGGGCACGACGGCGGCCAGGCACGAGGGCTGGCAGACCATTGCGTCATTGCTTGCGGACGCAATACAAGCACCATCCAGGAACTGCACATCGTGCTCGCGCATTCTCTGTGCGAATGCGTGGAAGAGGCGGTCTTTGGAGGGTAAGCAGCCGAAACCGGGTATGCGGCGAGGCGCTGCTCATGCACGGCCGCGTCGCGTGCCGGCTTGAGCAGCGGTAGTAAATCGATGTCCAGACGCGCAGTCTTCCTCGACCGGGACGGAACAATCAACGTAGAGAAAAGCTATCTGTATCGTCTCGAGGACTGGGAATGGATACCCGGTGCAATCGACGCGATTCGTAACCTCAACCGCGCCGGATACCTAGTCATCGTCGTGACAAACCAGGCGGGGATTGCACGCGGTATGTATGGAGAAGAAGATGTCCGCAGGCTTCATGAGCAGATAGACGCCGAGCTGGCCCCCCTAGGTGCCCGTATCGATGCCTACTATTACTGCCCCCACCACCCCGATTTCGGAGCGCGTATCGCCTGCAGCTGCCGAAAGCCGTCGCCAGGGATGATTCTGCAGGCCAGCAGGGATTGGGACATCGATCTGTCGCACTCCTATATCGTTGGCGACAAACTCGCCGATGTCGAGGCCGGTCTTGCTGCCGGAGTCACGCCCATCCTGGTCGCCACAGGCTATGGCGCCGAATCACGGTCGGCGCTCGCTTCCGGTGTTCACTGGGTCACCGATGTAGGCGCCGCCGCCCGTCTGATAATGGAAGCCGACGATTGAGCATAAAGCACCGGCGGCGTTCAGTCGCGCTTGCACCCAGTGCTTTTTGGAGCGGCTTTCTTTAGGCGCCTGTCCCAGTTCTTGAACTTTTTCCTGCAGTATTTGAGCAGTGAGGCATAACTGGGGAAAAACAGGTCAAAGTCTTCGGCACTGGCGGGGCCATCAAACTCGCAGCCGTCGTTCGAGTGTTCGCGGCAGATCTGCGGACGGTCCTCGTAGATCCCGCAGCGCCCGTCTTGCAGGAGGTGTCCACAACGGTTATTGACCAGAAGGAACCAGCCGTCCTCGTCCTTGTAGGCCTGAGTATTTTGATGAGAAACCTGCCACAACAGCGTGTCGAAATCCTCCATGGATCGCGGCGTATCGAGATGCTGTGTCAGATAGGTGCAACAGGTCGAATTCGTGCAAAAACCACACTTGTTTTCCGGGGTAATTGCGACCTTGATTGGAGTGGTGATTGCCTTGCTCATGGGCTCCCGGCTTGACGACTAAAGCGATAGTGTAGCAAAAACCCGTGGCAGGTTCATCGGCCAGTTGCCGGGGGCTGTAAAGTCATCCCCGGACAAAAAAATAAAGTGCGTCTCTTTGCCGCAGCGCTGCTTCCGGCAGGCGGTCCTGATCTGCGCTTGTGGCGGGGCAAGATAATCCAGGCCCACCCACCCCCGTAGCACTTCGTTCCCGTGGACAACTGATCACCAGAGTGGTGTCAACGGCTTCGGGCGCGACTGGTGTTTTCTGGTCGACGCGAGGCAGCAGCAGCCAGCCCACATGTTTCCGGAGATCTAGCACCAACTTCGACAGCAATCACGCTTGCAGCCGGCATCTACAGTGTGGCGATAAGCGCCTGTGCGGTGCTCGGTGCACGTGCCAGCTTCTGATTCCGCCAATCTCCGTGCCGAGGGTCGCGAAGGTGGCGCCTCGCCAGATCCGGCTGCCAAGGTGGGCAGCTCGTCGCGAAGATACCGGGAGCCGGTGTAGGGATCCCCATTGACACCTGCAGTCGCTTCAATATCAAGCACATTCGCGCACTCGGAGCCAGTGTCTTTCAGACAGTGGCCGGCAAGGGTCCGGACCCGGAAAGGATTGAGCAGTTATGCCTTGGGAGGATCGACGATTCCATACAATGTAGCCCGAAACCGTGTATCAGGCCACGTCTTCGACATCGGCATAGACATCACCCATCAACATAGACACGATGGCAGGAACTGCCTTGTTCCGGCTGCAACGGAGGGATAGGGTCAAATCTGAGACAACAGCCCGCCTTCCCGCTCCAACTAGGAGGACAGCGGAACAATGTGGATTACAATATGCTTGGCCAACCGCCGGGAGTACAAACGTGAGACTCAGCAGCAAAGAATTCAAGGCCTTGGACAACAAGTGCGTAACCCTACTGGGCATGTCGGGGGTGGGAAAAACACGTTTGGCGAATACACTGCGCAAACGCAACTGGTTTCATTACTCCGCCGACTACCGCATCGGTACGCGCTATCTGGATGAGCCGATACTGGACAACATCAAGAGCCAGGCGATGCAGGTCCCATTCCTCCGGGATCTGCTTCGGTCCGATTCGATATACATCAGCAACAACATTACGGTCGACAACCTGAAACCGGTTGCGAGTTTTCTCGGAAAGCTTGGCAACCCGGAGTTGGGCGGGCTGGGTCCCAGGGAATTCAAGAGGCGCCAGGCGCTGCACCTCCATGCGGAAATCGCTGCAATGAAGGATGTGCCGGAGTTCATACGCAAGGCCCGGGAAATCTACGGCTACAGGCATTTTGTCAATGATGCTGGTGGCAGCGTATGCGAACTCGACGATGCTGATGCAATAAGGACACTGGCCGAACATACCCTGATTGTATATATCAAGGCCACTGAGCACGACGAGCAGGAACTCATCAGGCGTGCCGAGGAGGACCCGAAGCCGCTGTACTACCGCGAGACATTTCTGGAAGAGCAGCTTGCCATCTACATGCGCGACCATGGCCTGCCATACGCGGCACTTATCGATCCTGACCAGTTTGTGCGCTGGATGTTTCCGAGGCTTTTTTACGCGCGCATACCGCGCTACGAGGCCATAGCTTCCGAACATGGCTACACCATCACGACCGAGGAACTGGCCCACGTAAGAGACGACTCCGGCTTCCTGCGGCTGCTGGAAAAGGCCGTGGAAAGACAATCTTGACAGATTCGTGGAATATAATATCCGCAACATCTCCCGCCAGGACCACTCGTCATGCCACTTGTTGCCAGCACGGACCTTCCCACTTTTGAACGCCTGAAGCAGGAAGGCGAGAATGTGGTGCCGCGCGACGTCGCGCTGCGCCAGGATATCCGAGAGTTGCATATCGGCCTGCTCAACATGATGCCGGATGCGGCCCTGGCGGCGACAGAGCGCCAGTTTTTTCGACTTATCGGGGAAAGCAACCAGATAGCCCAGTTTTATATGCACCCGTTCACGCTCAAGGAACTCAAACGCGGAACGGATGGCACTGCCCATATCGAGCGCTATTACGAGAGTTTCGAGCAGGTCAGGCGCGACGGACTGGATGCGCTGATCATCACCGGGGCCAACGTAACCCAGCCAGACCTTTCCCGTGAGCCGTTCTGGAAGCCGCTCATTGAAGTAATAGACTGGGCCTACGAAAGCGTCACGTCCACGCTCTGCTCATGTCTCGCCACTCACGCAGTGCTTCAATTCCGCTACGGACAGAAGCGTCGCCCGCTCGGCTTCAAGCGCTGGGGCGTCTATTCACATCGCGTCGTCGACCGGCGCCACCCGCTGGTGTCGGACGTGAATACCCGCTTTGATGTTCCACATTCGCGGTTCAACGACGTCAGCCGCGAACAATTCGAGGCGGCGCGGCTGCACGTGCTCGCCGAGGGCGATGTGCCCGGAGTGCACCTGGCTGTCAGTGAAGATCTGTTTCGCATCGTATTTTTCCAAGGCCACCCGGAATACGACACGATAAGCCTTCTCAAGGAGTACAAGCGCGAACTGGGCCGGTTCATCAAGGGCGAGCGCGACGACTACCCACCGCTTCCTGACAACTATTTTGCTGTCAGGACGCAGGCGATTCTGGACGAGCACAGGGATCATGTCGCCGCAGCGCGCGAGCGCAACGAACCTGTGCCGGAGCTGCCGGAATCACTGATCACCAAAACCCTGGACAACACCTGGCACGACACCGGAGAAGCGGTGATCAACAACTGGATGGGCAAGGTCTACCAGATCACCAACAACGACCGCCGGCTGCCGTTCATGGAAGGGGTCGATCCGGACGATCCGCTCGGGCTGCGCGAGTAGCCGCCGACAACATGCGGCACCGGCGGGGTCACGGCGCACACGCCATCCAGCCCCGCTTCAGGTTGCCACTTGGTCCACATTAAGCTGTAGCCATAATTCGAGGAACGCCAGGTGCCGCAGCGGTGCACCTCCGATGGGCGTAAATCTCGCCTCGGGTGCAGCCAGCAGGTTTTCCACATAGGCACGATCGAACAGACCGCGCTGGCGGCAGGCTGGGGAGTTTAGAATATCGCGCATAAAGGCGAGGAACCCACCGCGCAGGCTCGTGAGCGCCGGCATTGGAAAATATCCCTTGGGCCGGTCGATCACGGCATCCGGGATAAGGCCGCGCGCTACCGCTTTGAGCGGGAATTTTCCGGCGTCTTGGAGCTTCAATTCTGGCGGCATCTGCGCCGCGAGCTCGACAAGCTCGTGATCGAGGAGCGGCACGCGTGCTTCCAGTCCCCAGGCCATGGTAAGGTTATCCACGCGCTTAAGAGGATCGTCCGCCAACAGAGTCGTCACGTCCAAGCGCAGCACCCGGTCAAGAAACACTTGCGCACCGGGCTCCGCCAGACGCGCCGCGATGTACGCCGAGCTGTAATCGGCACCGCGGTAATCCGGTGCGACGGCGGCACAAAAATCGGCATGGCTGCGGTCAAAGTAGTGCACGCGAAAACGCTCAAGGTCGCTGCCGGACTCGGCCTGCATGCGTGGGTACCAATAATATCCGGCAAAAGTCTCATCGGCTCCCTGGCCACTGAGGACCACCTTCACATCCCGTGCCACACGCTCGGCCAGAAGGTAGAATGCAGCAACGTCCTGGCTCACCATGGGCTCTGCCATTGCGGCGATGGTATCAGGAAGTGCCCGCAACAACTCGTCGTTGGTCAGCAGGTAGCGATGGTGACGAGTTCGAAAACGCCTCGCCACGATATCTGAGTACTCGAACTCGTCGGCACGCTCGCCGCCAGACTCTTCAAAGCCGATCGAAAAGGTCGGTATGTCCTTCGCCCCGGCGGCATCAAGAAGACCGACCAGCAGGCTCGAATCAAGGCCACCGGAAAGCAGCACGCCCACAGGGGTGTCGGCCGCCTCGTACTGACGTTCCACTGCACGGGTAAGTGCCGCACGGGTGAGCGCAATCCACTCGGCTTCGCTGTGATCCACCGGCGGACGCACAGCGTGCAAGTCCCAGTAACGGCGCTCGTGCTGTCGACCGTCGGCAGTGATCCTCAGGGTCGTGGCCGGCGCCAGTTTGCGAAGTCCGCGCAGTATGGTGTGAGGCGCTGGCACGACGCCGTGGAGCGTCAACTGAAAGTGTAGAGCAACCGGATCCACGGAAGTGTCGACTCCGCCGGCCGCAAGCAGGGACTGGGTATTGGAGGCAAAACGGAAGCGGGATCGGTCCGAAGTGTAGTAGAGCGGCTTGATTCCCATACGGTCCCGGGCCAACAACAGTTCGCGGTTATGGGCATCCCAGACTACGAACGAAAACATGCCGTTCATGCGCTCTACACAGCACTCGCCCCAGGCGTGGTACGCCTTGAGTATCACCTCGGTGTCGCCGCTAGAAAAAAAATGATATCCGAGTTCTATGAGTTCGGAACGCAACTCGCGATAATTGTATATGGTTCCGTTGAATACCAAACAAAGTTTGAGCTCGCTGTCGACCATCGGCTGATCGGAACCTTCCGACAGGTCGATGACCGCGAGGCGCCGATGGCCAAATGCCACGGGACCGTCGGCATGTGCCCCCTCGTGATCCGGACCGCGGCGCTTGAGTGCCTCCATCATACGCGCCACGGCCCCGAGATCCGCGTCGGTGCCGTCGAACTTCATTTCTCCACAAATTCCACACATGCCCGAGTCTTCCGGAAACAAATGCCGACATTATAGATAGGACCCCGGTCCGTGCAATCGATGCCTGCCCGGACTTGGGCGTGGGCCATCTGGCGGCGTGGAAGGCGCGGTGGGCGAACGATCCGTGTCCTGAGCAGGGGAATCATCGCGAAGGCATTGACAAAGAAGATGTACCCAATCAGCGGCTTGAAGGCGGTGCGGCTGATGGCACGATCGATCATGAAATCGATGCCGCACAGAAGCACATATTTATGTGCACCGCCACGTCGATCAATCGAGCCCGGACTTACAGTTTTACTTTTTCGTATTGAACTTTATCGTCAGTCATCGTCATCAACCCGCTGCTTGATGAATACGCTGGTTTCAACAATGACTCTACGGCAGCGAACACGCTGGTCATTTCTCTCGTTGCCGCACAGGTCTGCTGGGATGGCGATCTTGCAGCCAACACGCATGACATTCTGCCCGACAGTGGCGACGCTACCCGGAAACTCACGATCGGCAGTACTCGGCAGGGAGGAGAAGCGCCGCGGCCGACTTGGGTGTCACGCCGGAAACTCACGCACCGGCTGCCAGCGACTCGCTCGCCCCAACCTCGCTGGGCCACCGCGCATATACGATAAGGCCTCTCACCAGCGTTAACCGGCATTAGCCAGGGGCAAATGTGCGATGTTCCGTTTCGATCCGGCAACACCTTCAAGTGGCAAAGCGGATCCCGGCACGCGGCCGGGATTTTCCGATTCCACGCGCTGCAGTCAACAGGCGTGGCGTCAGTGCCTGTGGTCTCTGACTGCTTGCGTGAATGCCCTGCCCCCTGCCTTGGCCGCAGCACCGACGGCCTTTCCGACTTTCTTGGCATCATGTCCAATTTCCTTTCCGACCTTTTTTGCTCCGTGCGCGATGTCATGGACGGCCTCACCGGTTGCGTGACCGACCCGCTTTGCAACATGCTTGAGGCTGTTCTGCGAAGCAAACGCAAGCGGCGAGCTGACAGTGATCAATACCGCGGCACAGCCACAAACCAGCTTCTTGGCAAGCACATTAGGCGAATTTGGATTGCGTTTCATCAGTTACGACTCCTCTTTTTTGACGTGCATTCTGCAAACGAACCTGAATGAACCGGAAAGTTCCACCTGTTTCATCCGGATCAGCAAGACAGGGATCGATTAGGCCTTTGACACATACGGGTTGTCCCGGATATAAAATCTCAACAATCTTCTGGCCCAGATCCCCGCATAGTCGACACCAATGCGTGGCCTTTTCACAATCCGCAAGGGCTCGACCAAAGGGCCGGATGCAATGTAAAAAGTATTGCTGACCAGATCGTGAGCGTTCAGACGCCGATCGATCCGCATCGACCTGCACAGCAGGCCGGGGCCTTGTGTTCGGGCAGTGATATTTTTTACCGGCTCGACTGCGCGCAACAACACAGCGGAGGCGTGACCAACTTGCTCGGTTACAACATTCATGCAGTAATACATGCCGTATATCATGTAAACATAGGCATGTCCGGGCGGACCAAACATCACCTTTGTCCGTTCCGTCAGGCCCCTGGAGGAGTGCGCCGCCAGATCATGCGGCCCGAGATAGGCCTCCACCTCCACGATCCTGCCGACACGCTGCACCCCACGTGACTCGTGCACGAGATATTTCCCGAGCAGTTCCTGGGCAACTACGATAGTGTTCCTCGCGTAAAATGCGCGACTTAGCTTTCGCATAAAATTTTATACCAGATCTTGGTATCGCTCCAATCCCAGACCGGCGGCACCCCTGGCCTGCGCCTCTTGGGCAGATCGGGGCTGCGCCGCGCGACAGTATGTCGCAAGGTCGAAAGTTGATCCCATCGCGGCGACGCCACCACCTCGCTCCATCCTGAACGGATGAACGTAAAATGGGCGAGACCTACAGGATCCCGTCCGACGGCACTTCACCAGAGTCGTTCCCTAGGGCGGATGCCGACTGGTAACGTGGTGGCGCGTGCTGCAACCGTTGCCCATGCCACATGGAATTCGCATTAACTTGCGTGCCAGCCCTAAGGTCCCCAGCACCGACCCAGCGTTCGTTGTCCATGGCAAAAGCCAGACACCAGCCAGACCTTGAACCACCAGCATGTCCGACGCGCGGCAAAACGCATGCGAGGCGGATGCTGTCTGTTACACGAGTATTTTATTTCACTGGAAGGCGCTGTTGCATGTCGACGCTATCTCGTGTGTTATGATAAAAAATTGCCGGCTGGCCCGGGGAAAGCGGTTGCGCAACGATAACGTACCGCGCAAGTCAGGCCGCAGCGGAGCTGGCCATACACGTGGCGGGCAGGTCTTTCGTATAGTTGACAGGCGCCGTCGGCAACGCATAAACCGCCATAAGCAATCCCGCTGAGCGGGCTGCTTTCGGCAATTAAGAGGCTGGCTGGCATGCTGAGCTTGAAAAACAAAGTGGTGGTCATTACCGGTGCAGTTGGAAATCTCGGTCGCGCCGTGGCGAAATGCGTTCAGTCGCTGGACAGCCATATGGTCTTGGTTGACCGCTCCGGCGATCGGCTGCGCGAGGTATACGGCAATTTGCAGGACGATACACGGCACTGGCTCGCTGACGGCGTTGACATGGTGGATCCGAAGGCTGTTAACACGTTGATGGCGGAAGTACACAGCCGGTTCGGGCGGCTGGACGGGCTTGTGAACACTGTTGGCGGATTCCGAGGCGGCAAGCCGGTTCATCAGACCGATATCGCAGATTGGAACTGCCTGTATGACATAAACGTCCGGACAACACTCAACGCGTGCCGCGCGGCAGTCCCCTACATGCTGCAAACACAGGGCGGACGCATCGTAAATATCGCCAGTCGCAGTGCCTTTCAGGGAGGAGCCAATTATGGCGCCTACGGCGCGGCCAAAGCGGCCGTGTTGCGGCTCACGGAAAGCATGGCGGCCGAACTTAATGCACGTGGTATCACCGTCAACTGCATCGCGCCTGGAACGCTCGACACCCCCCAGAACCGTGATGCCATGCCGAAAGCGGACTTTTCTTCCTGGGTTTCTCCGGCGGATGTCGCCAATGTGATCGCATTCCTGCTTTCAGACGAAGCCCGGTCTGTCACCGGTGCCGCTCTGCCGGTATATGGACGCAGTTAGATACTACGGCGTCGCAGGAACGTTCCAGATCATTCAGCACGACCATACTTCCATTCAGGGCCGCAACCGCGGCACAAGCGACGGATTTCTTCCAGCAAACAAGAGCCAGCCGGCAAGAATGCCGGCATTCCAGGGTCGCAGCCTGCGCAGATCGCCGCCTGCGCTTAGGTCCTCCTGTAGACCTCCGCGCCCTGCTTCACGAATTCCACGGCCTTCTGTTCCATGCCCTTCCTGAGCGCTTCCTGCTCCGGAAGCCCCTGTGCCTTTGCAAAGTCCCGAACTTCCTGCGTAATCTTCATGGAACAAAAGTGCGGACCGCACATACTGCAAAAATGAGCGAGCTTCGCACCCTCCTGCGGCAGGGTTTCGTCGTGAAATTCGTGCGCCTTCTCTGGATCGAGGCTGAGGTTGAACTGATCCAGCCAGCGGAACTCGAAGCGCGCCTTCGAAAGCGCGTTGTCTCGTAACTGCGCGCCGGGATGGCCCTTGGCCAGATCGGCCGCATGCGCTGCAATCTTGTAGGCGATAATACCGTCGCGCACATCCTGCTTGTCGGGCAGACCTAGATGTTCCTTGGGGGTGACGTAACACAACATTGCCGTGCCGTACCATCCGATCTGCGCAGCGCCGATGGCGGAGGTGATATGGTCGTAGCCGGGGGCGATGTCGGTGGTCAACGGACCCAGCGTGTAAAACGGAGCTTCAAGGCAATCGGCGAGCTCCTTATCCATGTTCTCCCGGATGAGCTGCATCGGAACATGGCCGGGACCCTCTATCATGACCTGCACCTCGTGCTGCCACGCTGTCCTGGTAAGTTCCCCCAGAGTCTCGAGCTCGGCGAACTGGGCACGATCGTTGGCATCGCCAATCGACCCGGGACGCAGGCCGTCGCCAAGCGAGAACGATACGTCGTAGGCTTTCATAATCTCGCAGATTTCCTGGAAATGCGTATAGAGGAAATTTTCCTGATGATGGGCCAGACACCACTTGGCCATGATCGACCCCCCACGCGAGACGATGCCAGTGACGCGCTCGGCGGTATATGGGATATAGGCAAGACGCACACCGGCGTGGATTGTGAAATAGTCCACGCCCTGCTCGGCCTGCTCGATCAATGTATCGCGGAACAGGCCCCAGGTAAGGTCTTCCGCGCGCCCCCCGACCTTTTCCAGCGCCTGGTAGATCGGAACAGTCCCAATCGGCATTGGCGCGTTGCGGATGATCCACTCGCGCGTTTCGTGGATATTCTTGCCGGTGGAAAGATCCATAAGCGTATCGCCACCCCAGCGCGCCGACCACACCATCTTCTCAACTTCTTCCTCGATTCCCGATATCACGGCGGAGTTGCCGATATTGGTGTTTACCTTCACCCGGAAGTTGCGGCCGATGACCATCGGCTCCAGCTCGGGGTGGTTGATATTGGCAGGAATGATGGCCCGGCCACGGGCGACTTCCGAACGCACGAATTCGGGTGTGATCGTTTTCGGCAACGCAGCACCGAAACTCATTCCAGGATGCTGGCGCAGGAGCCTGGCGTACCGTGGATCCTCGCGCAATTCCTCGAGACGCATGGACTCGCGAATGGCAACATACTCCATCTCCGGGGTGATCAAACCCTGGCGAGCATAGTGCATCTGCGTTACGTTCGCGCCCGTCTTTGCACGTCGTGGATTGCGGATATGGGCGAAACGCAAACCGCTCAGCGCCGGATCGTGCTGCCGATCACGGCCGTATTCGGACGAAGGTCCCGGCAGTTCGTCTGTGTCGTCGCGCCTCTCGATCCAGGACGCGCGTAGCGCTGGAAGGCCGCTGAGCAGATCGATGCTCACCGTCGGATCAGTGTATGGCCCGGATGTGTCATACACGGGGATCGGAGGGTTTTCCTGCTCGCCGTCAGCAAGCGAGGTCGAAGTCTGCATGACCTCGCGCATGCCGACACGGATATCCGCGCAGCTGCCAACGACATAGACCTTGCGCGAGTCGGGATATGGACGGGTGGCCTCCTGCGAAAGGTGGACCGTCCGCCTGATGAATTCCTGTGGTAAAGCGCCCATTAGGTTATGTCCTGTGATCCGGCGGGCACGGGGAAACAGCGGGGGGGTTACGCGCTTCCCTACGCCGGCACGATCCGGATCAGGTTCAAAGGGTGTCTCTCAGCCCGCAACGCGGGCACCCCCAGCCAAGTCATTCACGCTATCGGATTCGCTGGAGGATTGCAACTGCGTAGTCCCGGCGCTTGCGCACGGCGAACAAAGTGCTAACCTTATGCGCTTTTCCCACGCAATTGTCAGGTGATTTTCATGTCACAGGTGAACGTTGATGTGGCCCGGCAGAACATGGTCGAATCCCAAGTTCGCACATGGGAAGTGCTGGATCCACGGGTGCTGGAGCTGCTGGCACATGCGCCACGCGAAGATTTCGTGCCAGAGAAATTTCGCAGCCTAGCCTACGCAGACATGAATCTGCCTATCGGGCGCGGCCAGGTGATGATGTCGCCTAAAATGGAAGCGCGCCTTCTGCAGGCACTCGAAATCGGTTCTCGCGACAGAATCCTGGAGATCGGCACCGGGAGCGGCTACATGACTTGGCTGCTCGCGGCCCTCGGCGGTCACGTCTACAGCGTGGAAATCATCCCACAGTTGAAGATGGACGCGGCGGCAAAGCTCGCCGCCCACGGCACCACAAACGTCACGCTCGATATTGGTGACGGGGCACACGGCTGGAGCCGCCACCAGCCGTACGACGTGATTTTGCTGACCGGCTCGGTGCCGGTACTGGCGGAGGCGTTTCGCAACAGCCTGGCAATCGGCGGGCGCCTGGTTGCGGTCGTAGGCAGGCCGCCGGCAATGGAAGCGGTGCTTATCAGACGCACTGGTCCGGAAAGCTTTACCCAGGATTCGCTGTTTGAAACCGTTCTTGCACCGCTGATGAATTCCAGTGAGCCCGAGAAATTCGTATTTTAGCGTGTGCATCACTGGCTAGAACCGCATTTCATGCAACAACTGCACGTACGGCAACTCAAGGCCAGCCTTGATTCGCTGCCGGAACTACCCCAGCTGCTCGACGTGCGGGAACTGTGGGAGGTGCGCCTGTGTGCGCTTGCGGGTTCACTTCATATTCCCATGGACCAGGTCCCGGCGCGCCTTGGCGAGCTAGATCGATCGCGCCAGACGGTAGTCATTTGTCATCACGGTGTACGCAGTCACCAAGTTGCGCGGTTTCTTGAGCGCCAGGGATTTGCCAACGTCTGGAACCTGAGTGGCGGTATCGATGCCTGGGCGCGCGAAATTGATCCCGGGATGGCAACGTATTGACCGCTGCGCACACTCGGTTTGCACCGTAAAAACCTGGACAGGCGCTCGATTCCAACCTTGGCACGCGGGCCTATTGATGGCAGTTGCGACAGGATTATTCTGGCATGATATTCTTCATGCATGCGGAGAATGCGGATATGCAACTTCCACAGATCGCACCGGGTTTTGACCAGCCACTCTGGTTGCTGCGCGCCTGTCACACGCGCATTCTGCGACAATGCGACAGCCTGATCCACCTGGCACAATACCTCGCTGATAAAGGTGTGACCACTGAGGCACGTGAAACCGCCAATCAGGTGCGTCGATACTTTTCAAGCGCCGGGAAACAACACCATGACGATGAAGAACAAGACCTGTTTCCGGTGCTGCTTGCCGTGCGCCCCGATCTGGCGGACAGCATCCACGAACTCGGGCTGGAACACCGTGAAATGGAACATTTGTGGGTACGGCTCGAACCGATGCTGGCCGACATCGGCTTGATAAGCGACATAGCGGCATTTACTCATGCTGTCCTTGAGTTCCGGGCAGCCTACCTCTCCCACATCGAACGCGAGAACTCGAAGATTCTGCCGGCGGCGCAGGAAGCCATGTCGGCCACTGAGATCAGCGAGCTGGGCGCACGGATGGCACGTCGCCGCGGCGTCAGGCTGTGATTAGCGTCTCGAGCAGCGCAATGGTTCTCTGCAGAGCGCCCCGATTTTCCTCTACCATCTTTCGTCCGGCTTCTCCGGCATTGAACCGCAAATCCGCGTTCGCAAGGTAGGCGGCAACGGCTGCGCCCATCTCGCCACTGTCGCGCACCCGTCTGCCGGCGCCGCGTTCGACCACAAGGCGAGCGATCTCCGAGAAATTAAACATGTGCGGGCCGAACACCACGGCGATGCCTGCTGCTGCCGGCTCAAGCAGGTTGTGCCCTCCGACTGGCACCAGGCTACCGCCTACAAACGCTACATCCGCCGCAGCATAAAGAAGCGGCAGTTCCCCCATGGTATCGCCGACCAAGATGTCGACGCCGGTCGACAGGCCTACATCACGCTCACTGCGAAGCGCGATGGCGAGGCCGGTTCGTCGGCACAGACGGGTCACATTCGCAAAGCGCTCGGGATGCCTCGGTACAAGTACCAGCAGCAGGTCCGGAAATCGCTCCCTCAGCAACCGAAACTGTTCCAGAACAAGCTCGTCCTCGCCTTCGCGCGTGCTGGCCGCGATCCACACCGGGCGCTGCGCCCCCCATTGTCGGCGCAGCGCCTGCGCCTGTTCGCGCAGACTTGCCGGTGGGCTGATTTCGAACTTCATGCTGCCCGTGACCTGAACCCGGCCCGGGTCGGCGCCGAGCGTCCGTAGGCGCGCCGCGTCCGCCTCCGACTGGGCCGCGAACAGCCTTACATGCAAAAGCGTGTCGCGCGTGAACCCAGAGAAGCGCAGGTAGCGGTGCATCGATTTTTCCGACATGCGCACGTTGGCGACGACAACGGGCACCGCGCGCGCAGCGCAGCCGTAAAACAAATTTGGCCACAGTTCCGTTTCCATGACGAGCGCAAGCCGTGGCCGCGTGCGCTCGAGAAAGCGCGCCACAGCGGAAGGCAGGTCATAAGGAAGATAGCAGTGTGCGACACGGGCACCGAAAAGTTCGTGTACCTGTACAGATCCGGTGGGCGTCATGGTAGTGATGAGAATACGCTGTCTGGGGAAGCGCTGTTCCAGCGCTGTCACCAGAGGTACCGCTGCGCGGACTTCGCCAACGGATACCGCATGCACCCATAACGTCCCTTCCGGAAGGCGCGCAACAAATCCGAAGCGCTCATTCCAGCGGTGCCAGTAACCGCGATTGCGCATACCGCGCAGCAACAAGCGAATCAGGACTGCCGGCACCAGCAGATAGAGCAGCAGCGAGTAAAGTCTTCTTGTCACGTGTCTATTGGCACGGCAGCGGAAATTGGCAGCTATTGTACACGTTACCGGCACGCTCTACGGCCGATTGCCGGCGCCCCTGAAAAGAACCGCGCACATATCCGAGCCCGCTTAACCCGGCGCGGGCTTGCTTTGCGCGGTATGCATTGCCAGGGACACGCCACAACGTCGCCCCTGAAAACCACGTTCGTGCCGCATCTAGATTGTGATGTCCCCGGGCCCGGCCTCTCGGGTCAATCCGGAAAGCTTTGAAGCGTCGAATTTCTGCGTAACCGTACCGGAACCATTAGGTAATGGAGTCGGCAAGATGCGCCTATGCATTATGCGGCACGCGGACTGAGACGGAAGCGACGGTGTGCCGATAGTCCGCGCAGGCGAGGAAAGCGCTCCAGTTGACCCTTTACGGACCCCTTGAGGTCATCCGGAAAATTTGGGCTGCCCTAGGCGCCGAAGGTCTGGACGGGTACACCCGGGAGAAGCCCCGCAATGCCGCATGGAGGCGGTATGAACGGGGGGCCTTCAGTTTGCTCCGGATGGTGATCCAATGACTGGCGGGCAGAAATGTCGCCTGCCGTCCGGTCATTCGTCCGCTTTCAATACGTACACTGCGCCGCAATAAGGGCAGCGCGCCTCGCGACTCTCCTCGAGAGGCAGGTAGACTCGCGGGTGCGAATTCCACAGGCTCATGCCTTCCATAGGACAGTGCAGTGGCAGGTCTGCCTGGGTCACTTCATAGCGGTTCTGGGCGTTAGCCTGGATCTCTCTTGGGTTTGGCACCCGCCGGGGAGCGCCTGTTCCATGCGTTTCCGCCATCGCCGTATCTCTCAGTCGCCTACCGTAGTGAGCCACTCGCGAAACGCCGCGCGGCGTCCGTGTACCTGGTCAAAATACAGCGCCTGTAGCCGCTCCGTTACCGGACCCCGGCTACCGGAACCGATGCTGCGCCCATCAAGCTCGCGGATCGGAGTCACCTCAGCGGCAGTGCCGGTAAAGAACGCCTCGTCGGCAATGTACACTTCGTCTCGCGTGATGCGCTTCTCCCGTACTGGCACTCCGATCTCCCCCGCCAGCTTGAAAATTGTGTCGCGCGTAATGCCGTCCAGGGCAGAGGTCAGTTCGGGAGTAAAAAGCGTGCCATCGCGCACGATGAATACGTTCTCACCACTGCCTTCAGACACATAGCCTTCGGTGTCTAGCAGCAGCGCCTCATCAGCGCCGGAGGATATGGCCTCGCGCAAGGCCAGCATGGAGTTCATGTAGTTGCCATTTGCCTTGGCACGGCACATCGCGATGTTCACATGATGCCGGTTGTATGAAGACGTGCGGACCCGGATGCCCTTGCGCTGTCCTTCATCGCCGAGGTAGGCGCCCCAGGTCCAGGCAGCGACGATAACATGCACCTTGAGATTATCGGCACGCAATCCCATCCCTTCCGATCCATAGAAGCACATAGGCCGTATATATGCCGACTCGAGCCGGTTCTCACGCACCGCGGCACGCACCGCGGAATCGAGCGTCAGCTTGTCGTAGGGCATGGGCATATCGAGAATGTGCGCCGAGCGGAACAGGCGGTCTATATGGGCGTCCAGGCGGAAAATCGCAGTCCCATGTTCGGTCTTATAGGCGCGTATTCCCTCGAATATGCCCATTCCGTAATGCAGAGTATGGGTTAGGACATGGGTCGTCGCCTCGCGCCAGGGAACAAGCTTGCCGTCATACCAGATGACGCCGTCACGGTCAGCCATAGACATCTGTTTCTTTCTCCTTCAATAAAAATATTCGCAAAAAATGCTCAGTTTGCGGCTGGACCAGGTTCCATCGCGGCGTGCCATATCCGTACAACCTGTCCCGGAAATTCTCCGAGTTCCTCGACAGCAACCAGTGTCTGGCGCTCCAGAAGTTTCAGCCGGTGCTCGACAGAGAGATAGCGGCGATAGGCACAGACAAGAACCTCTGCGTCGCGGTTATCGAGCAGACCGGCACGAGCCAAGGCCCCCAACAAGTGGATATTGTCCCGGTAACCAATGAGTCCAGTATATTCGTGCGCCCGCCACAGAACCCAGTATTGCACCATAAATTCTATATCAATCATACCGCCTGGGTCTTGTCTTATATCAAACAGGTGTTCGGCGTGCGCGGGCACAGCCGCGCGCATGCGGGCGCGCATTTCGGCAACATCCCGTTGCAGGAGATTGGGATCGCGTTGCAGGCAGAGAACCTCTTTGCGCACCGCGTCAAAATTCTCGCTGATTTCCTTACTACCGGCTACCGCCCGGGCCCGCACAAGCGCCTGGTGCTCCCAGGTCCACGCCTCGCCGAGCTGGTAGCTTCGAAACGCATCCAGACTGGTGACCAGGAGACCGCTGCCACCGCTCGGGCGCAGGCGCATGTCGATCTGATATAAAAATCCCGCGGGAGTACGGGTAGCGATGATATGGATCAACCGTTGCCCGAGCCGCGTGAAAAATACCTCGTTGGCCACGGCCTGAACCCCATCAGTCATGCCCTCCCCATGACAGCTGTCATACAGGAAGATCATGTCGAGATCGGATGCGTAACCGAGTTCGCGGCTGCCGAGCTTGCCGTAGGCGATGATGGCAAATCCCGGATGACTGGACGCTCCGGCCATGCGGCACACTGGCCGGCCGTGGCGGTCGACCAGACTGGTTTCCGCTAACACCAGGGCCTGCTCAAGAACACACTCGGCGATATCGGCGAGTTGCCGGCTTACCATCTCGTCGTCCAGACCCGGCCCCACATCCGCCGCCGCAACCCGCAGCACATACCCATGATGGAATTCCCTCAACAGATCCATCCCTGCCTCAAGATCATCCGCCGCGCGTGCCGCCAGCCGCGCCTGAAGCTCCGCACGCATAGTCGCAGGGGCCAAGGGGGCGTAAAGGCTAAGTGGGTCGATAAGTTCGTCGAGCAGGATCGGATGCTGGCTGATCCAGTCCGCAATCCAGGCGCTGGCAGCGCACAGTTTTACCAGTTGCGACAGCGCCATGGGGTTCTCTACAAGTAGAGAAAGATAAACCGAACGACGGGCTATGGCTTCAATCAATGTTACAACCCGGGCCAGTGTCGTCTGGGGATCAGGACTAAGTAGGACCGCACCCAGCAGCAGCGGCATCAACCGGTCGAGGCGTTCGCGCCCTTCCGTGGACAGCTCGTCATATTGCCGGCTCTGACGAAGGCCCCGCAGGACCTCCAAAACGGAAAGCCCGTCACGGAAACCGGCATGCTGCAGTCGTTGCACCGCAGTCTCGTCGTCAAGCGTTGCGAGCCACACGGCCGCCAGCCCGAGACCATATTCAGCAGACTGGCTCTGGGGCGCGGCGAAAACCTGTTCGAAATACCCATGCACCCTGAGCATGTGACGCCTTAACTCGGCGTGGAATCCCGCCCATTCGGAAAAACCCATGGAGCTGGCCAGCCGCAGCTGCTCCACCGTATCCTCCGGCAAGACATGCGTTTGCCGGTCGTCAGCCATCTGTAGACGGTTTTCCGTGCGCCGTAAAAACACGTACGCAGCATCTAGATCGGCTACTGTCAGGGATGTAAGGTCGCCCCGCTGACCTAGGGATACCAGTATCTTCTGTATCGACCGCTCGCGTAGCGCTACCTCGCGACCTCCACGAATGAGCTGAAAGGCCTGTCCGATGAATTCGATTTCTCGAATTCCTCCGGGGCCGAGCTTTATGTTCTGCTCGATCCCCTTGCGCAGCAGTTCGCGCTCGATCAGGCCCTTAAGCGCGCGGATCGCCTCGAATGCGCCATAGTCAAGATAGCGCCGGTAAACAAATGGCCGCAAGCGGTCGAGCAGCGCAGCGCCGGCCGCGCGGTCGCCCGCAACCTGGCGCGCCTTGATCAGTGCATAACGTTCCCACTCCCGGCCGTGCGCTTGGTAGTACTGTTCCATCGCATCGACCGACAGCGCCAGTGGACCGCTGGCACCGTGCGGGCGCAATCGCATATCCACGCGAAACACCAGGCCATCGACGGTGAGCTCGCTCAGGACATCGATCAAGCTGCGTCCCAGACGGGAGAAAAACTCGTCGTTGCTGAGCGGCCGCGGACCCACCACCTCGCCTTCACCCGTATACGCGAATATGAGGTCAATGTCCGACGAGAAATTGAGCTCTTCACCGCCGAGCTTGCCCATGCCCAGCACAATCATGGACGCCGCCGTGCCGTCGGCGGTCAAAGGCCGGCCGGCATGCGCGATCGACCACGCAAACAAGCGCGCCAAGGCGGCTTCAAGGCATGCCTCGGCGAAGGCAGAAAGCTCTGTCATGACTTCGCCAAGTGGTGCCCAGCCGGCAAGGTCGCGCCAGGCTATGCGCAGCATCTCGCGCCGCCGTGCACGGCGAAGCGCGGTCTTAAGTCCGGCCTCGTCCCTCGCCTCGGCGACCGTCATACTCACACGGTCACTTAGGTCATGCCCAACATACGCGCGAAACAGGTCACCGCTGGCAGCAAGTTCATCGAGCAGGCTGGGGTGGGCAATACAGGTACGTGCCACAAAATCGCTCGCGGCCCAAACGCGGGGCAATGACACGAACTGGTCCTGTGACTCCCCGGACGGCGCTGCAGTTGCCGGCTGCACTTGGGCGCGATAGTCCTCCCAATAGGTGCGGACCCGGGACTGCAAGGGCTGCGGAAGCCCGGCAAGAGCGGTATCAACGATAACGTATTGAGGATCGACCATCACTGACCCGTACTTATATACTGGAACATAAGCCCCTGCTGGCAGGTGGCAACCCCGGGCATCCCGCACTGAATATCGGCCAAGAGTACAGGAGATGAGCCATGAAGCACCTGGTCAGCGAGGCCATTGAAAGCTACTGCAGGGAACATTCCAGCGTGCCGTCTGCTTTGCTCCAGGAGCTGGAAGCATACACGATTGGTCATTGTGCTCAATCGCAGATGCTGACCGGATCCATGGAGGGCGCCCTGCTGCGCCTGCTCGTGCAGCTGACCGGAGCACGCCGGATCCTGGAGCTGGGAATGTTCACCGGCTATTCCGCCCTGACCATGGCTGAGGCGCTGCCCGAGGACGGCACGATACTGTCCTGCGACATCAATCCGGAAACCATCGCGATTGCGCGATCGTTTTTTGATCGTAGTGCACACGGCAGGAAGATCGAAGTACGCCTGGGGCCAGCACTGGAGACACTTGCGGCGTTGCAGACGGGACTAGAGTTTGATCTGGTTTTCATCGACGCAGACAAGGAAAACTACATCCGCTACTACGAGGCCGCTCTGCCACGGCTGCGGCCCGGCGGTCTGATGATTGTCGACAACGTGTTGTGGTCAGGCACAGTTCTGCATCCGCAGCATCAGAGTGACCATGCCATCGTAGCGTTCAATGATCACATACGGAACGACCTGCGCGTGGAGCACGTCATGCTAACGGTGCGGGACGGGGTGACCTTAGCCCGGAAACGCTGAAAGTCATTCCGGAAATCGCAGCACGGCCGCGGGGCCCCGGCCTGGCCGCTTCGCGGCGACTCGACTGGCAGGGCAATAACAGGTGTGGTGCATACCCGGCATATCCACGCTGGCACCTTGCCGGACACAACCGCACAAACAAGAAAGGCCCCGCTTTTTGAGCGGGGCCTTTCAGGTACTACGAGGAGCAATGCGGCGCTTACATCATGCCTTCCATGCCGCCCATGCCGCCCATGCCACCACCCATGCCACCACCGCCAGCCGAGGCTTTTTCTTCCTGCGGCAGTTCGGCCACCATGGCCTCGGTGGTAATCATCAGGCCGGCCACGCTCGCCGCATTCTGCAGCGCGGTTCGGGTCACCTTGGTCGGATCCAGGATACCCATGGTCAGCATGTCACCGTACTCGCCGGTCGCGGCATTGAAGCCAAAACTGCCTTTGCCTTCGACGACCTTGTGAAGCACGACGGATCCTTCGGCACCGGCATTTTGCACGATCTGGCGTAGCGGCTCTTCCATTGCACGCAGCGCAATCTGGATGCCGACATCCTGGTCGTGGTTATCGCCCTTGATCTGCCGCACTGAACTGATCGCACGCACCAGCGCAACGCCGCCACCAGGGACCACGCCTTCCTCGACTGCCGCACGGGTAGCATGCAGCGCGTCTTCGACGCGGGCCTTTTTCTCTTTCATCTCCACTTCGGTCGCGGCACCAACCTTGATGAGGGCAACACCACCGGCAAGCTTGGCGACACGCTCCTGCATCTTCTCCTTGTCGTAATCCGAGGTTGCTTCCTCGATCTGAGCACGGATCTGCTTGACGCGCGCCTCGATGTCCTTGGGATTGCCGGCACCATCGATGATCGTAGAGTTTTCCTTGGTGATCTGGATGCGCTTGGCGGAACCGAGCACGCCGGTGTCGGCCTTCTCGAGGCTCATTCCGAGCTCTTCGGAGATCACGGTGCCGCCGGTCAGGACCGCAATATCCTGCAGCATGGCCTTGCGGCGATCGCCGAAACCGGGAGCCTTGACAGCGCACACCTTGAGAATCCCGCGGATGTTGTTGACAACCAGGGTTGCAAGAGCCTCACCCTCCACATCTTCGGCAATGATCATCAGTGGCCGGCCGCCCTTCGCGACACCTTCCAGAATCGGCAGCAGTTCGCGAATGTTTGAAATCTTCTTGTCGTAGATCAAAATGAACGGATTTTCCAGCTCCGTGCTCATCGTATCCTGCTTGTTGATGAAGTACGGGGACAGGTAGCCGCGGTCAAATTGCATGCCTTCGACGATCTCCAGTTCGTTGTCGAGACCGGAGCCTTCTTCCACCGTGATCACGCCTTCCTTTCCGACCTTGTCCATCGCTTCAGCAATGATTTTGCCGATGGATTCGTCGGCATTTGCGGAGATCGTGCCCACCTGGGCGATTTCCTTGTGGTCAGAGCAGGGTTTCGACAGCTTTTTCAGGGCGTCGACTGCAGCACTCACGGCCTTGTCGATTCCGCGCTTCAGATCCATCGGATTCATGCCGGCAGCGACGGACTTGAGTCCTTCGCGCAGAATCGCCTGGGCCAATACCGTGGCAGTGGTGGTGCCGTCACCGGCAACATCGGAGGTCTGCGATGCGACCTCTTTCACCATCTGCGCTCCCATGTTCTCGTACTTGTCCTTGAGCTCGATCTCTTTTGCAACCGAGACGCCGTCCTTGGTGATCGTCGGTGCACCAAAAGCCTTGTCGAGCACCACGTTGCGTCCCTTGGGGCCCAGGGTCACTTTGACCGCATCGGCCAGAATATTGACACCGCGCAGCATGCGTATGCGCGCAGCGTCTCCGAATACCACGTCTTTAGCTGCCATATACCTTCCTCGCTGAGTTCGTAAATTTTCCGGGCAGGATGAGAGTTACTTGCCTTCGACCACGCCCATGATGTCTTCTTCACGCATCACGAGCAGTTCTTCGTCGCCGACCTTTACTTCGGTACCCGAATACTTGCCGAACAGTACTTTGTCGCCGACCTTCACGTCGAGCGGGCGTACCTGGCCGTTCTCCAGAATCTTACCCTTGCCAGCGGCAATGACTTCGCCCTGAATGGGTTTTTCCTTGGCGGTATCCGGGATGACGATGCCGCCCGCAGTTCTGCGCTCTTCTTCCAGACGGCGCACGATGACACGGTCATGAAGTGGACGAATTTTCACTGATGCTTCTCCTGATTTCTTAGCGGATTGTGCAGTCATTGCCTTTCCTCCTGATATGTCAATGACGGGTCTAACCTTCGAGGCGATGCGCCATGGTTATTAGCACTCGCCTTAGGTGAGTGCTAATGATAGGGATTATGGCTTTATTGTCAAGCCCGGAGCTATCCGCCGGCAGACCGCTGGAGCCTGCGACTTCCGGGCAGAGAGGATTGCCCGTGCGGGTAAGACGCAGTTCCGGGGCGAACAAAGATAGAGCCATTTACTGCGCGGGGTGGCGCCACCCCTTCGTTCTGTTCTACCACAGCGGAAATTTGTCCGAGGACCGATAGCTTGCCCGTCGCTCGAGGCAAGGCGTTTCCCCCAGCTCGATTTTTGGTACGGGTTCAGGATCTGGAATGCGTACAACGCCGGACGGAACGGGGAATATCCGGGCCGTCATTACCGTCAATGTCGGTACCGTCATCAAGTGGTATCACAAACCAGAGCGGCATGGGCCGGGATGGCAGGGAGATGGAATAACGTCTGCCCACCCCGCAGTACCCGGCAGACTTAAAGAGGAAGCCGGACCGGCTGCAGAGACAACGCTTCGCCGGCATGGAACCGCTCTGAACGTTGAAGCGGGGCGATGTGGCGGTTCTGCGCCGGTTCTATCGGATTTTTTCATAGAAAAAAAAGGGCGACACGACGTAACGTTATGTCACCCTAACCACATGAATTAACACACAAGGAGGAATCCGAAAGCTGCCGGTGCGGGCCACCGATCGGATTATTCTTGTGACCCCTCGATACCTACTGGAGTTCCGGCCATGACCGCCGTGCTTTATCAGCTGGTTCTGACGACTATGCCCGACGGGCAATCCGCGCAGCAGCTGGGTGAGGTGCTGGTGCGCGAAGGGCTCGCGACCTGCGTCAACATTCTGCCGCCGATGCAATCGATATATACTTGGCGGGGCAAAGTCGAGACTGCCACCGAACATCTTGTTCTCGTCAAATCCCTGGTTTCGCGCTACGCGGCCATCCAGGAGCGGATTCAGGCTTTGCATCCTTACGAACTTCCCGAGATTATCGCGGTCCCAATCGCGAACGGCCTGCCCGCCTACCTAGCATGGCTCCACAACCCGGAAATCGCTCCATGAGACACCTGCTTTACGCCATGCTGGCCGTGGGATCGGCCGCCCTGGCCACCACCGCGCCTGGTCATGCCAATTCACTGCCCGACGGACTTCTAAAGGCCGACAAGGCGTTCGTACTCAGCGTTCAGGTACGTAATGCCGACACTGTTGTAGCGCACTGGCACATCGCGAACGGTTACCATCTTTACCGCGACAAATTCAAATTCGCGGTACGGAACAGCGGGGTATCTCTGGGAAAACCGGTTTATCCGCCGGGAATTCGCATAAATGATGCGATCGTCGGCAACACCGTGATCTACCGTAACGGGGTGAGCGTGTTGTTGCCCCTGATGCGCACCGATCCGGCGGTCCGGAGGGTGAACCTTCAGGTGACTGCGCAGGGCTGCGCCGATATCGGCATATGCTTTCCGCCCATGGTAAAGACGGTAGCACTCACGTTACCGCCCCTCCGTGTGCCGGCAGCTGCACGTGCACAGCCACCGGCTACGGCCGTGGAAACATCGGAGATGACTGGCGGTGCTCAATTCCTGAGGCCGGGCCAAGCGTTCCGCCTGCGGGTCGTACAACGCAATGCCCATTCACTCAGTGCGCGCCTCGCCATCGCGCCTGGTTACTATCTCTATCGCGACAAAGTCCATTTCAAGCTGATGCCGGGCCACGGCATACGTCTGGCACCCTATGTGCTGCCCCACGGCTTCGTGAAGGTCGATCCGTTCATCGGGCGCACCGAAATCTACCGGTCTCCGGTCAGGATCACATTGCCCCTCACTGGCTACAGCGGCCAGGTGTCGTCGCTCCGACTTAAGGCAAGTTACCAGGGGTGTGCCGAAAAGGGGATTTGCTATCCCCCTGTCACGAAAGTCGTAACCGTTGCGATGACCGGTACCGGCAATCCGAGCGCTGCCGCTTCGGCCGACCTATCTTCTGCGGGCGGGCCGGTACACCACGCCAGCATCGAGACCTACCTGCTCGCGATGCTTGCGGCCTTCGGAACCGGGGTCCTCCTGACCTTCACGCCCTGTGTTTTGCCCATGATCCCGATACTGTCGAGCGTCATCGTGGGACAGAGCGACCGCAATGCAACCAAGCTGCGCACCGGACTGTTGTCATTTTCCTACGTGCTGGGCACCGCTGTGACCTACACTGTTGCCGGTGCGCTGGCGGGGGCGACCGGGATTCAGCTGCAGGCCTATTTCCAGAATCCCTATGCGATCGGTCTGTTCAGTGCCATCTTCGTTTTCCTCGCGCTCTCGATGTTCGGCTTGTATGACCTGCAGGTACCGGCTTCCATACAGTCACTCCTGCATCACCATAGTCAGGAACTACACAAGAAGAGCCACCGCTTCCGGGGCGGTGCATTCATCGGGACCTTTGCGCTCGGCCTGCTATCGGCGCTGATTGTCGGTGCCTGCGTTTCGCCGCTGCTTATCTCCGCGCTGGGCATCGCGATCTCCAGTCACGATCCGGTTCTTGGCGCAGCCGTCATGTTTTCCATTGCGATGGGCACCGGCGCGATGCTCGTTGCGATCGGCGTGGGCGCCGGTGCACTGCTTCCCAAGGCCGGGCCCTGGATGGACAAAGTAAAGCACGTCTTCGGGGTGCTGCTTCTCGGCATTGCCATCTACGTACTGAGCGCACTGCCCCAGGTGCCGGTGCTACTGCTCTGGGCGGGCTTGCTGATCGTCACGGGGGTGTACCTCGGGGCAACGCAATCCCTGGCAAAGGGCGCGAGCGGCTGGAGTTACCTGTGGAAGGGGATCGGTACAGTAATGCTCATCTGGGGCATCGTCGCGCTGCTCGGCGGCCTGAGCGGCAGGCGGGACATACTGAATCCGCTTCCTCCCGAGGGCATTGCAGGCATCGCAGCCCGGGTCACAGCCGGCAAACAGCCAGAATCGGCGGCGCCGGCACTGCTGTTCCGGCGCTATCCCCGGCCGAAGGAAATTCTGGCTGCCATGGCTCAGGCACGTGCCCAAGGCAAGCCGGTACTCCTCGATTTTTACGCGTCCTGGTGCCTCGATTGCGTACAGCTGGAACGCAGTACCTTCTCCGATCCGCGCGTACGCGCTGCGCTGCAAAGTTTCGTCACTCTCCAGGCCGACGTTACCGACAATGATGCGGCAACGCGGTCGCTCAAGCGGAAATTTGGCGTTCTCGGCCCGCCGGCTGTGCTGTGGTTCTCTCCCGACGGCCGAGAGATGAAACGGCTGCGCTTCTACGGATACCGTTCGCCGGATCGGTTCCTCGCCACGGTACGGCAGGCCGAAGCCGAATTTTCGGGGAAAAATCGGATTTCATCACGATCTGGGGCAACTTCATGAAAAAGTTTCTTTTGCTGGCAGCGGCCGCCTTGCTTGCCGGCGTGGCCGGGATGTGGCTCGGTCAGCATTTTCACCATTCAACGGCACCAATGCCAGCCATTGCGAGCGGACAGGCTGTCACCTTTTCGCTGCCGGATATCAACGGGCATGACCGCAGCATCCAGGACTGGACCGGCAAGGTCCGCATAGTGAATTTCTGGGCAACCTGGTGCCCGCCCTGTCGCGAGGAGATTCCCGAATTCATCAAGGCCCAGAGGCGCCTTGGCCCCAGGGGCCTCCAGATTATCGGTGTCGCCGTCGACAGGCCTTCGCGCGTGGTCCAGTTTTACAAGGCAAAGAAGATGAACTATCCGGTGTTGCTCGGCGAGCAGCAAGGAATGCAATTGATGACTCGTTATGGGGACGTGGAGGGTGGTCTGCCGTATAGCATCATTCTCGACCGGCATGGCCGGATCGTGGCCAGCAAGCTCGGAGCATTCACCGGGACCAGCCTGAAAAAAGCCCTGAGTCCCTATCTCAAGTCCCCGTCATGACTGACGGGAATCGATTGACCTCCTGGGCCATGTCCT
Organism: Pseudomonadota bacterium; assembly: GCA_021819085.1. Classification (GTDB taxonomy): domain Bacteria; phylum Pseudomonadota; class Gammaproteobacteria; order Acidiferrobacterales; family UBA6901; genus JAJYCY01. The sequence goes on along the minus strand of JAKASJ010000006.1, from coordinate 94,126 downwards.
GCGATTCTTGGGCCCGAACTCCGGCGAATTTACTGGAATTTGTCTTGAACTGGACAAACCCTGCTTGACTGCGTACTATCCTCGTCCCATTCGGTACTGATACTTTCTGTGCGCCAGCCAGTCTGGATCCGCACAGGATCGGGCAATCAATCAGGGATCTATGGCCGAGATATTGGTACTTAACGGACCAAACCTCAACTTGCTGGGGGCGCGCGAACCCCGGTATTACGGTTCTACCGGTCTTGAAGCGATCAACGCCGAACTTGCGCTAATTGTGGCTCGAACTGGCCATCATTTGAGTTTTTTTCAGAGCAATGCCGAGCACGAACTCGTGCAGCGCGTGCATCAGGCCATGGACCAGAAGACGGCGTTCATCGTGCTCAATCCTGCCGCCTTCACGCATACCAGCATCGCACTACGCGATGCGCTCGCGGCGTCGGCGATTCCCTTCATCGAAGTCCATCTTTCCAATATTCATGCGCGCGAGCCGTTCCGCCACCAGTCCTATTTCTCCGACCTTGCCAACGGAGTCATCAGCGGGCTTGGCGCTCAAGGCTATGAATTGGCGCTTGCGGCAGCCATCCGGTACTTAGAAAACCAGGACAAAAACCGTGGACATACGCAAGATCAAGAAACTCATTGAGATGCTTGAAGAATCCAACCTTTCGGAAATCGAAATCCGGGAGGGAGAGGAAACCATCCGGCTCAGTCGCATATTGACGGCCGCCCCGGCACCTCCAACGATCGTTCATGCACCGATTTCGGCAGCACCGGCGCCCGCTCCCGCCGCTGAAAGGCCTGCGGAGGCTTCCCCTGTCCCGTCTGGTCATATCGTCACCTCTCCAATGGTCGGCAGCTTTTATCGCTCGCCGTCGCCCAGTGCCGCTCCGTTCGTGGAAGTCGGCAACCAGGTGAAGGTCGGTGATACGTTGTGCATTATCGAAGCAATGAAGATGCTCAACCCAATCGAGGCCGACAAGGCTGGAACGATCAAGGCGATCCTTAAAGAGAATGGCCAGCCGGTGGAATACGGCGAACCGCTGTTTGTCATCGAATAATCACCCCTGCCCCGGCAATTCCATGATCGAGAAAGTAGTTATAGCCAATCGTGGTGAGATCGCGTTGCGCATCCAGCGGGCGTGCCGCACTTTGGGCATCCGGACCGTCGCGCTGCACTCCGAGGCTGATCGGGACGCGAAGTACGTCAAGCTTGCGGACGAATCCGTGTGCATCGGTCCACCGCCAGCCAGGGACAGCTATCTGAACATTCCGGCGGTTATCAGTGCCGCCGAAGTCACCGACGCGGTCGCCATTCATCCGGGCTACGGCTTCCTTTCGGAGAATGCGGATTTCGCTGAACGCGTCGAACAGAGCGGGTTTATCTTCATCGGTCCGCGGGCCGAAACCATTCGACTGATGGGCGACAAAATCTCCGCCATCCGGGCTATGAAGAAAGCCGGGGTACCGTGCGTGCCCGGATCCGACGGACCGCTCTCGGAAGATGACGACGAAAACCTCAGACTCGCTGCGGACATCGGTTACCCCGTGCTCATCAAGGCTACCGGTGGTGGCGGCGGGAAGGGAATGCGCGTGGTACACAGCGAAGCCGCCCTGCGCAACGCCATATCGCTTACCCGTGCCGAAGCGAAGGCAGCTTTCAATAACGACATCGTGTACATGGAGAAATACCTGGAGAATCCACGCCACGTGGAGTTCCAAGTTCTGGCCGACGAGCACGGCAACGCCATACACCTGGGCGAACGCGACTGCTCTATGCAACGGCGTCATCAGAAAGTGGTCGAGGAAAGCCCCGCCCCGGGTATTTCGGAACGGGTACGCCAGCGCATGGGCGAGCGCTGCGCGGAGGCCTGTCGCAAAATCGGCTACCGCGGAGCCGGGACCTTTGAATTCCTGTATGAGAACGGCGAATTCTATTTCATTGAAATGAATACACGCGTGCAGGTGGAACATCCGGTGACAGAGATGGTTACCGGCGTGGATATCGTCCGCGAACAGTTGCTGATCGCCTCGGGCGAGCGCCTGTCGTATCGCCAGAAGGATATTACGTGGCAAGGTCATGCGATCGAGTGCCGTATCAACGCCGAAGACCCCCGAACCTTCATGCCTTCGCCGGGGCGCATTACCCAGTTCCATCAGCCGGGCGGACCGGGAATCCGCGTCGATTCGCATGTGTACAATAACTATGTGGTCCCACCCTTTTACGACTCGATGATCGGCAAGCTCATTGCATTCGGAACGGATCGCGAGATCGCCATGGCCCGCATGCGCATTGCCCTGAGCGAGATGGTGATCGACGGGATTCGAACGAATATTGCCCTGCACCAGGACATCATGAATGACGCCGCGTTCGCCTCTGGCGGGGTAAACATTCACTACCTGGAAAAGAAGCTAGGACTCTGACAGACAATCGGTCGCCGACCGGCTACGGCCCTTCGGCACCCCGAGGTGAACCCAAGCGATGCATTCCGCATGTCGAAACCGATGGCAGCTGTCGTGCAGACGCTTTACGTGAATCGCCATGCCTTGGCTCCGCGTCCACTTAAGGGTTGACCGCGAGCAGGCGGACAGCATCGCGGATGCCCTGGAGCGCTGCGGCGCACTTGCGGTCATGCTGGAAGATGCCGGCAATGAAGTGCTTTTTGGCAGCACCGGCAACGACGAGCCGCGCCTGTGGGCGCATACCAACCTGAGCGCCTTGCTGTCCGACGACACGGAGCCATCGCGGTTTGTCGGCGATGTGGTGGCCCTGCTGGGCATGGATACGCCCCCCACCTGGGCAGCCGACCGCTTACCGGACCAGGACTGGGAGCGGGCCTGGATGGACCGCTTCACGCCACTGCACGTCGGCGGGAATCTATGGATCTGTCCCAGCTGGCATGCTCCGCCACCGCCGCCGGCAGTGGCTGTCATTCTCGATCCAGGCCTCGCGTTCGGTACTGGAACACACGCCACGACTGCATTATGTCTGGACTGGCTCGCGACCAACATGCTGTCGGGAAGCGAAATCATCGATTTCGGCTGCGGTTCCGGCATCCTCGCTATCGCTGCACTGAAGCTGGGCGCACGCAGCGCCTGGGCGGTCGATATCGACGCCGCCGCGCTGGCGGTGACCTGCGAGAACGCACGGCGCAATGACGTGGGCGACCGGTTGTCCACCGCCATACCACAGTCCCTGCCGGCGTGTGTGGACGCCGATATCGTCGTCGCCAACATCCTGGCTGATCCCCTGATCCAGCTCGCTCCGCGCCTTAGCAGGCTCACGCGCGCTGGCGGTGTCCTGCTGCTATCGGGGATGCTGGAACAGCAGGCTGCCGAGGTCGAGCGCCACTATGCGGCGGCATTTTCCACCGAAACCCGCATCCGGGACGGCTGGGCGTTGCTGGCTTGTCGCAGATCCGCGCTGAACGGTTGAATTCCTTACGACCACCGAATCATGTACACCCGCTGCCCGCGCTGCCACACCGTGTTCAGTCTTACCGAGGCGCAGCGTGCAGCCCGTGGCGGTCTGGTCCGATGCGGGCGGTGCTCCGCGGTATTCCAGAGCAACGACGTACTGCTGCATGGGCTGCCCCGGGAGGATGAGGCGCCGAGTGGCAATACCGCCGCCGCGACACCAGACGGGAAAGTGGCTGCTGCAGGCATCGCCGACCGCGTTGTCACCGCCACGTCGACCGAGGGCTCATCGCCTGAAGTCCCGTCCGAAGCCGGAATGCTGGAGTTCCCTCTGTTACGCCGTGCCCGTCGACCGCGCACGCGCACGCCGTTCTGGGTCCTGGGCAATCTGCTTCTCGTGCTCCTTCTTGGTGCACAAGTACTGTACTTCTATGGCCCGACACTCTCGCTGTGGTATCCGCCGATCAACCGGGTCGTGACGGACGCCAGGCGCTGGCTCGGGTTCAGAGCCGCTGCACGAACGGACATCGCCTTGATCGACCTGGAACGGGCACAGATCGCCCTGCATCCAAAGGTCGCCAACGCCCTGCGCATTACCGCGACCCTGGTCAACCGCGCTTCCCGCACGCAGCCTTATCCGTTGCTCGAAATCACCTTTAACGGCAGCGGCGGAGATGTGATCGCCCGGCGTGTGTTTCGTCCCCGCGAATACCTTGGCAAGGCGTCAGCCTACGCCGGCATGCCGCCGAACGTTGCGATTCCGGTCTCCTTCGACGTCCTCAACCCCGGTGCGCGCGCGGTCGGTTACGAGATCCAGCTGTTCGCCGCCCGGTAGCGGTGGCACGCCGGAATCCGGGGCTCTGGTCATCGCGACCGATGCACCGGATGCGATGCAACACCGCCCGGATCGGCGCGAGCGGCACACATCGAGCCGCCTCTTCCCTGCACCCACAATTTATGAGTATTATGCCGCCCTTTCCCTCTGCAATACGAACAAGACCTTGATGCGACTGGGCCCCTACTCTCTGAAGAACAACCTGATCGTCGCGCCCATGGCCGGGGTCACGGACCGCCCGTTCCGCCAGCTGTGTCGCAGGCTCGGTGCCGGCATGGCAGTGTCCGAGATGGTTTCTTCCAACTCGCTCTTGTGGGGAAGCGAGAAAACACTGCGGCGCGCCAATCATGATGGCGAGCCGGAACCGAAGTCAGTGCAGCTGGCCGGAGCTGACCCGGCGATGATGGCCGAAGCGGCGCGTCACAACGTGGATCGCGGGGCACAGATCATCGATATCAACATGGGTTGTCCGGCCAAAAAGGTGTGCAATGTGCTCGCCGGTTCGGCATTGCTGCGCGATGAGCCGCTCGTCACGCGCATCGTCGAGGCCGTGGTACGGAGCGTCGATGTTCCGGTCACCCTCAAGATCCGTACCGGCTGGGACCGCGACCATCGCAACGGCGTGAGGATCGCACGTATCGCCGAGGAGGCCGGAATCCAGGCGCTGGCTGTGCACGGTCGCACCCGCGCGGACGCCTACCAGGGCGATGCGGAATACGAGACCATTGCTGCGATCAAGGAAGCGGTCCGGATCCCGGTCATCGCCAATGGCGACATCGACTCCCCGGAAAAAGCCAGGTACGTTCTCGAAAAAACCGGAGCCGACGGCATCATGATCGGTCGCGCCGCCCAGGGCAGACCATGGATTTTCCGGGAAATCGGGCATTTTCTTCGCACCGGAACACTTCTCCCGGAACCGGGTCCGCGCGAGATCCGTGACATTCTGCTCGGTCATCTCGGAGACCTGTACGGGTTTTATGGCGAGCATCTGGGCGTGCGCATCGCACGCAAGCACATATCCTGGTACAGCAAGGGCTTCGTTGGCGGCGGCACATTCCGTCATGCCATCAACCAAGCAGAGACGGCGACGGCGCAGATCGACATGATCGAGGAATTTTTCGCTCGGCAGGCCGACGCGATCGCACGGGCAGCCGGAATCGCGGCATGAAAGAGCATCATCGCAAAGGGCCGCTTGCCGCCTGCGTAAGGAGCGCGCTCGAGCGCTACTTTCATGACCTGGATGGCGAGAAGCCGGGCAGCCTGTACGCCATGGTCATCAGCGAAGTCGAGCGTCCGCTGCTTGAGGCAGTCATGCAGCACGCACAGAGCAACCAGTGCAAGGCAGCTCGGATGCTTGGGATCAATCGCAATACCTTGCGCAAGAAGCTCAAACTGCACGGACTGGAGTGACGAACTCCGGCTATTGCGGGCACAGGCACATGCGCAACTGAGTGACCTGCTTGCGCAAAAGCACAGCGGCAACCGAATTCCCGGATCTTTGTCCAGGGTCTCGCCAACAACCGGTTAAGAGGCAGCATGTCGATCATCAAACGCGCTCTGATCAGCGTCTCGGAAAAGACGGGCATCGTCGAATTTGCCAGGTTCCTTCTAACCCGCGAAGTCGAAATCATTTCAACAGGCGGAACCGCCAGGCTGCTTGCCGACAACGGCATTAAGGTCACGGAAGTGTCGGACTACACCGGCTTTCCCGAGATGCTCGATGGGCGGCTCAAGACGCTGCATCCTCGGATCCACGGCGGCGTGCTCGGTCGGCGCGACCTACAAAGCCACCTTCAGGCCATGGAACGGCACGGCATCCAGCCCATAGACCTGGTAGTCGTCAACCTCTACCCTTTTGAACAGACCGTGGCGCGCAGCGACTGTACGCTCGATCTGGCGATCGAAAACATCGACATCGGCGGCCCGACCCTGCTGCGCGCCGCCGCGAAAAATCACGCAGCGGTGGCAGTGGTCGTAGACAACGCCGATTGCAGGGTCGTGATTGAGGAGATGAAGGCACACGGTGGTGCGCTGACCGATGGCACGCGCTTCGCACTGGCGGTGAAAGCCTTCGAGCACACGGCGCGCTATGATGGCGCCATCGCCAATTATCTCGGCACCCTGGAACCCGGCGGCGGACGCGTGCGCTTTCCGCGGACCTTTAACGCCCAGTTTGTCAAAGCCCAGGACATGCGCTACGGGGAAAACCCTCACCAGCAGGCTGCGTTCTATCGGGAGCATGCCCCGGCGGAGGCCTGTATTTCGACCGCGGCGCAGCTGCAGGGCAAGGAACTGTCGTTTAACAACATTGCCGACACTGACGCCGCGCTGGAATGCGTTAAGTCCTTTGACGAGCCGGCATGCGTCATAGTCAAACATGCCAATCCCTGCGGCGTGGCGGTAGCCGACACGGTGCTCGATGCCTACCAGAACGCCTATATCACCGATCCGACTTCGGCATTCGGCGGCATCATCGCTTTCAACCGCGCGCTGGACGCCTCAACAGCGCGCGCCATTATCGAGCGCCAGTTCGTGGAGGTGATTGTTGCTCCATCGGTCATGCCGGATGCGCGCGCGGTTCTCGCAGCGAAGCAGAATGTGCGCGTGCTCGAGTGCGGTGAATGGCGGGGTGAACGGCCGCCCGGGCTGGATTTCAGGCGCGTCACCGGCGGGTTGCTGGTTCAGGAGCGCGACAATGCCGTGCTTGGCCGGACTGATCTCAAGGTTGTCACGCGCCGAGCACCAACCACGAACGAGATCAACGATCTTCTGTTCTCCTGGAAGGTCGTCAAGTTCGTCAAGTCCAATGCCATCGTTTACTGCAAGGCCGGGCGTACCTTGGGCGTGGGTGCTGGGCAAATGAGCCGGGTGTACAGTGCACGCATCGCTTCCATCAAGGCGGCAGACGCCGGCCTCGAGGTTCGCGGTTCGGTGATGGCGTCGGATGCGTTCTTTCCATTCCGCGACGGCCTCGATCAGGCAGCGGAAGTCGGAGTAACCGCGGTGATCCAGCCGGGTGGCTCCATGCGCGACCAGGAGGTCATCGAGGCAGCTGATCAGCACGGCATTGCCATGGTCTTCACCGGCATGCGGCACTTTCGGCACTAGCCCTGCTTGCGCAACATCCCGCTGCGCCGCTCTCATTTCGATATGAACATCGTCATCGTCACCGCTGAAAGCGAAATCAGGCACTGCTTTACCGTCATGGTGCAACTGCGCACGCATCTGGCCGAGGACCAATTCATCCGGCAGGTTCAGGTCCAGCAGCAGCAGGGCTACCAACTAGCCTGCCTTGAGGATGGCGAGGAGGTGCTTTCGCTGGCCGGGTTTCGCATCATGGACAGGCTGTCGCACGGGAAGGTGATGTACGTCGACGACCTCGTTACTGCGCAGGATCGTCGATCACGAGGCTACGGAAGCCGGTTGTTCGGCTGGCTGGTGAAGCACGCCGCCGCGCAAGGGTGCGTCGAGATGCACCTGGATTCCGGCGTACAGCGGTACGCTGCACATCGTTTCTACTGCGCCCGACGCATGCGCATCTCCGCCCACCATTTCTCTCTGAACCTGGACGAATACTCATGAAGGTCCTTATCGTGGGCGGCGGCGGGCGCGAGCACGCGCTGGCCTGGAAGGCAGCGCAATCTGCGCGTGCCGAAAAGATCTTCGTGGCACCGGGCAACGCCGGTACCGCGCGCGAGAGCAAGTGCGAGAATGTCGCTATCGGCGCTGATGATATTGATGGCCTGTTACACTTTGCGCTTGGCTCCGGGATCGATCTAACGATTGTCGGGCCCGAGGCGCCGCTGGTGCTTGGCATCGTCGACCGCTTCAGGGAAGCCGGTCTGCGCTGCTTCGGTCCAAGCCGTGCGGCGGCCCAGCTTGAGGGCTCGAAGGTCTTTGCCAAGGATTTTCTGGCACGGCACCACATTCCGACCGCCGCATATGGCAGTTTTACCAATGCGGCTCAGGCGGAAGCCTACATACGCAGGATGGGCGCGCCCATCGTCGTCAAGGCCGACGGCCTTGCTGCCGGGAAAGGAGTAATCATCGCGCAGACGACAGAAGAGGCGGCCACGGCCGCACACACCATGCTGGCCGGCAATGCATTCGGTGAAGCCGGGCAACGCGTGGTCGTGGAGGAATTTCTGGCCGGGGAAGAGGCGAGTTTCATCGTGATGGTTGACGGCGAGCACGTGCTAGCGCTTGCGACTTCACAGGACCATAAGCGCCTGCGTGAGCAGGACCAGGGACCGAACACCGGCGGCATGGGCGCGTACTCACCGGCACCGGTTGTCACGCCGCAGATCCATGACCGTGTTCTGCATGAGGTTATCAAGCCTACGGTGCGCGGCATGGCGGCCGAAGGTCACCCCTATACGGGCTTTCTCTATGCCGGCCTCATGATCTCCGCCGATGGCACACCCAGAGTACTCGAGTACAACTGCCGCTTCGGCGACCCGGAGACCCAGCCGATCATGATGCGCCTGCGCTCGGACCTTCTGGATCTGCTGGAAGCTGCGGTCGAAGGTCGACTCGACGGCGCTCAGGCGCAGTGGGATCCACGCGTCGCACTCGGTGTAGTCATGGCGGCGGCGGGTTATCCCGGTCCCTACCGCAAAGGCGACGTGATCCGCGGCCTGGATGTGAAAACTGGACCGGAACAAAAAGTATTCCACGCCGGAACGGTCGTGTCGAACGGAGAGGTGCTGACCGCCGGCGGACGCGTCCTGTGTGCGACCGCTCTCGGCGACAGCGTCGCCGAAGCGCAGCGCCTTGCCTATGCGCTCGCTCGCAGCATCAGCTGGAATGGCGTGCAGTACCGTACCGACATAGGCCATCGCGCAATCGCCCGCGGCCTGTAGCAGTCTGCTTCCGGCAGCTGCCCGCCGGACCCGCCCGTTTTCGGCGACCTGCGCCGCTGCCTTGCGGTTTCCCTGTATAATCCGACATGGTCAACGGAAAATAAATCCAGCACCGGGAGACAATGCAAATGGCCATGCCTTTCGTAGCGGTTTTGATGGGCTCCGATTCGGACCTGCCGACAATGGAGACGACCGCCGCCGTGCTGAAGAAGCTCGGGGTACCGTTTGAAATGAAAATTACCTCCGCGCACCGCACACCGGATGCCACGCATGCCTACGTCAAGGACGCCGATGCACGCGGCTGCGCTGTGTTCATCGCTGCTGCCGGGCTGGCCGCACACCTCGCAGGGACGGTCGCCGCACTCACCGTCAGGCCGGTCATCGGAGTACCCATGGAGGGCGGCCCCCTGAACGGAGAGGACGCCCTGCTTTCCACCGTGCAGATGCCCGGCGGAGTCCCGGTGGCGTGTGTGGCGATCGGCAAACATGGTGCAAAGAATGCCGCCTACCTGGCAGCACAGATTCTGGCCCTCGGTGAACCAGCCCTGGCAGGCCGGCTGGCGGATGAACGCGCCGCCAACTCGGCCGAGATTATCGCGAAAGACCGGGCACTGCAGCTGAAGTACGGCAAATAGCCGTGTCGGCAGCCGGCAGTCTGCGACACGCTGCTGCGGTGATTCGCGCCGGAGGGATCGTGGGCTACGCTACCGAGGCGGTATTCGGTCTGGGTTGTGATCCACGCAACCGCCGCGCGGTCGACCGGCTGCGCCGCATCAAGCAGCGCAGCACCCGCAAGGGATTCATTCTGATCGCCGCAAGGCCGGCGCAGCTGGCTGCCTACGTCGCCTCGTTCCCACCACACGTGCTCGCGAGCTGGCCGGGTCCCCATACTTGGCTGCTTCCGGCCCACCCTGGAATCGCATCCCGGTTTACCGGCCGGTCCGCCACCATTGCGGTACGAGTTACCGCCCACCCGCAGGCAGCGGCGCTGTGCCGCGCCTGCGGCACAGCAATCGTTTCCACCAGCGCCAACCGCGCTGGTCAACGTCCTGCGCGCAGCCACCGTGAAGTCCTGCGCCGGTTCGGCCGGCTCGTCGACTATGTCCTGCCCGGCCACGTTGGCGGCCTGGGCCGACCGACCCCCATTACCGATGCCGTATCCGGCCGGCTGGTACGCCCGGGCTAGCGGGGAGAGACAAATGGATAGTGGCCACACCGGCAGCGTCAGAACCTACCTGCTCGATCTGCAAGACAAGGTCTGCGCGGAACTGGCGGGCATCGATGGGGGACCACCGTTCCGGGAAGATGCCTGGCAGCGACCACAGGGCGGCGGTGGCCGCACGCGTATCCTCACCGAAGGTGCGGTCTTTGAACAGGCGGGCGTCGGATTTTCACATGTGTACGGCGAGCGGCTTCCACCCTCGGCAAGCGCGCGTCGCCCGGAACTGGCGGGGCGTTCGTTCCAGGTCATGGGCGTGTCGCTTGTGATCCATCCGCGCAATCCGTATGTACCGACCAGCCATTGCAACGTACGCTTTTTCGTGGCCGATAGTCCCGGGGAGGAACCGCTCTGGTGGTTCGGTGGCGGTTTGGATCTGACGCCGTACTACGGCTTCGAGGAAGACGCCGTGCACTGGCACAGCACGGCATGCCGGGCCTGCGCGCCGTTCGGGGCAGACTGGTACCCACGTTTCAAGCGCTGGTGTGACGAGTACTTCTTCATAAGGCACCGCGGCGAGGCACGCGGCATCGGTGGGATCTTCTTCGACGACCTCAGTGAACCAGGGTTCGATCAAAGTTTCGCGTTTCTGCGTTCGATAGGCGACTGCTTTCTTGAGGCATACCTGCCAATCGTCGAGCGGCGCAAAAATACGCCCTATGGCGAGCGCGAACGTGATTTCCAGCTTTACCGCCGTGGGCGCTACGTGGAATTCAATCTCGTGTACGACCGGGGCACGCTGTTCGGTCTGCAATCAGGTGGCCGGACCGAATCGATATTGATGTCGCTACCGCCGCTGGTCCGCTGGCGCTATGACTGGCGACCGCAGCCCGGAAGCGCAGAAGCACGCCTGTACGAAGAGTTCCTCAAGCCGCGCGATTGGATCTAGCGAGGTTCGGCCGCCCAATGCCACCTGGTGACACACGGTTCGGCAGCGGGGCGGGGAAGGGACCGCATCCGGCTATGTCTTCCCCTTTTGCAGACTGTCGCGGAAAGTGGTGAGGATATCCACGGGCAGCGGGAAGACGATGGTCGAGCTCCTTTCGCCGGCAATGGTCACCAGAGTCTGCAGGTAGCGTAACTGCAGGGCCTGCGGGCTCTGGCTGATGAGTTGTGCCGCCTGCACGAGTTTTTCCGCCGCCTGGAATTCGCCTTCGGCATTGATTATCTTGGCGCGCCTCTGGCGCTCGGCCTCAGCCTGTTGGGAAATAGCGCGTACCAGAACGGCGTCGATATCCACGTGCTTGATCTCGACGTTCGCCACTTTGATTCCCCAGGCGTCGGTCGCAGAGTCGAGGATCTTCTGGATGTCGGCGTTCAGCTTGTCGCGCTCCGCCAGCATCTCGTCAAGCTCGTGCTTTCCGAGAACACTGCGCAAGGTCGTCTGCGCGAGCTGACTGGTTGCTGCATAGTAGTCCTCTACCTGGATGATTGCCCGCTGCGGCTCGATCACCCGAAAGTAGACAACCGCGCTGACCTTTACCGATACGTTGTCGCGCGAAATCACGTCCTGCGGCGGCACCTCGAACACAATGGTGCGCAAATCCACCTTGACCATCTGCTGGATGGCGGGAATGATGAGGACCATTCCCGGTCCCTTGACCTTCCAGAACCGCCCGAGAAGAAACACCACGCCGCGCTCGTATTCACGCAAGACGCGCACCGCTGAAATCAGCAACACCAGCACGACCAGAACGATGACGACCAATGACAGGAATTCCATGCTAGTCGACCTCCTCGCCGAATGGTTCTACCGACAGCACCAGACCCTCCATGCCCACCACCTTGACTTTCTGGCCCCGGACCAGCGGCAGGCGCGTGCGTGCTTGCCACTCCTCGCCATGCACCCTCACCCGCCCGTCGGTCTTGAAGGTGGAAAGCGCCTCGCCGACAGCGCCGATCATCTGCTCGCGTCCGCTCACGACCGGCCGCCGACGCGCCCTCAGCGCCAGACTGACCACCGTCATGAAGAACGCCGCGCTCATCAGCGCCACACCGCCAACCAGCCACCATGAGGGCCCGAACCCCGGAGAAGCCGCATCCAGCAGCATTACCGAACCTACGACGAATGCGGCGACCCCTCCGAGCCCGAGCGCCCCGAAGCTCGGCACAAATATTTCGGCCACCATCATCCCGATACCAAGCAGTATCAGGCCAATACCGGCGAAGCTCACCGGCAGGACCTGAAAAGCGAACAGGGCCAGCAACAGGGATATGACGCCAAGGACGCCGGGGAAAACGAGCCCCGGATGCCACATCTCGAAGAACAGGCCGTAGATCCCAAGCAGCATCAGAATGTATGCCATGCTCGGATTGGTGATCACCGAAAGCAGGCGATTGCGCCAGCCGGGATTTATGCGAATTACGTGCGCACCGGCGGTTTCTAGGGTAACCGAACCACCAGGGACGCCGACCGTGCGCCCGTTGACCTTGGCCAGCAGGTCGGGAACATTCCGGGCGATGAGATCGATGACCCGCAGCTTGAGCGCTTCCTCGGCAGGCAGACTCACTGCATGGCGTACCGCCTTTACCGCCCAGGCAGCATTACGCTGACGCAGCTGCGCGAGGCCGCGTATGTAGGCGGCAGCATCGTTGACGATTTTCCGCATTTCGGTGCCGGTCCCGCGCTCTGCGCCCGGTTTTCCGCTGCTGCCGGCCACGGGGGGCGACTGCCCTTTGCCGGAGCCCGGCAGAGTGCCGATCTCTATGGGAGTAGCCGCTCCCAGGTTTGTGGCAGGTGCCATGGCGGCGATGTTGCAGGCATAGAGAATGTAGGTGCCGGCGCTGGCCGCACGCGCTCCGCTTGGCGAGACGAACCCCGCCACTGGTACGGGCGAAGCAAGAATGTCACGTATGATCCGGCGCATGGCCAGGTCCAGGCCACCCGGCGTATCCATGCGCAGCACCACGAGTACGGCATTAAGGGATTTGGCGCGTGCCAGTCCGCGGTGCACATAGTCGCTCGTGGCTGGACCGATGGGTCCATTGATATCGAGTTGCACAACAACCCGGTCCGATGCCAAGGCGGCCACAGGAGAAAGTACCGGGATGGCAACGAGCACACACAAGACAAGCAGGCGTGGGCACGACATGGCACTACATTACCAGCATTGTTCGGCGATGAGTAGGAAGAGATCCAGACATTCCGCCGGCAGCGCTTCGGCAACTGCGTTTGCAGGATCAAATCGGCTTCGTCGTGCCGTCGGGACGCTTTAGGTACGTGTAAGCCGGATCCGAAACCGGACGTTCCTTCCGGACTGACGCTGCTCCGAATATGCAGCGTCCCGGCCGGGCAACAGAACGCAGGTCATGTCGGTCTGGCCGGGTTGTACCGGCGCCGAACCCGATTCGCGACACCGGGAAAAAGGAAGGCATGCGCCCGGTACCGTGAGTCCGCAACAGGCCGCGCGGCCTGAATTCCCTGCGAGTGCGAACATGCGGGTCCCGTTCGGCAATTCTGAAGCGGGGGGTACAGATATCGTCCCGCCGCGTATCCGTGAAGCCAGGCCAGGGTCATGCAGCCAGCCTTGTCCTGCACTGTCGAAACGCGGGTTTGCCGACATTCAGTACGTGGCGCAGCTCCGCCACGCCGGAATTCATCCGATCACCGGCTTCTCTTTCTGCTTGTAGCGGTGCAACGAACCGCGCTTCGACCGCGGCGTTTCGGCTTTGGGGCCCGTCGCGTCCGGAACCTCGGGCGCCACGGATAGTGGTGGTTGTTCGCGGACTCTGCTGTCCGGCTTTGCGACGGAGTGCCGCCGTAAACGATCCGCCCCGCGTCCACGCGGTCGTGCGTCATGATGGCCTGGAGGACGCCCACGCGCGCGCGCCGCCCAGCCGGGAGGCTGCTCGAGTACGGGCAGCAGGTCGTCGCTCAAGCGCTCGACCGGGATCTTGTGCCCGATATACTGCTCGATGTCCATCAATGAAAATGCGTATTCCTCGCAGGCAAAGCTGATGGCGTCGCCGGTCGCGCCGGCGCGCGCGGTGCGCCCTATGCGATGCACATAGTCCTCGGGATCCTGCGGCAGATCGAAATTGAATACGTGGCTCACGTCGGGAATGTGCAGCCCGCGGGCCGCAACGTCGGTTGCTACCAGTATCGGAAGCTTTCCATCCTGGAATTCGCGCAACAGATGCTGGCGCTTGGTCTGCGGCACGTCTCCCGAAAGCACTTCGGCATTGAAACCGTTTGCTGACAGCCACGCACGCAGCCGCTCCGCGGCACCCTTGGTGTTGGTGAAAACCAGGCTGCGCCTCGGATCCGTTTGCCGCAGCAGGCCCACAAGCAAGGGGATCTTTTCCTCGTTGGCGGTGTGGTAGATCGTTTCGGTGACGTTGTCCGCAGTGATCTTGTCCGGCTCAATCTTGATGAGCTGCGGGTTATTCATATGTTCGTAGGCAAGCTCGATAACGCGATAGGACAGGGTCGCGGAGAACAGCATGCCCAAACGCTGGGCAGGCGGAGGCATCCGCCGCAGCAGATAGCGGATGTCCTTGATGAAGCCGAGGTCAAACATGCGGTCGGCCTCATCCAGCACCATGACCTGGACCGCATCGAGTCCAAAAACATGCTGCTTGAAATAATCGATCATGCGTCCCGGAGTCCCGACCAGCACGTCCACCCCCTGTTCGAGGGCACGTCGCTGAGATTCGTATCCGGTGCCGCCGTAGACCAGGACCAGCCGCAGACCGGTATGCGCGCCCAGCATTTCGGCATCCTTGTGGATCTGTATGGCCAGCTCGCGAGTAGGCGCAAGGATCACGACCCGCGGCTGGTCGGCGCGGCGGGTCGGGGCCGCCGGATGTGTCAAGAGATAATTGAACGCTGCCAGCAGGAATGCCGCAGTCTTACCGGTGCCTGTCTGTGCCTGACCCGCAACATCGTGCCCCGCCAGTGCCAGCGGCAGAGCTGCTGCCTGGATAGGAGTGCAGTATTCGAATCCGAGGTCGCCGACGCCCCGCAGCAGAGGTTCCGCCAGGCTCAAGTCGGCAAATCGCCGGTCAGTGGGGTGTTGTGTGCTCATTGATGGTGCGCCAAGAATAACAGGAAATGCCCACCTTTGGGACAGGAGTTACACAAATCTGGCCTGAAACCACCGATTTGCGGCCGTATCCTTGCAATGACAGGGCAAATCCGCTCAAAATATGACCGCCCCCGGCATGCGGCAACGGAGCGCCCGAATGCCTTTTGGCAACCCACCCCACAGTCACGTCGGAGACAATCGACCATGAGTCAAGACATCAGTCATGTTACGGACAGCTCGTTCGAACAGGAGGTACTCAAGGCACCGGGACCGGTGTTGGTCGATTTCTGGGCGGAGTGGTGCGGACCCTGCAAGATGATTGCTCCCGTGCTTGAAGAGATCTCGGGAGAGTACGCAGGCAAGCTCAAGATCATCAAGCTCAACATCGATGAAAATCCGGCAACACCACCGAAATACGGCATTCGCGGTATTCCGACGCTGATGCTTTTCAAAAACGGCAATGTGGAAGCAACCAAGGTCGGCGCGGTCTCCAAATCGCAGCTGTCGGCGTTCATCGACGGCAACCTGTGATGACGTCACAGGGCACATCATACTGGACGACAGCCGAAACAGGTGCTATGGTTGCTCACCAAGAATCGAATAATTCCTTTTTGAATTTTCCAACTCCAAATTAGTCAGGTTTAAGCCCTTTTCTTTCAACCCATAGGGCCGCCCCGTTGGGCAGGCCCGCCCTGTTCCCTCCCTATGTACCCAGCCGCCACCGATCCGACCCAAAGACTTATGAACCTTTCAGAACTGAAGAAAAAACCCGCCACCGAACTGGTCGACATGGCCACGGCCATGGACCTCGAGGGCGGCAGCCGGCTGCGCAAGCAGGACCTGATATTCGCACTGCTCAAGGCCCAGGCAAAAAAGGGAGAGGACATCACCGGCGAAGGCGTGGTGGAAATCCTTCAGGACGGATTCGGATTCCTGCGGTCGGCTGACAGTTCCTACCTGGCCGGACCGGATGACATCTACGTTTCGCCGTCCCAGATCAGGCGCTTCAATCTGCGTACTGGCGACACAGTGAGCGGCACCATCCGTCCGCCCAAAGAATCGGAACGTTACTTCGCGCTGCTCAAGGTGGACCAGGTCAACTACCAGTCCCCCGAGGAAGCCAAGAACAAGGTGCTGTTCGAGAACCTGACGCCGCTGCATCCAAATCGGCGACTCAAGCTCGAGCGGGACAACGCGTCGAGCGAAAACCTCACCGGCCGGGTGATCGACCTGATCGCCCCCATAGGTATGGGACAGCGCGGCCTGATCGTCTCCTCGCCGAAGAGCGGGAAGACGGTCATGTTGCAAAACATCGCCCATTCGATCACCGCCAATCATCCGGAGTGCCTGCTGATCGTGCTGCTGATCGATGAGCGCCCGGAGGAAGTGACGGAAATGCAGCGCTCGGTCCGCGGCGAAGTTATTTCTTCGACGTTCGACGAGCCCGCAACCCGTCATGTGCAGGTTGCAGAGATGGTGATTGAGAAGGCCAAGCGGCTGGTTGAGCATAAACGCGACGTGATCATCCTGCTTGATTCGATCACGCGTCTGGCACGCGCCTACAACACGGTTGTTCCGGCTTCAGGCAAGGTGCTTACCGGTGGCGTCGACGCAAATGCGCTGCAACGGCCA
Organism: Pseudomonadota bacterium; assembly: GCA_021819085.1. Taxonomy (GTDB): domain Bacteria; phylum Pseudomonadota; class Gammaproteobacteria; order Acidiferrobacterales; family UBA6901; genus JAJYCY01. Next base: position 77,137 of record JAKASJ010000006.1, on the reverse strand, counting down.
AAGCGGTTTTTCGGCGCAGCGCGCAACATCGAGGAGGGTGGCAGCCTCACCATTCTGGCCACGGCGCTGATTGAGACCGGCTCCAAGATGGACGACGTCATCTACGAGGAGTTCAAGGGCACGGGCAACATGGAGATCCATCTTGACCGCAGGCTCTCGGAAAAGCGCGTCTATCCGGCCATCAACATCAACCGTTCCGGCACGCGCCGCGAAGAACTCTTGATAGAGCCGACGGAACTGCAGAAAATGTGGATATTGCGCAAGCTGTTGCATCCGATGGATGACATGGAGGCCTCCGAATTCCTGCTCGACAGGATGCGGTCGACCAAGAACAACGCCGAATTTTTCGATTCCATGAAACGCTGAATCGGGCTTGCGTAGCACTCGAGTTTTGCTTAAGATGCACGGCCCTTGGGGTCTTCCGACCCGCCCAGAGCAGAGGTAACCCATGAAAACCGGCATACATCCCGAATACACGGAAATCCAGGTAACCTGCGCCTGCGGCAATGGATTCAAGACCCGCTCCACCCTCGGCCATGACCTGCAGGTCGAAGTCTGTGCTAGCTGCCACCCCTTTTATACGGGCAAACAGAAGATCGTGGACAGTGCCGGACGGGTGGAGAAATTCCGCCAGAAATACGGAATGAGCGCCAAGCGCTAGCAGCCGGGATGCTTCTTGATGAACAACAAGAAGGCGCCGGATGGCGCCTTCTTGTTTTGGACCGGAGAGACGCCCGGGCTGGTCGGGCCTTCAGCGGAGAAGGGGGGCGCGTCGCACAAGCCGGCGCCCACCGGCATATCGATACCTACCCGTTTGGCACGCGAGCGTATGAATAACGATTTCAGACAAGCCGCCCTCGACTATCACGCACTGCCGGTACCGGGCAAGCTGAGCGTTACGCCAAGCAAACCCTGCGTGTCACAGTACGATCTGTCCCTGGCCTACACGCCGGGTGTGGCGGAACCGGTGCGTGAGATAGCCCGCAACCCGGAAGCGGCATACCGCTACACCAACCGCGGCAATCTGGTTGCAGTCATTACCGACGGCACTGCAGTACTGGGCCTGGGAAACGTCGGTCCGATAGCGGCGAAACCGGTACTTGAGGGCAAGGCGGTGCTTTTCAAATATTTTGCCGGCATCGACGTATTCGACATCGAGGTTGCGGCGCGCACCACCGAAGAATTTATCAGCACCGTGGCGGCGATCGCGCCAACATTCGGAGGAATTAACCTCGAAGATATCGCTGCACCAGAATGCTTCGTGATCGAGGAAGCCCTCATGAAGCTTTTGGATATCCCGGTATTTCACGACGACCAGCATGGCACAGCAGTGATCATTGCCGCCGGCCTGCTCAATGCTCTCGAGCTTCAGGGCAAAACACTTGCGGAGGCCCGCATCGTCTGTCTGGGGGCGGGTGCAGCCGGCCTGACGTCCATGGGCCTGCTGGAGACCCTCGGTGCCGATATCAAGAACATCCTGATGGTCGACAGCAAGGGTGTAATCCATAGCGGTCGTGATGACCTGAACGTGTACAAGCAGCGCTTTGCCCACATCACCGGGGCACGCAGCCTCGCGGATGCCATGGGCGGCGCCGACGTCTTCGTGGGCGTATCGGCCGCTAATCTGGTCACGCCAGATATGCTCGCGTCGATGGCTCCAAGGCCCATTGTTTTTGCGCTTTCCAACCCCGACCCGGAGATTCGCCCCGAAGTTGCGCACCGCGTGCGCAACGACCTGATCATGGCTACCGGCAGATCAGATTTTCCGAATCAGATCAATAATGTGCTGGGATTTCCGTTCATCTTCCGGGGAGCCTTGGACGTGCGTGCGCGCAGCATCAACCGGGAGATGATGATCGCGGCCGTCAAAACGCTCTGTTCCCTGACACACGAACCCGTACCCGCCCAGGTACTCGAGGCCTATAAACTGGCAAGCCTGAGCTATGGACCCGACTACATCATTCCCAAGCCGCTGGACCCGAGACTGATCCAGGTCGTGCCGCCGGCTGTGGCTCAGGCGGCCATCGACTCGGGCGTGGCGCGCGGCCCCTTCCCCGCGCATTACAGCCGACCGCCGGATGGTGTCTGGCCAGGCCGCCAGCCCAAGAGCCTGTCACTGGAATAGCCCGGGCACCTCGCCGCGCTGTCCGGATCCTGGATCTGAGTTTGCTCGACCTGAGACGGGCTGGGCACGCGACCGATAGTCCGGTCCGTGCGCACTCGTCGGCAGATGCAAGGCGGGCGGACATGGCAGCATGCCACACGGATTTGGTGCCGGGCAACGCGCCGGCCGGGAACTCCCCTCCGTTCTTCTATACTAAAAAAGTCGAAGGCGTGAACTGAGACTCGACAAACGGATAAAGGAGCGGTCAATGGAAAAAATTACCATCGTAGGTGCAGGACGGGTAGGCGAGTCGACGGCTCATAATCTCGCCAAGGCGGAACTGTGTCGGCGGATCGCACTCATCGATATCAAGGAAGGCATGCCCCAGGGCACTGCTCTGGACATACAGGAATCCGCGCCGATATTCGGGTTCGACACCAAGCTTACCGGACACAACGAACTCAATGCGATGGCCGGCTCGGACCTGATCATCATCACCGCCGGCGTCCCCCGCAAACCTGGAATGTCGCGGTCCGACGTGCTGGATGTCAATGTTCCGGTTATCACTGAGGTAGTCGATGAGGCGGTACGCTCGGCGCCGAAAGCCATGATTCTCATGGTAACCAACCCCGTTGACGTGCTTACCTATGTGGCATGGAAACGCAGCGGCTGGAAGCGCAGCCGGGTCTTCGGCCTGTCCGGGGTCCTTGACTCGACACGCATGGCAAGTTTTGTGGCGATGGAAACCGGCTTTTCAATCAAGGACATCACGGCCATGGTGCTGGGAGGGCATGGGGACACCATGGTCCCACTGCCCCGATACAGCTGCATCAATGGCATTCCCATCAGCTGCTTCCTGGACGCGCAGACCGTCGCGCGCATCGCCGAACGAACACGTCAGGGAGGTGCGGAGATCCTGGCTTTGCGCAAGACCAGCAGCGCCTACGATGCTCCGGCCGCGGCGGTTGCGACGATGGTCGATGCCATCCAGCACGGACGCAAGCGAATCCTTCCCTGCGTCGCCATACTCGACGGGGAGTACGGTCAGAATGGGATATGCATGGGGGTGCCGGTGATACTGGGCAGCGGCGGCATGGAGCGGGTCGTGGAGCTGGAGCTGAATGAAGATGAGTCCGGTGAGTTCGTCCGCTCGGCCGAACACGTCCGCGCGGATCTCGCGCGTCTCAATCTCGGATAAGGCGCACTTCAGGACGGCACGCCTGACGTCATGCCTGCAGTAATCGCGAACCGCATCGCATCCTGCATGGACATGGGAAGTGGTTTGATGGCGGTACGCGGTACGAGCACCATGTGCCCGCCGATCTGATAACTCAGCGGTATGTACACCGCCACGATATCTTCGCCACCCATTTCCGGCGGAAACCCGGTGAAAATTTCGCGGGTTACAAATCCGAGCGTGCTGAGGTTCGTCTGGCCCAGGCTCACCAAGACCACCTGACTGAAGCCGCGGGCCTTGCTTCCGGAGAAAAAGCCCATGAGGTCACGCACCGAACCGAAAATCACCTTGACCAACGGAATCCGGCCGAGAATAGCCTCGCCCCATCCGAACAGGCGACGCACCACGAAGACCCGCATCAGCACACCCAGAACAAAAATCAGCAATATGCCGGAGACCAGCCCCATGCCTACATGGTACAGGCCGGCCGGAAGCACCAGCTTTATCGCGGTACCCAAAATCGACTCCGCCCAGGATGCCAGCTTGACCAGCACGTAAAAGGTAACGGCGACCGGCAATATGGCGAACAATCCTGTGAGAAACGTCTTGCTCAGACTTTTCATGTCGCGTGGTCTCCCAAAAGTGATCTCTGATCGTCGATAGTGTACGCCGGTCAGGCCGGTCCCGGCCGTCGGTCAGGCGCACCGGGGTGACGGTCGGACAGCAGCGCTGCCGGCAGGGATGGTTACCGTTTTGTGCATATAACCAGACTGTAGGGCGGTGACTGTTTTGCCGCGAGGGGCGGTCTTGCACATTGAAAATATCGGAACTGGCACTGATTCCGCCGCGGAAAACCTCAAGCGCCTGCTGGCTGGCCTGCGGAAAACCACGGAGCGAAAGATCCTCCACGATCTGATCGACCGTGCCGTGCGGCGTTATCGGGCAAGGGGGCGGTCGCTGCGATCCGGGTTTCGCCGGGTTGCTGCAGCGTATGCTCGACAACTACATCGGCAAGCCCCCAAGCGACCCGGTAACAAGGATCGCGGTCCGAGTTATCCGGCGCCTGCCGGCCGCAGACCGCATTCGGGACTGGGGCATTCAAAAAACAGGGCATTGCCGGCGGGCCGGCGAAGGCAGCCGACCTGCCCGTAGCGGCCGTGCGGGCGTACCCGTGGCGCTCGCCGCTACTGCCCCCTGGAGTCATCGACCGGGCACGTCGCCATAGCCCCGCTGGCGCGCCGATCGGGCTATGGCGAAGAACCCGCGGCCTGGCTCAAGCGGGCGGACGAAGCCCCGGCAAGGGCAAAGGCCCGAGGCCTGCGACAGTCGGTCGTGGACCTGCCGGGACGTTAACGGGCGGATTTCAGCCGCCATAACCACTGTTGCCAGCCGCGAACATAAACCGGTCTTCACGCCGGTAACATGGCGGAGCTGCAGCCCGATTCCTGCGAAATTTGTTATTTTGGCCGCTGGAAGGTAGATTTTCCCTTGTGGATCATTTAAATCCGGAATCCGCCCAACAGAGGAAGCTATTTTTGACCGCCGTTCCTGCACTGCCTGACGAATCGGAGATTGTTCGCACGCTTCTGGCGCTCGCGAGCACCCTGCAACAGACGCCCGACGGCGCTGTACTGCACGCGCAGCTAGAGCGAGGTAACAGCGTGCGCACGAATATTCGCAAGTCTGTCGACCGCGCTTTCATCGCCTTCGTCTATGCGCTCTTGCGCCAGTACAGCAAGAACCCCCTGAGCGACTCCGCTACCCGTGCGCGCACCATACTTATTCAGCAACGTATCGTCCCGTATCTGGACCCGGGCCAAGACGCACGAACTGCGACGGGTCCGGGGCAAACGGGTGCCAAAGCCGGTGCGGTCGGATCAATCGAAAACTTCGAGCAGCAGATCGCATCGGTGTTATGGTCTGCGAGAAGCCAGGAGATGAGTGGTCGTCGCCAAATGCAGAGGCGGACAAGCGGCGGCGATACGGAACCAGATCATCGGACCGAGCGCAATCGTCTCGCCGAAGTTCATGCTGCGCTCGGTCAGAGTTTGGAGCGAGCACTGTCCGAAACGATCGATTTCATCGCCCACATCAAAACCGCTCAGCTGGCGCTGCCCCAAGCCGACAATGCGTCGGAAGTCATCGTCCTCCGGCAGATTCTTTTCGATTGCATGGGCGAACTCATTCGCGACCACGACCGCCTGGCCGGGCACCTGCGCACCGCCGAGAGTCGCGCACGCGAGCTTCAATCCCTTTGTGATCGGCTCGGAGAGGAAACGGCACGGCCGCACGATACAACACTGACCGATAAGCTTACCGGAATCCCCAACCGCGCTGCCCTGCTGTATCGCCTCAGGGCCGAGACGATACGTGCACAGCGTTATGGAATTCCGCTGGCACTGGCGATTGTCGACCCGGACAGGCTCAAAGACATCGGCAGTTTTGCCGGTGCCGCGGTAGCCGACGAAGTGGTGCGCTGCTACGCGCGCGCGATTCTGGCAAGCTTCCGGGCCTACGACATGGTGGCACGCTGTGGCAACGGCGGGGAGTTTGCCGTGCTGCTTCCCAACGCCGGACGTGAACAGGCAGTGTCGGCACTGCACAAGGCCCGGCACCGGGTGATCGGGACTTACTTCGAGTATCACGGAAAGCAGATGTCTGCTCCGACATTTTCATCCGGCCTTGCCTGGTATCTTCCCGGAGAAGGCCCTGAAGACCTGCTGCAGCGCGCCTCAATGGCACTGCGGCGCGCCAAGAGTGGGGGCACTAACCGTATCGAGACCGCACTGTCTTGAGAAGAGCCGCGCGCCGGCACTGACCGGCGGGAAGAACGCAACCGGCGACGTTCGCGCTGGACGCGCTTTCAGGAGCTACCCGCGTCGCCTGGCAGCCAGACCGATGCGCGTTACCCCCGCTGCACGGCAGGCATCCATCACGGTCATCAGGTTCTGGACGGAAGCCTGCTTCGCGCCCTCGATCGTGACAATGACATGGGCCGGGTCTCGGCTTTGCAGGAAGGCGGTCAGTTCGACCGCAGAGAGCATGCGACCACCTACGGTAATGGTTCCGTCCGGCCCCAGCGCCACCAGGACTTTAGGCGGCGGCATTGCATTGGCCGTAGAGCTGCGGGGAAGGTTGGTTACGATCCCCGTCGACGGAATCATGCGCAGCGTGATCATGATAAAAAAGACCAGCAGGAAAAACATGATGTCGATCATCGGAATTATTTCGATGCGGGCCTTTTTCCTATCGAAGTAGCGCACTTCAGATTTCTCCTGCCCTGAGCACGCGCGGACCGGCCAGCCGCTCACGCCCGTGCGGACTGGTCTGCAGCGGAACCCGGTAGTGGGGATACATGCGGTTGATGATCATAACTTTCAGGGTTTCGAGCTGATGCAGGATCACGCGCACCCGGTTGCTGGCTCCGTTGAACAGCACCAGCCCGATGATGGCCACGAATAATCCCGAAGCGGTTGCCAGCAGCGCCTCGGCTACACCGCCGGTGACTTTTGGCGATGCACCTGCACCGCTGGAGAGCACATGGAATGTGCTGAACATGCCCACTATTGTCCCCAGGAGACCGAGCAGCGGCGCAAGGGTGACAATAGTGTCGAGCACCCAGAGGTAGCGATCGACGCGGGGCGCCTCGCGCAATATGGCCTCCTCGATCCTGTCGGAAAGCCGCTCAAAGTCGTGATCCAGGTCGTGCTTGACGGTGGCTGTCAACACCTGGGCCGGCGGCAGATTCTTGCAGTCATCCGCCAGATCCCGCAGCTGCTGCGCTTCGAGTCGGTTGACCGAATCGAGCTTTGCGATGATCCGGTTGCCCGCGATAAATGCGCGCCTGAGATACCACGTCCGCTCAAACGCTATTGTCAGGGCGATAAACAGCAGCGCTGCCATCAGGTAGACAATTTCGCCGGTCGAGTTTGCCGCCTGCAAAAAAGTATCGATATTCATTTGTCCGCCCACTTCGCTGAAAGTACCGTCGGCTTCTATCGAGGCATACCGGGCGGGAACCACACCACAAAAACCGTAGTTACCGCCTTCCACCCGGGTACTGCCGCTATGGATGTTCCCGGAGTCGATCGTGAATTTAGACCAGGAATGTGACGCGAACGTGACACTTCGATGAATTGAGGACGACCGGCGGCACAATCGCGGGCGACGCCGCGCCGATTCCGGCCTGGCGATCCGCTCGACGGATGCGCCCGCCGTCGCGTGTACCACGCACCGCGATCAGGAAAATTCGCGCAGCGTCTGCAGCGGCGGACGCGCGAGCACAAAGCGCGTACCCCATACGCCAAAAGTTCCGACGCCGGCTCCGCCGCCGATCAGTCCGGCGAGCCATAGCCTGGGATCAACGTGGTAATGAAGATGGAACAGGTGCCGCGCGAGGAGGTAACCCGAGACAGTTGCCCCCAAGGCAGCCAGCAGTCCGGCGATTAACCCGATTGCGGTGAATTCCACCGCCAGGCTCAGCGTGAGCTGGCGCGTGGTCGCCCCCAAGGCGCGCATCACGGCAACCTCGTGCGTACGTTCGTCCTGCGTGGCCTGGAGAGCGGCGTAGAGCACTGTCAGTCCGGCCAGCAGTGTAAACAGAAATACATATTCCAAGGACAGATTCACACGATGCATGATGCTGCGCACCTGGGCCATCACGGTCTGAACATCGATAATGGTAATGTTGGGAAAACGCTGCATCAGCTTCTGCAGCAGTCCGTGCCGGTCCGCGGCAAGGTGAAAACTCGTGATGTATGTCGCCGGGTAACCGTTGAGCAGGCCGGGCGGAGTTACTACGAAGAAATTCACGCGAAAGGAATCCCATTCGACCTTCCGCAAATTCACAACCCGTACGGAAAGGTCGCGGTCTGCGATGCGGTATTCGAGCGTATCGCCGAGCTTTATCCGCAGGGTCTTGGCGAGACCCTGCTCGACTGATGCCAACGGCTTGCCGTACTGCGCCGCAGTCCACCATTGTCCGGCAACGATGCGGTTGTCGGGCTGCGGCCGCACGGTCCACGACAGATTGAATTCCCTCTCGACCAAATGGCGGGCACGGATATCGGAGTAGCTTGAAGCGTCTACTGGCCTGTGATTGATGGCAAGCAGCCGCCCGCGCACCATCGGGTAGAGATCCACGTCCTTCAGCCCGTTGGCGAAGAAAAACCGCCGCAGTGGCGCGACCTGTTCAGGCTGTACATTGATGACGAACTGATTCGGCGCCCCCGGGGGAAGGCTGCGCTCCCATTCATTGAGCAGGTCGCCGCGCACCAGCGACAACAACAAGAGCAGCATGATACCGATCCCGAATGCGACCATTTGCACTACACTGGTACCGGCTCGTCGTGCGATGCCGGCGAGCCCGAGACGCCAGGCAACCCCCGAATGTGCGCGCAGCAATCTGAGCAGGCGCACCAGCGCATACGCTACAGCGCTCAGGCCGGCAAGCGTAAGCGAGGTAGCCGACAGCAGGTAGGCCGTGAGCCCCACGTCACGTGTTTGCCACAGCATGAGCGCGGTGGCGACTGCCAGTGCCGCGGCATAAACCATCCAGGTCCGCGCCGGCAACTGGCCGAGGTCACGGCGTAGCACCCGAGCAGGAGTGACATCCTTCAGTCGCAGCACCGGCGGAAGAGCGAAACCGAGCAGGGCAACCAGGCCGGTAAGCAGGCCGGACACGACCGGGAACCCGGACGGCGGAGGAAGCGGCGCCGCGACCAGCCCGGAAAGCAGGTACACGAGGACCTGTTGCGCGAAGTAACCTACCGCGCAACCGGCTAGGCTGGCGACCAGGCCGAGCCACAGCATCTGCAGAACGTGAAGCCATACGACATAACGCTGCGTAGCCCCGAGACAGCGCATGACCGCCGTGCCGTCGAGATGGCGCGCGGCATAACGCCTTGTCGCAGTTGCGATGGCAACACCGGCAAGCAACACGCTGACCAGAGCAGCGAGCCCGAGAAATTTTTGCGCGCGATCGAGCGCCTCCCGCAGTTGCGGGCGAGCATCGTGAATGTCTTCGAGGCGTTCCCCTGGTTCGAGGCGCCGGTCGATCCACTGTCGGAACTTTGCGAGTGCCGGCGCCGGACCCGCGATGAGCAGGCGGTAGGTGACACGGCTGCCTGGACCGATCAGCGCGGTAGCCGGCATGTCCTGAAGGTTCATGAGCAGCCGTGGCGCGATGCCGAAGAGGTCACCTCCGCGGTCGGGTTCGTAGGCGAGGACCTCGGCGACCGTAAGCAGCGAAGAGCCGAGCTTGATCTTGTCGCCGATGCGCAGCCCGAGGCGGGTGAGTGCACGCGGACCTAGCCATACCGTACCAGGCGCCGGAATGGTGCGCGTCGCCAGCTCCTTGCCATAGGGCAGTTGCGCGACCCGCAGCATTCCGCGCAGCGGATAACCGGCGCTCACGGATTTGACCTCAAGCAGCTCGGTCTTGCTGCCGGCGAGTACGACGCTTGGAAATGTGACTGTTTCCGCGATTTTGAGACCAAGACCACGGGCATTACCGGCAAACCCGGGACTGATAGGGTCGGAAGAAACAACCGCGAGGTCTGCCCCCAGTAGCGCCGAAGCCTGACGCCCCATGAGCAGCCCTACCCGGTCGGTGAAAAACCCCACCGCAGTCGTGCTCGCGACGGCGATGACAAGCGCCAGCCCCAGCACCCGCAGCTCGCCCGCGCGCCAGTCGCGCAGCAGGCCAAGCAGCGAGAGCCTAAATATTCTCACCGGCGGCCCCCGGCAGATCGAGCTGTCTGTCCGCACCAGGTCCGGAATCGTCCCGCAATCGGCCGGCTGCAAGGTGCAGCCGGCGGTGGCAATGCGCGGCCACCGCTTCATCATGGGTAACGAGCAAGATGGTGGTCGCGCGCTCACGATTGAGCGAAAATATCAGGTCGATCACGCGTTCACCGGTAGCTTGGTCGAGATTCCCGGTGGGCTCGTCGGCAAACAGGATCTTCGGGCTTGACGCAAACGCACGTGCGATCGCCACACGCTGCTGCTCGCCACCGGACAGCTGGCTGGGATAGTGGCGCAGGCGGTCTGCCAGTCCGACTCGCGCGAGAACCTCCCGCGCCGTGCGCCCCGGCGCCGTGCGCCCGGTAAGCTCCAGCGGAAGCATGACGTTCTCGAGGGCAGTGAGAGAGGGGAGCAGCTGAAACGACTGGAACACGAAGCCCACGCGCCCGGCGCGCAACCGCGCGCGCCCGTCCTCGTCAAGCGTACCCAGGTCGACGCCGTCCAGCAGCACGCGCCCGGAACTGGGGGCATCGAGCCCGGCAAGCAGGCCGAGCAAGGTCGACTTCCCGGATCCGGATGCACCAACTATGGCGCATGCCTCTCCCGCGACAACTTCCAGATCGACCGCATCGAGCAGCGTAAGCGTTCCTTCCGGGCTCGCCACGCGCTTGCTGAGCTTTTGCGCCTGCACCATGTACATGGTGTAATACCCTCGCCATGCGACGATTTCTGCTTTACGCACTGCTGCTGTTCGCCGGCAATGCTGCAGCCGCCATGCCGGCAATACTTGTCGTGGGTGACAGCCTGAGTGCGGGCTATGGCATTGCTCTGCACACGGCCTGGCCGGCTCTGCTACAACAACGGCTCGAAAAACAAGGCTATCGCTACCATGTGGTTAATGCCAGCATCAGCGGCGATACGACCAGCAGTGGGCGCGCACGCCTGCCCGCGGCGCTGGCGCGTCACCGTCCGCAGGTCGTGATCATCGAGCTTGGGGCAAATGATGGTCTGCGTGGGCTCCCGCTGACAGAGATGCGCGCCAATCTTTCCGCCATGATCGCCATGGCTCTTCATCACGAAGCGCGCGTGCTGCTGGTCGGCATGTACCTGCCGACCAATTACGGCCAGGCTTACGCCGACGGGTTTCACCGGATCTACCTTGATCTGTCGCGCGAATATCATGTGCCGCTCGTTCCGTTCCTGCTTCAGGGAGTAGCCTTGGAGCCACAATTGATGCAACCGGATGGACTGCATCCCCGGGCGGCGGGTGAACCGAGGGTGCTCGAAAACCTCTGGCGCGTACTCAAACCGATGCTGCGTGGCCGGACCGCACCCGTTCAACGAACGGCCGGGATCATGCAGAGATCTGCAGCTACGCGCGAAGCCCGAGGAACGCTGCCACATTGAACTCCACCGGAAGCGGCTCCGGGAAACCCTGCGCAACGCGGAATGATCGGCGCGATCAGCTTTCCACATTATTTATTGATGCAGCGCTTCAGCGCAGTTTTGCCCGTTCGTACTGTGCTGGCCATGGCAGGTCGACGGCAAGGGCACGGGCGGCATGCAGCGGCCAATAGGGGTCGCGCAGCAATTGCCGGGCGAGCAAAACAGCATCAGCAAGTCCGGTCGCCACGATCTGCTCCGCTTGAAATGGGTCGGTGACGAATCCCACAGCGCCTGTGGCGATTTGCGCCTCGTGCCGGACTGCGGTCGCGAACGGAACCTGAAATCCCGGGCCTGCCGGGATGCGAGCGTCCGGGATCACGCCGCCACTGGAACAATCGATGAAGTCGATGCCCGCCTCCTTCAGCCGGCGTACGAGATGTATCGACTGCTCTAGGTCCCAGCCACCTTCGACCCAGTCCGTGGCGGAAATGCGCACGAATACCGGAAGGTCCTGCGGCCATACCGCGCGCACCGCCTGTGCGACACGCAACGGAAAACGCAGACGGTTCACCAGACTGCCGCCGTACTCGTCATTGCGACGGTTGCTGAGCGGCGATAGAAATTCATGAAGCAGGTAGCCGTGCGCCATGTGTATTTCCGCCACCCTGAAACCGGCGTCGAGACTGCGGCGCGCCGCATCGGTGAAGTCCCCGACCACACGATCGATGTCTGCGCTGCAAAGCGCGGCGGGAACAGGGGAATCCGGAGCGAAGGGCATCGCGCTAGGTGCAAGCGGCTGCCATCCTCCCTCGTCCGTGGGCACCGGGCGGCCACCACGCCACGGCACATCGGTCGATGCTTTGCGTCCGGCATGTGCCAGCTGGATTGCGGGCACCGCGCCGTGCTCACTGATGAAACCTGCGATCGGCGCCAGTGCCTGGGCGTGCGTGTCCGACCAGATTCCGAGATCCCACGGCGAGATACGGCCTGCCTGGCTCACTGCGGCAGCCTCGGTCATCACCAGCGCTGCGCCTCCCACCGCACGGCTTCCGAGATGCACCAGGTGCCAGGAAGTGGCGATTCCATCCGGCGCCGAGTATTGACACATGGGGGAAACAAAGATGCGGTTCTTGAAATTCAGCCCGCGCAGTTTCAAGGGCGAGAACAACTGGCTCATCTCATACGCTTCCTTAGGTAAATTGCCGTGCCGTCCGGCGCACCGGCAGCCGCGGGTCTGATTTCAGCACCTTTTGGCACGGCAGCGCAATGGCGAATGTCCCGATGGATGCCGTACAATCGACGCTGACCATGAGCACCAAACCCCACCCGCAACCCACAACCGTGCGCCAGCTGGTGCTTTGGGGCGAACGGCAACTGCGTGAGGCCGGAGTCACGTTCGGCCACGGTACCGACAACGCTCTCGACGAATCGGCGTGGCTGGTGGGATCGGCCATCGGCGTGGCGCCCGCCGACCTTGAAAGCCAGCTCGATAGACCCTTAAACGCATCGCATCTGGCTGGTGCACGACACATCATCGAAATGCGCATACGTACGCGCAAACCGGCAGCATACCTTTTGCGAGAGGCCTGGTTCGCGGGTCTCAGGTTCTACGTGGACGAACGGGTCATCGTGCCGCGCTCTCTGATCGGTGAATTTGTCTTGGAGGAATTTCAACCATGGATCGATGCGGGGCGCGTGCGCCACGCACTCGATCTGTGCACCGGCAGCGGCTGCATTGCCGTGGCAGTCGCTAGGGCTTTCCCGCAGGCACAGGTGGATGCTGCAGATATCTCGGCCGAGGCGCTTGAGGTGGCGCGGATCAATATCGGGGCGCATGGCCTGGAGGCGCGGGTGCGCCCGATCCAGTCCGATCTCTTCGGCGCGCTGGGCGGCGAACGGTACGACCTTATCGTGAGCAACCCACCGTATGTTGCCGCAGGCGAGCTGGCGTCGCTTCCGGCCGAGTACCGCCACGAACCGGAGCTGGCGCTTGCCTCGGGAGCCGACGGCCTGGAGGCGGCAGCGCGCATTCTTGCCCAGGCCGAGGATCACCTGACATCCGGCGGAATTCTGGTCGTAGAGGTCGGCAACAGCCGCGAAGCGCTGGAACTGCGCTTCCCTCTGGTTCCATTTGTGTGGCTAACCACGCGCAGTGGAGATGAAAGCGTTTTCCTGATGGACCAGGCGGAGCTGGTGCGCCAGCGTGCGACGTTGCGTAAACCATTGGAAATTCCGGACTGCAGATAGCCTGCGTCCCTGGCGTCCGCCTCACCGTGTCTGGCGACACAGATCCCGGCTGCGGTACATGTTTTCGATCTCTCTGGCGAAACGCTCCTCGATCCTGTTCCGGCGCAGCTTGAGCGTCGGCGTGAGCAGGTCATTCTCCACTGTCCACGCTTCGGCAATGCGCGCGATGTGATATATCCGCGCGTACCCGGGGAAATTCCGCAGCTGGGCGTTGGCGCGCTCGCACAGGGCACGCTCGTCAGCAAGTCCGCTCACCACCAGAAGTCCGAGGCGCGGGCGGCCTTCACCCACCACCATCACCTGCTGGAAGACTGGATCGAGCATAATCGCCTGCTCGGCATCCGCCGGCGGAACCTTTTCCCCATTGCTGAGCACGATGATTTCCTTGGCGCGTCCGACAACGTAAATCCGCCCCCCCTCGATGCGCACCATGTCGCCGGTGTGCAACCAACCTTCGGCGTCGACCACGGCACCGGTGGCGGCCGGATTGTTCCAGTAGCCGAGCATCACTTCCGGTCCGCGCACCAGCAACTCGCCATCGCCGAGGGTCCTGATTTCAACCCCGGTGACCGGCCGGCCGACCGAAGTGGGGTCGTTATCCTCAAGACGGTTGCAGCTCACGACGGGCGAAAACTCGGTGAGCCCATATCCCTGCAGCAAAGGAAGTCCGAGCCCGAGAAACGTGCGCGACAACTGCGGCGCGAGCGCTGCGGCACCGGAAACGATCAGACGCATGCGCCCCCCCAGCCGGCGGCGCAGCTTGCGCGCAACAAGCACATCAAGCAGAGGCCAAAGGAGCGCATCGCCCGGCCGCGCCTGGCCGGCGAAGCGCCTCCACCCGACATTCACTGCCAGGTCGAAAAGGCGCCGGCGGAAGGAACCGGGCGGCAGGCTCTCCTGCATTCGGGCATAGATGCGTTCGAAGATTCGCGGGACACACACCAGCATCGTTGGACGCTGGCTCAGGAGATCCTCCGGAAGTTCCGTGATGCTGCGCGCGAAAACGGTACTGGCGCCGATGCACATGGACAGGTAGTAGCCGACAGTACGCTCGAACATGTGCGAAAGCGGCAGAAACGAAAGAAAGACATCTTCGGCATTCACGATCGGCACGGCATCGAGACTGGCGCTGACGTTGCTCGCGATATTGCGGTGGCTCAGCATCACACCTTTCGGCCGGCCCGTCGTGCCCGATGTGTAAACCAGGGTTGCCAGGTCTGTGGCACGCGCAGGACCTTCATCCAGGCTTTCACCTCGCGCCGGAAGCCATGCTGATGCAGCGACTGCGGTCTCATCGCCCGCAGGCGCATCGTTGATGCAGACCACACGAATGAGCGTCGGAACCTGAGCGCGCAGATCTCTCCACAACACACCATCCTCGAGCAAAAGCAGGCTCACGCCGGCGTCATTCATGCACCACGCCATGTTCTCGGCCCTGTCGTTATAGAACAGCGGCACAACGACCAGCCCGAGGCTGAGAGCCGCCTGATCGAACAGGATCCATTCGATCCGGTTGCGCATGCACAGCGCCACGCGGTCTCCGGCCCTGAGGCCCTCGGTGCGCAGCGCCGCTCGCCAGCGCCCTGCCTCGCGTCCGGCCTCTGCCCAATTCATGTCCTGCCATCGGCCGCGACGCGCATCCTTGGACATGCCAGGATCAGGGTGATGCTGACGAAAGGCCCGGCCGTTCGGTGTATCGTGGATACGGGCCAAAAACAGCTGCGGCAGCGTTGTGTGCTCGGTTACCGGAACACGCATGGTCATCCCCGCAATGCAGCACGGCGTGCGAACAGGTCGGTTCTGCCCCATGCCTCATCGGGGGCGAATCGCGACCCATATTCCTGCGCTAGCCGCTGCAGGCTGCTGGCGATGCCGAC
Source organism: Pseudomonadota bacterium (assembly GCA_021819085.1). Classification (GTDB taxonomy): domain Bacteria; phylum Pseudomonadota; class Gammaproteobacteria; order Acidiferrobacterales; family UBA6901; genus JAJYCY01. The sequence goes on along the minus strand of JAKASJ010000006.1, from coordinate 61,602 downwards.
CTCGCCCAGCGCCTCGGCATAGCGCATGGGTCCACCCAGATAGGGCGCAAACCCGGTCCCGTAAACCATCCCCACATCCACCGCATCGGGATCACTGACCACCCCCTCGCGCAGACAGGCCGCTGCTTCATTAAGCATGCGCAGGATCAGCCGCTCGGTGACGGGGACATCGCTGTGCCCGTGGGCCGCCCGGCGGCGGGGTTTTCCTGATTTGTCATAGGAATAGAAGCCCCGTCCGGACTTTTTTCCGAGATCCCCGCGCGCGACAGCTTCGCGCAGGCGTTCCGGCACCGCAATACCGAGTGGGCCGGAAAGCATCTCCGCCACCGACAGACAGATATCCAGACCCACTGTATCGGCCAACAACACCGGGCCCATGGGCATGCCGAAGTGCATCGCCGCCTGATCGATCTCCTCGATCGCAATCCCCTCCTGGGCCAGCGTCATTGCCTCGATGAGATACGGCATCAGCACACGATTGACCAGAAAGCCCGGGCTGCTCCGGACGTCCAAAGGAAGACGCTCGATTGCGACGGTGAATGCCCTGGCACGTTCCAGGGATGATTCGCTGGTCTGCTTTCCTCGCACGATCTCGACGAGCTGCATCTGCGCCACCGGATTGAAGAAATGCAGTCCGACCAGGCGTGACGGATCCCTGAGCGCCTCACCCAGGATCTCCAAAGGAATACTTGAAGTGTTGGTCGCCAGAAGCGTGTCCGGACGCACCATGCTCTCGACCGATCGAAGCAGTTCACACTTGGCATCCGCCTTCTCGACTATGGCCTCGATAACGAGATCGGCACGATGCAGACCATCGCCATTTGTATCAGGCATCAACCGGTCCATCGCATCTTGAATGGCCACCGGTTTCTTAAGCTTCTTCTTGTAGAAGCCGTGGGCCTTCTTGACCGCCCGTGCGAGCGCCTCCATCTGCGGATCCTGCAGGCTCACGCGAAAACCCTTGAACGCGGCCCAGATGGCTATGTCCGCACCCATGGTACCGGCACCGATCACGTGCAGGTGCGCGACGTCATGCGGGTGGCGGCGCCCGTGACGCTTCAGCTCTTCGCCAAGCAGAAACATGCTGACCAGGTTGCGGCTCGTACGCCCGACCATCAGCTCGCCCAACGAAAGCGCTTCCTCGTCCTGCGAAGCATTGCGGCGCCACAGATCAAGCGCCCGGTACGGAGCCGGATAATGATCGGGGTTCGCCTTTTTCCGCAGCTGCCGCTGCAGCAGGCGCGTGACCGGCTTGCGCACCATCGACCACGACGGCGTGCGTTTCCACCAGGCTGCACGCCTTGGACGCGGGTGGCGCGCGATGAACGCGTGCGCCGCATGCATCAGGTGGCGATCAGGCACGATTTCGTCAACAAGACCAAGCGCAAGCGCCTGGCGGGAACTCACCGCGCGGCCCGTCAGGATGAGATCAAGCGCCGCCAGATCGCCGATCAGGGGCGGAAGCCGCACGCTTCCGGCGAAACCCGGATGGATTCCGAGCCGCACTTCCGGCAGGCCCAGCCGCGTTGCGTCGTCCTCGCGCGCGACACGGTAGGTGCAGGCGAGCGCCAGCTCAAGCCCGCCACCCAGACAATTGCCATGAATCAGCGCGACGCTGGGAAATGGCAGGCCTGCAAGCCGATTGAACACGGTCTGCCCCGCGCGCGCCAGGGCGGTGGCCTGCACAGAGTCACTGATCTTCTGGAACTCGTTGACATCCGCGCCTACGATGAAGCTGTTGACCTTTGCCGAACGAATGACCAGGCCATGGAGCGGACGGACTTCGATTTGTCCCAGGATACGGTCGAACTCTTCAAGCACCACGGACGACAGCGCGTTGGCGCGCTGTCCGACCACATCGAGCGTCAGCACGATGGTTTCGTCGGCTTCCTCGATTCGCCAATTGGCCGCGTCAATATCCATGTTCATGCTGATTCCCCTTTCGCGCGCACCAGCATCGCACCACCCTGGCCGCCGCCGATGCAAAGAGTTGCAATGCCGAGGCCGCCCCCGTGACGCCGCAGCGAACGCAGCAGGTGCAGAACGATCCGCGCACCGCTAGCGCCGACAGGATGGCCGATCGCGACCGCGCCGCCTTCGGTGTTGAGGCGCGCCGGATCTACCGGACCGATTGGAGTGCCAAGACCGAGTTCGTCATGGGCGTATTCGGGGCTTGCCCATGCTGCCTGGCAGGCGAGCACCTGGGCGGCAAACGCTTCGTTGAGTTCCATCTTTCGGATATCGTCCATGCTAAGCGCGAACCGGGCCAGCAGCCTCGCCACGGCGTGCACTGGTCCAAGACCCATCTGGCTCGGATCGACGCCCGCCCATTCTTCGCCCAAGAGTTCGCCCAGCACCGTCAGTCCGTAGCGTTGCACGGCGGTCTCGCTCGCCAGCATGAGCATAGCCGCGCCATCAGTCACTTGCGAGCTGTTGCCCGAGGTCACCGAGCCGTACTTGCGGTCGAACACCGGCCTGAGCTTGGCCAGCTTGTCCATGTCGGTATCCCTGCGCAGACCATTGTCCTCCTCATAAACGCGGCCGCGGGAATCGAATAGCGGCACGATCTCATCGTGCATCTGTCCGGCACCATAGGCTGCCGCCAGTCGCTGATGGCTGCCGAGCGCATAGGCATCCTGCTCCGTGCGAGTAATACCGAATCGATGTGCGACGATCTCCGCGGTTTGGCCCATATTGAGTTTCACCAGAGGGTCGGTCAGACCCAGCAGCAACGTATACACCGGGGCCAGATGTGACAGCCGGAAGCCACCGATGGCACGCGCCCGTGCAACGGGGTTACGTGCACGCAGGACTCCAGCGAGCCAGCCCGCCATGGCGGTATTCCACTGGATCGGCGCGCGACTCATCGCCTCGGTGCCGCCGGCGAGAACCAGATGCGCCCGCCCCTGCGCGATGCGCTCGCGCGCGCACGCCAGCGCCTGCAGCCCGGATGCGCAGTTGCGCTGGACCGTGAAGGCGGGGACGGTCTTGCCGCAGCCCAGGCGCAATCCGATAATGCGTGCGACATTGGCCTCATCCGGCGCCGGAATGACGCAGCCGACGATGATCTCGTCGATCTGCTCCGGCGCAAACGGCGCGCGCGCCAGCACCGGTCGGGCGGCGGCCACTGCCAGATCGGCTGCGCTGAACTCATTTGCCTGGCCGCGGGTTTTCAGAAACGGCGTGCGCAAACCATCGATTACGTAAACCTTTGCATCCGACATAGTTGTCTCCTAATCGCCCACGGTAGCGGAAGCCCGCCACACTGTCCTGCCTGACTCAACCATCCCCGGCAGACTGCAGAGTGCCATCGGCACCCAGAAATCGCACCAGCGCAGGTACCCATTCCTCGAGGTCGCCGATACAGGCGATGACACGAGGTCCCGGATTCTGGCGCGACCAGCCGAAAATCGGAGCATCCGGATCGCGGTTGATCGCGATCACTACGGCACCCGGATCGATCCAACCCATGTGCTGTGGCGCCCCAGAGATGCCCAGCGCCAGCAGCAACGCCGGCGCCACCGGAACACCGGTCTGGCCGATCTGCCGGTCGACCGGCAGAAGCTTGAGTTCTTGGGTCACCTTGCGCGTCGCCCCCAGCTCCACGGCCTCGCCGCTAAGACGTTCGAGCGCCGCGCACAGAGGCGGAATGAGTTTTTTGTAATTGGACTCATTTGCAACGCCGAGTCCTACGTCTACGATGAACTTGGCTGTCGTCAGACCTGCTCCCGTAGCCACGCGCGCCTGGGCACGCGCCAGCGCCGAACTTTGCAGGTGCGCCGCGGGCAGCAGCGTGACCGGGAGCGGCAGGGATGCCGGAGCCGCCAGTGGTGGCGCGCTGCAGGAACGGCCGATGATCAGCAGTGCAGCGTCCGGCAGCGGGTAATCCGCCTCGTAGCCATCGCGAGAACAGGTCACGGCGTCGGCTGTGACCGCGATTACCTCGTCGAACAGCGCCATTCCGAGACGAGCCGCCAGCGCCGCCCCGAGCGCGCGATGTTCCGCGCTCAACACTATGCGATGCGGTACACCGATGTGCTCTGCCAGCAGGTCGGCCAGTGCCGCATGCAGCACCGCGCCATGCAGCGGCAGCTGCCACAGACCTGCGAATCCAGGCTGGCCCAGCAGCAGCGATACCGGGGGGGGACTCCGTCCGGCAGGAAGCCAGGCGAGTACGCCGAACCCGGTGCCCAGCCCGACCAGCGCACGCAGCGCCGATTCGCGACTGGCGCCGGCCAGCACGTCCGCCGGAGTCAACCACAGATTGTAGCCGGCCAACGGTACCTGTGCCGGCCGAGTCGCCGCCGGATCATCGGGGACGACACCCGCATTGAATCGGCCCCTGAGCCAGGCTGCAAGCTCGCCTACGTCCGCAAAGCGCTGCGGCAGATCGGCGGCCGGCGGCAGGGCCGGCAGTCGCACAGCCGTCGGCAGCGGATACGCAGCGGCCTCGGCGCACTGCAGATCGGTGCGCAGTGCCGCGAGCCAATCCCGCACTCCGTAACGACCGGCGCGGCCGCCCGGCTTCAGGTCCCACACGAATGCGATACGGCGCCGGTCGGTGATGAATCTCCGCCGCCAGGCGGCATCCTCCACCCACAAACCATGCGCAACGTCGCCCAGGGCGGTCGCGCCCTCCACGAGATCGACGCCAAGAAGCTGGCCCATGTTCGCGGCAAAACCGCGGTCGCGGGGGCTGGATGCGCCGCATCCGAATGCCCATCGCCGCACCTGCGGCCAAACGCGCAGGATGGCGGCAACCGCGCCCGCCATTTCGGCGGCACCGGCCGGCTGGGCAACGTGCAGAACCTCGGCGCCGGCCGCCTGCAGACGGCGCAGTGCGTCGGCGGTGTCGCGCGGCGCGAGCGCGGCGACTTTCACATGCAGGGCCGGAAACCGGTCCGACCACGACAGCAGGCGATCCAGCACCGCGAGATCGGCCGGATTCCATCCGGCCCACTCGAGGCCACCGGCCCCGGGCTCGAAACGGCTGCGCAGCACGACAGCCCATTCTCCCGCCAATGCGCCCACTGCCACGGGGCCGTCATCCACTCTCGCCGGTACGGCCAGCGCTGCGCGTGCCAAGGCCAGTGCGGCGTCGCCGGGACCCGTATCGCCATGCTCGGCCTGCTCGAAATCCGAACGCACCATCCCGGCCACATCCTGCACGTGCTGTGCGATGCTGGCTTCGCTCGCACGCAGACGCCCAATGTTCTCCCGGTCCACGGGGTCGCCATGAGATTCCAGCAAACGGGTGCGCTCGTGCAGTGCCGACCAGCTGTAGAGTTCGGCGACCCAGTCGACAACGGGGAACCAGCGAGCCTGCAGATCCGGATTCTGCCAGACCCCGGCACCGAGCTCCGCGACACGACCCGCTGCAAATTCGCGGAACTCCTGGAGTGCGGCATCGAGCGGCGCGTTGTCGGCAACCTCCATTGCCTGCTCGCGCAGCAGGTTCGGCAGGTCCTTGAGCACAAGAAAGCGCTGGACCTCGTTCGTGCCTTCGTAGATGTTCAGGATACGTATGTCGCGCCGCCATTTTTCCAGCATCCGTTCGCGTGCGGCAGCATCGGGGCCATAGAGTCTCTCCAGCCAGCCCAGGATACGGTGCGCACCCTCGGAGGCGAGGTACTTGGAAAGCGCCGCCTCAATGCGAAAATCTCCGCGCTGAAGGTCGGACCGGTCCATGAGGCCAACCAGGCGCGCAGCCAGGGTCTGCAGGCGGTCGCACTCCGCCTGGGCTGCGGCATGCAAGACCGGATCCTTCTGCCACACCGGCAGAAACTCCCGCAACACGCGCTCGGCGAGCGTTGCACAGCTCATGACCAGACCGCCACGCCCAACACTCAGCGTCTCCAGTGCGTTCACCTGCCCATGACCCGTGAAGCCGATCACCTGATCCGCGCTTACTCGCACGCGGTCCAGCGTCAGCTCGTTGGTCGGCGAAGCACGCTGGCCGAGCTTGTTTTCGTTCGGACCGATGCGCAACCCCTCGGAGCGGCGTTCCAGCATAAAGCCGGTTTCGCCGATCGCGGTCTGGGCGTACAGACAGTAACGATCCGCGACCGAGCCGTTGGTGATCCACATCTTGCTTCCTGACAGCTCCCAGTAACGATAGAAGGCCTTGCCATTTGTGACGACAACAGTGCCGATGTCGTCATAGGGATAGGTGTGCCCGCCGACGCGAATCCGGCGGCGGCCGCTGTTACGCGCCAGATCCCAGTCACTGTCATCGAGGCTGGCCAGGCTGTTGTCCGGCATGCGAAAAAACGCCCGGCACGATTCGAATACCAGACGCCGCGCATCCAGCAGCAAACGCGGTGTTTCGGTGCCGGCGACAGTGAAGCGGTACAGCCCCTGGTCGTCGGCACGCGCCTCTACCTCGCGAAGAACCGCGCGCGCCTGAATGCCCCCGGTGTCGGAGCCGGCGGCCGGCTCCGTGAGCGCAAAGGCACTGATCTGCCCACAGGCAAGGAACTGCAGAAAGCGCTCATGTGCGCGCTCGCGCGCATCGATTTCCTGCTGTTCGTCCCTGAGCCGGACGCGCACCGCCGGCAGACTGTCCCGGCATCGCCGCAGGCAATCCCCGAAGATCGTGAGATCACGCGCTTTCGCCGCTTGCACAGTCTGACGCATGAGCTCGAGAAAATCGCGGATCAGGTACTTGAGCGTCGAACCGGGAAAGAGAAACATGCGCTGGACCTGTCCGCCGAGACGCTCCAGCTTGCGCCGCAGGGGCCCCGGTTCCGGACGCTCGATCATTTCGATAAGTCGGTTCAGGTCCTCCTTTAATTCCCGCCATCCGGACGCATCGGCCAGACACGCATCGATCTCGTGGCGCAGCCGCGGCAGATCCTTGTCGCGGCCGAGCAGCACCGGCATGGTGCCGATGCTGGTGCTGGCCATGATCAGCAGGCCGGTGGCGGTATCCTTTTCCCCCATGCACAGATTGGTGAGCACCGAGTACTGAGCCTTGCTCCAGCCCTTTCCCCCGAGACTTGCGGGCACAATCGTCGCAAAGGCGTTGAATTCACGCAGCAGCTGAATGTCGCCTTCCGGCATTCCGTGCAGGAAATCGATGTAACGACCGTAGGGTTCGCCCCTGCGCGGGCTGCGAAAGCCGCGGCGCAGCAGCCGCAAAACGTCGGCACGTGTACGGCGCAGCAACGGGTCCCGACGGAAATGCTCAAGGACGAGCAGCCTATCGGGCGCGAGCAGGTTGCCGCTCAGAAAGCTGCCGCTTTGGTAGGTGAACTTCCTGTGTGCTTCCCATGTCAGCGGAAGACGCGGGCGCAGAGGCTTGCGCCGCAGCGGTTCGGCCTGCAGCGGGCGCAATGTGCGCAGGCAACGGCGCCCGGTCGCGAACTGCAGCAGGCTGTCGGCCACGACATAGTCTATGTCCGACTCCGGCAGCGTCTGTGCGAGCAGGCGCATGCCAAAGCCGGGATCTTCGCGCGCGAGCGCGCGCGATCCCGGCCATTGGCTGAACAGGATCGCGTCGCGGTAGCGAGGCGCGAGGATGTCCTCTTCAGAATATGCCATGCCTCCGAAAATCTGTCCGGCGAGCCAGGGCACACCATCCATCCACGGCCCCATGCACTCGCGCACAAGCAGCAATACCCGCTCCGGCTCTCGCTGGCACCAGCGGCGCGCCAGGCCGAGAAGCGTATGCGCGTACTCCACACCCGCCAGCATCTGCTTGACCACGCCGAACTTGGCGATGCTCTCGCGCCCCTCATTGTCCCGCAGTTCGCCGCGGAACTGGACCCGGGTAGCGGCATATTCCAGTGCACGACGGCGCAACACCGTCGCCTGGCCGAGCGCCAGCGCAACGCTCATTTCGGCAAGCTCGGCGGTTGCGGAAAAGCCGCTGACATCGTCCACGACGCGCCTGCGCACCGGCTGGGCGGCGTCGGCGCCGGCACCGTGCGCAACGATCCCTGCGGCAGATCTGCTGACGCCCTGCAGGTCGACAAAGCGCTCGACGACCCCTGACATCCAATTAGAATTTCCATCTTCTTCGCGCCACAATGGCCCGGCCAGGGCATCCGCGATCGTGTGTCCGGCGTAAGCCTCCGCCAGGTAGTGTCCAGCGGCCATCCACGCCAGCGCGCTCGACCAGCCCGCCAGCCATTCGACGGCGGCAACACGATGGGTACGCGCGGCGACTATCCAATCAAGCAAGACACGCCGGTCGGAAAGCTTCCAGGCCGCGTGTCCGAGCGATTTGAGCCGCTCCGACGGAAAATCGGTCTTCAGCCGCTCCCACGCCCGCTGACTGCGCTGCAGGGCGTGTGCGCCGTTGTCGCGCACGCCCTGCCCGTCAACCGGCAGCGCCCGCGCCTGCTCCAGCAGAGCGCGCACTTCAGTCTCCATCCAGCCGTAGCCGTGGCGCCGCAACCACGCGTCCATGCGCGCGACTTTTGGCCGCGTCAGCTCGTTGTGAGGAATTGCCCTCAACAGTTTTTCCCAGGCACGCGGCCATTCCCCGGCGACCATCGCCGGTCGGGCACACAGCGACTGATACAGGCGCTGCCAGATCCTGCGCTCGGCAACGCTCAGGGGCAGCGGCTCGGCCGAGACAGGCTCCAGCGCGGAAATCACGGAAGAATCCGGGCCGCTTCGAGTATTTCCCGGAACCCGATAGGCAAACCGGTGATTGCTGTTACGATTCCAGTCCACCCCGGGCACCGTCACACGGCAGGACTCACACTTGATGCAGTTTTCGTGCTGGCTAGCGACTCCGCCCAGCTGACCGACGAGACTGTAGACTTCCGCCGGACAGACATTGCGCAGCTGCTGCGCCGCTGCGCCGAGACCCAGGGGCACGGTCAGATGCCGTGGGTCGGGTCGGTAACGCACGAGCGGAGCGATCCATGTGGTCGGGGAGGCGGCGCTTCGGTGCGCCCCGCTCCAGTCAAGGCTGCTGCGCGTGCAATCGTCGTAACGATGGTAAGGCCGCAGGAGCAGTTCACGCAACGGCAGGCGGCAGGCCTTGTACGCTGCAAGGTCGCCGAGCAGCGACGCGCCCCCGGTGAGCGCACCCAGCCCCAGACCGGCGATGCGTGGCAGCGCCAGCGGCAGGCGCACCATGCTGCGCCAGATCAACGCCACGCGATCGGCAAACGCCGGCAAACGCCGGCCGTAGAAATGACCGATCACCTGGCCAGCCAGCGCCAGCAGAGGGTCATCCGGTACTGCGACCGGTACCGGCGCGCTGCCGGCGCGCGCGACCAGGAACCGCACATGCAGTGGCGGTGGCGCCGTCCGGAGCACGCGCCAGCGTGGGCCAAACCCGCGCGCAAGATGCAAGGCCTGGGCCGCATCGCTGCGCAAATGGGTAAGCTGCACACCCAGGGCCCGGCGCCACTGGGCGCGGCCGGCGCCGGACGGCAGTCGCTCGGCATCGATCATCTGGCCCAGCATGGCCGGCAGGTGGTCGAACAGGGCCGGTCCACCGTGAATTGCCTCTGGCCAGCGCCGAATGAGCGCAGCATTGCAAAAATCGGTGGTGCTGCGCAATGTTTCGGCGTACTCATGCTGCAGTTCCGCGTGCGTGTAATCGGAACCCTTCTGGCGTATGCGCAATACGGCGTCGGCGAAAGTCAGTGCACTGGTGATGGCCGGGGCGATGAAATTCGGGTAGGGCACCTCCTGCCCGAGGCCAAGCGCACCGCCACCAACGGCCAGCCCGGCACGCACCCACTCCGGAGTCTCGTCGATTCCCCCGGAACGAATTACCTTGGCGCCGTAGGCGATCTGCTGCGCACCCGCGAGGTAGGATGCGATCACCGGAATGTTGCGAACGCGCTCAAACAGATGCGGATGATCGGCAACGCCGGCCTGGGCCAGCCGGTCAAGCGGGAGCACCAGCCCCAGCGAAAGCGTGTCGTGATTCGTATAAAGGAAGGCGGTCATGTTGAGTCGCACCGGGCGACCGGCAAGCTGGCCGTTTCGCAGCAGCCACTCCTGCGCCATGCCTTCACCCGGCCCCAGCTCAAAGCGTTTCTCGATTTCCGGCGGCGGCAGGTGGAAGAGCGCCTTGATGCCTTGGGCATAATGCGGGAGCTTCGTCCGCTCGAAGCCTTCGCGCGCCAGCAATCCGGCCGCGTCGCCTTCGGCGAGGAACACCACGGGAGCGTCCACTGGCCCGCGGTCGGTATCGACACCCACCACACGGTCGCCGTGATACCGCAGGCCTGTCGCCGTGGTGCCAGTAATCAGGGTGGTGCCGAAATCAATGGCGCGGCTCGCCAGCCAGCGATCGAGTTTGGGGCGCAGAACGGTCCATGCTTCGCCGTAATCATTGCCAGCATGGGCCCGGGCTTCGAAGCCTGCGGCATTGATGCCGTCATGCAGATACAGGCTGCGCGCGACGATACGCCGCTCCTTCGGGGCTTGCTGCCACAGCTCTCGCCCCAGCACATCCTCGCGCAGCAGACCCTCGGCGTGATAGACGCAACCGGACCAGTTCTCCGCGCCTGCATACTCCGCACCCTCGAGCACCATCACCGAAACACCCGCGCGAACCAGCCGCAGCGCTGCCGCGATCCCAGCGGGTCCAGCACCTACGATGAGGACTTCGGGCGAGGAGGGCATGTCTTTGATTATTGTTCCGTATATGGGTAGTTATAGCAAAGGTCAGCGCGGCGGGTATCGATGTTCCGTCTGCCGTGAATCGGAAGCTGACAAGCGCGCTTCGGTCGCACCTGCCGCAGAAGACGGGAAGCAGCGCCTAACCCGTTCACGATCACTGCCGGCAATGCGTGGCGGCCTGAAGGTCAGGCCCGAAGAGGGCGCGAAAACACCGGGGCCCCGCCAGGGCAAGACCTCGTGCGGTGTGGCTCATTCCCGTCCAGTTCATCCAGGCATGGCGTGTTTCCCGGTCAGGCGCACCGGGCACCACCGATCCTTATTCGCGGATTTGGCACCGACAAGGCACAGCGTGTGAAAAGCGCAAAGGGGTCCGCCCGGGAAACCGGGTGACGTCGAAGGGGATCTGCTGCTCGGGACGGGAATCAGTTACGCGGATGAGCACAATCACGTCCCGGTATCCGTAGACATGATCAGCACAGTGCGCGCCCTGGGTCTGGCCGGACCAAAGCGCCGCAACTCAACCGGAACCGGTCGCCGGCCTCCTCAGTGAAGTCGCCGGCCCCGGAGCGCGCGGCAGCAGCTGCTTCAGGAGTGCCTGCAGCTTCGGATTCAACCAATTCCTTCCGCCGACCAGGACATCGACCACGCGTCCGTGCGGATCGATGACGTAACTGGTCGGCAATCCGATCATCCCCCACTTCCTGCTGACGGTGGAATTGCGGTCCAGTAAAACCGGGTACTTCATTTTCATCTGCTCCGCAAAGGGCGCAACCGAGCTCCAATTCTCGCCGACATCAATGCCGAGAATCACGAATCCTCTGTTCTTGAGCTTTTCGTAGGCACGCTCCATGGAAGGAATTTCCATGCGGCAGGGCGGACACCATGTCGCCCAAAAGTTCACGATAACGAGTTTGCCGCGATAATCCGAGAAATGCCGTACCTTGCCGTTAAGATCCTTGAGGGAGAAATTCGGAGCAAAGCGCCCCGGAGCGGCAGCTGAATTGGCATAGGCCAGCGGTACGGCGGTGAGCCAGGCGATAACTGCCGCGGCAACGAAGCGATTAATCAAGGCGATTTCCCTGTCGATGGATGCCTCGCAGAGCATAGCACGCTGCGCACCGTTGTCTGCTTCGGCACGCCGTTGTCCGTCCAGCGGATCCGGAGATCGAAGTGCCGGCCGGCACCGAGATTGGCGGTAATCATTCCCTGCAGCCAGTCGCCCGGGCCGAGCCGATCCACGGTCGGTAGCAGGGCATAGCGGAAGGCGATCTGCGCCGGGCGCGAGACCCGTTCCTTACCCCATTCTTTGTGCCAGTCGGCTTCAAGTCGCAGCGGCTGCTCATGGCCGCTGGTGATCACCCGCCAATCGGCGAGATTGAACCGAATCGTCCCGGAAGGTGACCGGTTCTTTACGACAACCGCCATGACACAGGCGTCGGCAATCTGCCGTGAGGTGGCGGGCGTAAAGCCACGCCCCTGAAAAAACGCCTCGGTCAGATCGATCGGCCGCTGGACAAGTTCGACAGCCAGTCCGTCAGGCTCGACCTCCGACCACCTGGGCAGCGTCGATCGGGGCTGCGGTCCGGAAGCATCCACTGCCGGCGTCCAGCCCGCGGCCAAAACCAGCGGCAGAACCACCCACGCCATGCTGCAGCTGTGCCAGCGGCAATTTCCGCCGGACACAGCGGTCATGCGCTCGGCACGGGCAAAAAAAATCCGCTTGCGCCCGCTCCTGCGAATCCGGATGTCGTCACGCACATAACGCCCTCGTCAGTCGCGGGAACCTGCGGTTTCGACCGGCAGTCCTGCCTCGCGCCATTCGGGAAATCCATCCTGCAGCCGTCGCGCCCGATACCCCGCCCGGCGCAGCCGTTCCACCGCCTCGAAGGCCAGCACGCAGTGTGGACCCCGGCAGTAGGCGACGATCTCCTGATCCAGCGGCAGGTCCCGCAACCGGTGCTCAAGATCCTTGATCGGCAGGTTGATGGCTCCTGGCACATGGCCCGAGGCGTACTCCTCCTGTGGGCGAACGTCCATTACTGTTACCAGTCCGCGGCGCGCCCGGTCGAGAAGCTCTGCCCGAGGAATCGGCTCCAGCTCGTCCTTGACGGTCAAATAGCTGCGCACCAGGCGCTCAACCTCCGCCAGGTGGGTTTCCGCGAGTTTGCGCATGCTTGCAAGCAGCCGGACGACCTCATCGTCGGCAATACTGTAGAAAACGTGTTGTCCTTCCTTGTGGGCTTTCACGAGGCCGCTTTGGCGCAGCACCTGGAGATGCTGCGAAGCGTTGGCCACGGAAATGTCCGTCAGCCCCGCCAGCGCATCGACAGTGCGCTCTCCCTGAGCAAGATACTCGAGCAGTTCCAGACGATTGCCGTGACAGACAGCTTTGCCGATGCGTGCAATTTCACGATAGAGCTGCTGCTTGAGCGAAGGACTTGACATGGGAACCTCTGAAACATAGTATTCAATTGACTAATTGAATTATAGCAGTGCCGGCTGGTTTTTCCAAATTGGCGGCGTATTTTCTACGGTCGGTAGGGGGCATCATGCTTCAATCTGTCGTGCGGCATGCCATGGTTCTGCGGTTAGGCATGTTTTTCGGGATCCTCATGGTCATGATCCTGCTGGAACTTGCCTTGCCGCGTCGTGCGCTTTCCTTGCCCCGGCCGCGCCGCTGGGGCAGCAACCTCGGCATCGTGTTCCTCAACAGTGCATTGCTGCGCCTGCTGCTGCCGGTGGCCGCCACCGGATTTGCGCTGCTGGCGGCCGGCCGCGGTTGGGGATTGTTCAACATGCTTGCCGTCGCTCCGTGGGTCGCCGTTCTTGCCTCGGTGATTCTGTTGGATTTTGCGATCTATCTCCAGCACATCATGTTCCATGCGGTTCCGGCGCTGTGGCGGCTGCACCGCATGCACCATGCCGACCTTGATTTCGACGTCACCACGGGCGCGCGATTTCATCCGGTCGAGATCCTGCTTTCGATGCTGATCAAGTTTGCAGTAATTGCACTTATCGGCGCTCCGGCGGCCGCCGTGGTGATTTTTGAAGTGGTACTTAACGCCACCGCCATGTTCAATCATGGCAATGTGCGGCTGCCGCTTGGCCTGGACCGGGTGCTGCGTCTGCTGATCGTCACCCCGGACATGCATCGGGTACACCATTCTATCGAAGACCATGAGGCCAACAGCAATTTTGGCTTTAATCTGTCCCTGTGGGACAGGCTGTTTGGCACCTACAAGGACCAGCCCGACGCCGGCCACGACAGCATGACCTTCGGCATCCGCGATTACCGCAAGCCGAAACTCGTAAATGATTTGCCGGGCATGCTGATCCTGCCCTTTCTCGGTCGTGTCCGTGGCTATGCCATCAACCGTCGCGAATGGAGCCGGTTTTCGTGAAACGCCGGACAATCCCGCGCCTTGTGATATCTGCCGCGCTCGTCGTCGGGATCATCGCAGCGTTTTTCAATCGGGACTGGCTCAACGCCGCCGCGCTGCAGGCGCAGATCGCCGGCGCCGGTGCCCTCGGGCCGCTTCTTTTCATGGCGGCCTATGCTGCTGCCACAGTACTGTTCCTTCCCGGTGCGGTGATCACGCTTGCCGGTGGCGCACTTTTCGGTCCAGTGTGGGGCACCCTGTACAGTCTCACCGGCGCCACCGCGGGCGCCACGATTGCGTTCCTGATTGCCCGCTACCTCGCATCCGACTGGGCGCATCGCCGGGCTGGCGGCTGGACCGGATCGATCATCGACGGCGTTGAAAGGGAGGGCTGGCGATTCATCGCATTCGTGCGGCTGGTGCCGCTGTTTCCGTTTAACCTGCTCAACTATGCGTTGGGCCTCACCCGCATCCGGCTGCTTTCCTATATCGTCGGTTCCTTCGTATTCATGCTGCCCGGCGCGTTCGCCTACACCTATCTCGGCTACGCGGGACGCGAAGCGGCGGCGGGCGGTGAAGGTGTGGTGCGCAAGGGACTGCTCGCGCTGGCCCTGCTTGCCGCAGTCGCATTCCTGCCGGGGCTCGTCAAGCGTGTGCGCCGCAAGCCCGGCACGGACACCATTTCCAGCGATGAACTCAAAAAGCGCCTTGAGGGCAACGAAGGCTTGATGGTACTCGACGTACGTCCGCTCGCCGACTACACCGGCGAGCTCGGGCACATCGCCGGCTCGCTCAACATCCCGCTTGCGGAACTGGCGCATCGCCTGACCGAGATCGAACCGCAGCGCGGACATCCGCTTGCCGTCATATGCCGCACCAACCGCATGTCCGGCAAGGCGGTCGAACTGCTGCGATCGGCGGGCTTTACCCAGGCGCTGCTGGTAAACGATGGGCTGGTCGGGTGGAGGAGTCGGGGATTCGATACAGTACGCGAAGTTCCGGCCGCCGGTTCAGAGGCACGTCCGGAAAGCACCGGTTTATTGGCGAAGACGGACTAAGCGGATGGCGACGTCATGTGCGAATTATTCGGACTGAGCAGTAATTCCGCCCTGCAGCCACGGGAACTGCTTTGCCGTTTCGGAGCGCACGGCGGTGGCGTCGCCGACAACCCGGATGGCTGGGGCCTCGCCTGGGTCGAGGGCGCCTCGTTCCGTATCGAGAAGGAGCCGCGGCCAGCCGCCAGCAGCGCCCGCTTCCGCGAGTTGTGCGCGCGCACGCGCGCGCCACTGATTGTAGGACACGTGCGCAAAGCCAACCCGCCGACGGCGAGGGTGGCGGCCAACACCCATCCGTTCCTCCGCATCTGCTGCGAGCGCGAGTGGGTGTTCGCCCACAACGGCATCCTTCCCGATGCCGCGATGCCCGCGGCATCGCACACCATGCCGGTGTGCGTGCCCAGCGGCGACACTGATTCCGAACATGCTTTCTGCGTGGTGCTCGAGCACATCGCCACGGCGTTTTCCGGACCACGGGCGCAGGAGGGGAACCGATGGCTCGATGCGCTTGCCGATGTCGCCGAGATGCTGGCGTCGCGCGGCCGCTTCAATTTTCTGATGTCCGATGGCGAACATCTCATCGCCTACGGCCATGACCGCCTGTGGAGTCTGGACAATACGTCCGCTGCCTGCTGCGGGGACCCGACATCCGATATTGCGGTGATCGCCACCGAACCGCTCACCGAGAGCGATGTTTGGTCACCCTTCAGGCCGGGCGAGCTGCGGATCTATCTCGCCGGACGACAGATCGCGTCCTTCCTTACCAGACCGGTTGGTTTGGAACCGGAGTCCGGTATGCCAGTGCCGGGCGCAACACTGTCGACAGCCTCATGACCGACAATCACATCAGGCGACACACACGTGCGGCCATGCGCCCGATCTCTATACCGGATCAACTATAAATTAAAGGGGCGGGTGGAATGAAGTTCAAGGTCGCCTTGATCTGGGCGGTGGCCGGAAGTGCGGCGGTTTTTCTCGGCTGGCGCATGCTGCGGCCGCTGGAGATTTTTTCGATTTCGAAACGCTTCGAAAATCCTTTGCCGGCGACACCGATTCCGCCCCTCGGAAAACTCGGCGCACGCAGCTGCGGCAGCTGCCACGTCGCCAATTACCGGGAATGGAGCACAACCATACACAGCCGCGCCTGGACCGACCCCTATTTTCAGACCGACTGGCGGGCGGAAGGGCGCAAACCGGTCTGCCTCGAATGCCACACCCCTCTCGCCGCACAGCAGCGGTACCGGGTGCTGGGTTATCATGGGGGCAACCGGTGGGATCCGGTACTTGCGGTCAACCCGGCCTTCGAACCGGCACTGCGCCGGCAAGGAGTGACCTGCGCGGCCTGCCACATCCGGCACGGCGTCGTCTACGGACCGTTTGCAAAACTCGACGCGCCACATCCGGTCGCGCGCTGGAACAATGATAATGAAACCTGTATCCGTTGCCACGTCGTCAACAATCGTCACCACGACGTGTTTTACCGTCTGCCGCCTTGCGGTACCGTGACGGAGATCGCGCGCACGCGCCGCCGCTTCCGGCTGAAGGGTCGGGCGATCCAGGCATTGCTGCCGGCTTTGGCATCACGCTCTTCCGTCGGTACGCAGAGTCATCGCGCGGGGCGGCAGGCGCAGCGGACGTTTCCCGCAACCGGTAATGACGGCTACGGCGTGGCCATGTCGGCCAGGGCCCTCGCAGCACTCAACTGCGTGCAATGCCACATGCCGTCGGTCAACCGCCCGCTGGTGCCCGGAGGCAAGATCCGGCCATCGCGGCGGCATCTGTGGCGCGGCGGTCACGACCCACGCATGGTGCGGGATGCACTCAGCATCAGCTTTGCCCGGCTTGCGGCCGCGCCATCCGGCCGGGAGCGCTACGCACTGACCATCACCAACACCGGCGCCGAACACTACGTCCCCACCGGTGTTCCAGACCGGCATCTGACCGTGCAGCTGCGGGTACTCGGTTCCCGCGGACATGCTCTCAAATCACGGATTTTCACCCTGGAGCGATCCGTGCTTTGGCGGCCGTTCATCATCGAACTGCACGATACCCGCCTGCGCCCGCTCGAGCCACGCACCTACGACATCGGGTTTTCCACCCGCTCACATCCTCGCCCGACAGCCGTCGAGGCGGTGGTACGCTACTGGCTTATGGACACTTCGCACCGGAACCATGACCACTACCGGGCGCCGATTTCCTACGTGGTGTTCCGTCGCCGCATCCTGATCGAACCGGGAAAAAGGTCTGGTGGCACGTGAAGCAGCGTGATCTGGCGGTAATCGGAGGTGGTGCCGGAGGGCTCGTGGTCGCGAGCGTAGCGGCACAGCTCGGTCAGACGGTAACCCTCGTGGAAAAATCCGATCGCCTCGGTGGCGACTGTCTGCACCACGGCTGCGTGCCAAGCAAGGCGTTCATACACGCCGGCAAGGTGGCAGCGCTGATACGCCGCGCGGCGCAGTTCGGACTGCCGGAGCAAACGCTGCCGGTGGATCTGGCTGCCGTCAACGAACGCGTACAGCAGGTGATCGATCGCATCCAGGATCATGACGATCCCGAGCGCTTCCGCGGCTACGGATGCGAAGTACTGTTGGGCAAGGCAGCGACATTCGTCTCGCCGCGGGAGCTGCGCGTCGGTGAAAAATCGGTGTACGCGCGGCGCTTCGTCATCGCCACCGGTTCGCGTCCGGCGGTGCCTGGGGTGCCTGGTCTCGAGTCGGCCGGCTATCTTACCAACCTGGATGTGTTCAGCCTGCGCGCACTGCCGCGGCATCTGGTGGTGCTTGGCGGCGGGCCGATCGGTGTCGAGCTGGCACAGGCTTTCGGCCGCCTTGGGAGTCGCGTCACGATCGTAGAACGGCTGACGCAGCTGCTGCCCACGGAGGACAGTGAGCTGTGTGCAATGCTGCGCGATTGTCTCGAGTCCGAGGGCATCTCTGTCCGCACAGGAACGGAGGTCGAGCGCGTGGAGCTTCGCGGCAAGACGAAGATCGTCCACTGCAGCGGCGCAGCGGATCTGGAGGCGGATGCCATCCTCGTCGCTGCCGGTCGCCGTCCGAACGTAGAGAGTCTCGGGTTGGAGGCCGCCGGAGTACGGTACGGCACCGGTGGAATCGAAGTCGATGGCCGACTGCGCAGCTCGCAGCATCATATCTATGCCTGCGGGGATGTCTGCGGTCCGCACGCCTTCACACACGTGGCCGAATACCAGGCCGGAATCATCATTTCTAATGCCGTATTCCGGCTGCGGCGGAGGGTGGACTACCGCGTGGTGCCACGGGTGACATTCAGCGATCCCGAACTTGCGCAGGTGGGACTTTCCGAAAGCGAGGCACGCGGCCGCGGGATCGACCCGAAGATCCTGCATTTTCCGTTTTCGCAGATCGATCGCGCCCTTGCCGAGCGCGAAGAGCAGGGGATGCTGAAGCTTGTCACGCATCGCGGAAAGCTGCTCGGTGCCTCGATGCTCGGGCCGCACGCGGGCGAACTCATTCACGAGATGGCGCTGGCGATGAAATCCGGCGCATCGGTAGCCACGATTGCCTCCACAATCCACGCCTACCCCACGCTCGCCCAGATCCACCGCCGTACCGCGAACACGGCGTTCGCCCAGACGCTTTTCAGTCCGGCCACGCGCCACCTCGTGCGCTGGCTGCAACGTTTGATACCATAAAACAGACGGTTCCCCGCCTCTGCGGCCGGAGTCCACCCATGCATGCCACACTTCCTTTGCTGAACAATACCGACTTTCCGCAGCTTGCGCGCGGACGCCTGGAGACCCTGCAGGTCAATCTCGGATACCGCTGCAATCAATCCTGCCTGCATTGCCACGTGAATGCCGGCCCATCGCGAAAGGAACAGATGTCGCGCGACACCATCGCTGAAGTACTAGCGTTTCTGGACGCGACAACTGTCCGCAATATGGATCTGACGGGCGGAGCGCCGGAGCTCAACCCCCATTTTCGGATGCTGGTCACGGAAGCGCGTCGTCGCGACGTTCACGTCATCGACCGCTGCAATCTGACGATCCTGCTCGAACCCGCACAGGAGGGTCTGGCTGAATTCCTGGCGCAACAGCGTGTCGAGGTTACCGCCTCCTTGCCGTGCTACCAGCAATCCAACGTCGATGCCCAACGCGGGGCCGGCGTCTTTGCCAGGAGCATTGCCGCATTGCAGCGATTGAACGAACTCGGGTACGGCCGCGACGCTGGACTCGTGCTCAATCTGGTGTACAACCCGGGCGGAGCGGCGCTGCCTCCACCACAGGGCACCCTCGAAGATACATATCGCAATGAACTCGGCACACACCATGGCATCGTATTCAGCCGGCTCTACACGATCGCCAACATGCCGATTCAGCGCTTCGGAAGCACGCTAATCTCGCGGGGGAAATTCCAATCCTATATGGAAGCGCTCAAAGCCGCGCACCGGCCGGAAAACCTGGCGTCAGTCATGTGTCGCTCGCTTGTGAGCGTCGACTGGGAGGGCCGCGTCTACGACTGTGATTTCAACCAGATGCTTGGATTGCCGATGAGTTTCGGAGGCCGCCCCGGAGTACGCCTGGCCGACCTGGTCCATAAGCGGCTCGATGGCAATCCGATCGCAGTCGCCGATCATTGCTACGGATGCACGGCAGGCCAGGGCTCCGGCTGTGGCGGAGCCCTGGGCGGCTGACTGGTTTCTCCCCAGAAGACCCGGGCAACAGGCGGCGCGGGGTCCCGGCCGGGCGTGGATACCGGATGCTGACGTCTCGCGGGTTAGTCATGACCCCCGGCCTGACCTATAATCATATCAGAGATTTCTAATATACCCGGGAGAGCAACATGGCGAATACAGACAGACAGGCTCTGGCGGAACAGGCCTATTGCAAGGCTTTACGCTATGAAATCGATTACGGCTGTTGCCCGCAGTGCGTGTTGGCAACCGTCCAGGAGACAGTAGGCATTGTCGACGATGCCACGATCAAGGCAAGCCATGGCCTGTCCGGTGGTGGTGGCCTGACGGGCAAAGGCGCCTGTGGCGCCTTGACCGGCGGACTCATGGCCTTAAGCGCCAAGCGCGGCCGCGACCGTGACAAGCTCCATCAGGGCCGCGGTATGAACAATTTCCAGAAAGGCCGCGAGCTGGTCGACCGGTTCCGTACAGAATTCGGCGGAATCACCTGCGAAGAACTGCAGTTGCGTTTCGCGGGACGCACCTTTGACATGTGGAACCCGGTCGAGTATTCGGCTTTCAGCGAGGCCCGCGGCGATCAGTGCGCCCGTGCCACGGCAACCGTTACTCGCTGGGTCATCGAAATGCTTTAAGTCCGGCTCCGACGCGGGCGCGTCGCGGCGCCCAAGATGCGGTTTCATCTTCCCGTGGGCCCGACATCCCCGGGCACCGTGGCAGTACAGGCCTACGGGGACACTCACCCGCTCCGGTATCCAGCCAGCTTGCCCCGGAATCCGGCGGCGGTTGCCACAATTCCGCGCGTTGCGTGCGTCGGTAATGACATCGTGGGGCGCATCGATTCGATTTCCGCCAGCAATGTGCCAAGAAAGGGCGGACGGATGAATCGTGCCTCACCGGATGCTGGGTCAACGGACCGGCAGTGATCCTCGCCTGGGCCGCTTTGCTTACCACGGAGACGCGTAACTGCATGCGGCTGGCACTCGGAACAGCACCGCCATGTTGCTGTCGCCGGACGCGTTGCTCTCGGTGCCGTCGATCACTTGTTGCTCGGTCTGCAGGGGCTGGTCGTATGAAGCCGTTGTGGGCAGCGGCTTGCATGTGCTATGGACACATACGATAACCGCTATCCGCGAATGGCCAATCACAAAGTCGGCATTTCGTGTTTCCCTCTTTTGCAGAGATTCGGACATGCCTTTGCGCGTCGGACTCCAGGCGGAAACACGCGGCCTGATCCGCGGGACATCATCACATCAACGGAATCTGTGAAGAAGACAGCGCCGCCTGGATGCGGCGCGCGAGAGCGCATGTGGCGCAGAGCCTTGCATTTGGATTAAATTACCGGCTTTCCCGTCCACCGGCATCGAAGACCCGACACCCATGACCGTATGCGCATCGCGAATACCCATCTTCGCACTCGTCCTTGGGCTGCTGGCCGCAACCCCGCTGCCGGCACGCGCTGTACCGCCCGGCGGACACGGTGCCGCTACCGACGCCGGCGTGGTCAGTGTCGCGGTCGCGGCTGATTTCATTCATACCCTGCAGGACCTGGACGCAGCCTTTATCCGCACCGGCGACGGGCGCCTGCTGATCAGCGCCGGATCAACCGGCAAGCTGTACGCACAGATCCGCGCCGGCGCCCCTTACGACGTGCTGCTGGCAGCCGATAGCGCGACTCCGCGCCTGCTGGTCAGACAGGGCCTGGGCGTGGCCGCCAGCCGGTTCACCTACGCCCGCGGCCGGCTTGCTCTTTGGAGCCGCTCTCCGCAGCGCGTGGACAACACGGGGCTGGTGCTGAGATACGGGAAATTCCGCCACCTTGCGATCGCCGACCCCAAGATTGCGCCGTACGGGGCGGCGGCGCGTGCGGTGCTGCGGCATCTGGGACTTTGGCGGACCTTGCAGCCCCGCATCGTCCGCGGAGAGGACATCGGGCAGACCTTCCAGTTCGCGGTCAGCGGCAACGCCGGGCTCGCATTCGTGGCTCTGGCGCAGCTTAAAGATCCAGCGTTCACGGCCGGCGGGTCCTACTGGATCGTGCCACAGAGACTGTACGCGCCCATCGATCAGCAGGCGGTACTTCTCGAACGCGCCAGACACGACGCCGCGGCAGTTGCCTTCATGAAGTTTCTGCACAGCCCGGCGGCGCGAGCGATCATCCGCCGCTATGGCTACGGCGTCGACTGAGCACACGCAGCAAGCCATCCGGGGCGCCAGCCCCATTCTGGGCACAGGATTAGAGCATGAATGCATTGGCGATCGATCTTACGCCCGTCTGGCTCACATTGCGGCTTGCCCTGATCTCGACGGCATTTCTGTTTGTCATCGGGACACCGGTCGCGTGGTGGCTTGCGCGCACACGCTCGTTCCTCAAATTGCCAGTCGAGTCCGTTGTGGCCCTGCCGCTGGTGCTCCCGCCGACCGTGCTCGGCTTCTACCTGCTGCTCGGACTGGCCCCTACCGGACCGCTGGGCAAAGCCTGGCATGCTATCAGTGGCGGTTCGCTGGCATTCAGCTTCTCCGGCCTGGTCATCGGGTCGGTCCTGTATTCACTGCCGTTCGTGGTGCAACCGCTGCAGAACGCGTTTGAGGCGATCGGCGAGCGTCCGCTCAGGGTTGCGGCAATGCTGGGCGCAGGACCCGTGGATCGGTTTTTTACCGTCGCCCTGCCGCTCGCGCGGCGTGGACTGGTCACGGCACTCACGCTCGGTTTTGCCCATACCGTGGGCGAGTTCGGGGTTGTACTCATGATCGGCGGAAATATTCCCGGAAAGACCCAGGTGCTGTCGATCGCTATCTATGACCACGTCGAAGCGCTCGAGTACACGCGCGCCCATGTGTTGTCGGCAGGACTGCTGATCTTTTCCTTCCTCGTTATGTTCATCGTCCACCTAACCAACCGGCGCCTGCAGGCGCGCGGCCTATGAGCGGTATCGACGCGCACTTCATGCTGCGTCGCGGCGATTTCATGCTCGAGGCAACGTTCCAGACACCGGCGAGCGGTGTTACCGCGCTGTTCGGTCCGTCGGGGTGCGGGAAGTCCACATTGCTGAATTGCATAGCCGGCCTGGAGCCGGCCGCGCGCGGCACGCTGCGGGTCAACGATGAACTCTGGCAGGACAGCGAGTTGCGCGTCTTTGTGCCTGCCCACCGCCGCCGGGTGGGATACGTATTCCAGGATGCGGGGCTTCTGGCCCACCTCAGCGTGCGCGGCAATCTCGAATACGGGATGAGGCGTGCGCTGCGCGTGCGCTCCCGGGCCACCTTTTCCCGGACGGTGGAGTGGGCCGGCATCGGCCCGCTGCTTGGACGCCGGGTCCAGGGACTATCCGGCGGAGAACGCAGCCGCGTGGCAATGGCCTGCGCACTGCTGAGGGATCCGGTCATGCTGCTGATGGATGAACCGCTTGCCGCACTCGATGCCCGCTCGCGGGCCGAATTACTGCCGTTTCTCGAGCGCCTGCGTGACGAACTGCCGATCCCCGTGCTCTATGTAAGCCACGCCATCGACGAGGTGGCGCGGCTCGCTGACCACCTGGTAAATCTTGAACCGGGGCGCGTCGTGGCCCATGGCAACCTGCGTGAGATGCTTACGCGCCTGGATTTGGCGCTTGCCCGCAGCGACGAGGCCGCGGCTATCCTCGACGCGACGGTGGCCGGATACGATGAGCAATTCCAGTTGGCGCTGCTCGCGTTCCCGGGCGGGCGCCTGGCCATACCGCAGCAGCGGCTGCCGGAAGGAACAGCGGTGCGCGTACGCATTCTGGCCCGCGACGTAAGCCTGAGCCTGGAACACCATCGCAATACCAGCATTCTCAACATCTTCCCGGTGCGCGTGCTGGAAATAACGGAGGACCGTCCGGCACAGGCCATCGTCAAACTGGATGCCTCGGGTGCCTCGCTTCTTGCTCGTGTCACCCGCCGATCCGTGCACTCGCTCGGGCTCGGGCCGGGCGCCGAAATCTACGCCCAGATCAAGAGCGTCGCGCTGCTGCGCTAGTCCCGCCGGAATCCTCGAAGTAGTCCTGCAGCGCGCGGGTGCGCAGCACCAGGCTCAGCGCCACGAACAGACAGGCCGCCACCAGCCCCATGACAACGTCCATCGAACGCAATGCCCGTATCGCGTTCGTGCGTTCGAGCTGTGCCGACCATAACGCGATCAGCGCCGGAAGTACGCCGATCACCGCCGCCAGTGCCAGGTTCCACCAAAAAGCCATGCTGCGGCTCCACCAGCGGTGGCGCAGCAACCCCAGCACGCAAACCACCGTGTACAGGGCTGCAAAACCGAGCAGTCCGGCATACATAATCCGCGATCCCGGCAGCGTCAGGTTCCAGTTGCGCGCGGAGTAGACTTCCAGCGCCCCGTGCACTAGAGCAATATCCGTCCAGAGATACAGCAGGACATTGATCCAGATGACCAGTCTTTTCACGCGACTCTCCCGGGCAGAACGAAGGACAGGCACTGCTGTTGCGGCACACGCCGGGATCTTCACCTTCCCGGAACCCCCTGGCTCGCGCGCAAGATGCGTGCGACGTGCAAACCGGGTGCGATCGCCGCCGAGCGAAATACCGGACACGGGTAGGCGCAAAACCGCAGCGCCGGACCGGGGACGTCACAACCGCCCCGGTCCGGCGCTGCGAATGTCAAAGCAGTTCAGGCAATCTGGTCTTCGCGAAGACCAGATTGATCAGCGGAACATAACCTTCGGTGCTGGTATGGTCGAACAACAGCCCGAAACCGTCGGCACCCGCGTGCACGATCTGGGCATGAAAACGCTTCATCGGCCGGGTCCGGGATGACGGCATCTTCACCATCAACTCAACCGGACCGGTCGGATACGGCCCAGTTCCGCGGATCAGCACGAATACTCCGTTCAGGCTGATGTCCCGGGTCTTGCACGGCCGCAAGTCACCTCCTCCGCTTTTGATCACGGCTTCCAGCGAATATGGAATACGCGGCGTGTCACGACGTTCGCTCGGCACTGATCCCCTTCCCCCTTTTCTGCTAAGGTATTCCTGATCTTACTCCTGCGACAGCCCCTGTGAAACCGAACATTCTCCGCCAGCGCGGCGGGCAATGTTCGGTTTCAGGCAGACGTGCCTGGCCCCGTCCGTTCAGGTCGGGCGGAAGCGACAAGAACTTGCGGCGGGGGCACCGATCGAGCCTCTTCTGCGGCGTTCGCGACACGCGCCATGAGGGTCGTGGCGTCTTCACCAGCCGCAAGCATCCCCACGGCGCTGAAGAACGACGGAAGCGGAAGGCTTTCACCGCCCACGGTCAGGTGGGTCTCGGCAGCGCGCTTCTGCGCTTTTGCCAGTGCTCGTACCGCACCATCACGCTCGGTACCTGGAAACAGCACCGCGAACCGATGGCGGTCGTAGACGGCAACGAAGTCGTAGGTACGAAAACCGGACAGAATTTCTTCAACATAACAGCGCAGAACCGCGTGCCCGGCATCTTCGCCGTAACTGGCGGGCAAAGCATCCAGGCCCTCGAGGCCGATCATGGCCACTGCCAACGAGCCGCTGTGACGGCGCACGCGCTCGATCTCGGACGCGAGCCTCTGCAGAAACGTTTCGCGTCGGGGTAGTGCCATCGTCCGTTTCGCTCGCCTGGCCCCGGGGCGGACTGCGCCAAGCTGCCGCGGTGCCATCGCGCTGCGCCGGCGCGTCTGGTCGAGCTCCGCGCGCAAGCGTTCGCAATCGGACTCGACGGATTTGATGCGGTCGGTGGCGCCGATCAGCTGCTGTTCGAGGTCAACGCGCTCGCGCCGCAGTTCATCGAGGCTGCTCACCCAGAGCTGCTTGAGGCTCTTGAAGTCCTTCATCACTCCGTAAATTGCGCGCCAGGCATCGAGCTCGGACCGGCGCAGCGCCTCGTAGCGCCGCTCGCCAGCCGCTCCGGTCCCGCGGTCGTCCAGCGCCTTCTCTATCCACTCGGACAGATCCGTCGGGCCGGCGTCGGATGTTGGCGCGCTTGCGTCCGTCCCGGGCCGGGACATCGGCAATTCCCTGGCCCCCGCAGTCGCGCCGATCGGTATCTGTGGCAGCGTGTGGAGATTGGAAGCGAGCGGCTCGGCCGGTGTGGGCGGTGGTGCGGTTCCGATCCCGTTGATCACGTCTATGTACGGTTGAAACGGGTTGTGCAGCACGGGAGCAGCGGGGCTCGCCTCGAGATAGGGGACAAGATGCTGCTGGATCACGCGCGCCTTGATGCGCAAGGCCGGCGGATTGTCGCCATCGGACGCAAATGCGCCCAGCTGGGCATGCAGGCGGCTTACCGCAGTACGGTTGCCATGCAGGCCGGTTGCTGCTCCACCCTGGTCGAGGCCATGTTCCAGGAGCCGCGCGAGTCCGGCCCCCGTGCCACTGCGCCGTAAGCCCTCGAGATGACGCCGGATGGTCTGTGCCAGAGTCGGATCCGCGGAAACGAATTCGCTCACAGACACTAAGCTTTCTCCTCAGGGCCCTGGAGGTGATGGGGTAGCCTTCAACAGAATGTACCTCTGGAATCCAGAAATAACAATACGTTGGGTACAGACTTCCTCCGGCGGTGGTGCCCGTTGCGGGTTCGCGTCACACCCGCAGAGAATCCGCCACGGCTCATGGCCGGTTCGTCCATCGTCGCGCCCCGGCATGGTGCTTGTTATCATGCGGAAATGGACGTATCACATCTTCTCGACAATCTGAACGACGCACAGCGTCACGCAGTTGCGGCTCCACCGGGCCCGCTGCTTGTCCTAGCGGGCGCCGGCAGCGGCAAAACGCGCGTGCTGACCCACCGAATCGCCTGGCTGGTTCAAACCCAGGGCGTTTCGCCGCACGCGATCCTGGCCGTGACCTTTACAAACAAGGCGGCCCATGAAATGCGCGGACGCATCGAAGCGATGCTCGGTTTTCCGGTATCCGGAATGTGGATCGGGACCTTCCATGGTCTTTCGCACCGGCTGCTGCGCGCGCATTTCCGGGAGGCGGGACTTCCCCAGAACTTTCAGATTCTCGACAGCGACGACCAGTACCGCCTGATCCGCCGCGTAATCAAGAATCTCGAGCTGGACGAAGCCTACTGGCCGCCGCGCCAGGCCCAGTGGTTCATCAATGGCCACAAGGAGGCGGGCCGCCGGCCTCGGCACCTGCAGGCGGCCACTGACGCGCAGGCCCAGCAGTGGACCCGGGTCTACGAGGCATACGAGGATGCTTGCCGGCGCGCCGGACTCGTCGACTTCGGCGAGCTGCTGCTGCGTGCCAATGAGCTGCTGCGTGACGATGCCCGATTGCGCGCGCACTATCAATCGCGGTTCGGCCACATCCTGGTCGACGAGTTCCAGGACACCAACGCGATTCAGTACAGCTGGCTCAAGCTCTTTGCCGGAACCCGCAATAATATGTTCGTCGTCGGCGATGATGATCAGTCCATCTACGGCTGGCGCGGTGCGATGGTCGAGAACATCCTTCGCTTCGAGAAAGACCACCCCGGCACGGTCCTGATCCGCCTGGAGCAGAACTACCGCTCCACTGCCACGATTCTCGATGCCGCCAACGGCGTCATCCGGAACAACGCCGGACGCCTGGGAAAGGAACTCTGGACCCAGGGCGCAAGGGGGGAACCGGTCCGGATCTACGCCGCCTATCACGAAATCGACGAGGCCCGGTTCGTCGTGGATCGCATAGAGGCCTGGGTCGCCGCCGGCCATCGGCGCGCCGAGGTGGCGGTGCTGTACCGTTCCAACGCCCAGTCACGGGTTTTCGAGGAAAACCTGATTAATGCCGCCATTCCCTATCGGGTGTACGGCGGTCTGCGGTTCTTCGAACGCGCCGAGATCAAAGATGCGCTGGCCTATCTGCGGCTGATTGCAAGCCGTCACGATGACCCGTCCTTCGAGCGGGTGGCCAATGTCCCGACACGCGGCGTCGGCGAGCGCACGCTAGAGGCGCTGCGCATCCATGCACGCACCAGATCGCTGTCGCTGTGGGAGGCGGCAAACGATCTGGCCTCCAGCGGCGGGCTAAGCGGCCGGGCAATCAAGGCCTTGCGAGTCTTCATGGACCTGATCGACCAGATGGCTGCCGAAACCGCGGGCGGCTCCCTGGCGGACCAGGTCGAGCGGATATTGCACCGGAGCGGTCTGACGGACTTCCATCGCAACGACAAGAGCGAAAAGGCCGAAATGCGGGTTGAGAATCTTGAGGAGCTGGTCAACGCGACGCGCAACTACCGGCACGACGAAAGCACGGGCCTCGATCCGCTGTCCGCCTTCCTGGCACATGCCGCATTGGAGGCCGGAGAGGGGGAAGCCGAAAGCTGGGAGGACTGTGTCCAGCTCATGAGCTTGCACTCGGCCAAGGGTCTCGAGTTTCCGCTGGTGTTCCTTACTGGCATGGAAGAAGGCCTGTTTCCACACCAGCGTTCGCTGCAGGAGTCGGGACGACTCGAGGAGGAGCGGCGACTGTGCTACGTCGGCATGACACGCGCCATGAAGGAACTGTACCTGACCTATGCCGAAGTTCGCCGCCTCTATGGCAGCGAGCATTACACCAGCCCGTCGCGCTTTCTCGCGGAGATTCCGAAGGAACTGACCGAGGAAGTACGGGTGCAGCCGGTGGCGGACTGGCGCCATCGGGCGGCGGAATCCGCAAGTGAACGGAGCGGCTTGGCTGTCCAGGAGTCCGGGAAATCCGACGCCGGTCGCGGCCTGCGTCTGGGAGGGCGCGTACACCATGACAAGTTCGGCGAGGGCATCGTACTCAGTGTCGAGGGCCGAGGCGAGCACACGCGAGTTCAGGTTAATTTCGAGGATGCCGGCGCAAAGTGGCTGGTTGCGGCCTACGCCAATTTGCGCCCGATCTGAGGCAGGTCGTACAGCCACTGATTTGACACTTGGCTGAGGTCAGGCCAATCTGTTGCGTGGAAGGC
Source organism: Pseudomonadota bacterium (assembly GCA_021819085.1). Taxonomy (GTDB): domain Bacteria; phylum Pseudomonadota; class Gammaproteobacteria; order Acidiferrobacterales; family UBA6901; genus JAJYCY01. The sequence continues at coordinate 32,989 of JAKASJ010000006.1, read as the reverse complement.
GATCGTTGTACCGGCGGGGCAACCGATATAGGTACGACCCCGGGGTAGTGGAGTTGTTCGTCCAGAGCGGAGTAAGCCATGCCGAGTGATGCTGCGAAAACATCCGATGGGACACGGGCCAAGGTTCTGTCGCTACTGGCGGTAGCGATAGTCGTTTTCGCCGGAAGCACCGCCATTACCTTGCTGATCGTCTTTGCGGGGCAGGCAGCCAGGCCACCGCTGGTTATGATCCTGGGCGGATCGGCTCTGTTGACCGGGATATTGGTGCCTTCGGTCTATGCCCTGATACTTGCACCCATGGCGCGAGAATACGAACAGCGCTTGAAGACAAGCGGTTCGGTCGACGCCAATCGCACTGCCGTAACCGATTCCGTGACACGTCTGGCCAACCGCCGTGGCATCACGTCCAGCCTGATCGAGGCAATGGCACAGGCAGAGCGCTATGGTGATCCCCTGTCAGTGGCCATGGCAAAAATCGACGACTTCGAGCACCTGACCGGGTCTTACGGACGCAAAGTGTCCGAGCAGGTACTGCAGGCCGTTGCCGCCGTGCTCGGGGAAACCCTGCGCATGCCTGACCGCGCGGGACGCTACGGAGAAAAAGAGTTTCTCATCCTTTTGCCGCATACCTCACTCAAGGACGCCGGCAAGATCACCGAGCGCGTGCGGCGGGGCGTGGCTTCTGCAGCGCTCGCTGTGGGGGAGCAGAAGCTCAAAATCAGCGTGACCCTGGGGGCAACCGAGTTTCACAAAGGCGAGGATCTCGAACAGGTCCTTAGCCACGTGGAGCGCGCGGCACCCGGCGCGCGCAAGCCGGCTGCCGGCCGCGGCGGCAAGAAGTCTGCCTAGCGGCCCGGCTCCGGCGCCCCTCGCTCAATCCATCATCGCCTCCGCCACAGCGGTCCAGGCACGGGCCAAGTTTCCCCGGTCGTAGCCTCCTCCGCCCATGGCAACCATGCGGCCCTGGCAGCACTCGTCGGCCAGCTGCCGTAAGCGTGCAGCAACGTACCCATGCACCGCGGCCGTGTAATTCAGGTGCGTGAGCGGATCCCCGGCGATGCTGTCGGCACCCGCCTGCAACAGAATGAACTGCGGTGCTCCGGTTCGCAGGAACTCTTCCACGCGTGGCCAGATGCGGTGGAACGCCGCATCATCGGCGCCCGGCTCCATGGGAATGTTAAGCTTCGTCCCGCGCGCGGCTCCGGTACCCGTCTCGCTTGCGGCTCCGGTGCCGGGGTAGAGATAGCGACCATCCTCGTGCACGTCCGCGATCAGCAGGTCCGGGTCGTCTTCGTAGGCGTAGAAGACCCCATCGCCGTGATGGGCGTCAATATCAACGTATGCGATGCGGCGGATCTGGTGGACCTGGCGCAGCGTCTCGACTGCCACACCGATGTCGTTGAAAACGCAGAAACCGGCGGCGGAGTCGCGTCGGGCATGGTGCAAGCCGCCGATCGGCACGAAGCTGCGCGCCCGACCGCCTGCGACCGCCTGGCTGACCGCATCAACGGTGGATCCGACTACATACGATGCGGCTTCGAACATCCCCGCAAACGCCGGCGTATCACCGTTGTCCAGATAACCTTCCCCGATGAGCGACAGCCGGCGTACACGCTCGATATACTCCTGCGTGTGGAAGCGCAGCAGGTCTGACTCCCTTGCGGACACCGGCATTGCGACTTCGACACGCCCAGCCAGGCCGCGGCTCATACATAGCCGCCAGAATGCGTCCAGCCGATCAGCCCCGAAAGGGTGACCGCCACCGAAACCGTAACGCGCCAGTTCCGCGCCATAATACAGCCGTAGTCGCATGTCGCTTGCGCCTCTCCGATGGCCCGCCGCGATCAGCGCGCACCGGCAGAAAAAAAACGGCCACCTGCGTGGCCGTCAATTCGGTTTAAGACTTTGTCATTGTTGTTAACCGAACGTGTCCTCGTAGCTGCGATACAGGCCGCTGACGAAGAATGGCAGCGTGATCAGCCCGAGAACGAACAGTACCAGGTAATCCTTCGGAAAATCGAGCGCAAAGTACAGCAAATCTGCGACGGTGCTGATGATCGCAAACGGCAAACCGAAAACGACGAGCGGCAGGGCGTTGTGCATGCAGGCACTAAAACTCTTTTCGATTGCCGACAGCGGATACTCCTTCTTGAACAGCACCAAAGGCACTGCATAGAAAATAGCCATTATCAGGGCAACCTGCAACACCAGAATGATCAGCAGACTGATCAGCGCCGGCAGCCAGATCGCCGGGCCAACACTGCCAGCGAGCATGGCCGGGAGCGCCGGCCCGCCCACCTTGAGCAACTGCGCAAGGATCTCGATCACTACCGCCGCACTCAGGGTGAGTGTGCTGATCACCATGACGGGAAGCAGCTCGGACTCCAGGGTGAACCCGCCGAACAGCTGACGGATGGCGCGATGCAAATGGCCACGCGCTCCGCGTGCGCTCCTGCCGCTCGCGCCTCGCGCCTGCGCCTCGAGGTCATGGGCACCGTGCAGCACACCGGCGAGCATCGTGGGGCTGATCAAAATCAGAATAAGCACTCCTATGAACGGGATCATCTTGAGTGCAAGGGCAATGACCATGTAAATGAAGGTCATCCCGCCCCAGAGCATCCAGTCCTTGCGCAACAGGTCCCAGCCACCGGAGATCCACGACCAGCCGCGCCGGGCCCCGCTATTCATCGATTTCAACGCTGCGACTCCTCTTTAAAAATTAAGATCAGCCGTTGTGCACCGACGCATGCCTGGATCAACGGCCTATCCGATCACGGCCGGCTGCCGACCGTCGGGCCAGACACGGCGCGCCATGGATTCGGTCTCGATACGGTCCAGGAGGATGCGTCTTGATGCTTCCGGATCAAAGCCGGATGCACCCCACCCCGGACGCGGAAAGTGTGCATCGTAAAGCGCCGACAACCAGCTGTGCAAGGCGGCCACACGCGGCAGCACCGGCCACACTCCGCATTCAAGTGCGGTCAGAGAGCGCAGCGCGTGGTAGGCAGCGAGAAGCACCCGCGCCAGATGCTCGTCGATGCCGCCGTCGCCGCGGCTGCACCAGTCATTAACGGCGACTGCGAGATCATACAGCAGCGCATCGATACGGAAATGTGGAACACCAACCAGGCCGCTGGCGCGCCCATCCTCCAAAAGAAAGCCGGTGCTGACCGGGTTGGCGTGAATAATGCCGCGCGGCAAATCGACAAGACGGTAGAGTGCCTGGAATCCCAGCCCGCTTGCCAGCAGCCGCTCATCAGCGTGGACGAGACGACCGCGGACCCGTTGCGTTAAATCCCGCCACACGTGCCCCTGGCGATCCTCAGGCAGTTGCTGCGGAAAGCTCCGGCCGGCGACGTGTAGTCGCGCCAGCATGGCGCCGGCGGCAGCGCAGTGTATCGCTTCGGGCACTGGCTGCCGGATGCCACGCATCACCCCGGACAGGACGGCAGGCATTTCGTGCAGAGTCCCGATCCATCCGCCCGATCCATCTCGAAGCGGCCGGGGGCAGGGAATCTGTTGCCGGGCAAGAAAGTCGGCAAGGTCCGGGACCCGGTTAACTCCGCTGACCGTGGCTGACGCGAACACGGTGAGCACATAGTCGCCGCGCTCGGTGGAAATAATGAAGTACCGGCCATCGGCAAGCGTCGGGATACAGTCGCACGAAAGCACGGTGCCTGTCGCATACCCATCGAGAAAAGACTGCAGCGCGCGATCATTGGCAAGAACAGCGCCCGGCACTGTTCCGGCCTCAGAAACGCTTGATCAGCCACATCGGGGGTGACATTTGTGGCGCAATATTGCTGCGGCTGAACTGTCCCGTGCCGCGCCGGTCGATCAGGTAATACGGTGGGCCCTTCCCCGGAATCACCTCGATCATGTACAACACGCCTCCGACGCGGTACTCCTCGTAGCGGGTCGTCCCACGCGTCGTGATGGTGACCTGCGGAGCGGGTAACCGGTCGGTGGACTCCGCAGGTGGCTGCGGGGGAGGAAATTTTGCGGCTGGCACCGGCGACTGCACATCGCCAGCGGCCTCGGCGGCATACGTTCCGCCGCACGGCAGGAGCAGGAGCGCCACCAGCAGCCAGTTCATACGCATCGGAAAACCCGCGCCTAGGGTGTGTCGAATCACAGGTCGAGCTCCTTCTCACGTTCTTCGGCGGATAGTCCGAATCCTCCGCGTCCCTCATAATACCGGAATATGGCATCCAGAACATCTTGCGGTCCGTCCGCCAGAACAAACAGCTGCAGGTCGTCACTGCTGATCGTACCTTCGGTCACCAGCGTGTTCTTGAACCATTCCACGAGCCCGTTCCAGAACGGCCGGTGCACCAGGATGATGGGGATACGCTTGCCCTTGCCGGTCTGGACCAGGGTGAGTATTTCGGCAAGCTCATCGAGCGTGCCGAAGCCGCCCGGCAGAACCACGTACGCGGAGGCATATTTCACGAACATCACCTTGCGCGCAAAAAAATGGCGAAAGCTCAGACTGATGTTTTGATAGGGGTTGGTCTGCTGCTCATGCGGAAGCTTGATATTCAGTCCGACGCTCGCGGACTTGCCGGCGAAAGCACCCTTGTTGGCTGCCTCCATGATCCCAGGGCCACCTCCGCTTACCACGGAAAAACCGGCATCGGACAGCAACCGCGATATCTCTTCGGCAGCCGCATAGTAAGGATGCCCGGGCGCGATGCGTGCCGATCCGAATATGCTCACGGATGGACGAATGAGGGCGAGCCGCTCGAACCCTTCCACGAATTCGGCCATGATCTGGAAGACCTTCCAGGACTCGCGCGAGAGCGTGGACGACGAAGTGGTGAACGGTTCGACAGTTTTCTGGGATGCAGGGAAATCGTTCTTCATGGTTATGGTTGCCTTTGTAGCACAAAGCGGGAGATCCTCACAGCATGAACGATCGCAAACCCCTCGTACTGGTCGACGGCTCGTCCTACCTGTACCGGGCATTTCATGCCATGCCCAACCTGACCAACTCCCGCGGGGAACATACCGGGGCGGTCTACGGGGTGGCCAACATGCTGCGCAAACTGGTGGCCGATTACGATCCGCAGCACGTAGCCGTGGTATTCGACGCTCCCGGGAGAACCTTCCGCGACGAGATCTACGACGCGTATAAGGCCCACCGTCCGCCGATGCCGGGGGAGCTGAGTGCGCAGATTGCGCCGCTCCATGCGGTCGTGCGGGCCATGGGCCTGACGCTGCTGATGATCGAAGGCGTCGAAGCGGATGATGTCATCGCAACCCTTGCCGATCAGGCGACCGCCGCGGGCATGGATACCGTTATATCCACCGGCGACAAGGACCTGGCGCAGCTCGTGAGCGATCGTGTCACGCTCATCGATACGATGACCAACACGCGCTACGACCGTGCCGCGGTCGTGGAGAAGTTCGGCGTACCGCCAGAGCGAATTGTCGATTATCTGGCGCTGGTGGGAGATCCGGTCGACAACATACCCGGGGTACCGAAAGTCGGGCCCAAAACCGCCAGCCGCTGGCTGCAGCAGTACGGATCACTGGATGCGGTCAAACAGCATGCCGGCGAGATCGCTGGCAAGGTCGGAGAGAGCCTGCGCGCATCCCTGGAAACCGTGGACCTGTCACGCCGGCTGGCCACCGTAAACCGCAATGTGGATCTTGGCGTGACCGTGCAGGACCTTCAGCGCCAAGAGCCCGACGCCGCGCAGCTGCGCCTGCTATACAAGGACCTGGAGTTCAAAAGCTGGCTGGCGGCGCTCGGAGGAATCAACCGCAGCGGCGACGAGGAAACGTCCTCAGGCACAGGTACTTACGTCACGATATCGGAGGCCGCACAGCTGGAAGCTTGGCTCGAGCGGCTGCAGGCCGCCGATCTGTTTGCCATCGACACCGAGACCACTGATCTCGATGTCATGAATGCCGAACTTGTAGGCCTTTCGTTCACCGATCGTTGCGGCGAGGGTGCCTACCTGCCGCTAGGCCACGTAGGCCCGGGAGTGGAAGAGCAGCTTGATCGCGGGTTGGTACTGCAAAGACTGAAGGACCTTCTCGAGGATCCCCGACATAAAAAGGTCGGGCAGAACCTCAAGTACGACATGAGCGTGCTGGCAAACCATGGCATCGAGCTTCGCGGTATCGAATTCGATACCATGCTCGAGTCCTACGTTCTGGACAGCACCGGTTCGCGCCACGACATGGACGGCCTTGCCCTGAAGTATCTCGGCTACAAGACCATCAAGTATGAGGAAGTTACCGGAAAGGGAAAAAACCAGATCAATTTTCGCGAAGTCCCCATAGAAAGAGCGACCCAATACGCCGCGGAGGATGCGGACATCACCCTGCGGCTGCACCAGAACCTGTGGCCACGGCTCGGACAGATACCGTCTCTGGCCAAGCTGTTCAGAGATATCGAGATGCCACTGGTCTCGGTGCTGTCCAGAATGGAACGTCATGGCGTCAGAATCGACACAGAGATGCTGCGTCGCCAGAGCAGCGAATTGGCTCTGCGTCTGCTGGAGCTGGAACATGAAGCCCATCGGCTCGCAGGACGGCCGTTCAATCTTGCTTCGCCGCTTCAGATCCAGGAGGTGCTTTTCAACGAACAGCGGCTGCCGGTTCTGAAGAAAACCCCGAAGGGGCAGCCATCGACCGCAGAAGAAGTGCTTCAGGAGCTGTCGCTGAGCTACGAGCTGCCGCGCGTGATCCTGGAACACCGCGGCATCGCCAAACTGAAATCGACCTATGCCGACAAGCTGCCGGAGATGGTCAACACGCGTACCGGACGGGTTCATACCTCCTACCACCAGGCAGTCGCTGCCACCGGCCGACTTTCTTCCTCTGACCCGAATCTTCAGAATATTCCGGTACGCACCGCCGAGGGCCGCCGCATTCGACAGGCATTCGTCCCGGAACCGGGCAACAGGCTGCTTTCGGCAGATTACTCGCAGATCGAGCTGCGCATCATGGCGCACCTCTCGGGCGATCGCGGCTTGCTGGGCGCCTTTGAACAGGGTTCGGATGTCCATAGGGCGACAGCCGCCGAGGTATTTGGAGTGTCGCCGGATCTCGTGACCGACGAGATGCGTCGCAACGCCAAAGCCATCAACTTTGGCCTCATCTACGGCATGTCCTCATTCGGGCTGGCGCAACAGCTGAAGATTGACCGCGGTGCCGCGCAGGACTACATCAATCTCTATTTTGCGCGCTATCCGGGCGTCAAAGACTTCATGGAACGCACTCGCGCCCAGGCGCATGCGCTCGGTTATGTCGAAACCGTGTTCGGAAGGCGGTTGTACCTGCCGGAGATCAATGCCGCCAACCAGGCGCGGCGGCAGTACGCCGAACGCACCGCAATCAATGCCCCCATGCAGGGTACGGCTGCCGATCTCATCAAGCTCGCCATGCTTGCTGTGGATTCGTGGCTCCTCGGCTCTGGCACCCGGACCAGAATGATCATGCAAGTTCACGACGAGCTCGTTTTTGAAGTTCCGGAAGCGGAGCTGGAAACAGCCATGCGTCAGATCCGCCAGTGCATGACCGGGGTGGCGCGCCTGGCCGTGCCCCTGGTGGTCGATATCGGTACCGGGATAAACTGGGATGAAGCACACTGAAGAGCCGTGCCGACAGCTACCGGTGGGCACATGCGCGCGGGGCGGAAAGACGAATCTGAGATTGCCGGAACTTTTTTCGGCACGCGGGGTCCATGGATATATGGACGCTAACCCGTCCTACCCGCTCCTCCTCCCTGAGCGGGGAAAATCCCGGAGATTTTTCCGGGATTGCTTGTAAGCCCCGGACTCTCTCCCCTTGTTTCCGGGGTTTTTTTTGTTCTCGCGACCGTCGACGCCCAGCCAGTCTAGAACCAGTGCCCGGGCTTCATCCACCCCTTCGCGGCTACTCGCGGAAAACAGCTGCACCGATACGGCCATGCCGGCATCCTCCAGCATTCTGCGCGCGGCGACGAGCGCGCGTACCGCCGCACCATGGCTCAGTTTGTCGCTCTTGCTCAACAGCAGATGGACGGGCATCCGAGCGTCCAGGCACCAGGTCAGCATCTGCCAGTCGAGCGGCCCCAGCGACTGTCTGATGTCCGCGACCATCACGACGCCCCGCAGGCACCGCCGGTGGCCAAGAAAGACGGCCATCGACTCCTGCCAGCGCTCCCTGACCGAGACGGGCACCTTGGCGTAGCCGTATCCGGGCAAATCTACCAGACGCCGCGACGGGTCCACGGCAAAAAAGTTGATCAAACGGGTCCGGCCCGGCGTCTTGCTGGTACGGGCAAGCATCCGGCGCCCGGAAATCGCGTTGAGCGCGCTGGATTTTCCTGCGTTCGACCGCCCGGCGAAAGCCACTTCGGCGCCACGGTCGGGTGGCATCTGCTCCGGAGTATCGACACTCAGGAGAAAGGTTGCCTCTGGGAAAAAAGTGCCAATAACCTGCTTTTGCAAATTGACCTCGGGACGGGGTCTTGGTATATAAGGCGCCGCTGATCAGACCTGATCGGTTCATTCCTGTCGGGGGCCGCCCGATGCCCGAATCGCGCAAGCTTTTCGTCCTGGGGCAAGCCACTTTCGTGGACAGTGTAGCATTGCGGGGAGGGTTCCTGCCCGTCTGATACCGACCGGGGACCCATGGGCGGAATACTGAAGGGGGGTACTATGCACAAACGAGTGGTGCTGTTTCTGGGGTTGTTCGTTGCTGGTTCTATGGTCCTGGCTCATGCCTCGGGCAACGCAGCTGCGGGCAAGACGAAATCGGTGGCATGCCAGGCATGCCATGGAACCGACGGGAATAGCGTCAATCCGGCCTATCCGAAACTCGCCGGTCAAAGTGCTGGCTACCTCGTCAAACAGCTGACCGATTTCAAGGATGGCAAACGCACGAACCCCATCATGTCGGGCATGGCCGCATCCCTCTCCCCGCAGGACAGGGAGGATATCGCTGCCTATTTTTCAAGCCAGAAGCCGGCCCCGGGAGTCACAAAGGCAAACCCGGAAACGCTCAAACTGGGGCAGCGCCTCTTTCGCGGAGGTAACCGGAAGTTCGGAATTTCCGCCTGCATGAGCTGTCACGGTCCGGCGGGCGCCGGCATACCGCCACGCTTCCCGCGCCTGGCAGGGCAACATGCAGCCTATGTCGAGGCACAGCTTCTCGCCTTCAAGAACGGACAGCGCACGAATGATGACCACATCATGCAAAGCATCGCTTTCCGCATGTCCGTAGCGCAGATCGACGCGGTCGCCCAGTACATCCAGGGACTGCACTGAGGTCTAACTCCTGGGGCCTCGCCCGGGATCCGACATCGGATCCCGGGCGAGGCCCCAGCTCTGCCCGAACCGCGCGCCCCAAGGCAGCTGTACTCTGCCCAAGCGCGTCACCCCTGCCCTGATGCGCATCCCATGAAGGGTGTGAGTTGCTCCTCCGTTCAACACATAATATCATGTAAATCAGTATGTTGTGTGCTACCTCCGTTCTGGCACAGCTCTTGCTCGTAGATGGGACAAGGCGATGAAAACAGTACGCCTCGGCGGCAGGACAAGCCACCGGGCCGGAACGGACAGGAGTAGCCCACATGCTCAGCTTTATTGTCAGCCTGGTAAACAGCTACGAACAAAACCATGGGGTACGCCCCAACCTGGTTTACATGAACGAGACACACTACGGCTATCTGCGCGAAGAGCTTCCCGGTGTGCGGGATCATGAGGACGTGACAGCGATCCTGGGTGTCGACATCGCACTGAGCGACGAAACCCTGCGCCCGCATGTGGCTGCAGTGAAATTCGGTGACGAATACATACTTTCAAGCTGAGTCAGGGAAACGAGGGGAACAATAAACCAGGACCAGCAAGCCGGGGTGTGGGCGTGAAAGGCCGGGGCAGTGCCCCGGCCTTTTTTTATTCGAGCCTGCGGAAAACGTCGGAGGCGGCCTCGAGCGACGCCTCGATATCCGCATCGCTGTGAGCCGCCGACACGAAACCCGCTTCGAACGCGGAGGGCGCCAGATAGATGCCGGCTTCGAGCATCCCGTGGAAAAAGCGCCGGAAGCGCCCGACATCGCAGGCCATGACCTGCGAAAAACGCGTGATCCGTTCTTCAGCGGTAAAAAACAGGCCAAACATCCCCCCTACCGCCTGCGCCAGAAAGGAAATGCCGGCTGAGCGCGCACGCGACTGAAGTCCGTCGCACAGCGCGCGTGTTTTGAGGGCCAATGCCTCGTGAAACCCGGGCTGTGCCAATGCCCGCAGAGTAGCGAGTCCTGCAGCCATTGCCAGCGGATTGCCGGAGAGCGTTCCAGCCTGGTAGACCGGCCCATCCGGAGCAATCCAGTCCATGATCTGCGCACGACCACCGAAGGCGCCGACGGGCAATCCGCCTCCGATCACCTTGCCCAGGGTGGTCAGGTCTGGTCTAACACCGTACAGGCCCTGAGCCCCGCCCAGCGCCACGCGGAACCCGGTCATGACCTCATCGAAGATCAGGACCGCACCGTGCTGATCACAGGCGCTGCGCAATTCCTGCAGAAAGCCGGCCACCGGGGGCACGCAGTTCATGTTGCCGGCCACCGGTTCGACAATGACGCAGGCGATGTCGTTGCCCTGCTCGGCAAACACCGAGCGCACCTGTTCGATGTTGTTGTATTCGAGAGTCAGGGTGAGTCGGGCAAGCACTTCCGGCACCCCCGGGGACGTGGGCACCCCGAGCGTCAGTGCCCCCGAACCGGCCTTGACGAGGAGCGAGTCCGAATGGCCGTGATAGCATCCCTCGAACTTGATGATTCTGTCCCGGCCGGTAAAGCCTCGCGCCAGGCGTATGGCGCTCATGGTCGCCTCGGTTCCCGAACTCACCATCCGGACTTTTTCTACCGATGGAACAAGTGAACACACCAGGTCGGCCATCTCGGTCTCGATGCGGGTTGGGGCGCCAAAACCCAGGCCATCGTCGGCAGCCTTCCTGACCGCTTCCACGACCTGCGGATCTGCGTGGCCCAGAATCATCGGGCCCCACGAAGCCACGTAGTCGATATAGCGCCTGCCGTCCTCATCCCAGAGGTAGGCGCCACGGCCACGCGCGAAGAATACGGGGTCTCCCCCCACGCCCTTGAAGGCGCGCACTGGCGAGTTCACTCCGCCGGGTATGCGGCGACGCGCTTCCTGGAAAAGCATGCTCGATGTACCGGGTTTGTTCATAGCGGCTCGCAGTCGGGTTTGCGCTGTCAGCGAGGAAACAGCTGCGCATAGGCGCTGGCAGCCGCGCAGACGTCGGCTTCGCCGAAAACCCCCGCGATGACTGCAAGCGCATCGGCGCCGGCCTCGATCAAGGCGGCGCTATTCTCCGGCTTAATGCCGCCTATCGCAACCACCGCCAGATCCAGCTCCGCTTTTGCCCGCCGCAGAAGCTCGTGACCGGCACGCACTGCCTGGGGCTTGGTCCGCGAAGGATAGACACTGCCGAAGGCGACGTAGTCGGCGCCGGCATCGGCCGCGCGCACAGCGCGCTTGAATTCGTTGTAACAGGAAACACCGATGATCGCGTCCGCGCCCAGAACGGTCCGCGCATCCGCCGCATCCCCGTCATCGCGGCCGAGGTGCACCCCCTGTGCACCCGCGTCGAGCGCGAGCAGCGGATCGTCGTTGACGATAAGCGGAACAGCGTAGCGCTCGCAAAGTTGCACCAGTGCGGTGGCGCGCCGGCAGCGCGTGCCGGCATCCGCATCCTTGTCGCGATACTGGATGACGCGCGCCCCGCCCTGCAGCGCCTGCTCGACCGCCGGCACAAGACGCGTTGTGCTGAGGTAGGCGCCGTCGGCGATGGCATATAGGCCGCGCACCCGCCACGGGCCGCAGAGCGGATGCCCGGAACATGGATCAGGGTTGGGTGGCAACTCAGGCACCATCGTCATCGTGCGCGCCATCCTCTTCCTCCTCCGACCGCGCCCAGTACAGGCGGTCGGGGATATACTGGCCCATGCCAAGGCGCAGCCCATGTTTGATCGCATTCCAGGTGAAATCCTGCGCCTCGGCAACAGCGTCGACCGGGTCGAAACCATGCGCGAATGTCGCAGCGCAAGCCGAAGCCAGCGTGCAGCCGGAGCCGTGATAGCTGTCGGGCAGGCGATCCCACGCAAACGTATCGAGCAGCCGGCGGTTACCGTAAAGGCGGTTGATGACCTGGGGCGTATTTTCGTGGGTTCCGGTAATGAGTACGAACTGGCACCCGTCCGACAACAGCTGCTGGGCACAGGCATCCAGCGTATCAGCGTCAGGCGCAAGGCGCCGCGCCTCAAGGCTGTTGGGCGTGATGAGCGTGGCTTGCGGAAGGAGCAGTGCGCGCAGCGCATCTTCGATGGGCTCTTCGGCAAGCGCATCGCCTTGTCCGGAGGCCATGACCGGATCCACGATAAGCGGGATTTCCGGGTAGTCCTCGACAATCCCGGCAATCGCAGTGAGATTCGCAATGCTGCCGAGCATGCCGGTCTTGAATGCCGCCACCGGCATGTCCTCGAGGACAGCGCGCGCCTGCGCAATGACCAGACCGGATTCGGTCGAGGTGAATTGCTTCACACCGATCGTGTCCTGAACGGTGATGGCGGTGATGACCGGCGCAGCGTGGCACCCCAGGCTCGCCAGAGTCAGTATGTCAGCCTGCAGGCCAGCGCCGCCGGTTGCATCGTTGCCGCCAAATACCAGGACTACCGGGGGGTGTGACGTTGTCATAGCTGCTGAGCCTCCGTGAGGACTAGCTTTTCCAGGGCACGGATCAAGCGCGGGTGGTCGTTCAGCGCCGGCGCGACACGATAATGCTTGATGCCTGAAGCCGCCGCAACCTCGCGGTAGAGTATGCCAAGCTCGTATAGCGTCTCGGTATGATCCGATACGAAAGCGATCGGGTAGACCAGCATCTGCCGTGTGCCACTGCGGGCCTTTTCGCGGATAACGTCATCGGTATAGGGCTGCAGCCACCTGAGCGGGCCAACCCGGCTTTGATAGCACAGGGTCACATCCGGCCAGGCAAGCTGGCGGCGCAGGGCTTCGAACGTGGCGCGTATCTGTTGTTCGTAGCGATCGCCGCGATCGACAATTTTTTGCGGCAGCCCGTGGGCCGAGAACAAAAGCGAGACGTGCGCCGGATCGGGGTCCGGAAACTTGGCGACCTCGGCGCAGATGCTGCTGATGATCGCCTGCTGGTAATCGTGCGCGTCGTACCATTCGTGGATCAGTTTCGTAGCCGCGCGGTAGTTCTGATGCTTACATTCGCGCATAAACTCATTGTAGGAACTTCCTGTCGTTGTGATTGAAAACTGCGGGTAGAGCGGCAAAAGCACAATCCGTGTGTGACCACTCTCCTTGAGCCGGGAGACAACCTCGGCCGCGCGCGGATTCCAGTACCGCATGCAGATGAACACTTCAAATGCACCGTGCTCCAGCAGCGACCGCTGCAAGGCATCGGCCTGCTTGCGCGTATTGTCCAGCAACGGCGACTTGCCGCCGATCGCCGCGTATCCAGCGCGTGCCAGCTCCGTGCGCCGGCGGGACAGGATGCGGGCAAAGGGACGCTGGGTGAGAAACGCCAGCGGCAACTTGAATATGTCAGGGTCGGAAAACAGATTGAACAAAAACGGTTCGACCGCATCCAGAGAATCGGGACCACCCAGATTAAAGAGCACTACGGCGGTTTTGCTTTCCATGGGCAGGTGTGTGCGGCGTGCGGTCGAAACGGTATTGTACCGCGTGCTGCCGATGCATTTCACCCGCGATGAAAAACGTGCCAGAATTTTGAATCGGCCCGGCTGGCCTGCGGGCACCTCAGATGGCGCGGGCTTTCGGACCGGAGCGGCTGCTAGGGACGGGAATCCGGAGGTCGTGCCCTGGACCCCTGCAGGGAACGGAACTTTGGAGAGTATTCGAGGAAAAGCATGAAGGCGTATATGTGTGTGATCTGCGGATTCATTTACGAGGAGGAGAAGGGGATTCCCGAGCAGAATATTCCAGCAGGCACCGCCTGGGCGGACGTGCCGGAAACCTGGAAGTGTCCGGATTGCGGCGCGTCCAAGGACGAATTTGAAATGATTGAAATCTGAGTGCCGCCCACCCGCGCCCCGCTTGAGCACCAGGACCTGGCCTTCGACGGGGCCTGTCTGCACTACACACTGCGATTGAGTCCGCGCCGCGCTACGATCTGCGTGCAGATATTGCCTGGCGGCGAGGTCCGCGTTGCTGCTCCGGCAGCGGTACGGCGCGCCGACATTGATAGCTTTTTGCGTGGGCATTGGCGCTGGATTCGGTCGAAGCAGCAGGCACTGCGCCAATACATGCCAGCTCCACCGCGAATGCCGTTCGGCGAAGGGGTGCAACTGCCGCTGCTCGGCGAGAAACTTATTCTGCGGCAGCGTCTGACGACGGGCTCAAGACCTGAGGTGGTACGCTGCGGTTCAGAGCTCGTCGTCAGCGCAGCGACGCCGGCTCAGGTGCCAGAGCTGATCGTGAGCTGGTACCGGAATGCGGCGCGATGCCAGGTGTCGCAGCGCATAGGCCACTTTGCAGCGCTCGTTGGGCGCTCGCCGGCACGCCTGAGCATCCGCGGCCAGAAGACGCGCTGGGGAAGCTGTTCGGCACTGGGTACGATCAGCATCAACTGGCGTCTGATGCAGGCATCGGCCGAAATTCTGGATTATGTGATCGTTCACGAGCTTTGCCACCTGCTGCATCGCAATCATTCGCCGCGATTCTGGCGGGAAGTTGGGCGCATCCTGCCCGACTACATGCGGCTGCGGTGCGAGCTAAGGACATTCGGATTGAATCTGCCATTCTAGCGCGTCCGTGCGATGCGGCTCAGCGAGTGCTTCATTCTGTTTGGAACTTAACCGGCGATTCGCACGCATGGAACCGACACCGGCAAGCGCCCTCTTGCAGCGGAAAAGTCACACCGCCTGCCAGAATCCGGCCACAATGATCGCGCCGACCAGGATCCAGCCAGAGGCGGCGGGGATCCATCGTTGTGCCATATAGGCCAAAGCAATCGCCAGGGCTATGGATAGGATGTTACGCATGTCCCCGAAAACGAGCTGCAGCAGCTTCCTCATGCGCGGCTCCCTTCGGCTGTGTCCGCAGCTGACAGGCGCAGCTTCAGGCCGATGAGCCTGCCGGACACCGCGTACGCCGTGAACAGCGGCAGCAACGTGACGTCACCCAGCGGCCAGACTGCATGCTCCCCCAGCAGGCCGCCCAGACTCCAGAAACTGCCGAAGGCCAGAAGCGCGCAGGCTACGGTGAACTTGAGCGTGTTCTCCGGAACCCGGGTAAGAGGTGCGCGCAGCATCAGACCCATCACGACGACGACAAGCAGCGCGACAAGTGCGCTGCCGCTGGCCTGCGCATAGCTGAGAGTGCGGCCCAGCGCGACCACCAGCAGCCAGACTTCCAGGCCTTCCAGGAGAACCCCCTTGAAGGCCACGAGCCAGGCCGCGTGCACTTCCGCATGCGCGAGATGTTCGCGTGCTTCGCTGAATTCTTTGGCCTCATCATGCAGGGCGGTACGGCCGGCGTAGCGGCGTATTGCCTTCACATACCAGCGCAGACCGAACAGCAGCAGGAACACGCCAATGACCGCACGAATCCGGCTGATGTCGGCTTTCACCACCGTGAGACCGACTCCGGTGACCGCCACCAGTGCCGCCACCACCACCAGCGCGGCGAGCGCGGCGCTCACAGCACGCTTCCAGCCTATGGACAAGGCCACAGCGAGCACGATGGTGAATGCCTCCACCCATTCTACGGCGGATGCCAGGAATATGGCGCTCATTCCACCCCATTGCGTTGCGTTCATGCTGACAGGCTCTCCTGTTCGATTTCTTGCGGATAGATTAGCGATTGAGCCGGGTCTATGGCCAGCGCCAGTGTGGCGCCGGCGGGAAGCGCCTCGGCAGCCGGCATACGCAGCGTAACACCATGCAGGTCGCAACGTAGTTCCACGCCGTCGCCGGTCACGACACTACCCAATACCCGGGCGTGCGCGGGCCAAGGCCCGTTCGCCGCCGACTCGAACCGCAATGCCTGCGCACGCAGATACAGGTGGCCGTTGCCGGCGGGCGGCAGTTTCTCCGGCCGGGATTGCACTCTGCATGCGCCCCAGGGTGCATGCAGAATCCCATTTTCGATTCGAACAGTCCATGGACCGAAAGCGTCGGTGAAACGGGCAACTGCTTCGCAGCGCGGGCGGCACCAGAGCTCGCGCGGCGCGTCGATCTGCAGCAGGCGGCCCGCTTCCATCACGCCCACGCGATCGGCCAGGGCCAGGGCTTCGCGCCTGTCGTGTGTGATCGTGAGGGCGGACAGGCCATGCTCGCGCACTACGCTGCCGATAAGTTCCCGCAATTCCTCCCGCAGGCCGGCGTCGAGGCTGGACAGAGGCTCGTCGCACAGCAGCAGCCTCGGGCGCACTGCCAGTGCCCGGGCCAGAGCCACCCGCTGCTGCTGACCACCCGAGAGCTCGTGCGGTCTGCGATCTTCGAACCCTTTTAGGCCGACCCGCTCCAGCATGCGCAACGCCTGAGGGCCCGCATTGCGGCCATCGCGTGCGCGCAGCGGCAATGTGACGTTTTCAAGGATCGTCAGATGCGGCCATAGCGCGTAATCCTGAAATACCATGCCCAACCTGCGCTTCTCGGACGGCAGGCCAGGCATGCCCGGGGCATCAACCACGGCGCCGTCCAGCACTATGCGTCCGCGATCCGCCCGTTCCAGTCCGGCCACAAGGCGCAGGAGCGTGGTCTTGCCCGAACCCGATGCGCCCAGCAGACAGACGATTTCGCCGCGGTGAACCTTCAGGGAGAGGCCGCGCAGGGCATCGTGGTGACCATAGCGTTTGTGCACTGCATCGATTTCCAGAAGTGTCATAGGTCCCTCATTGCGGCGCAGCCGTAGAAACGACAAGGTGACTTCCTGACGAGATACGCCCGAAAACGGCACGCGCCAGCAGTGCGAAGGCCAGCAGCAGCGCCATGCCAAGCAGCTGAAGCCGTGCCTGCTGGTGCAGCTGGACACCGCTCACCGAATCGAGCAGCGCGACGGCTAGCGGCGGGTGTCCCGCAGGATACAGAAGCTCCGAGGCCGGCATCTCGAAAGCGACGTGCAGTACCGACAGCAACCAGGCCGAGAACAGCGGGCGCGCCAGCAACGGGAGCTCCACGTGCCGGAGCGTCTGCAGGCGCGACAGACCATGCACGCGCGCCGCCTCGCTGAAACCGTGGTGCAGCTGCGCAACCGGTCCCTGAAGTACCTTCGTGGCTGCCGGCAGTGCGAGCGCCACATAGGCCATCGCCAGCAGGCTGCTGCCCCCGTACAGGGGCGTATAGGGCTGGTTGTAGGCGAGCACGTAGGCGGCAGCGAGGACGATGCCCGGGAGCGCCATCACACTCAGCAGCGCAAAGTCCAGGATCCGGCCGGCACGGCCGGTCTTCGCCACCGCCGCGGCCACGGGCCATGCCAGCATCACCGTAACGCTGGCTGCAAGTATGGCCAGCTCGAGCGAGTAGCGGAACGCCGGCAACACGGCATCCAGCATTTGCGGCAGGCTTGCGGAAGCCGAGCCCCCGCGCGCCAGACTGCCCGCAGCGAGCAAGGGCACACCTAGCGCGAGCGTTGCGAGCATGCCTGCAGCAAGCGTATGCAGCGCAGCCGCTCTGCGCCCCAGGCGAAAGGGCGCTACCGGCCGGAAACGCGGACCCAGACTGCGCCGGCCTGCGACCCGCCTGGTGAGCCACGCCTGCAGAGCCAGCGCCGGAACGATCAGGGTCAACAACAGCCAGGACGCGGCTGCCGCTGCGGGAAAGTTCAGCGGCATCGCATTGACCGCCTGCTCGATGGCGTAGGTAGCCAGAACAAAGCCGCTTCCTGCGCCGAGCGTGGCGGCCACCGCGAAGTCGCTCATGGACTCCGCGAAAGCGGCGGCAAAGCCTGCGGCCAGTCCAGGCAACAGCAGCGCGACCGCAATCGCGATGCGCTGCCGGCGAGACAGGCCCAGCACCCGCGCCGCCTCGTCGGGCGCGGCGCTGACCGATCTGAGGCTGGACTGCGTTGCGAGGAAGGTGAACGGCAGCGCTTTGAGCGTCAGCGTCAGCACAATGCCAAGGGGCCCCATCAGGTGCTGGGCCAGGCCCAGTAGCCACGGCCAGCGCGCCAGCGGTCCGACCGGCGCGGCCAGCAGTATCCAGCCGGAAGCGAGGAAATAACCCGGCATTACCAGCAGCAGCCACACTCCCGGCTCTATCCAGCCGCGCCATGCCGTCTGGCTACGCACCTGCAGCCAGGCCAGCCACGAGCCGAGCGGCAGCGCCAGTAACCCAGCGGCCAACGCCACCATCAGTGAGTTGCGTAGCGCCAGCAGCATTCCGTCATGCAGCGCCTGTGCAAAGGGCCTGACGCTTGGAGCGAGTGCGCCGTGCAGCAGCCCGGGAATGAAAGCGCAGGTCAGGAAGCTCAGGAGCGGCCAGCCCCACAAGGCACAGGCTGCCAGTACCAGCAGTGCGATGCCGGCAAGACCGAGGGCGCTGCGGTCGTGCGACCCTGCCACCCCAGGCGCTTCGGCCGCCAGCGGGACAACCAGCGAAGGGTGGTACGGGCAGGGATCGGTGCTCAACTCAGGGAGTGACATGAGCGGCGAACCAGGACACGACCTTGGGCTCACGCGGTCCCCATTGATCCGGATTCAGCACCAGCGGCCGTACGGCCGCCAATTTTGCGAGCACGGGCCGGCCTTCGACGCCGGCGAGCAACGGCTGATAATTGGAATCGGCCGACCGGTCTCCGGCCAGGAGCACCTTCTGTCCGGCGGGCGAGAGCACGAACTGCACGAAGCGGCGCGCCGATTGAAGCTTCCCGCCGCGCACCTGCGTGCCGATGGCGATATCCGAGGGCAACTCGATGCTGGGGGCCGCCGCGACGACACGCAGCCCGGACTGTCGCTGCACAAGGCCTAGCGCCGCCGAACTCTGCACGACAGCCACATCGATCTGCCCGTACTGTAGCGCGCGCAGGGTTACGCTGTTGCGGGGAAATTCCCGGAGACCGTTGGCCTTAAGCCGCTCGAAAAAGCGTTCTCCGCCCTGCATTCCGAAGTGCTGCATCATGCCGGCGACAAAAGGGTAGGTAGGCCCGGATATGGCAGGATTGTTCATGCCCACCTTGCCCCGCAATGCAGGGTTTTCTAGGTCCGTCCATTGCTTTGGCCACTCGCTTCTCGGCAGATTTTGGGCGTTTACCAGCATTACCCCGGCGTAGGTCACGCCCACAGGGAAATAGCAGCGGTCAGCAGGCTGCAGCGCCCGTCCCTGCGCGGTGTAGCGCGCGTTGGGCAGCCAGCCGCAGCTGAGCTGTCGATGGCTGGCGAATTCGCGCATCGCCAGATTGCCGTCGAACCACAGCACATCCCATTGCGGACGGTTACCTTCGGCCTGAACCCTTGCCAGCAGCGGGCCGGTGCTCAGGTGCACCAGATTGACACGGATTCCCGTGCTTTTGGTAAAGGCCTGCGCGAGTCTCTGGTCATAGCCCATGGCCGCATAGACCGTCAGGGTGGCTGCCCTTGCTGGCGCGAGGAGGACGCAGCCCACGAGGAGCCCCAGCATGGAAGCACGCAATGCCTGAGGAAAATGCAGCAGTCGCATCATAGTTTGTGATCTCATCGGTCGTTCAGACGAAAGTGCACCCAGATTTCAAAAGCCATGCGTTGGCCTGCAAGTTCCGCGGGCGTGGACGGATAGGGTGCGTTGCGGACTGCCCGCTCTGCGGCGCGGTCCAGAAAATCGACGCCGCAGCTCCTCGCTACGCGGATTCTGCTCACCATTCCGTCACGAAACTCGAACATAACGAGCGTTCGTCCGGTCAGCCGCATGAGGCGCGCGGCTGCGGGGTAGCGCACCGCCGACTGGATGGCGCTGCGCAGCTCGGCCTCGAAACTCGCCCGGACCGATGCCAGGTCCCGGCTTGGAGGAACGACGGGCGACGCCGGCTGGACATCGGCAGCGCGGCTAGGCGTCATTAACTTGGGATGGGCCGGCGCGCTGCGCGGACGCGGCTGCGGTTTGGGGAGCATCTTGTGCACCACCGGCTGTGGCCTTGGTTTTGGCACAGGGGCTGGCTTGGGCGGCGGGGGTCTGCGCGGCGCGACGGTCTTGGGCGCCGCCTTGACGGCATCAAGCACGATGCGTGTGGGCGGCAGCGGGGCTGGAGGCGAGGGTCGCTGCATCCACCAGGAAATGGACACAAGAAACACCGCTTCCAGGAGCAGCGCAAGTACTGCGGCCAGCGGCCAGCGCCCTGCATCGCCCGGCCCGGACATCGGTGGCGGTACCTCTTGCATTACCATGCTCACCGGGCCAGTACCGAGATCCCTCGCGGGACCGATCCATGTGCAGCGTTGGTCCGGTTACCCGGGCCGATGCGGAGAGCACCTCGATTGCTCACCGCCGTCACGGCCGCGAACCCGCACGGATCGGAAGCCGGTATGCGGGCGCCTGTATCTGCGCGGCAATCGTGTCGCGAAACGGACGGCGTTCGGGTCCAGCACTGCATGCGGGTGCTGATGCGACATCGGTGCACCGTAGGCTTACACCGGTCATGATGCACACTCTGCAAAGGTCAATGAACCACCGTGCCAGCACGCGGGCCCGCTCCGCTCGGCCACGTTGCGGAATCCTGCCGCCGCGCACTTGCTTTTCCGTCACTGCAACCGGCCCGTGATACCGTAAAATGCCGGATCACGGGCCAGGCTGCAGTGGATCGATCTGATGTGAATCAGAAATCCGCCGAGACGCTTACGTAAGCCATCCTGGGCGCGCCGGGAAGAGCGAGAACCTGTCCCTGTGACGCGGGGCCCAGGAAGCCGCCGCTGGTGATGTATTCAAAGGAGTTGTACTGCTTGTTGAATACATTCAGCACATCCACGCTGACTTTCACGTCGTGCAGTTCGGGACCCGTATTGGAAAATGTCGTGTCGAGGCCGAGATTGAAGGTGCCATAGGATGGTACCTTCTGCTGGCTTGGAGCACCGAGGTTGTTGTTGAACATGCTTTGCTGGCCGACATACTGGTACCAGGCGCTCGGCACGTACAGGATTCCCGAGGCGTAGTAGTCATAAGACGCACCCAGATTGAAGGTAGTGTCGGGCACATTCGAGACGGGAAGCCCCGAATAGCTTACGCCGCCGGTCGTGTAGCTGGCGAAGGTCGCCTTTTCGATATTCAGATTGCTGAAGACGTGCAGATTGTAAAGAGGATCATCGGCCAGAGCGATATTGAAGCCCTTATAGACCGAACTTCCGTTGGCATCGCCGAGGTAGTTGCCGTTGGCATCGGTCAACGGGATGAACTGGTTGCTGAAGTCCAGGTGGTAATAAGAGACGCTCAGCAGGAAATTGCGCAACGCTCCGTGATTCGCGAAGTGTGTCTTGAAACCGACATTGTAGTCCTCGCTCTTTTCAAGATTGTAGATGGGAGGAAGCGTCTGGAACAGTCCGCCGCCGCCGCCGACCTGGGGCTCTTTATACGCGGTCGCGTAATTGCCGAACAGCGCCAGCCAGGGCCGCACGCGCCAGTTGAGGTCGATCGAGGGTTCGGCTTCGGCATGCGATACGTTGGCCGCCGGCTGAGTAGCCTGGTCATTTTGGGGATACAGCGCATAGGCCTGCGGAAAGTCCGTCTGGCCGCCTGGGAAGTAGCTGGTTGCATAGGTGATGAACCGCACGCCGGGCGTGACGTCGAGATTCGGCGTGAGGCTGATGCGGTCCTGCAGGAAGGCCGCAAGGTCGGTCTGGTCCCAGTAGTCGCTGCGATAGTGCGCATTGGGGACAGCCTGGCTGCCGAAGTACGGCGCGTTCGGATTGTAGAAGGAGTTTCGTGAGTTGTATTGGCTCTTCAGGAAGAATCCGCCAATGCTCACCAGGTTGTACGGAAGCTTGATGTCGGTCCAGGCCTTTTCGCCGTAAACCGAAGAGCGTGGATTGTTGTATTCGTACAGATTGCCCGGGCTGGTCAGGCCGTAGTTGTTATAGTGATAATGAAATCGCTCGCCCAGGCGGTACCACACCAGGTTGTGAAAAGTGAGGCCGGGATCAAGGGCGACATTGAGCTTGCTGTAGATGAGGCGGGTCTTGTTGGTGTCGTCCTTGAACCACACGCTGGACGGAATTGAGCTGTAAAAGCCTGAAGTTGGCTGACTGTAGAGCGGCGATCCGGCAGCCCCGGTCTCGGTCACTCCGGCGATCGGCGAAACCGGAATCATCACCGGCCGGTAACCTTCGCCCTTCGCCTGGTAAATGCCGATGGACATGTTTCCGGTCGCAAAGGTCTTGCGCGTCTTGAGGAAATACGCGTAATTGTTGCTGGGGTTCTTGAATCCGTCCGGGGCAGTACGGAAGCTGTCCGATTTGCCATGACCTCCTGCTATGACGGTCGCCCAGCCGTCATGGCTGCCGGTGTCGGCGGAGAAAAACAGGTTTTGGGCACTGTAGCTTCCGGCGGACAGGCCGATTGTCCCCCCGGCTTTGTCGGTGGGCTGCAGCGGCACGAAGTCTATCTGCCCGGCAATATTGTTGTACCAGCGATCCACCGGGTTGCCCGGACCGTAGGTGATTCCAATTCCCTGCAGCATCTGGAGCTGCGGGACTTGCGGAGTTGCCCACAGGCCGCTAGAGGGATTGACCATCGGCACGCCGTCGAAGGTTACGGAAAGCGCCCCGTTGTCGATCTGGCCGCCGGAAAATCCTCCCCAGCCCTGCTTCAGTCCGTTGATGCTGATCGAGCTCTTGGTTGACCCCGTTGCTCCATAGCCGGAGACGGCTACACCAGGCGCCATGGACATGGCCTGCGCGGCGCCGGCAACCGGGCCCACCGCCCTGAGTTCATGTTTGTCGACAACCTTGACGGACTGTCCGGAACGAAACTGGTGCTTCTGCTTCAGCTTTTTGCTTTCCCGGGATTGTTGTTGCACGGGGTAGCCTTCCTGGCCTGCTGCCTGCACCGTACCCAGGCTCGTCGGAATGCCGGCGGCGAGCGCGGCGACGATGGGCGTCGCCAGCAGTGGTGCCATCAGCGCCAGAGCGAGCTGACTGGGTTTGAAGGCATGACGGTTGGTACGGCTAGGCATGGTTTCCTCCGCGCTGTTCAGCAAAAAGTGTTTTGATGACTTATTGTGTAGGTTGCCGTGGCTCGAATGAGGGCCTGCAAACGTGACGGCATTCTAGGGAGCAGATATGAAAAAACTGTTACGGAACCGTGAAGGGTTTTTTACTTGATCCAGGCAGCACAACGCATATGTCACATTAACCATATGGTTATTGCGCGTGGGTTTGCAAAAAAAGGCGGGGAGGAAGGATCGGGTGCGCGAGCACATCGGGTTCAGCGAGCGCAGGACCGGAACGGCGGCTAAGGTGTCTTAAATTATATGTGTTGCGATATTACCGTTAGGTCGCACTCAATAGCGCGAGGAGTTGCGATGAAGCAGGGCAACGCGGCCGCGCTTTGGGTGGCGCTCTGGCGACAGCATCGCAGGATTTTTCGGCGGTGTAGTGAAGCCACAAAGCCGCGTATCAATGACCGAGCAGGTCCGAGCGAACGCACGAGGAGACATCCATGGACATGGTCTGGTGATGGGCATGGATCGGCAGATTGGAAATCGGCACTTCGTGAAAGGGAACGCGGTCTGCTCGCCGGGACTCGCGCCCGGCAGGCAGATGGTGCCGAAACACCGAATCGCGCGCGCCCGTCACCACTCGGATTGGGCAATGGAAATCAGGATGTTGCAGCTGCCGTGCGCGGAAACACCGGGCGTAACGCATCGATGGCAGATCTGATGCCGAGATCGAGCGCTCAACTCGGCGTCTGCACGCACCGGCTCCATGAATCCGGTCAGGCGCCGTGCGTGCAGACCGATGCCCTGGGATTGTCCAGGCAGCGGCTGTCCTTGACCGGCGTGGGGAGGGGATTGATGTACGCGTATCCCTTCGATTCAAGATAGATGATCTCGGCGAAACCGGCCGGGATCACCGTAATGAATCCGTCCATATCTCTTGCCCTGAAGCCGGCGGCGTGCATGGCGTTGTTGCACATGCGGAACTCAACCCCGTGTCTCGAGAGATCTGCCATCTCGTCGACGATGGCCTGGTATTTCAAGTAATTCTCCTTGGCGAACGCCCGGATCTCAGCCCCGTGCAGAACCACGACGGTTTTCCCTGGTACGACCTTGTTCACGTTGGTAATGAAGTTATAGAGCGCGTTCAGCTCTTGCGGCTTGTAGTAATTGACGTCGTATACCCGGTTGATTGTGGGATACGGGTGCATGTCCTTCTTTGCGGTGCCATAGGGCTCCAGATACCGGCTCTGCGCTGCGAATGCGCTGCCGCACAGCAATATGGTCAAGGCAAAACATGCGAAGTGTGCACGCATAGCGGATGCATCCTCGTTGGGTGGTCATCTGCCAACTTACATAACCGACACTGGCCGTGTCTGTGACAGACGTCACTCAGGTTGCTTGCGCGTCCACGAATCGAGGGTATCTATATGCTGGATCGCGTTCGATATAGATCCAAATGCCGGCCGCATTTCCATCGAACAGCTGTTGCAGAAGCAAAATAAAGCTGTATTCCCATTCGAAGAGGTCCGTCCGGATAAGATAGTTCTAATATCCCCCGCCAAGGCCTCTGCTACGCATGGCCACGAAGATTCCATGGCCGATTGGACACCAGGTTTTTCCGGATGCGGCGCAGCCGCTGTTCGCGCCAGATACGCCAGTCTTAACTTCTGGAAGAGAACCTGTCTGTGGCACATCGAATATCTGTAGCCGGGGAACATCGCGGGCTGGCGTTCCTATTGCAATCTCCGCTGGTTTCTTCGGTACCGGCTTTTTCAGATCACTGAGCCGATACAGACGCCGACATGCTGCCAGATGTAAAGAACAAGACAAAAAAGGTGGCCCGTGTTGTCTGGCAGCGAGCGCGCAAGAACATCTATCTATATCGACGCGGTGCTCACTAATGCTGATGCTTCTCCAACGGCAGACGGAACCAGAAGGTAGCACCCTGGCCAGAGTTATTGCGTGCCCCGATCTTTCCGCCATGGAGGTGGATCAGTTCGCGACATATCGACAGACCCAGTCCGGTGCTCTTTTCATTGCCAGTGGGCCGATTGCTCAGGGAACTGAACTCTGCGAACAGTTTGTCCATGTCCTGTTGCGGGATTCCGGGTCCGGTGTCGGCAACCTCGCACAGCACGCAATCAGCATCGACGCGCACCGCGATGTGCGTGTGGCTCCCCGGCGGGCCGAACTTGAGTGCATTGCCGATCAGGTTCTCCAGCACCTGCATAATCCGGAAATCGTCGGCCATGACGTTCGGAAGGTTCTTTTCGCAACGCATGTCCAGCGTGATGCCCTTTCGCTGTGCATAGACCGAGTTGCGGGCAATTGCCTGGCGCACGATGGCGCCGAGGTCCGTAGGCAGCGTGGCCAACCGCATCCGTCCCTGTTGCAGTGCGCTCAGGCCGAGCAGGTCATCAACTATGCGCTGCATGTACTGTCCGGACTCAATCAGGTAATCCAGGGACGAGCAGGCCTCCGCCGAAAGCGGCGCGCCAGGCTTCTGGTCCTCCCTGAACTGGCGCGCCACATCGAGCATCAGCAGCAACGGCTTTTTCAGGTCGTGACTCGCGACGCGCAGAAAGCGATCGTTGGCCTGTTTGAGCTGCCGAGCAGAAAGCTGTGTCCGGATCCGCGCCAGTGCGACAGTCAGGTCGAACGGTTTGGTGACATAGTCGTTGGCGCCGCTTTGAAGGGCGGTCACCACGTCGTCGGGGCGATCGAGGCCGGAGATCACGATCACCGGCATGTCGAGCATGGAACGCGACCGGCGCAGTTGCCGCAGCACCTGCAGCCCGCCCATATCGGGCAGCTGCATGTCCAGCAGCACCAGATCGGTATTGCCTGACAGCGCTTGCTCCAGCGCGTTCCTGCCGTTAGCGGCCTCCGCGACGTTATACCCTTCGCGGCGCAGCTTGATCGCCAGAACCTCCCGGACAGCGTCCGAGTCCTCAACCACGAGCAATCGCTCTGGCTGAAGCGGTTCGGAGATCGCGGCCTTATCCATGGAGTGAAGACCTCCTGCGGATTTGGTGACTTGTGACGCCGACTGCGTTTGCCTGATGTAGGCATGCAAAAGACAGGCCATGGCTTGTCGAGTTCCGGGCGCCCGATGCGCGGAAGCGCCGGCCAGCGGGGGTCGCACGGGCGGTTCGGGTAGACGCGAGGCCCGTTTGTGGGACAGCCTCCGTCTTCCTGTGCCGCCGGTGTGCAGGGTTACGTGCCCCGCCGCTTCCGGAGGGAGCCGGCAAAGGGGTCTCGTTCGGGGGTGCCCGCCAAAAACTCCCTGATCTGCTCCAACGTACGCAGGGAATGGATATTCATGTCGATCATCATCTCCGTATGATCGACTCAAAACCCCGTTTCACCCTCCTGTCCCATTGGAAGAGGCTCATACTTGCATCCGGTGGTACTGTATGGTACCGTTCACCCATCAATGGTACCGATTGGTACCTGCACACATCGGCCGATCCGGCCGTGCACCTGAAGGCTGCGATGAACCTGCGCATCGTGTTCGGGCTGAGCGTGTTAATGAGCTTTGCCGCATCCGGCCTTATAGCCGCCCTGTGCCTGTGGCCCACGCTTCAATCCATGACGGCAACGAGCGCGCTGACCGCGCTGATGCTCGCGCACGCATACCGATTCGCCGGGCTTTCGTTCCTCGTGCCGGGGGTAGTGTCGCCGTCGCTGCCCGCGAAATTCGCTCTCCCGGCGGCGTATGGCGACTTCGTCGCCGCGCTGCTCGCTGTCTTCGCGATCCTCGCGCTTCATGTGCATATGCCTGGAGCGCTCCTGCTCGTCTGGGTGTTCAACGTCTGGGGGACGGTCGACCTGCTGTTCGCGATGATCAACGGCCCCAGGCGTCTGGCTGAATCCGGACCCGGCGCGCTGGGCGCGGCGTTCTATATCCCCACAGTGCTCGTGCCGGCACTGCTGATCACGCATGGGCTCATCTTCTGGCTGCTGCTGCGCACCCCGGTACACTGAGCCGGCCCGATCTCGCTCCCAACCGTGTGGTACGTCCTGGAGGCAACCATGAACGACATTCGACGTGGTCACCAGCGAAGGCGAACCACATCACCCCCTGCCGTGGGCGCGCCTCCCGGAGGCCAGCTTCCTGCTCGGCTTCCAGGCCACGCGCGACGCGATCGAGGCCGCCAGCCTGCGCGTGCTGGAGTGGCGGGACGACACGCCTGCGGCCAAGGCCTGGGCGAACAGCTTCAGGCCCCGGGCATGTCCACGTCGCCCGGACTCGGCTTGATCATGGGGACGGATTTCCCGGTTCTCGCGGCCAACCTGGCACGCAGCCTGCTGTACGATCGGGTGGGCGTGCTGATGGCGGTGTTCGAAGCCGCGTGAACGCGTGCCCCGGACTTTGATTGGCGGAGGATCCGTGAAATTGCAAGTCGACCCGAAGCAAAGCCAGCAGCGAACCGACGACGCTCCGGCGCGCCAGCGCATCGTCGAAGCCGCATTCGCGGCGTTCAGCGAGTCGGGTTACTCGGGCGTGAGCACCCTCGAAATCGCGACTCGCGCGCAAGTCTCCAAGAGAGACCTCTATGCACTAGTAGGCAACAAGGCCGAACTGCTGGCCGCATGCGTCGCCGCGCGCGCCAAACGCTTCGAAACGCCCACCGAGCTTGCGGTGCCAGACAACCGGGACGCCCTTGTCGGGACACTCGCTGCACTGGGTACGCGACTGCTGCGCGAGATCAGCGATCCCGCGGTGATCGCTGTCTTTCGGCTCGCGATCGCGGAGGCGGTGCGCGCGCCCGAGGTCGCCCGGATCCTCGATTCGGCTGGACGCAAGGCCAGCCGCTCCGCACTGCAGTCATTCATGAAGCGGGCGCGCGACGCTGGACTGGTGCACGGTCGACCCGATGAACTGGTCGAGCAGTTCTGGGGCCTTCTGTGGGGCCGGCTGATGATCGACCTGCTGCTTGGAGTCGCGGTCAGACCGACTCCCCAAACCATGGCGCACCGCGCCCGTGACGCTGCGGAGGCCTTTGTCCGCCTGCACCTCGGGTCCGGCGACTGTCAGCCATTGCCCCGTAGAAGGGAATGAGAACGATTGGAGCTCATCATGGAAAGTTTCAGCGCGGACTACACTCAGACGCGGGTAAAGTTCATCGATGAGGCGCGATCGCAAGATGCGCAATTGGAGTGCTTCCCGCAGTGGTGCCATGCCGACGGCCTTTGCTATGACGGAGATGCGCCGGACTGGTCATGCCGGGTGCTTACCGAAGCTTTGCGATCGCGGTTCGGCAGCGCCGCGCGCATTGCGATCATCGACTTCCACACCGGTCTGGGCACGTACAGCTACGCCGGGCCCATCATCTATCGACATCGCGACGTATTTCTGGAAGCTCCGCGGATGGCTTGCCACGCGTTTGCCCCGGTAAAAAAGCTCAATCGTGCGATGCGGGCGCGACACCACAGCGTCTGCCCGGCGCAGCGAGAGCGAATGGCGCACGCTGATACGGGCGTTTTCGCGCAGCAACGAGACACGCACCCAATTCTGTGAACGCCACGGCGCAAGCGGCTTTTTCCGCCCTCGAAGGCCAGGCAGTCCACCGCCAGGTTTAGGTGCGGCACCGTTGCCGTTCGGAGCGCGGCTATGGCGATATTTCTAGGATACGGCTTTATTTTTTCCAACAACACCTGCAGCCGCGGTTTCACTTCTACTCAACCGTGACGCTTTTCGCTAGATTTCTGGGCTTGTCCACATCCGTGCCTTTATACAGCGCAGCATGATAGGCCAGAAGCTGGACTGGCACCGTGTGGACGATTGGCGAAAGCACGCCCATATGGCGCGGAGTACGAATGACATGAACACCTTCGTCCTCGCCGAAATGGCTGTCGAGATCGGCGAACACATAGAGCTCACCACCGCGCGCGCGCACTTCCTGCATGTTGGATTTGACCTTTTCCAGAAGACTGTCGTTGGGCGCGATCACCACGACCGGCATGTTGCGGTCAACCAGGGCGAGCGGACCATGTTTGAGTTCTCCGGCCGGATAGGCCTCGGCGTGGATGTAAGAAATTTCCTTTAGCTTGAGTGCACCCTCGAGCGCGATGGGATAGTGCAGTCCGCGCCCCAGGAACAGCGCATGTTCTTTGGGCGCAAACCGTTCGGCCCAGACCTTGATCTGCGGTTCCAGGTTGAGCGCATGCTGTACGCTGCCCGGAAGGTGACGCAATGCCTCCAGATACTGGTGCTCCTGGGCCGCGGTCAGGTGTCCGCGCAGCTTGGCCAGCAACAACGTCACGATAAACAGCGCCGCCAGCTGGGTAGTGAAGGCCTTGGTGGAAGCGACACCGATCTCGGCGCCGGCACGTGTGTAGAAGACAAGCTTTGAGGCGCGCGGGATGGCGCTTTCCGTCACGTTGCATATGGAAAGCGTCTGCTCGTGACCCAGCTCCTTGGCACGCTTGAGTGCCTCCATGGTGTCCAGCGTCTCGCCCGACTGGGAGATTGTTACCACAAGCTGCCTCGGGTTGGCGATAGAGCTGCGGTACCGGTATTCATGGCCAAGCTCGGCGTTAGTGGGTATGCGTGCGATCGATTCGAGCCACTGGCGTGCGACAAGGCCGGCATAATAGCTGGTACCTGCCGCAAGGATCAGCACACTGTCGACCGAAGACAGTACCGACCCCGCGTCCTCGCCCAGAAGGCCGGGGTGAACGCCTTCATTGATCACGGCTTCAAGCGTGTCGGAAAGAGCGCGCGGCTGCTCGTGGATTTCCTTTTGCATGTAATGGCTGTACGGGCCCAGATCGACCGCATCGGCCGAGACTTCCGACAGGCGCACTGTGCGCTGCACTTCATGGCCCTGGCTGTCCACAACAGTCACACGATCACGCGTGACAGCGGCGGCATCGCCTTCTTCGAGATAGATGATCCGGCGCGTCACCGAAATCAGCGCTGAGACATCCGAGGCAAAGAAGTTTTCGCCATCACCGAGACCGATTAGGAGCGGGCAACCCATGCGTGCGCAACATACGGTGTCGGGAGAATTCAGCGCGATCACACCGATCGCATACGCGCCGCGCAATTCCGCAACAGCCGCGCGCATCGCACTGAAGAGGTCCGGCATCGTCAAGTAGTAATGATGAACGAGATGCGCGATGACTTCGGTATCAGTCTGTGATTCGAACTGGTAGCCCAGCGCCTTGAGACGCGTCCGCATCGCCTCGTGGTTCTCGATGATGCCGTTGTGTACCACGGCAAGCTCGTCGCGCGAAATGATGGGATGGGCATTGAATTCGGTGACACCGCCGTGTGTCGCCCAGCGCGTATGGCCGATTCCGGCCATGCCACTCAGGTTCTGCGAAAGGGCTTCCGCTTCCATTTCAGTGACGCGCCCCACCCGCCGGACACGTTTCAGCCCACCGCTCAGAATGGCGATGCCTGAAGAATCATAGCCCCGGTATTCAAGTCGCTTGAGCCCGTCAATCAGGATCGGGACAATATCCCGGCGCGCGAGCGCACCGACGATGCCGCACATGAACGCTCCTCCTGTCTCGCCGTGATATTCGGGTCCGAAAAGCCTGCGCGTGATCGGGGATTTTGATCAGTTCTGCTTCAAACCGGACTGACGACGAGACATCAGTATTTAAATTATGGCTTTTTCGCCGGCCGTTTCCAGCCCTCAATGATTTTTTGCCGGACGCGTCCAACTGCCAGCACCCCGGGCGGCACGTCCTCGGTAATTGTCGTATTGGCGCCCACGGTGGCGCCCGCGCCAACACTGACCGGTGCTACAAGTGTGCAGTCGGAGCCGATTGATGCGTTGTCCCCGATTACCGTATGGTGCTTGTTGGCACCGTCGTAGTTGGCCGTGATCGTGCCTGCACCGATGTTTACGTGCCTGCCTACGCTGCTGTCCCCGATGTAGCTGAGATGGTTGACCTTGCTGCCTTCACCCACCTCGGACTTCTTGATTTCCACGAAATTGCCGATGTGCGCTTGGCCTGCAATGCGCGAGCCGGGACGAATGCGTGCAAACGGTCCGACTCGAGCGTCATCGCCTATGGTGCTATCCTCGATGACGCAGTTAGGATGCACAATTGTGTCGGCACCGATGGTACAGTTGTGCAGCACGTTGTTGGCGCCGATGCGAACCCGGTCGCCCAGGGTGACGTGGCCCTCGACAATGACGTTCACATCGATGATGACGTCGCGCCCGACGGTCAGCGTGCCGCGCAGGTCGAAACGCCCGGGGTCCATGAGCGTGACGCCGCGCTCCAGCAGATCGGAGGCACGATTGCGCTGCGCGATGCGCTCGAGCTCCGCCAGCTGTCCCTTGCTGTTGACCCCCATCACCTCCCACACCGCGCGTGGCTGTTCAGCAACAATTGTAACGCCCTCGCTCGCTGCCATGGCGACGATGTCCGTCAGATAGTACTCGCCCTGGGCGTTATCTGCCTTAAGCCCCGCGAGCCAGCGCTTCAGGTGAAGTGCGCCTACGGCCAGGATGCCAGTGTTGATTTCGCGAATGCCGAGCTGTTCGCTTGTGGCGTCCTTCTGTTCCACGACGCCGGTCACCGCTCCGCTGTGGTCGCGCAGGATGCGGCCGTAGCCACGTGGGTCGTCGAGCTCGACCGTCAGAAGCGCAAGGGCGCCCCCGGCCGCCGCTTTCAACAAGGGACGAAGCGTTTCGGCGCGAATCAGCGGCACGTCGCCGTAAAGCACCAACACCAGCGAATCCGGTGCGATTGCCGGCATCGCTTGCTGCACGGCGTGTCCGGTACCTTTCTGCTCCGGCTGCGCTACCCAGTCGACACGGGATGCGCACAGTGTGGCAGGGAGGAGCTCCCCGCCATGACCGTACACAACCCGCACACCGTGCGGTTCAAGCTCCTGCGCGGTCAAGATAACATGCTGCACCAGAGGAGTACCGGCGAGTGGGTGCAGCACTTTGGGGATGTCGGAATGCATGCGCGTGCCCTTGCCGGCGGCCAGAATAACCACTTCGACTGCAGCTGGAAGGGATGGGCTCATGGCAGTTCTTCGCGTATCGCAAACCAGTAACTAAGAAATAATCGCCGGACCATTACAGGCACCTGGGCTGCGCGGACGCAGAGCGGATGCTTTCGGAACAATGAACCGGCTTTGTCAGGTGAAGCTCGCAGGCATTGTATACGCTGGTGGCAAGAACACACCATCCGAGGGATAGCGCCTCACTGGATGGCCAGCGGCGGACCGCCGGCCGGGCGGCCGTTGCGCAGCTCATCGGGAGTAGCGTCACGTACGCCGTGGATCGTGACCTCGAAGCGCACGGTCTGGCCGGCTAATGGATGGTTCGCGTCAACGGTCAGCTTGCCGTTTTCAATGCTGGTCACAACGAAGGTCATGACTTCACCCTTGGCGTTCTGGGCTTCCAGCTGGGCGCCGACACGGCGGTATTCCGCCGGAACGTTTTCCACATCGTCCGTAAAGGTTAGACCCGGCTCATGAAGACCAAAACCCTCTTCCGGGGTCAGTTCGACGTGGACCAGCTCACCGACGCGATGCCCCTCCAGCGAGCGCTCGATCTTGGCAAACAATTCGCTTCCCGACCCGTGCAGGTATTCGACCGGCAGGTCGTTGTATTCGAAAATGTCTCCACGGCCGTTGCGCAGCACGTAGGTCAGCGCAACCACCTTGTTTTGGACCACTTTATCATGCTGCATAGTGCACCTTTCCTGCGTGGCCAAGAGTCGATTGCGCCTGAAATCCAGCCATTCCCGACAAGGACCGTTATCTGGGCAGCTTGTCCCGCAGCTTCCTCACCGTGCGCAGCTGCGCCACCGCCTGGGCGAGATCGGCCTGGGCCCGGGCGTATTCGATGCCGGACTGGCGGCTTTTCATGGCCTCCTCGGCG
>JAKASJ010000032.1 GCA_021819085.1 Pseudomonadota bacterium | reverse complement strand
AGGATCGGTCCAGCGCGGGGTATCTGAATCGCAGCCAGGACTCCGTCCCGGGACAGATTGCATCGAAAGGGCCCCTCTCTGCGCTGGTCTCGCCCCGAAGCGGACTGCGCCCGAGCTGGGCACGATTCAACTTCTGCGCCGGCCTGCAGTACAATATCTGCCCGACATACAGCAGCCGTCTCCGGGCGCGCTCCAACCGGAACCGCCCGCCGGATGCGTACCTGGCAAAGGATGGGACGGAATGATGCGGTCAAGTCACGAATGGCAGGATTTTCTGCGAGGCGCGGGCGCAGCGTTAGCCGACGGCGAAGTGGTCCACTTCGGAGACCCACAGTCTGAACTCCGCCGTGCTGCTGGCAGCGACATCATGGCGGACCTGTCGCATTTGTCACTGATCACCGCCGACGGGGAAGCTGCCGGCAGCTTTCTCCAGGGCCAGCTCAGCAACGACATCCGCCTAGTCACCGCCACGCACAGCGAGATTGCCGCGTATTGCAGTCCGCAGGGCCGCATGTTTGCCGTATTCCGGGTCTTGCTGCGCGACGGTGTCTATTTCCTGCAGTTGCCCGCAAGCCTGATGGAAACAACGCTCAAGCGCATGAAAATGTTCGTGCTGCGCGCCAAGGTCACCCTCGCTGACGCCGATACCGAGTGGGTACGCGTGGGCGTATCAGGGCCGAACACTCCCGCTATTCTGGCCGAGGCCGGACTCAGACTTCCGGGTCACAATGACAACTGCGTCACGGACGGCGGCCTTACGGTTTTACAGATTTCGAGACCCGCTCCGCGGTTCGAGATCATCGGGCCCGGCGAAGCAATGGAGCGTGTCTGGACGCGGCTGCGGGCGCGGCTTGCGCCGGTCGGTGCCGCGGCGTGGTCCTGGCTCGACATCGCCGCCGGAATCCCCGTGGTGTTGCCAGGAACGGTCGAACAGTTCGTCCCGCAGATGGCGAACCTCGACCTTGTCGGCGGAATCAATTTCAAGAAAGGCTGCTACCCGGGTCAGGAGATCGTGGCGCGCATGCACTATCTCGGTCGCCTCAAGCAACGCATGATCCGGGCACGGGTCGAAACAAGAAAGCGGCCCGAACCGGGAGCGCCAGTCTACGCGCCGGACTTCGTGGGCCAGTCGGCCGGCACGGTCGTCGACGCACAGCCAGGACCCGATGACAGCTTTGAACTGCTCGCGGTGGTCCAGATCAGCAGCATCAGGAACGGGGAACTCCACCTGGACAGTCCTTCCGGACCGGCGCTGCAGCGGCTCGAGATGCCCTATTCGATCGAACCGGTCTCCGAACCCGCAGGCACAGGTACGTAATGGGGTAACCGGCCGCGCGGACCCGCTATCCCGCCTTACGGTATCAGTGCTGCACAGGCCGCCTGTCCTGACCGGGCTGCTGAATGACCTGATAGAAAGTCTCGCCCTTCTTCACCATGCCGAGCTGGGATCGCGCCAGGTCTTGCACCGATGCCAGCCCCTGCCTCAGATCGAGCACCTTTGCTGCAAGTGCCTGGTTGCGTTCCGTCATCTGTACGTTCTGCGCCTGTTGTGCTGCGATCTGGTGCTGCAGGCGCCACAAGCTGATTACGCCTCCGTTGCCGAACCACAGCGTGTACTGGAGCAGCAGAAGCAATCCTGCCAGCAAGAAGGCAGCGATTTTCACGGCATCCTGACCGGACCGAAACCGGGGCAGGCGCACTTCCCGCCACAACGCACGACGGGCAAACGGAATCCGGAACCGGTTGCGATGCCCCTGGTCAGCCACATGCTCCACCTTTCACCTCCTTCCGCCATTTTGCCGTCACACGAACGACCCTGACAATGCCGGATACCCGAGATCCCGGTTTGCAGTATAGGCAGTCGCTGCACGATTGCCGCACATTCATCCCGACACGGGAACAGCGGATCCTAGTTTCGGGAATGCCGCCCGACCCGGATACAGTGCCTCGCTTCCGAGCTCCTCTTCGATCCTCAGCAGCTGGTTGTACTTGGCGATCCGATCGGAACGCGACATCGAGCCGGTCTTGATCTGGCCGATGCCGGTCGCGACAGCAAGGTCGGCGATGAATGTATCTTCGGTCTCTCCGGAGCGGTGCGACATCACCGCGGTGTATCCTGCATTGCGGGCCATCTCGATGGCCGCCAGCGTTTCGGTCAGGGTTCCGATCTGGTTCACCTTGATCAACACAGAGTTGGCAATCCCCTGGGCAATGCCCCGCTCCAGAATGGCCGTGTTGGTGACGAACACATCGTCACCCACCAGCTGCACCTTTTCGCCCAGGGCTTTGGTAAGCAGCGACCATCCCGGCCAGTCGTTCTCGCCCATGCCATCCTCGATGGTGATTATGGGATATTTGTTCACCCATCCGGAAAGCTTGTCGACAAACTGCGGTGCACTGAGTTCGACGTTTTCCGACGCGAGCACATATTTACCGTCTTTACTGAACTCCGAACTCGCCGCATCGATACCCAGAAACAGATCGATCCCCGGACGGTAGCCGGCTGCCTCGATCCCCTGCAGAATGACCTGGATTGCCGCCTCGTTCGAGGCGAGGTTCGGAGCGAATCCGCCCTCGTCGCCTACCGCCGTGCCAAGACCCATGCCCTGCAGGACCCTGCGGAGCGCGTGAAAGACCTCCGCCCCATAGCGCAGCGCCTCGGCAAAGCTATTCGCCCCGACCGGCAGGATCATGAACTCCTGCATGTCGACGTTGTTGTCGGCGTGCACACCCCCGTTGATGACATTCATCTGCGGCACAGGCATCACCATGCGCCCGCCGCCGCCCAGGTAGCGATACAGCGGCAGCCCTGAGTCCGCCGCTGCTGCGCGCGCGCAGGCGAGCGACACCGCAAGTATGGCATTGGCACCGAGCCGGCCCTTGTTCGGAGTGCCGTCCAGATCGATCATCGCGCGGTCGACCGCCGCCTGGTCGCGCGCATCCTTGCCGCGCAGAATCCGGCGGATATCCTCATTCACATGCTTCACCGCCTTGCGCACTCCTTTGCCGCCGTAGCGTTTCGCGTCTCCGTCGCGCAACTCCACCGCCTCGCGTTCGCCCGTCGAGGCGCCGGAAGGAACCGCCGCGCGGCCGCGCGCCCCGGAAGCCAGTACGACGTCAGCCTCCGCCGTCGGATTACCGCGGGAATCAAGAATCTCGCGCGCATGTATTTCTGTGATAGTGGTCATCTTTTCTTCAGACAAGTTATGATTTTTTTCTATCCCTGCCTCTTCGAGGTCGCCGGCAGCGTTCAGCCGGACGGCAAAAGCGCTTCGGCCAGGCCGGAGCGCTTGACGCTCGCATCCAGTTCCATCAGCGTGACAAGCAGCATCTCCATGTATCCCAGCGGCCATGCGTTGGGACCGTCGCTCAACGCTCTGGCCGGATCGGGATGCGTCTCCATGAACAGGCCCGCGATCCCGGCGGCGACAGCAGCGCGCGCAAGCACCGGTACGTGTTCGCGCTGGCCGCCCGAGCGCGTGCCCTGGCCGCCCGGCAGCTGCACCGAGTGCGTCGCATCGAATACCACGGGACAGCCGGTTTCGCGCATGACCGCCAGGGAACGCATGTCCGATACCAGGTTGTTGTAACCGAACGAAACGCCGCGTTCGCACACCATGATGCGCCCCGTCCCGCCTGCGGCGTTGGCCTTGTCCACGACGTTCTTCATGTCCCAGGGCGCAAGAAACTGACCTTTCTTGATGTTGACCGGCTTTCCGCTTGCGGCCACCGCCTGAATGAAATCAGTCTGACGGCACAGGAACGCCGGCGTCTGCAGTACATCCACCACCGAGGCCACGGCATCTATTTCCGCCGCTTCGTGCACGTCGGTGATGACCGGAACCCCGATCTCCTCGCGCACGCTCTCGAGAATCCTGAGGCCGCTGTCCATACCGAGACCGCGAAACGATTTTTCCGAGCTTCTGTTGGCCTTGTCGTACGACGACTTGTAGATGAACGGGATTCCCAGGCGTCCGGTGATTTCCTTCAGCCGACCGGCAGTCTCATGCGCCAGGTCGCGCGATTCGATCACGCAGGGTCCGGCTATGAGAAACAGCGGCCGGTCCAGTCCCACCTCAAATCCGCACAACTTCATAGTGTTGCCACCTGTTGCTGCACCTGAGCGGCACGATGCTCGCGGGCGGCAAGCACGTATCCGCTGAACAGCGGGTGACCATCGCGCGGCGTGGAGGTGAATTCCGGATGGAATTGCACGCCGATGAACCAGGGATGGTCAGCCAGCTCGATCACCTCGACCAGACTGCCGTCGGCGGAAAACCCGGAAAGCACGAGCCCGTGCCGCTCCAGAATCTCGCGATAGCGGTTGTTGAACTCATAGCGGTGGCGGTGCCGCTCCACGATGACGTCCTTGCCATAAAGGGTGCGTGCCCGGGTACCTGCAACCAGATGGCATTCCTGGCCTCCCAGCCGCATCGTGCCGCCAAGCTCGC
Source organism: Pseudomonadota bacterium (assembly GCA_021819085.1). Taxonomy (GTDB): domain Bacteria; phylum Pseudomonadota; class Gammaproteobacteria; order Acidiferrobacterales; family UBA6901; genus JAJYCY01. The sequence continues at coordinate 27,184 of JAKASJ010000032.1, read as the reverse complement.
TCGCCCCGCTGCGCGTCTCGACGGCTCCGTCCGCGCGCTTCCATTCGGTAATGAGCGCGATCACCGGATCGGGTGTCCCGCGATCGAACTCCGTGCTGTGCGCCCGCTCGAGACCGGCCATGTGCCGCGCGAATTCGATCACTGCAACCTGCATCCCCAGACAGATGCCGAGGTACGGAATGCCGTGTGTGCGCGCATGGCTAACAGCCATGATCTTCCCTTCAATGCCGCGCTCACCGAACCCTCCGGGAACCAGCACTGCGTCGACATCCTGCAATGCCCCCACGCCGCCTCGCTCGATCTCCTCGGAGTCGACATACCGGATCTTCACGCGTGTCCGGGTATGCAATCCGGCATGCGACAAAGCCTCCGACAGCGATTTGTAAGACTCGGTCAGATGAACGTACTTGCCCACGATCGCGATCTCGACCTCGCCGCTCGGGTGTTCCATCGCCTCTACGACCTGGCGCCATTCGCCAAGATCAGCCGCACGCGCTTTGAGCCGAAGCTTTTCGACAACGATGTCGTCGAGCCCCTGTTCATGAAGCAGCAGAGGTATCTTGTAAATGTTCCCCACGTCCACCGCGGAGATCACTGCCTTCACGGGAACGTTCGTAAAGAGGGCGATCTTACGCCGCTCGTCGTCGGGCAGTCGCCGGTCGGCACGGCACAGCAGCACATCGGGCTGGATGCCGATGGAGCGCAGTTCTTTGACCGAATGCTGGGTCGGCTTGGTCTTGATTTCACCGGCCGCCACGATATACGGCACCAGCGTCAGGTGCATGTACACCACGTTGTTCTGGCCGAGCTCGACCCCCATCTGCCTGATCGCTTCGAGAAACGGCAGCGATTCGATGTCACCCACCGTGCCGCCGATCTCGACCATGGCAACGTCTGCGGCATCCGCGCCCTGCACAATGCAGCGCTTGATTTCATCGGTGATATGCGGAATGACCTGAACGGTTGCACCCAGGTAGTCGCCCCGGCGCTCCTTGCGTATCACATTCTCGTAGATGCGGCCGGTGGTGAAATTGTTGTTACGCCCCATGGTGGTGCGCACAAACCGTTCGTAGTGACCGAGATCGAGATCCGTCTCGGCGCCGTCCTGGGTGACGAACACCTCGCCATGCTGATACGGGCTCATGGTGCCGGGATCGACATTGATGTATGGATCCAGCTTCAGCAGGGTGACCTTGATGCCACGCGCTTCCAGAATGGCGGCCAGGGAGGCCGAGGCGATGCCCTTGCCAAGCGAGGACACGACTCCGCCGGTGACGAAGATGAATTTGGTCATGGAATCCGTTTTTCGGGGGCTTCCTTAAAGGGTTTCCGGTGTCGCACCGGAGGAGCCCGAACGGAATCGCAGGTTACCAGATGACGGGTTGGCACACAATGAAAATGCGCATTCACGCGAACCGGCAGCATGCGCCGCTCGCAGCGCGCTAACAAAGCTCCCAGACAAGGTCTATACCCGGCTCCTGCGCGCGGGCCGCATACGGCTCGCACACCCAGAGATCGGCCACGGCTGCCAGCTCCTCGCCCACATAGACCAAAGGCACCCGCTCCCGCAACCACGGCTCGAGCCCGCAGGCCTGCAGCAGCTTCTTCAGCTTCTGGTGGTGATCCTTCCCCGGCAGCCGGCAGGATTCTCCGCCCCTGCGCAGGCGTACCCGGACCGCTCCGTGCCCGAGGCGCGCACGCGCCAGACCGCGGCCGACGGTCTCCAGCGGGCGCAGACGATGACCGGTTCCCGGAATAACCAGCGGACCGGCAAGGTCCCAGTCGAGCGCCATATCCCGTGCTACGGGTGTCAACGGCGCCATGACGTGCAGTTCGTCGCGGTAGCGCCGGACCTCGGCCTGCGGCCAGGCAATGCGTGCCTGGTGCGACTTCGGCAGATACGCAAGCTGGGCCTCGATCTCCCCCAGGTGCGCGGCGCTGGGCGCAAGAAACCCCCGAACCCTCAGCCAGTATCGCAGCACATTGCGGCGCCGTGCAGGCGACAGGGCTGAAAGCGCCGCAACGGATAGCGGCGGGCCTGGCCACCGGCCGCACCCGGGACGGTCGCCGCAAGGCGACAGGCAATGCGCCAGATCCTGCTTCCCGACCTCATCGAGCAGTTCTGCGGTTTCTGCAGCATGGCGTGCGCTGCGCGCAAGAACCGCCTGGACACGCGGCCAGTACACCTCCAGCTGCGGAATCAATTGCTGACGCAACCGGTTACGGCTGTAACTCATATCCTGGTTGCTGAAGTCTTCGATCCAGCTCAGGCCCTGGGCAAGCGCGTAACCGCGCAGTGACGCGCGGCTGAACCCCAGCATCGGCCGTGCAATGCGTCCGTGTCCGAACGGTGCGAGTGGCGGCATGCCAGCGAGACCGCGCACCCCCGTTCCCCGCAACAGCTGCAGTAGCACGGTCTCCGCCTGGTCATCCTGCTGGTGTCCGGTCACCAGAACCTCTCCGCTCCGAACGTGTCGCCCCAGCGCAGCGTAACGCGCTTCGCGCGCGGCTGCCTCTAGCCCCTCGCCGCGCACCGGACGCACTTCGAGCCGCTCCACCCGGCAGGGAACATCCAGCCGAGCACACACCTGCAGGCAGTGGCTTGACCATTCCGCGGACGCCGGCTGCAGTCCGTGATCGACGTGCACCGCCTCCAAGCGCAGCGGTGCGGCTACGCGCAGCGCCGCTAGCGCATGCAACAGACAATGGGAATCAAGACCGCCGCTGTATGCGATCTTAAAGGACGTATCGGCTGCGAGTCCCAGATCCCCGAACAGTACCTGTCCCAGGGAAGTTGCCGAAAAACGGCTCTCAGACCTCGTCAAACTTGCCGTACTGCATGAGGCGTGCATACCGCGCCGCCAGCAGCTGATCCGCAGGGACTTCGGCGACATCCGCCAGGGCGGCAAGCAGAACCTGCCTGAGCGAAGCGGCCATGGCATCAACGTCCCGGTGGGCGCCCCCAAGCGGTTCCGGCACCACCTCGTCGATGAGCCCGAGCTTCATCAGGCTGTCTGCAGTGATGCCCATCGCTTCCGCCGCCAGAGCCGCCTTGTCTGCACTCTTCCAAAGGATGGAGGCACAGCCCTCCGGAGATATCACGGAGTAAGTCGCATACTGCAGCATCATCACCCTGTCGCCTACTCCGATCGCGAGCGCTCCGCCCGAACCGCCCTCACCGATCACCGTGGCGATGATCGGCGTCGCCAGAGAGGCCATCAGATACAGATTGCGCGCGATGGCCTCGCTCTGACCCCGCTCCTCGGCACCCACGCCGGGATAGGCTCCGGGGGTATCAATAAACGTGATGACCGGCATCCGGAAACGCTCTGCCGTCTTCATGATGCGCATCGCCTTGCGATAGCCTTCCGGCCGTGGCATGCCGAAATTGCGCCGCACTTTTTCGCGCGTATCCCGGCCCTTCTGGTGCCCTATTACCGCTACCACGTGATCCTCAAGGCGTGCAATGCCTGCCACTATCGCCGGATCATCGGCAAATGCGCGATCCCCGTGCATCTCGTTGAAATCCGTGAAGATGCGCCCGATGTAGTCCAGGGTATAGGGTCGCTGCGGGTGGCGTGCCAGCTGTGAAACCTGCCACGGCGTCAGGGAGGTGAATATGGATTCGGTGAGCTTGCGGCTCTTGAGCCGCAAGCGGTTTATCTCCTCGTTGATATTCAGCTCGCTGTTCTTGTCGGCGAACCGCAATGCTTCGATCTTCGCCTCAAGATCGGCAATCGACTGCTCAAAATCAAGAAAATTGGGATTCATGCCTCAACCTGGGTGGGACGCCCCGGCGTAGATTAAACGGACATGCTCCTGCCCTGCAAGCTGCCACAGGCGTTCCAGCACCGCACCGCTCGGAGTGATCCGCCACTCCTGCCCGAGAACAATCTGTGCCTCGGCGTCGTCCCGCCGGTATCGCAGCAGTACCGGGCACCTGCCTGGCGTTGCGGGTTTGAGAATTTCCTGCAGATCGCGCGTAAAGCCGTTTCCGGCAAGCTGCGCATCCACGTCGATCTCCAGCCCGCTCGCCATGGCCGCACGCGCCTGGTCGATGTCGTAGATCTTCTCCGCGCTCATCCGGAAACCACCGGAGTACTCATCGACGCTCACCGGCCCCTCGACGATCAGAAGGTTATCCTTGCCGAGCAGCTCGCGGTGACGCTCGTACATCTCCGAGAACACGGCGAGCTCCAGCTGCCCGGTGCGGTCGTCCAGCGTAACGAATGCCATGCGGTCGCCGCGGCGGGTATTCATCGTGCGCATCCCTACGACGAGCCCCGCCACGACTACCGTGCGGTCCTCGATCGGCTTCAGATCCGCCAGACAGCTGTCGGTGATGTGGCGAAGCTCCTCCTCATAGCGCCTAATGGGGTGTCCGGTGAGATAAAGACCGAGCGTCTCCTTTTCCCCCTGAAGGCGCTGCTCCTCTGTCCACGGGGCAATCTCCGTGAAGCGCGGCTCTTCGACCGGGCTGCTCCCCGCCGAAAACATGTCGTCCTGCCCGGCATCACGGTTCTTGCTGTACTGACCGGCAGCCGCGAGCGCGGTGTTGAGCGACGCAGTCATCGACGCGCGGTCCGGCCCGAGCCCGTCCAGCGCCCCGGCCCGTATCAGCGATTCAAGGACACGCCTGTTTACGCGCCGCAGATCGATGCGCCGGCACAGGTCGAACAGATCACGGAAGGCGCCGCCGTTGCGGCGCGCATCGAGAATGGCCTCTATGGCTGACTCGCCCAAACCCTTGATGGCGCCCAGACCATAGAGAATCGTGAGGCCCGGATGCTGCGCCCCGTCTCCCTCCGGCACGCCACCCGCCCCCTCTGGCTGTGCCACCGCATCCTGGGCACTGTGATCGAGCGGCACGAAGGCATGGTCGCAGCGGTTGATGTCGGGCGGAAGCAGACTGATGTTCATGTTGCGACACTCGGCGATCATCGTCACGACCTTGTCGGTCTTGTCCATATCCGCCGACAGCACCGCCGCCATGAAGGCCGCCGGATAGTGCGCCTTGAGCCACGCAGTCTGATAGGCGATTAGCGCATAGGCGGCGGAGTGCGAACGGTTGAATCCGTAGCCGGCAAATTTCTCGATCAGGTTGAAGATGTCGCTCGCAAGCTTCTCGCTCACCCCGCGTGCCGCCGCTCCCGTGACGAAAACGTCGCGCTGCTTGGCCATCTCCTCGGGCTTCTTCTTGCCCATCGCCCGCCGCAGCAGGTCCGCGCTGCCAAGCGTATAACCCGCCAGAACCCGCGCGATCTGCATTACCTGCTCCTGGTAGAGGATCACGCCGTAGGTAGGTTTGAGAATGGGCTCCAGGCTCGGATGCGGATACTTGATGCGTTCGCGCCCGTGTTTGCGATTGATGAAATCGTCGACCATTCCCGACTGCAGGGGTCCGGGACGGAACAGCGCCACGAGCGCCACGATTTCCTCGAAATTGTCAGGCTGCAGGCGTTGGATGAGATCCTTCATTCCGCGCGACTCGAGCTGGAACAGCGCGGTGGTACGGCAGGACTTGAGAAGCGTATAGGTCGCTGGATCGTCGATGGGTATCTGTTCTATGACCAGCGGCGCTTCGCCCAGGCGCTCGCGCGCGGCGTTGATCGTCTTGACCGCCTTGTCGATGATGGTGAGGTTGCGCAGGCCGAGAAAATCGAACTTGACCAGTCCGATCGTTTCAACGTCTTTCATGTCCAGCTGCGTCACGAACTGCTTGCTTCCCTGCTCGCAGTACAGCGGCATAAAATCGGTAAGCGCGCTCGGCGCAATTACCACGCCCGCCGCATGCTTGCCCGCCGAGCGCGCAAGCCCTTCAAGCGCGCGTGCCGTATCAAGTAGCGCGCGCACGTCCTCTTCACCCTCGTAGCGTTCTCGCAGCATCGGTTCGCGCTCGATCGCCTTCTCAAGCGTCATGTCCAGTTCCATGGGTATCAGCTTGGCGAGCTTGTCCACGTAACCGTACGGATGGTCTAGCACGCGCCCCACGTCGCGCACCACGGCTTTCGCCGCCATCGTGCCGTGGGTGATGATCTGGCACACCTTTTCCTTTCCGTAGCGCCGGGTGACGTAGTCGATGACGCGGTCGCGCCCCTCTATGCAGAAGTCCACGTCGAAATCCGGCAGCGACACGCGCTCGGGATTAAGAAAGCGCTCGAACAGCAGCTCGTACTTGATCGGATCCAGCGCCGTGATTCCCAGCGCATAGGCTACCAGCGAGCCAGCGCCCGAACCGCGCCCCGGCCCGACCGGCACATTGTTGTTCTTGGCCCATTCAATGAAGTCGGCGACAATCAGGAAATAGCCGGCGAACCCCATTTGCACGATTACTCCGAGCTCCAGGTCGAGCCGCCGCAGATATTCATCTGCGCGTGCCGCGCGCGTTTCCGCCGCCATGATCTGGAACCGCGCCTCCAGGCCGGTTCGCGCCTGCGCCCGCAGAACCTCGTCAACGCTCTGTCCAGGCGGCAGCGGAAAGTCCGGAAGGTAATTGCGGCCGAATTCCAAGCGCAGGTTGCAACGCCGGGCGATCTCCACGGAATTCTCGACCGCCTCGGGAAGATCCTGGAACAGGACCTCCATTTCCCCGCCGGACCGGAAATACTGCTGTTCGGTATAGCGCCGCGGGCGTCGGCTGTCGGTCAGGATACGGCCGTCCTGGATGCACACCCGCACCTCGTGCGCCTCGAAGTCCTCGGGGCGCAGGAACCGCACGGCGTTGGTCGCCACGACCGGCAGCCCTTTGCGCTCGGCCAGACGTACGGCGGCATTGTTGTACTCGTCCTGCAGCGGTTGCCCGGTTCGCTGAAGCTCGAGGTAGTAGCGGTCGCCAAAAACCCGCTGATATTCCTCGACGAGGTTATCGGCAAGGTCACTGTTGCCCGCCAGCAAGGCCTGAGCGATATCGCCTTCCAGGGCACCGGACAGCACGATGAGCCCGCCACTGCGCGCCCACAGCCAGTCTTTAGAAACACGCGGCCGACCGGCAAACTGTCCTTCGCCGTAAGCCAGGGTGAGCATCTGGCTCAGGTTGCGGTAGCCGGCTGCGTCCTGACACAAGAGTACCAGCCGGCTGGGCTTGTTGCGGTCAGACGGATTCTCGATCCAAAGATCCGCACCGATTATCGGTTTCAGGCCGGCCGCCACGGCGGCCTGGTAAAATTTTACCATTCCGAACACATTGGTCAGGTCGGTGAGCGCCACCGCGGGCATCCCCTGCGCAACGGCGGTTGCCACCAGCTCATCGATGCGCACAATGCCGTCGATGAGGGAAAACTCGGAATGAACGTGTAGATGAACGAAAGGAGTGCTCACAGGGGGTATTTCAACGCAAAAGGCCGCGCCAGGAAAGACATGGCACCAGCCCTGCCTGCATCCCGCCGCCCGCACCCGACGCCGAGCCGGGCATGCGACCGAGGAACGTCCGGCAGACCGGGAGAACGCAGGGGGCGGGGAGGTTCAGGTGCGTGCATTCTGCTGCCCCAGCAGGCGGCGTACCGGACCGAAACTGCGCCGGTGGGCGGGGCTGACGCCGTACCGCTCCAGGGCGGCCAGATGCTGGGGCGTCGGATAACCCTTGTGACGGGCAAAATCGTAACCCGGAAAAACCCTGTCCAGGGCGCACATCTCGGCATCGCGGGCCACTTTGGCCAAAATCGAAGCAGCCGATATTGCCGGTTCCGTGACATCTCCCCGCACGATAGCGCGAGCGGCACACTGCAGGCGCGGCACCTGGTTGCCGTCGACCAGAGCTTCCACCGGCGCGGGTTCCAGGGCGGCGACTGCCCGGCTCATGGCCAGCAGGCTCGCCTGCAGGATATTCAGGCGGTCTATCTCCTCGACCGACGCAGATCCCACCGCCCAGGCCAGGGCATAGGCGCGGATTTGACCGGCAAGGACCTCCCGTCGCGCCGGCGCCAGGGTCTTTGAGTCCGCCAGCCCGACGACCGGTCGCTGCGGATCGAGAATCACCGCGGCCGCCAGGACCGGGCCCGCCAGCGGTCCGCGACCGGCTTCGTCGACTCCGGCCACAAGCCAGGCAGCACGCGGACTGCTCATGCCGGAGCCGCTCCGGTGCGGCCAAGCTCCTGCAGGACGGCATCCGCGGCCCTTTCGCTGGCGCCGCGCCGCAACTGCTCATGGATCTTCCCGAACGCCTGCAGCGTCTCGCGCCCTCGATCCGGATGGGTCAGCAGGTCTTCAATCCCGCCCCCCAGCTTCTCGGGCACCGCATCGCGCTGCAACAGCTCCGGTACCAACGCATAGCCGGCCAGATTGTTCGGCATCGAGTAGCGGCGCACATGCGAAAACAGCTTGATCAGCATGTAGCTCGGCCAGGACACGCGGTAGGTGACGACCATAAGGCGTTTGACCAGAAGCGCCTCAAGGGTTGCGGTGCCGGACGCCACCAGCGCAACGTCGGCCGCACCCAGAGCATCGCGCGAGTGGCCGTGCAGACGCGTAAGCGGCAGATCCCAGGCGCTGTTGTGCTTGATCGCATCCTCGAACATCTGCCGCGTGCTGCGGTTTACGAACGGCACAATGAATTGCATGTCGGGGTGCCGCGCATGCAGCCACAGCGCTGTCTTCACGAACACATCGGCGAGCGCGCGCAGTTCGCTCACGCGGCTGCCGGGAAGAAGAGCGACTATGATCCTGTCCGGTGGAAGCTTCAGCTGCGCGCGCACCAGTCGCATGTCCACCTGCTCGGGGATCTCGTCGGCCAACGGATGCCCGACGAACTCCACCGGCACATCACGAGACCGGTAAAACTGCTCTTCGAACGGGAACAGTGTCAGCATTCGATCGACCGCTTTGCGTATCTTGCGCACGCGATAGCTGCGCCACGCCCATACCTGCGGACTGACGTAATGCAGCGTGCGGATGCCGGCACGCCTGAGCGCATGCTCCAGCCCCAGATTGAAGCCGGGGGAGTCTATACCGATGAACAAGTCCGGCGGGTTGTCCAGGAAATGGCGCCGCAAACGGGCACGGATCGCGCGCAGCTCCCGGTATCTGCCCAGCACCTCGGTCAAACCGAGTACCGACAGCCGTTCCATAGGAAACAGGCTGTTGCAGCCAAGTGCCGTCATCTCCGGCCCTCCAATCCCTTCGAACTCGACAGCCGGGAGACGCTTCCTCAGCGCCTGGATCAGGCGTGCGCCCAGCAGGTCGCCAGACACCTCACCGGCTACGACACCGATGCGAACGGTCGAAGTGGATCGCGGCATTTCTCTTCACATGCTCTAGCGTATGATGCCGCGCTGCGACTGCCGGATGAAGTCCGCGAGATGACGGACCTCCTCGTGCTCCTGCGCCATGCTGTCCAGACGCTCAAGGGCCTGATCCAGTTTCAGGCCTGACCGGTAAATGATCTTGTACGCGCGCCGGAGCGCATCGATGGCCGCTTCCGAAAAGCCGCGCCGCTTGAGCCCGCGCAAATTGAGGCCGTACGGCCTGGCCGTGTTCCCGGAGGCAAGGATGAACGGAGGCACGTCCTTGAAGGTTATGGTCGCGATGCCGGTCATGCAGTGCGCGCCGACGCGGCAGAACTGGTGAATGCCGGTGAATCCGCCGAGAATCGCATAGTCGCCGACGGATACGTGCCCCGCCAGGCTGGCGCAGTTGGCAAACACGGTCTTGTTGCCGACGTGGCAGTCGTGCGCGACATGCACATAGGCCATAAACAGGTTGTCGTCACCGATGTGCGTGAGTCCGCCACCGGCAACGGTGCCGCGGCTGAACGTGCAGTACTCACGCACGATGTTGCGGTCACCGATCTCCAGCCGCGTCGGCTCACCGGCGTATTTCAGGTCCTGCGGCGCTTCGCCGAGCGAGGCGAACTGGAAGATCCGGTTCTGCCTTCCGATGCGCGTGGGGCCATTGATGACCACATGCGGACCAATCCAGCTGCCGTCGCCGACCTCCACACCTGCACCGATGACCGAGAATGGACCGACATGCACGTTCTCTCCCAGACGTGCCGAGGGATCTATGATGGCTTGCGGATGAATCACCTACTCGAATTCCTTGTACGTGCACATCAGCTCCGCGCTGCAGCAAAGTTCTCCATCCACCTTGGCAGCGGCATTGAACTTGTAAATGCCATGCATCTTCCGCTTCAGCGATACTTCTATGCGCAACTGGTCGCCGGGCTCTACCGGGCGCTTGAAGCGCGCCTTGTCGATGCCTACGAACAGATACACCGAGTTCTGAGTCGGCAGGGTCTCCTCTGTCCTGAAGGAGAGAACACCGCAGGCCTGAGCCATGGCTTCCACCACCAGCACTCCGGGCATGACCGGACGATTCGGAAAATGTCCCTGGAAAAACGGTTCGTTGATGGTGACGTTCTTGATTGCCACCAGCGACTCATCGGGCGTGTACTCCAACACTCGGTCGATCAGCAGAAACGGGTAGCGATGCGGGAGATGTTTCAGTACGTTATAGATATCCAAACTAGTCAAGTTTTTCTCCCTCGATAAGCCTCTGCACCTTCTGTTCAAGTTCTTTGACCCGACGCACGAGCGCGTCCAGCTGGCGCAGTCGCGCCGCATTCTTGCGCCACGTACCGGCCTCTTCGGACGAGATCGCCGATGAATAGACTCCGGGCTTCGTTATCGATCCAGACACCAGAGATGTGCCGGTAACGTGCACATCGTCGGTGATTTCCAGATGTCCGGCGATGCCGGCACGCCCACCGAATGTGCAACGCTTGCCGATGACGACGCTACCGGCGACACCGACGAACGCCGCCATTGCCGTATGTTCGCCGATTTGCACGTTGTGCGCAATTTGGATCAGATTATCCAGCTTGACGCCGTCGGCGACGACCGTATCGCCGAGGGCACCGCGATCGATCGTGGTGTTCGCCCCGACATCGACATCGTCACCCAGCACCACCCGTCCAAGCTGTGGCACTTTCACCCAGCTCGCGCCGTCATGCGCATAACCGAATCCGTCGCTGCCTATCACCGCGCCCGGGTGAATGATGCATCGCCTTCCCACTATACATTCGCGGCATACCGTCACGTGCGCGACCAGGCGGCTTTCCGCACCGATCCTGGCCCCGCGATCGACAAAACTTCCCGGGCCGATGAATACGTTGTCGCCGATCACCGCACCGGCTTCTACGACCGCCTGCGGTCCGATCCAGGCCGTCGCAGAGACCTGCGCGCCGTCTGCGACCGTCGCGCTGACATGAATTCCCGGGTTCCAGGCTGGCTCCGGATTGAACAGTGCCGCAATCCGCGCAAAACACAGGTGCGGCTCATCCACTATCAGCGCAGTGCCGGAAAAATGCCGGACGTCGTCTTCGGTCAGGATCACGGCCCCGGCACGGGTGGTAGCAAGGTATCTGTGGAAGTTCGGATTCGACAGGAACGCGATATCACGCGGCCCTGCACCCGCCAGGGTCGCCACACCGTCGATCTCGCGCGTCCCATCACCCCGCACCTGCCCGCGAAATCTCCGTGCAAGTTCTTCAAGTGTAACCGCCGCCATTGCCAATCCGGATTATCGCATCCCCAGCGCTTGCGAGCCGCCGGCGGCGGCAACCACCCGCCTCGCCGGCCCCAATCCTCCCCCGCCCCACACATATTACCAAACCGACCGCCCTGCCCGCTGCAGAGCCACGCGCCGCCCATCCCGTACAGCGTGTCCCCGCCCTGGCCGCCACAAGGACACGTACTGCGACCCCGGCTGCACGTGCGGCACAGTATGCCGCGCAACCCCGGCCCGGCAACAGAATGCCCGGTGTTGCGCCTCCGGATTCCCATACAACCGGCAGCGGGCCGACGCCCCTCACGCGGGCAGGCGCACGCCCGTCACTGGAAAGTCGTGCCCAGCGAAAACTGGAACATCTCCGTGTTGTCCCCGGGCTTCTTGTTCAATGGAGTCGCGACACTGATGCTCAATGGTCCGACCGGAGAGTACCAGTGGAAAGCCAGGCCCGCCGCATAGCGCATCTGCCCGAGATCCACCGGCTGACCGGTTCCGTACACCATACCGGCATCCGTGAACACACTCAAGCGCATGGATTTGTTGTCGGCCGCGGTGCCGGGAACCGGAAAAAGAAGCGAGGCGTTGGCAAGCACCCTGCGGTTGCCGCCGATCGGCAGGGTCGGATTCGGCCCGCCGACGTCTTTCGGCCCGAGCGACTCGGGACTGAAGCCGCGCACGGTGCTGCTGCCGCCGGCATAGAAATTCTTGTAGAACGGCAGATCCTGGGTATTGCCGTAGCCGCCGCCGAAATCGTACTCGGCGCGTGCCTCCAGGGTGTAGCGCGGACTGAGCGGATGATAGGCACCCGCCTTCATCGTCATCAGGTAGTATTCCAGGTCGCTCCCCGGCACCGCCACCTCTGCCTGCAGACGCTGATAGGTACCTTTCCGTGGAAAAATCGGATTATCGAGCGTATTGCGTTCCCAGCCCAACGTACCTTTGACAACGCTATTGTCAGGGCCGTACTTGGCCACGAAGTGCTGGGCAACCAGGGCGCTGGACGTATTGACAGTCAGCGCTACACGCTCGAAGCCAAGCCCGAGGTTCAAGGTACGGAACTCTCCGATCGGTATGCCGTAGAGCACCGCCGCACCAACAGTGCTGGAGTTGTAGGCCGCAATGTAGGCCGCGGACGCGTTGATCTGGCTGTCGTAGACGGTCAGGCTGCGGCTCACCCCGTCCATCGTATAATAAGGATTGGTGTAAGTGACATCGACATGCTTGTCGTAACTGCTGGTGTCGACGCTCGTACTCAGCTGCTTGCCGGTACCGAAAAGGTTCTGGAAAGTCACGCTCGCGGTCAACAGCAGATGATCCACGTCGGAATACCCTATTCCGGCCATGAAGTTGTTGACCAGCCGCTCCTTCACGGCAACGTCCATGTCGACTTCATCCGAGGTGCCCGGAACCGCTGGTGTTTCGACATTTACGTTGTCAAACAGCCCCAGGCGCTGCAGGCGCCTGCGCGAGAGTTTGATGTTCGACGCCGAAAACCAAGCGCCCTCGAACTGCCGCATCTCGCGCCGCAGCACGTCGTCGTCGGTGCTGTTGTTGCCGATGAAATTCACGCGCCGTACGTACACACGCCGTCCCGGATCGACGTAGAACGTGAACGCCACACGCGCATTCTTGCGATCGATTTCAGGTACCGCATTCACATTGGCAAATGCGTACCCCAGGTCGCCGAGACGCCCGGAAATGCGCTTGCTGCTGTCGACCACTTTTTGTCGCGAAAATACTGATCCGGGCTCGATGCTTATCAGCGACTTCAGTACCGCCTCCGGAAGGATGAGATTGCCCGCCAGCTTATACCCGGAAACCATGTAGCGCCGGCCCTCACTGATGTTGACGGTGATGTAGATCTGGCGCTTGTCGGGTGTGATCGATACCTCGGTGGAATCGATATTGAAATTGAGAAAGCCGCGATCCTGGTAGAAAGCGCGCAGGTTTTCGAGGTCTCCGGCAAGTTGCTGCTTGGAGTACTGGTCGTTCTTGGTCAGGAAGCTGAACAGGGTCGGCGTGCTGAGCTTGAACGTGCCGAGCAGTTCCTTCTCGGGAAAGCTGTGGTTACCGACGATGGTGATCTGCCGGATCTTGGCGACCTGCCCCTCGGAGACAGCGATATCGACGGCAACACGGTTACGCGGTCGCGGCGTCACCGTGGTCTTCACCTTGACGGCGTAATAGCCACGGGCAAAATACTGGCCCTTCAGTTCCTGTTCCATCTGGTCCAGCACCGACTTGTCGAGCACCCTGCCCTTGGCAAGACCTACCTGCTCGAGTCCCTTATTCAGCGTGCTCTTGTCGAGTTCCTTGACTCCGGTAATCTTGATGCTGGCGATGGATGGCCTTTCGACGACCTTTACTATCAGCGTGCTGCCGCTGCGGTCAAGACTGACATCGCGAAAGAATCCGGTCTTGAACAGCGCCTTGATCGCATCGCTCGCGCGGCGCGGCGTGACCGTGCTGCCGATTTTGATTGGCAGGTAGTTGAACACAGTGCCTGCAGATATGCGTTGCAGTCCGACGACCTGGATGTCCTTGACTACGAAGGATTCGATCGCATAGGCAGGAGCGGCAACCAGCGCGCACAGGAGCAGAACCGCAGAAATTACTTTCATTATTTATATAGGCGGTGGAATTTGTGAATTGGCTATTGCAGTAGTCTGACAAAATCGTTGTAGAAAGCCAGCGCCATCAGGGCAGCAAGCAGAATCACTCCGACCTGCTGACTCCAGTACAGCGCGCGTTCCGGCAGGGGGCCGCCCTTGATCGCCTCGATCAGATATACCACGAGATGCCCGCCATCGAGGACCGGGACCGGCAGCAGGTTCAGCACACCGAGGCTGACGCTGATCACTGCAAGAAACATGATGAACCGTCCGAACCCGATACGGGCGGTGTATCCGGCGTAGCGGGCAATGGTGATCGGACCGCTGATCGTGTGGGTGGACACCTTCAGTTCGAGCATCTTGACAAGCATCTTGACGGTAATCGACGACATCAGCCAGGTGTCATCCACGCTTTCCAGCAGCGCCCTTGCCGGGTTGAGCCGCACCAGCACACGCATGTCCGCAGGCACCGTGGGAGGTCTGACACCAACCCCGATGCGTCCGATCTTCTGGCCTGCGCTCTCGACCACCTCAGGTGTCAGGGTGAAATTGATCCGCGCTCCCGACCGCTCCACTGTGAGTGCCATGGGCCGCCCGGGGCTTGCGCGGATGGCGGAGACCACATCGCTCCACGAGCGCACCGGTTTGCCATCGATGCTCGTCAGGAGGTCGCCGACCCTGAGGCCGGCGTTCGCCGCCGGACTGCCGGAAACCACGGTACCAACGATAGGCGCGATTCTGGGCGAATATCCGTACAGCCCGGTCGCGCTTTCCAGCATCCCGGAGCTGATCTGATTTGCCGAAAGCGACGACAGGTCGAGTACCCGCGTCACGGTCTGTCCCTGTGGATCCCGCACCTTGAAGCGGACCCGCGATTTCTCCAAGGCTTTCGCGAACAGATACAGCCGTCGCTGATCCCAGCTCAGCACCGGCTTGCCGTCAACGCTGAGGATGTCATCACCCACCCGGAACCCGGCCTTCTGGGCAATCGACCCGTTTGCTACCTTCCCGACAATCGGCTTGATTCCCTGGATTCCTATTGAAAACAGCGCCCAGTACACGACAATCGCAAACAGGAAGTTGAACGCCGGACCCGCCAGCACGACGGCACCGCGCTTGATCAACGGCTGGCGGCTGAAAGCGCGGTGCAGATCCTCCGCCGGCACCTCGCCTTCGGCTTCGTCGAGCATCTTGACGTAGCCGCCCAGCGGCAGCGCCGCGAGCACCAGCTCGGTCTGGTCAGCACCGAAGCGGCGCGACCACAACGGCTTGCCGAACCCGATCGAGAACCGCAGTACTTTGATTCCCAGGCGGCGTGCGACCCAATAATGTCCAAACTCGTGCACGATGACGAGTATCCCGATCGCCACCACGAACGCGAGCACTGAAATTGCGAACGTTGTCACTGCATTCCTCGCTTGGGCCTGCTCGAAAGTCCGGCAATAAACTGCTGCGCAACCTCGCGGGCGCGCGCATCGTCTGCCAGGATAACCTCGAGTTCGGCCTCATCGTTCATCGAGACCTGCGACAGCGCGTACTCGATGATCCGCGGTATGTCTGTAAACCCCACTACGCCGCCGAGAAATGCAGCCACTGCGACTTCATTTGCCGCATTAAGAATGGCCGGCGTTGTGCCCCCCATGCGGGCCGCCTCTGCTGCCAGGCACAGACACGGGAAGCGCTGCGGATCGGGCCGCTCGAAGTCGAGCCTGGCCACTTCCACCAGATCAAGCGCCTTTACGCCGGACTCCATGCGATCTGGCCAGGCCAGGGCATGGGCGATCGGCGTGCGCATGTCCGGATTCCCAAGCTGTGCCAGCACGGATCCGTCTGCATACGAAACCAGAGAATGTACCACGCTTTGCGGATGGATAACGATCTCAATCTGTTCCGGCGCCACACCGAAGAGCCGGCATGCCTCGATCAGTTCCAGTCCCTTGTTCATGAGCGTCGCGGAATCGACCGAAATCTTGCGGCCCATCGCCCAGCGCGGGTGGGCGCAGGCCTGCTCGGGCGTAACGCCGACGAGCTCGGCAAGCGGCGTGGTACGGAACGGTCCTCCCGAACAGGTCAGAAAGATCTTGCGCATACCCTGACTCGGGGCACCGGTCTGGTAGCCGCCGGGCAGGCACTGGAAGATTGCGTTATGTTCGCTGTCGACCGGAAGCAACTGCGCTCCGGAACGGCATGCCTCGCGCATGAGGATATGACCGGACATGACGAGCGGCTCCTTGTTGGCCAGAAGCACGCGCTTTCCGCGGCGAACCGCTTCGAGCGTCGGCATCAGCCCTGCGGCCCCCACGATCGCCGCCACGACGATGTCGCTTTGCGCCAGCGCTGCCGCACTTTGGAGGCCCTCCTCCCCCGAAAGGACCTCGGTCGGCAGGTCCAGCCTGGCCAGCTTGCGCCGCAGCTCCTCCGCAGCGCCGGGCTCACGCATGACCGCTACTTCCGGAGCATGCCGGCGGCACTGCTCGAGCAGCCGGTCGACCTGGGTATTTGCGGTCAAAGCAACGACGCGAAAACGCTGCGGATGGCGCGCCAGGACATCGAGCGCGTTGATTCCGATCGAGCCGGTCGAACCGAGTATCGTAACGCCCCGCACACCGCCGACGCGCTGGTCCTGCACCGGCATCCCGGAATCCTGGCGGTTGGTCATAACAGCGGCCTCAGCAGCAGCCACCCGAGCACGAATGCGGGCGCAGCGGCGGTAAAGGCATCGATGCGGTCAAGCACCCCGCCGTGGCCCGGCAAAAGACTGCCGCTGTCCTTGACCCCGGCAATGCGCTTTGCCCGGCTCTCAACGAGATCGCCCAGCACCGAAAAAAGCGTGGCGATCACCGTGATCGCAAGCCACAGCGCCAGCGACGGCGCGCTCAGTTTCCATATGTACTTTCCGCAGGCAAGCGCCAGAAGCGATACCATCACCACACCGCCCAGCAGTCCCTCGAGACTTTTTCCGGGGCTGACGTGCGGAGCGATCTTGGTCCTGCCCCAGGGCCTGCCGACAAAGTATGCGCTGGAATCGGCCGTCCATACCAACACCATGATAAAGAGCGTCAGCCGCGGACCGCCGTCACGACGCGCATGGACGACCAATGGCGCAACCCAGGCCGGAATCAGGATGAAGAACCCGCTCAGACGCTTGCCGAACACCGTTGCCAGGAATCCCTGCCGCAGATCGGAATAATGCACC
Source organism: Pseudomonadota bacterium (assembly GCA_021819085.1). GTDB lineage: Bacteria > Pseudomonadota > Gammaproteobacteria > Acidiferrobacterales > UBA6901 > JAJYCY01. Next base: position 9,874 of record JAKASJ010000032.1, on the reverse strand, counting down.
AGTTCAAACAATGCCCAGATCCACCATGCGACACCCACGAGCATCACCGGCAACGCTGGCGCCTGGTAGGCCGCCAGGCCCGCAATCACCAGCATCCCGACGTAGAGCATCCGCGACCGCGGCTCGGTCAGCCCGCACAGCGCCGTCCATTCCCATGCTGCGGTGAGGAAGAAAATTCCGAGCAGAGCCCCGAACTCGGGGGTGGTGAGGGAAAATGTCGCCCAAACCATCAGCGGCGCGAGCACCGCGGCGGTAAGGACGCGCAACCTAAGCACGCTTGCCGGCGCTCCCCGATGTGGCAGCCTCGATTTGCTCGCCGGTGTGACCGAAGCGGCGCTGCCGCCCGGCGTAAGACGCCAGCGCGATCTCGAACTGTCCACGGTCAAAATCCGGCCACAGCACCGGCGTGAAATAGAGCTCAGTGTATGCCAGCTGCCAAAGCAGAAAGTTGCTCACACGCTGCTCGCCGCCGGTCCTTATGAACAGGTCCGGCTCCGGCATCTTCGCCATGCTGAGAAATGGCTCAAGACTGTCGGCCGTGATGGATTCCGGATCGATCGTTCCTGTCGCCGCCCGGCGCGCGAGTTCACGGCAGGCCTGGGCGATGTCCCAGCGGCCGCCGTAGTTGGCAGCGATCGTGAGCGTCAGAGCAGTGTTGTCGCGGGTAAGCGCCTCGCCCTGACGTATGCGCTCCACCAGTTTGTCGCCAAAAGCGGCGATGTCGCCGATCACCCGGAAACGGATGTTGTTCGCATGCAGCTTCTTGACCTCCTTGTCGAGAGCCATGCCGAACAGATCCAGCAGCAGTCGCACTTCGGTCTCCGGGCGGCGCCAGTTCTCGCTGCTGAAGGCAAACAGCGTTAGGTGGCGAATGCCTTTCTCTCCACATGCGGCAACCAGATCACGGACCGCTTCGACTCCGCGGCGGTGCCCGGCGATCCGCGGCAGCCCGCGGCTCTTGGCCCAGCGCCCGTTGCCGTCCATGATCACCGCGACATGCAGCGGCATCTGCAGCACCGGCGGCGTAACGGCACCTGACGCGGATGGTTTGGTTGGCTCAGGCATGTTGCAGATACGTAATTTTGGAAACATTCATCGGAGGGTATCCGGCGTGGCAGCACGCTGGCGGTTGCGCGACACCATCTAGATCGCCATCAGATCGCGTTCCTTGGCGGCGATCACCTTGTCCACATCCGCCGTAAACCTGTCGGTGAGCTTCTGAACCATATCGTGCGCGCGTTTCTCGTCGTCCTCGGAGATTTCCTTCTTTTTGAGGGCCTCCTTGAGATGGGTGATCCCGTCGCGACGCACATTGCGGATGGCAATCTTGGCGTCTTCGCCCTCGTTACGCACGACTTTTCCAAGCTCCTTGCGCCGCTCCTCGGTCAGTACCGGAAGTGGAACACGGATCGTTTGACCAGCCACCGCCGGATTGAGCCCGAGACCGGACTCCTGGATTGCCTTCTCGATCGCCTGCACCATGCTCTTGTCATAGGGTGTGACGGTAAGCGAACGCGCGTCCGCCACCGCAATATTCGCCACCTGATTAAGCGGAGTCCGGCTGCCGTAGTAATCGACGTGAATATGCTCGAGCAGGCCGGCATGGGCCCGCCCGGTCCGCACTTTCTCAAGCGCCAGCTTGAGCGCTTCGACCGACTTTGCCATCCGCGCCTCGGCGTCCTGGCTGATCTTGCTGATCACCTCTTGCATGGCCTCAATCTCCGCGTCTGACGAGCGTGCCTTCGTTCTCGCCCCGTACAACCCGCATCAGGCTTCCCGGTGTGTTTATGCTGAACACGCGCAACTGCATATTCTGCTCGCGACACAGCGCGAGAGCAGTTGCATCCATGACGCCGAGCCGTTTTTCCAGGGCTTCATTATAAGTAAGAACATCGTAGCGCCGCGCGTCCGCGTGGCGCATCGGATCCTTCGTATACACACCATCCACCTTGGTTGCCTTGAGCACGACATCCGCGCCGATTTCCAGGCCCCGCAGGCTCGCGGCTGTGTCGGTCGTGAAGAACGGGTTCCCGGTTCCGGCCGCGAAAATCACGACCCGCCCGTCTTCCAGGTAATGCAACGCCGCACGCCGCGAATACGGTTCCGCGACGACATCCATGGGCAACGCCGTGAGCACCACGGCTGGCACATCTGCCTGCCTCAGTGCATCCTGCAACGACAGCGAGTTCATTACCGTGGCAAGCATGCCCATGTAATCTGCCGTAGCTCGATCCATACCCTGGGCACCGGGCGCGATCCCGCGAAAGATGTTCCCTCCGCCGATGACCAAGGCCAGCTGCACGCCGGTGCCGACAACCTCCTTAATCTCACCGACGATGCGCCCCAGTACCTGCCGGTTGATGCCGTAGGCATCATCGCCCATCAATGCTTCCCCGCTCAGCTTGAGCAGGATGCGGCGGTAAACCGGCATGGTGCTGTCCGGCAAGGACCTGCTGGTCAAGGAACTAGCCTCCTCTGACCTGGGCCATCACCTCGGCAGCGAAATCGCTGGCGCCCTTCTCTATGCCCTCTCCGACTTCGTAACGGCTGAAACGTGCCACCCGGGCCGATGCTTTCTTGAGAAGCTTTTCCACAGTGGTATCCGGATCCTTGACGAAAGGCTGGCCGAGCAGCGTGATTTCACCCAGATACTTGTTCACGCGGCCGGCAACCATCTTTTCCACGATATCGGCCGGTTTGCCGCTGTCGGCGGCCTGCGCGATGAATATTTCCTTCTCCTTCGCGACCACATCGGCGGGTACCTCCTCCCTGGCAACATACGCCGGCCGGCTGGCAGCTACGTGCATGGCCAGATCGCGACCGAGGGCTTCGTCGCCGCCGGTGAGATCCACGAGTACGCCGATCCGGCGCCCATGCACATAGGAAACGATGTGCCCCGCACCGGACACGTACCGGACAAAACGCCGCACCGCTATGTTCTCGCCCAGCTTGGCAACAAGCCCTTCGCGTACCTGCGACACCGTCCTGACATCCGCTCCTGCGCCGAGCGGAAGAGCGGCGAGCGCTTCAACCGTGGCCGGATTGCGCTCTGCGACACAGGCGGCGACCGCTCCGGCAAACGCCATGAATTCTTCACCTTTGGCAACGAAATCGGTTTCCGAGTTCACTTCCACCATCGCGGCGAGCTTGCGGTCCGGACTCAGATACACTGCAATCGCTCCTTCCGCCGCCGTACGGCCGGCTTTCTTTTCCACCTTGGCCCCGGCCTTGCGGCGCAACAGATCGATCGCGGCTTCCATGTCGCCGTTGGTCTCTGTCAGGGCGCTCTTGCACTCCATCATTCCGAGCCCGGTGCGCTCTCTCAATTCCTTAACCTGACTTGCGGTAATCGTCATGGCTCATCCCCGAAAAATCAACACAGCCTGTTACGTTAAGAAAAAGGGGGCGAGGCCCCCTTTTATCATTCGCCTTGACCGGCTTTCCCTCGCCCCCGACCCGCCGGGGCCTTGGACCTGGGACGCGCCGGCCGGCGCACATCGGCGCGCGCAGGCGGCTCCACTTTCGCTTCGACTTCCGCAGGCTCGATCGCAACGTCCTGCTCCGCCTGCGGAGGGCTCGCCGCCGCCGGCTTACGTCTGGCTGCCACCTTGATCTTTGCCGGTTCTTCGGCAACCTCGATAAACTCCTCGTCATCGGACGGCAGGGCAACGGTCACGGTCTTGCGACCCTCGATGATCGCGTCTGCCGCCGCCCGTGCATACAGACGGATCGCGCGCAGCGCATCATCATTGCCCGGAATGACATAGTCCACGCCATCCGGCTTGCAGTTCGAATCCACTATGGCGACCACGGGGATGTTCAGCTTGTTGGCCTCGGACACCGCGATATATTCATGGCCGACATCGATCACGAAGAGCGCATCGGGCAAACCGCCCATCTCCTTGATGCCCGACAGGCTGCGGTTGAGCTTGTCACGCTCCCGCGTCAGCAGCAGCGTCTCCTTCTTGTTCAGTTTGTCGAATGTGCCATCCTGCTCCATCGCTTCCAGCGCCTTAAGCCGCTCGATGGATTTCTTCACCGTCTTGTAATTGGTCAGCATGCCGCCGGTCCAGCGATGGTCGACGAAGGGACTGCCACACCGCGTCGCCTCTTCCCGGACGATATCTCCGGCCTGACGCTTGGTGCCGACGAACAGGATCGTTCCCTTGTTCGAGGTGAGTCTGGAGAGGTAACCCATTGCCTCGTTGAACATAGGCAGGGTCTTCTCGAGATTGATGATATGGACTTTATTGCGCTCACCGAAAATATAGGGGCGCATCTTGGGGTGCCAGAAACGGGTCTGGTGACCGAAATGAACCCCGGCCTCCAGCATTTGGCGCATCGTTACTTCGCTCATGGAATTTCTCCGATCGGGTTTTTCCGCCGTGATCCCAGAACATCCAACTCCCCAACGCAACGCGCTGGGCAGCACCCGGATGGCCTTGGACGGACCACGTGTGTTTTGCCGGCCTTCACTACGTTGGGAGCCGCGGCTCCCAGGCCGGATTAATGCCTGAAAAACGTAGCTTTATACCACAAGCCGGGGGTACGCGGCAATGCGCCCGATGCCCGCTACACAGCCCGTCGCACGCCTGCCGCCCGGCCGGGGGGCTCATCGGACCGACGCCCCCGGACTTCTCCATCGCCCGCCGGGCCTCGTCCAGCGATGCAGAAGACCTGCCAGCCTGGTTTGCCGCCTCTGCAGGACACACGTCCCGGCCGGGCGCCCCGGTGCATTCTGGCGGCGGTGACCGACCGGCATGGATTGCGGTGTTGCGGTCGGCGATCGCGCGGGAGATCGGCTCAGGTCCACCGCGTGGCACCGGCGGCATGCGCCGGCATTCGCGTCTCGATCACCGGAGTGCATGAAGGAAGCCGCGGACAACGAAAGCCATGCCGGTGTGGGCGTCCCGGTCCGCGAAAGATGCGCAAGCGTTGCGCGCGGCCGTCAAGAAGCCCCACCCGGCCGCCTGCGACGTGCCGGGCGGGGAGAGCTTTGCGTTCGTACATGGTAGAGTGCAATTGTACCGATTTCATTCCGGAACCACGCACGAACTGCAGATATCTGACAATCATGGCTGTTACGATAAAGACCCCAGAAGAAGTGGAGAAAATGCGCGTTGCAGGCTTCCTGGCAGCCGACGTGCTGCGCATGATCCGGCCACATGTTCAACCGGGCATCACAACCGGCGAACTGGACCGCATCTGCCACGACTACATCGTCAATGTCCAGCAGGCCATTCCCGCTCCGCTCAATTACCATGGGTTCCCGAAATCCATCTGCACTTCAGTCAACCATCAGGTCTGCCACGGGATACCCGGAGAGCGGGTTTTGAAAAAGGGCGACATCGTCAACATCGATATCACGGTCATCAAAGACGGCTTTCATGGCGACACCAGCAAGATGTTTTTCGTCGGCGAGCCCTCGATTCAGGCCCGGCGCGTCACACAGGTCAGTCATGACTGCATGTGCAAGGGGATCGAAATCGTCAGGGCGGGAGTTCGCCTCGGCGATATCGGCCACGTCATTCAGAGCCACGCGGAACAGAACCAGTGCTCGGTTGTACGCGAGTACTGCGGGCACGGTATCGGCCGCCGGTTCCATGAGGATCCGCAGGTTCTGCACTACGGCAAGCCGGGGACCGGCATGGAGCTGGTGTCCGGCATGACCATAACTATTGAACCGATGATCAACGCCGGACGAAAAGAAGTGCGGATGCTGCCGGACAACTGGACCGTCGTTACCCGCGACCACAGCCTGTCCGCGCAGTGGGAACATACCATCCTGGTCACCGAGACCGGCCATGAAGTGCTGACGGTCCTGCCGGGAGACGATCTTTAGCGCCCGGCCGCCTCCGGGCGGCCGGGCGGGCGTCATCCGCACAGCGGCGTGGATGAACAGAACCGTTATGCGGCCGTCAGACGGCCAGTCAGGACCGTGCGATGCCTCTACACAGGCAGGATATTTTCGACCCGCGGCGTTTCGACGCTGACCTCTCCAGGCTTTCCGAGGACCGAGCGAGCGGCCCGCGCTCGACTGGCGAAGCGCTTCCGCTGTTTCGAAGCGCGCTGCGCACCGGGCGCGAGGCTCTGAAGCAGCAATATCTCGGCGGCGCACCGGTCCAGGACATCCTCGGCATGCATGCCTGGCTCGTCGACCAGCTGCTCGGCCGCGCCTGGGACCGACACCAGCACCTGGCGCACGCCTGCGGGCGCATTGCGTTGGCCGCGGTTGGCGGCTATGGGCGCGGCGAACTGTATCCGGCTTCGGACGTAGACCTCCTCATCCTTCTGGAAAGACGCGGGCACGCCAGCGCGCGCGAATTTGCCCGCACGCTACTCAGTTTTCTCTGGGACATGGGTCTTGAGGTGGGACACAGCGTGCGCACACTCAAGGACTGCGTACGCGAATCGAAGAAGGACATCACAGTCGCCACCAACATGATGGAAGCGCGCTGCCTGGCCGGCGATACGGCGCTATTCGACGAGATGCGCACGGTCACGGGACCTCCCCGGATCTGGCCAAGCAGGAAGTTCTTCGCGGCCAAGTTGCAGGAACAGATCGAGCGCCACCATCATTTCGACGACACTGCATACAACCTCGAGCCGAACATCAAGGAGGGTCCGGGCGGCCTGCGCGACATCCAGATGATCGCCTGGGTGACGCAACGCCACTTCGGTACCGCAACACTGCATGATCTCGTGGCGCTCGAGTTTCTGAGCGAAGGCGAGTACCGCAGCCTCACCCGCGGACGGCAGCTGCTGGCGCAGCTGCGCTGTGGCATCCACTATCTGGCCGGACACCGCGAGGACCGTCTGCTGTTCGATTACCAGGCAGCGCTTGCGATACACATGGGCTACGTCGACCGGCCCGGCAGCCTGGCGGTCGAGCAGCTCATGAAGCGCTATTACCGCGTCGTCAAGGAGCTGGCGCTGCTCAACGAAATCCTGCTGCAGCACTTCCAGGAGGCCATACTCAGCCCCGGCAAGAAACCGGTGCGGGCAATCAACCGGCGCTTTCAGGCGCGCGACGATTTTCTGGAAGTGACCCGCAGGAACGTTTTCGAGAAATCGCCGTATGCGATCCTGGAGATGTTCCTCGTACTGGAGCAGCACCCCGAACTCAAGGGCGTGCGCGCCCAGACCATACGTCTTCTGCGCGAGAACCTGCACCGCGTGAACAATCACTTCCGCCAGGACATCGCCTGCCGCAGCCTGTTCATGGCGATCCTGCGCGAGCCCCAGGGAATCACTCATGCCCTGCGGCGCATGAATGCCTATGGCGTGCTCGCGGCCTACATACCGGCATTCGGACGCATCGTCGGACAGATGCAGCACGATCTGTTTCATGTGTATACCGTCGACGAGCATACGCTGTTCGTGGTGCGCAACCTCCGGCGCTTCACCGTACCGCAGTTCCGGAACGAATTTCCGCTCGCCAGTCACCTGATCCAGCATCTGGTGAAGCCGGAGCGCCTGTACCTGGCGGGCATGTTTCATGACATCGCCAAGGGCCGCGGCGGTGACCACTCCATGCTCGGGGAAAAGGAAGCACGCACCTTCTGTGAAAGACACGGGCTGAGCGAATACGACACGCGTTTCGTAAGCTGGCTGGTGCGCAACCACCTGGTGATGTCCTGGACCGCGCAACGCCAGGACATCACGGACCCCGGAGTGGTGCTCGAGTTCGCGCAGAGAGTCGGTGACCAGGAACATCTCGACAACCTCTATCTCCTGACGGTGGCCGACATGCGGGGAACGAGTCCCGTGGTGTGGAACGTATGGAAGGACCGCCTTTTGTCGCAGCTTCATACGGCAACCGCGCGCGTGCTGCGCCGTGGTTTCGCAAGACCAATCGACCTTGAGGAGCGGATCAACGATCTCAAGCAGGAGGCCTTGCGCACCCTGGCAGACAAGGGCGTGGATCTTGATCTCGTGCGGCGCCATTGGGCACGAATGGAAAGCGACTACTTTCTGCGGCACGACGCCGATGCGCTGGCATGGCATGCCGAAGAAATGAGCGCCGCCGCAGTCGCCGACCTGCCGCTCGTTGCGGCCCGGTTCCATCCAAGCGCCGGAGGGACGGAATTCCTGGTATTCACCCCTGACCGTGACGACCTGTTTGCGGTGATCACCGGCGGCTTCGACCGCCTCAATCTGTCGATCGTGGATGCGCGCATCCATACCACCGGCTTCGGCTTTGCGCTCGATACCTTCGTCGCCCTGGATCACGCCGGCAATCCGGTCACCGACACCGCACACCTAGCGGAGCTCGAGGCTGCTCTGCGCACGCAGCTGCTGAAACCGAGGCCCGGCCGTGACCTGAGGAACGCACGCCTGCCGCGCGTGCTGCGTCACTTTCCGATCACCACGAAAGTGAGCTTCGCCACCGCCCCCAATGGTCAGCAGACGATGATGGAGGTCGTTGCGCAAGACCGTCCAGGACTGCTCTACCAGGTTGCGCTCGCGCTGCAGCAGTGCCGCGCGCGTTTGATAACGGCCAAGGTGGCCACCTACGGAGAGCGCGCCGAGGACATCTTCTACATCGTCGACCGCGACGGCCAGGCCATTACCGACAGCAAGCGCCGGGACTGCCTCGATACCGGCATCCGGGAACGTTTGGACCCGCAGAGCCTGCAACCGGGAGACGATACCCGCCGCGGCGGCGAAGTCATCGAGATCTGAACCGCGGCGCGGACGGCGCAACGATCAGCCGTTCAAGACACTGTGGCTCCGGGAATAGCCAAAATAGATGATCATGCCGATCGCGAGCCAGATTACGAAGCGCAACCAGGTGATGAGGGGCAGGCTCGCCATGAGGTAAAGACAGAACGCTATCCCGAGCAGCGGAATCACCGGGCTCCATGGAGTCCTGAACGGACGCTTGAGATCCGGTTTGGTACGGCGCAGGACGATGACCCCGCAGCATACCAGCACGAAGGCCGACAGTGTTCCGATGTTGACGAGCTCCGCCACGTCCCCGATCGGCGTGAAGCCGGCGATTGACGCGATCAGCAGGCCGCTTACCACGATCACCCGCAGCGGCGTGCGGGTGCGGGCGTTGATCGCCGAAAACACCGGCGGCAGCAGGCCGTCGCGCGACATGGACAGGAATATGCGAGTCAGCCCGTAGTACAGCACGAGCATCACCGTGGTGAGTCCTGCGATCGCACCGGCGGCCACCACCGCCGATGCCCAGCGGTATCCGAGGCGCAGCATGGATTCAGCCACCGGCGACGGTACATTGAGCGTGCCATAGGGAACGATCCCCGTAAGCAGTCCGGCCACCACCATGTAGATCACCGTGCACACAGCCAGAGAAACTAGAATGCCGATCGGCAAGTCGCGCGGCGGATTGACCGCTTCTTCTGCCGCGGTCGAAACGGCATCAAAGCCGATGTAGGCGAAAAATATCAGTGCCGCGCCGCCCATCACACCTTTCCACCCGAAGGGCATGAACGGATGCCAATTCGCCGGCTGGACGTTAAACGCCGCCACAGCCACGAAAGTCGCGATCGCGACGACCTTCACCAGAACCATGACAGCGTTGAAGCGCGCGCTTTGGCGCACCCCGATTGCGAGCAGCACGCTCAGGACCAGCACGATGAGCGCGGCCGGCAGATTGATGATCCCGCCGTCAGCCGGTGCGGTCAGCAGCACCACCGGCACATGCAGCCCGACCGCCGTCAACGCGTTATTGAAGTAGCCTGACCAGCCGATCGCAACCACCGCAACAGCCACACCGTACTCTAGGAGCCCGTCCGAGTAACCATTCCTGGCACCACCGTCAGCCGTGCTGTCACCGGAATCATCGCTGGGGATTCGGGTGGCGCGGCGGCGGGCTGTCAGCCCATCGCTGCCTTGAGCTTCAGGA
>JAKASJ010000069.1 GCA_021819085.1 Pseudomonadota bacterium | reverse complement strand
GATCAGCGCGCGCCATTCGTTGGCGCTGCGCCGGTTTTGCTTGTTGCCGGTGATTGGTGTCGATACTGCGGTCGTCATTGCCGTGTCTCCTCGTTGCTGATTCAGTGTGCGACGAGAGTACGCGACCTTGGGAGATATTAAAGAACGGTGTGGTTTGGACGGTTACGTCGATGAAGTCGTACTGGGAGCGGTGCGCCTCATCGGCAATCACCACGATGTTGCGCCGTTCGGAAAGCACCGGGTGGCGGTCGCCTTTCTCTTCCGGGAAGAACTTCTGGATCGTGGTGAAGACCACACCCCCGGAGGCCACTTTCAGTTTCTGGCGCAGATCCGCCCGGTCGGCGGCCTGGACCGGCGCCTGGCGGAGCAACTCCCGGCAGCGGGCGAAGGTGCCGAAGAGCTGGTCGTCGAGGTCATTGCGGTCAGTGAGGATGACCAGGGTCGGATTCTCCATGGCCGGGTGCAGGATGACGCGCCCGGCGTAGAAGGCCATGGTAAGACTCTTGCCCGAGCCTTGCGTGTGCCAGACGACCCCTACCCGCCGGTCCCCCGGGTCGCCACCGGGATGGTCGCTGTTCCCATAGCGGCCTGAGGTCTCGGCCACCTGGGCGACCGGGATCTGGGCCGCGCGCAGGGTTTCCTCGATGGCGGCGTTCACCGCGTGGAACTGATGGTAGCCGGCCAGCTTCTTGACGAGCTTGCCGGAACCGGAAGCCCCCGCTGCCTCTTCAAAGACCAGAAAAAAGCGCACCAGGTCGAGGAAGCGGCGCGGCGCAAAGACGCCTTCGAGGACCACCTGGAGTTCCGATAACGACGGGGGCGCATCTCTATCTCCAGTGATGGTGCGCCAGGGTTTGAACCATTCCTTGCCGGCGCCGAGTGCACCGATGCGGGCCTGGGCGCCGTCGGAAACGATGAGGGCGGCGTTGGTATTAAAAAGGACGGGAATCTGCGCCTGATAGGTCTGCAACTGCTGCCAGGCGCTCCAGATGGTGGCGTTTTCGTCGGCAGGATTCTTGAGTTCGACGACGGCAAGCGGCAGTCCGTTGAGGAATACCACGACGTCCGGACGGCGGGTATGCTGACCCTCGGCCACGGTGAACTGGTTGACGGCGAGCCAATCATTCCGCTCGGGATGATCGAAGTCGATCACGCTGGCCTGGGCGCCGGCAATGGAACCATCCTGGCGGCGATACTCCACGGTTACACCCTCGACCAGCATCCGGTGCACCACGCGGTTGCGCTCCAAAAGGGAGGGCGCATCGGCGCGGGTCAGTTTGCGGTAGGCCTCTTCCAGCGCCTCGGGCGGGAGATCGGGATTGAGACGGATGAGCGCCTGGCGCAGGCGGACTTCGAGGACCACATCGCGGTAGTTCGGGTCGCTGCGCTCGGCGGCGGGCATGCCGGAGGCGATGTCGGGGCCGTAGAGAACGGCGTAGCCGAGAGCCTCCAGCCAGGCGAGGGTGGCGGATTCGACGACGGATTCGGTAAAAGTCCCCATTGTGGCCTAAATGCCCTCCTCAAATATGCGGAACTGAATGGGAGGAAATAGGACCAGAAATAGGAGTCGAATTGGAGTGAAATTGGAGGTCATTGAGGGTTCCTTGCAACCCCCTGATTCACAAATAACCATGATGCGCCACGGCCATGCCCTTGAGTCTCCACAAGTCCAAGCCGCTTGAGCATGGCTAAGTCATCCTTGATCTCCCACTCTGGAGCATCCAAACCAATGCGAAACCGGATTTCCCGCAACGCCATTCCGGTAGGACTAGCTTCGAGCAGTGCCAATACTTGCTGCTGTCTCTCACTCAAGTCATGAGCAACACGCTGCGGAGGCACATAGCGGCTCGGCCGTAACCGGACCATCACGCAACCGCCTGCATCCTCGATCTCGGGACGCGGCAGGCCGGCCTGCTGCATCAGCTCGGCCATCTTCAGCGTGCCACGCCCCCATGATTCAATCACTCCGCGCCGAAACAAGGTGCGCGCGATAAGCGGATTCCACGGCAGGGATTCATGCGGCGCAAACAGCGCCTCCGGTGTTAGCCCAAAATGCAGGCTCCCGGACGATGTGACCTCAAGCCTGTCGTCGTAGATCGCCACGGCCACCGAGCCGCCCCCGATGCTGTAGTCACGATGGCAGATAGCATTGGCAAGCGCTTCGCGCAGCGCCACCGGTGGAAACAGTGGATCGTCGACGCGCTCAAACAGACCTGGCGCGACACGCCCAGCAACGGGCAGGCTCTCACGCAGGAAACGCTCGGCACGTAACAGCAGCTCGAATGCATTGCCATGGAACTGCCGGTTGTCGATGAATTCGGTGCGATCCGTGCCGCGGAATTTGGCGACCCGCAGCAGGCATTGGGGATAATCCGCTTCCAACCGCTCGGCGCGCCCGAACAAGACAACAGCCGCTCGCAACAACTGGTTGTCGCGCATCAGGCCGAGCCCACGAAGCAACTCTGCCGGATCGCGCGTACCAGGGTCTTCCGCCCGCCCGCGTCGGATGGATTCCTCAATCGTACGTGTGATCTCAGCAGCATCGAGATCGGCCACCGTCCAGCGCTCGACTGGCTGGTTTTCCCAGCGGCTTTCGCCGTGCAGCCGTTCCAGCAGCATGCGGTTGTACTCGTCCCGCGACATTGCGGGGCTCGTGTTCCCAACGCGCCAGTAGGCTTGGCCTTTGTACGAGTACGGCCGCACAGGACCCTGGGTTACCGTCATCACGATCACCTCGCGGCCACCACCCACATCGACACGGTCAATCATTGGGAACGCTGGCGGATCGATTTCTTTGATCTCCTGTGCGATCTCTTCGATGGTGTGGTCACTAACCTGCTGCCCTGTTACTCGCCTGCCCACTTCAACACCGAATAACACCCGCCCGCCACGATTGTTCAGCATGGCACACAGAGTGCGCACGGCCTCGCGGCGCTCGCCGGTCGTGCGTTTAAGCTCCAGCGTCTCAGACTCTCCCGAGGTGGCCCAGGCTCGAATTTGATCAGGTGTAATAGTCATGGTTGCTAGGTGCGGCCTCCACTCAGCGAAGCAACAGCGGCCTTCAACACCTGTAGACAAATTTCTGCCGTGTGCTTGTCTGGATTGAAACGCGCGATCATTTGCTCATAGGGATGGATGTAATTCCTGAAGTCTCGAAGACCGTGGCTAAATTTTTTCACATCCAATTTTAGATAGCCAAGCTCGCAGGCAACATCGATAAACTGCGCAAGCGTCCATTCATGCAACTGCTTCACGTTACCGGCTTTGTCTTTCGGACTGTTGGGAGCCTCATTGAACTGCTTTGGATTCGCGCTCGCGACACCGAGCAACAACCCTTCGAGAATGCCGCCACAGTGGAAAATCACAGCCAAGGGGGAATCCGCCTTCAAGCAATGGATGGCTTCGGAAAGTCTTGATTCAAGGATCGGCACCAATGGGCCAGCGGCCGGAATTTTCTCGAACGCAATTGGACCGAAGTCTTGTTTGAGAAACTCTTGTCCAGAATCTCTGGGCGATACAGACTTTCCGACTAGCCGTTCGACTACTTGTCTCGCCCGTTCACCAAGAGCCCGTTCATTGATGTCTGGCTGCGGCGTTTTGTATCGCCAGTACTCCAAAAGATCAGAAAGCGTCTTCCCGACAAGGAGGTCCGCCTCAAGCTCAATGAAAGCTCGCAACCTCCTCGCTTTCGAGTCTCCTTTCGCAGCGTATTTGTCTGAGTAGATGTCGACACGAGCACTCTCTCGGAAGAACTCGCTAAACGTCCGATTCGAGAAATCCATGACGTAACCGCTACCCATTCCGAACAGATCCTCAAAACAGTCTCTCTCCACCATCTTTAGGCTGCTCATGCGGTAGCCTCACCGATGCTTTCAGCAACTTTCACCCATAGCTCGCCGGTGGCGACGCCAAGGCCGTTAAGGACTGCACAGCCGAGAGACGCAAGCCAAACTAAAGTCGCGTCTTCGACGATGGACTCGGTGCAGACGCTGCTAGCCATTGATCTTTTTTCGGCTCCCCGCTTTAAACCGCTCAGGCGCCCCCTTTACCAGTTCCAGTTCGTACCGTCGCCGGTCGAGCACTTCCAAGAAACCCATCTCATGTCCCCCGGCGACAGTGATCGTCCCCCTAGACTCAGTAAGTTTGACGCCTGTCTGCTTGCAGATACTTTTGAGCTGGTCCTTGTCGATATTCTTGGTCTCCTTCTGACCCCGAATCGATGCCAGATAACGGGCAGCACGTGGATGCTTGCTGGCATATGACTCAATGCTCTTGAATCTCACGAACGTGAGGTCCTGGGCGATGGCCTTAACGTTTTCCGGCACTGCATTGAGAATCGCCTGTTGAAGGTGTCCGGCGAACTCGAAACCGCTAGGCCGCAGGATGTAAACGTTGGCGCTATCGACCAGCAGGTCAAAGTCACTATCCAACTTGAACACTGTGTCGTCAATGATCTTCAAGGTGTCGTCCAGCATCCGAACGAGATGATTCTTGCTCTTGAGCACACCCTTAAACTGCGTCGCGCGGCGGAGCGCTGTCAGGTGTCGCCGCTTCTTGTCGGTCAAGCGAGCAAAATAGCAGAAGACGCTGGTCGGATCAGACAGCACCTTGGCGTTGATGGTCAAATTGGTCACCTCATGCAACTGTCGTACCGACGCTGCCAATTTGTCGTTAAGCGGGATGTAAAGATATTCGGTGGCTCCGTGCTTCTCCGATGGCTCATACATTAAGGGGCCGTCCTCATCCCTCAGCATCGCGCCCCAAGTTGTCTGCGCCATTTCGATCAGGACACTCTGCACGCCGGCGTCAACGGGTACCACGACAAAACGCTGGCCGTCGTCGAGCCCCACACCGAATTCCGTAACCTTTACGTTCTTGAAGTCAAAATCCAGCCTCATTCGTCCGCCTCCATATACACCGTGTCGCTCAACCGATAGGCAATGATCTGGTCGCCGGGAGCGAGGCTCACCCGGCGCGTGATCACGGCTTGGCGCGACTTGCCGGTCAACGGGTTGCCGTCGGCCGGCGAATACACCGTGAAGACCCGCAGGCCGCGAAACGCGAACAGCAGATTCATATAGTGCAGATTGAGATGCCAGAACAGAAACACTATGAACGCTAGTGCGGCCAGCGTAGAGCCCAGATCACGCCATGTGCTTATGTTCTCCGAGTAAAAAGGGAGCAACATGGCAAAAAGGTAAACAAGAATGTGATCACGGTGGTCGTCAGCCGTACCGACCGTCAACTCGCGTTTGTCAGCCTGTTTCCTGGCCGTACGAATTCGTAGCCAGAGGAACGCGTTTGGGATGATCACCATAAGCGTGCAAAACCCGATGAACCAACGATCGGGGATCAAGTTGATGCCTCGGATTGCCCATAGGATGAACAGCGGCGAGATGCTGCTCAGTACCATCAGCAGCCGCGCAGCCTTGAGACCTTCGCTATGCGTACTGTAAGAAACCCCGGCCATCAGGTGGCCCTCCCGATAAACGGTTCGAAGTCCTTCAAACGCAGCTCACCGGAAATGAGCTTGGGCAGCAGCGCATCGCGCAGAACTGAGAGTGTGCGGGATTCACGCTTGGCCGCGACGATCCGGTCATACCATGGCTGGCAGATACGGTCGAATGCAGCCAACACGGCAGCCGATGGAACTAAGTACCCTGGCCCATAAATTCGGTGACGTATTTGCTCACGCAGCCTGGGCGAGCATTTGCTCGTGCGCCTGGATTTTAGAGAGAAGCACCTCAAGGTCATGGCGCGTGAATTTCCATTCGAAA
>JAKASJ010000031.1:2702-33376 GCA_021819085.1 Pseudomonadota bacterium | reverse complement strand
CCGGATGAGGGGTGACTCTCAAGTCCGGTTCTTAGGGGGCGGTGGCGCAGCAATGCGCTGCTGCTACCCGACCAGGTCCACAGTGTCGATGCGCACGGCAAGCCCGTGGTTCGCAGGCAATTGAAACGCGCCCACGTGCTGACATTCTTTGCCAATCTGCCGCCTTGACTGATTGGCCTGGAGGCCCGTGGCGGCGCCCATCACTGGGCCCTGGAAGCTCACCGCCCTCGGGCACACGGTGAAGCTCATGGCCCCGCAGTTCGTGAAGCCGTACGTCAAGTCCAACAAAAAAAGGGGATAGATGGCTAGGAATTTCGTTAAGCCTTGATTATATGGAGCCCGCAGAGGGATTTGAACCCCCGACCCTCTGATTACAAATCAGATGCTCTACCGACTGAGCTATGCGGGCATCAAATTCAATCAGCGAATGGTAATGATAGGGATAATCGTCGAAAGCGACAACCGCCCTGGACCGTCCTCGCATAGATGCCGGATAGGTGCCCCGAGCAATGCATAAACCGCGGCATGCCCCGCGCTCGGCATCTCTGCAAGACGATCAAAAGCAAAGTTCGCACAATCCGTTCGCACTCCGTCATCTCTCAGCCAACCGGCTCCCGCAGCCGGTTCCGCTGGACCAAAGTCATGGCACCCATGCCGAAGCCAGCATGAATCAGTGCACCGGCAGCGGGTGTTCAGGAACCACATGGTCTGTATCCGACGTCTGCGGCTTCGGTTCAGACTTCGGTTCAGACTTCGGTTCAGATACCGGCGCCGGGCTTGCGGAAGGAGCCTGCACGGGAGCACAAGACGTCTCCTGCACAGCCGCACCGGCCGCACCCCAGTCCCGGCTTTGCAGACGCGCGTGCTCGTCAGCCTGGACAACTTCGACATCCAGCCAATAGCGCGTACGCGATCGGTAACGGACCTGCTGCTTGGCGTGCACTCCCTTCCTGGCGAGCTCAGCCAGGCGGGTATGGGCGTTATCGGGCAGATCGTACAGGCCGAGCGAAATTGCATAATTTAGCCCCGGCTGCTGCACGATGATGTGATTCCTGATTCCCTTGAGGTCGAGCGCCCTGAGCATGCGCATGGCCGCCGTGCGCGATGCCAGCGGCGGGATGTACACCCAATAGCTCGAGACCACCTTGTCTACCCGAGTGCGTTCTTCATAGGTAATGCCGGCCGACTTGAGCCAAGCGCCTGCCTGCTGCACCTCGGATGCCGTATCGAAGGGTCCGATGGTCAGGCACTGCCGAACTGGGGGTACTACTGTCTTCTTTACCGTGGCGACCATTGCCGAAGCCGGCTTCTTGGCGCTCGTCGGCGTCGGCACTGGACTTGCAGGCTTGATCTGCGGCAGCGAAAGCGGAACCATCCTCTCGGGATGGATCTGCGGTAACGGTCGCTTTGGCGGCGGCGCTGCGGGTTCGCGATACCATCTTGCCCACATTGCAATGCCGACGTTCGCCAACACCAGTGCCGCGAACAGCCACCGCAGCAGCGTCCTCATGGAAGTGCCTCTGCGATGAGAGACAGGCCCTTGAGCACCAGATCCGGCTCCTGGATGACGGATCCCAGACGTCCGGCAAGGCGCGCGATCACGGGCGTCGCTGCCCCTCCGCTGAAAATCACGCGCATGTCCGTGCCGAGGGCTGTCCGGAACTCTTCGATAATACGCATCACCGCGCCCGCCACGCCGAATACCGTCCCGGCCGCCACCGCGTCGGCGGTATTGCGCGCCAGACAGCTGTCGTCGCGACCATCGACGCTTCGAATACCGGCAGTGCCGATGCGCAGACACTCGCGCATCAGCGCAATCCCGGGCAGAATCACGCCCCCGTGGTAGACGCCATCCCCCCCAAGGGCATCGAGCGTAACCGCCGTCCCGCAGTCCACGATACATGCCGGGCCGGTGTACAGATGACGCGTGGCGATCAGGGCTGCCCAGCGGTCGGCTCCGAGACGGGCCGGATCGTCATAGGTGTTGATGACCCCGAACTGACTGCGGCTAGGCTCGAGAAAATCGACCGGCAACGCCCAGCGACCCCGGACCCAGGAGTCCAGGGCGCGTGCGCGCTCCACGCTACTCACACTCGCGACCACGATGCGCCGGGGCCGCACGACGTCCGACCATGCGCGATCCAGATCAGGCACCATCTGTGCCCCATAGGCAAAA
The DNA here is from genome assembly GCA_021819085.1 of Pseudomonadota bacterium. Taxonomy (GTDB): domain Bacteria; phylum Pseudomonadota; class Gammaproteobacteria; order Acidiferrobacterales; family UBA6901; genus JAJYCY01. Next base: position 31,200 of record JAKASJ010000031.1, on the reverse strand, counting down.
CCGCCGGAGCGCCATTCCGGCCCCTGTGCCAGCGCCCATTTGAGCCGACTGTTACCAAGGTCCACAAGCAGGTTCACGGACGTCGTGCTCCCGCATCCGGCGGCGTTGCGCCAGCCGCTTCGATTTTTCCTGCGCGACGCAAGCTGACCTCCCCGGAATGAAACGCACGTACGTTACCGTCATCGTCGCGCACGAGCAGGGCGCCGTTCTGGTCGATGCCCTGGACCACCCCCTCGCTGGCGGGGCCCGCGCCGGTGAGCCGCACGCGCCGACCCTGGTATCGATGCCAGGAGATCCATTCCTCGCGGAACGGCGCGAGCCCGTCGTGCTCGAAACGCTGCAGCATCCGCGCAAGCTGCTGTATCAGCAACGCCGCAAGCCGGTTGCGGTCTACGGTGCCGCCGAGAATCGAGGCCAAATCGATCCAGGGCTGATCGATGTCGCGTCCATCCTGCTCGGCGATATGCACGTTGATTCCGATCCCGGCGACCACCATGCACGGACCCGAGGCCTCGCCGCGCAGGTCGATCAGCAGCCCACCGAGCTTGCGCTCGCCCCACAGCAGGTCGTTGGGCCACTTGAGTCCGGCGTCCGCGACGCCTAGATCCCGCATGGCGCGCGCCGCTGCCACGCCGGTGGCCAGACTCAGGCCGGCAACGGCGGACAGGCCTTCATCGAAACACCAGGCCATGGACAGCATCAGATTGGCGTAGGGGGTAGCGATCCAGCTGCGCCCGCGCCGACCGCGGCCGCGGGTCTGCGCTTCTGCGATGCACACCTGCCCCCGGGCGCTTGTCCCCGTCATCCGCAACAGCTCGAGGCTGGTGGAGTCCACTTCATCCTTGACCTGCAGCCCGCCGATGAGCGCCGCGTCGGCGCCCAGGAAGGCGAGTATGCGATCGTGCTCAAGCGGCTCGAAGTCGCTCTCCAGCCGGTAGCCGCGTCCCGACACACGATGGATCCGGATACCCGATTCCACAAGCACGCCGACCGCCTTGGACACGGCCGCCCGCGTCACACCGAGCGCGCGCCCCATATCTGTACCGGAATGAAAGCCGCCGTCTGACAGAATTCTCATGAGGGCGCTGCGCAGAGACATGATCGGCTTCAACCCCGGCCGGGTGACCCGGGCCTAACCGCCGCCAACCGCGTGCGCCGCCTGTCCTGCCTGCGGCGGTACACCCTGGAGCCATGCGTTCCGTCGCGCACAGGCGGCAGCGTCTGCATCTGCGCGCAATACCAGCACGCAGGTGTCCGCCGGAGCCTCCTTGAGCGTCACGTCGAACTCCATCAACTCATCACGCCGGAATGCATGAACGTGCACACGGTTTCCGGGCGTCCGGGAATTGAGAGATTTTTCCAGGTTGGCGGCAGTAACGCGCAGACCATCGACGGCAACGATCACGTCCCCGGCGGCGAGCCCCGCCTCCTGGGCGGCGCCGCCGTCGAACACCTGGGCCAGGCGCGCCTCGGCGCCAGAACCGAGCCGCACACCGAGCACCGGGCGTGGCTCCTGCCTGCCGTCACCGCTGGGTGCCGGCTTGCCACCGCTGTCTCCATCCGACTGCGCCGGCCGCAGCACGAAGTCCACGCCAACATCGGCGAGCACGTCCGCCAGTGGCGGGTCGTCGGTACCATGCACCGTGCGCCGGAAGAAGTCGCCCAGATCGACGCCGGCGATCTCCCCGGCGGCACGCTCCACGCCGTCTTCCGGCACTCCGATGCCGGGCCGACCGTAACGCTGCCACAGCAGGCGCATGACGTCATCGAGCGAGCGCACATCTGCCGTGGCACGCCGGATGATCAGATCAAGCGCCAAAGCGACCAGCGCCCCTTTGGTGTAGTAGCTGACGATGCTGTTGGGCGCGTTCTCGTCCTGGCGGTAGAACTTCGTCCATGCGTCGAAGCTCGAGTCCGCCAGGCTCTGCTTGAACCGTCCACTGCCGCGCCACACACGCGTAGCCGTTTGCCCCAGAAGTTCCAGATAGGCCAAGGGCGTGATCAGCCCGCTGCGCACGAGCGCGAGATCGTCATAATATGAGGTAATACCCTCGAACGCCCACAGCATGCGTGTGTGCATTTCGCGGCCGAGATCGCCGCCCGAGAACGCCTGGGGCTTGATTCTCTTTACGTTCCAGGCATGAAAATACTCGTGGCTTGCGAGACCGAGAAAGCTCCGGTAATCACTGCCCACTTCGACATCGCCCGCCTGCGGCAGCGTATCGCGCTGACACAGCAGGCTCGCTGATGCACGGTGCTCCAGTCCGCCATACCCCTCGCCAACCGCGGCAATGAGGAAAACATAGCGGTCCATGGGCGCCGGCTCACCGAAGAACCGGATGTGGTGCTCGCACACACGCTTGAGATCACGGCACAGGCGCCCGAGATCGGCGCGGTGCCGACCGCTGACCGCAATCTCGTGCGAAACTCCGCAGGCGTCGAACGCCGCGAGACTGAAATGACCGATTTCCACCGGATGATCGATCAGTTCGTCATAGTCTCTGGCACCATACGAGCCGAACCCGTGGGGTTCGGCCTGCACCCGGTTCAGAGCGGTGGCAACACGCCAGCCCTCGCCGGTACCAGGCGGTGGATCGATATCCACAATGCAGGGATCGTGTTCGCGCCCGTATACCTGCAGGAACACGCTGGTACCGTTGAAATAGGCGTGGGTGGTATCGAGATGCGCGCCACGCACCGACAGGTCCCAGGCATAGACCTCGTAGCTCAGCGTGAGCGGCCCGGAACAGGAGGCGCAGACCCAGGAATCCTTGCCGGTCTTGCGCACGGCCACTGGTTCGCCCTGCGACTGCGCCCAGAGGCGCACGACGTTGCGGGCAAAATCACGGATCATGTAGCTGCCGGGTATCCATGCTGGCAGCCCGACACGCTGGCCGGCCGGGTCCGGAACAGGCACCGTGCAATGAACCTCAAATAGGTGTGCGCCCGGGTTGCGCGGGCAGATACGGTAGCGGATCGCGGCCTCGGTCATGGCCGCATTGTACGCGGCCGGCGCGCGCTGGCGCCAGCCGCCCTTCTACGCGTTAAGAGTATCGGGCTCCGCGGAACTGCGCAGCAGCGGGGCGGCGTCGGATTCCGTACCGAGCTGCCGTCTGATCTGGCTCGAGGAGATGATCCCGCGAATCGTCTCGTTCTTCGTATTCGGATCGACATCAATGACCAGGGCATGCCTGCGGGCGGCGCGCTTGAGGGTCGCAACGATATGGCCGACTTTCGCCTTGAGCACATCCTCCATCAGCAGCACTTCCAGCCGCTCGCGCGGAGTCATGATGTGCCGCACGAGGATATCGTCGTAGGTCCCGCCGCCCTGCCCGAGAAACCGTACCGGTTTTTCGCCCATCACTTCGGTCGACGTGATGAGTCCGAGCACCCGCTGGTCGGCATCCGTCACCAGCAGCAGATGCACGTCCTCGCAGCTCATCTTCTTGAGGACACTGCGCAGCGGTGCTTCAGGCTCGATGGTCACAGCCGGGACCCGACGAAGATCCGTCATGACGAAAAGCGCCGGGCTGTCCAGGGTGACTGACTCGGGCAGCTCCTGACGCGGCCAGTGATAGGTCACATCGGTGTTCAGGGAATACTGCGGTAACGGCGAATAGAATGGTTCCATGACGCCCCCTGCCAGATAAATAGATTGCAACTACGATAGCGAATGCGACAAGTACTTGCAACGTGAGTAAGGGATTGTGCGGGAAGCCACAGTCAGTGCAGGTCCGGCAGGGACTGCGGTACGATTTAGATCCCTTCCAGTCGGCCGCTGCGGCGGTGACGGCGCAGGGACCACCCGGAACAACCCGGACTTGTCAGGATTCGCTGCGCCCGTTGCGTGCATCCGGCGGCAGCAGCCAGACGTATAGCATGGGCCCGATGAACAGCGACAGGAAGATGGCCACTGAAAGCCCGCCCATCACCGCGGTCGCGAGCGGTTTGAGCAGATCCGTGCCATGTCCGATGCCGACGGCAAGCGGCAGGAATCCGAGCACATCGGCCAGCATGGTCATCATGATCGGACGCAGACGCTGCCGCGCGGCGAGCTCCACATGGATGCGGCCCGGCACCGCGCGCCGCTGGCGCGCCGAGCCGAAGATCAGGATGCCGTTGTTGACGACGATGGCGAACACCAGCAACAAACCGAGAAACGAGGTGCTGTCGAGCGGGATACCGCGCAGCAGCAATCCTGTCAGCGCGCCGACCGCGCTCAGCGCCGTCGCGACCAGGACTGCCAGGGCCGGTCGCTGTCCTCCGAGCTGGAACCCCACCAGGATCAGGAGCACGCCCAGTGCCGCCGCCAGCGTGATCCCCATCTGCGCAAAGCTCCGGGTCTGTTCGCGGTAGTAACCTGCGATGGTGCTGGTGATATCGGCCGGGAGATGGACCGAGGCGATGATCGAACGCGCTTTGGCGGCGGCCTGATTCAGGCCTGTGCCGGCGTGCGGCCGCAGCTGGATGTCAGCAAAGGGAACCAGGTTCTGGTGTGCGACGAACGGCACTGATGGAACCAGTTGGGCGCGGGCGACGGTCGACAGGGGCCGCCAGGACGGAGCATCCGGCGTATTGATCCACAGGTCCGGCAGCAGATGGGCAAGCGTGCCGTTCTGCGGATGGGGCTGGCGCACCGATACCGGCAGGATCTCTGCGCCGTGCAGCAGGAACCCGGCGGATTCGCCCCAGAATGCCTGCCGCACCTGGCGCGCCAGCGCGTCTGGGCTGAGACCGGCTTTCACACCGCGGCGCCTGAGAACCAGCTTGAGCTCGGGGCCCGCCGACGGGGTGCCATAGGAGACATTGGAAAAGGCGTGACTGTGCTTCAGGGCAGACGTGACACGTTGCGACCACCGCGACAGCCGTCCGGGACGGGGTCCGAACAGTTCCACGTCGAGCGGCGAATGGGCGCCGGTCAGGTTGCCGAGCTGCGTTACCTCGATCTGGTGCATCTTGAGCATGAGCAGCCCCGGATAGGCAACGCGGAACTGCTGCATCAGGTCGTGGATGACGTGCTCGGTAGAGACCGTGCGCCGGCGATGGAGGACCAGAACAGCGACGCCCTTGTTGGGGGTGGCACGCGGATTGGCGAGGCTCTGGCCAACCACCAGGGAAGCATCACGCACCGTCGGGTCGCGCTGCGCGATGGCCATGAGCCCGCGGCCCACGGACAGGGTGTCGGCGACCGAACGTCCGACCGGGGTGCGGAACGGCACCGCGATCAGTCCTTCGTCCCACGCCGGCAGGAATGCCGTGGGCAGGCGCCAGAACACGAGACCGGCAATCAGTGCCAGCGCCAGCGCAACCGGCAGGGCCAGCCCCGGTTTGCGCAAGGCGCGCCTGAGACTGCGTGCGTATCCGATCCGCAGCCGACGCGCCCAGCGCCAGGCCCGCCCGCCTGACGGCGCGCGCTGCGCCAGCGCCGCCGCCAGCACCGGCGTGATGGTCAGGGCAACAACCTGTGAGAGCACCAACGCACTGACGAGCGCGATCGCCATCTGCTTGAACAGGATTCCGATCGTGCCGGCAAGGAAGACCAGCGGCACGAACACCAGCGCCGAAGTGACGGTGGCGACGGTCATCATCGGCAGAACGGCACCTGCCGCCGCGAGCGCGGCGGCACGGCGCGCGTGTCCCTGTGCAGTGTGACCCCCGGCATGCGATGCCTGCTCTATGACCACAATCGCGTGATCAACCAGCACACCGATGGCCGCCGTCAGGCCACCGAGCGTCATCATATTGATGCCGAGCCCGAACAGATGCATCACCACCAGCGTCGCGGCGAGCGCCAGGGGCACGATCACCACCGTCGCGATGGCCGTGTCGAAGCGCCGCAGGAACAGCAGCAGCACAACCCAGGTAATGACGGTTCCGAGCAACAGGGCGTTCCATACATCACCGAGACTCCCCCGGATAAGCTGCGAGAAGTCGTAATCCTTTATCAGGTGCACGCCGGCCGGAAGTGCCGACTGACGCAGCTGCGCAACCACATGGGCCGCCTGCTGCGCCACGCTCTCGACATCGGCATTGGCCTGCGCGGCAATGTCCACGAGCAGCGCATGGCGCCAACCGGCAACGGCCGAACCACGCACGCGCGGAGGCGGGCCTTCGCCGATGCGTGCCAGCAAGGCCAGCGGAACCAGCCCGCCACGCACCGGCACCGCCAGCCGCCTGAGGCCCGCGAGCGTTTCCGGCCGGCCATGGCCGGTCAGCAGGAACTGCTGGTGAAAGGCGCTCACCGTACCGGCAAAATACGGCCCCTGGTGCGCCTGCAGCAGACGCACGATGTCAGCGCCGCTGAGCCCGTGGCTGGCGAGCCGTCTCGGGCTCAGCGTGACATGCACCTGGGTCCAGCCGCGGCCGATGCCCTGGACGGTGTAGACACCCGGAACGTCGAGCAGCCTGGGCTTCACCGAAAACGCATACACCGGCATCATCTGACTGCTGGTCAAACGGTTGGATACCAGCGCATATTCGGCGAACGGGTAGATGCTGGGCATCATCAGCCGGGTGGTGACATGGGCTCCCGCAGGCAGCGGCACCTGGGCCAACCGCGCCTGGAGTGTGAGAAAGGCACGGCTGGGCCGCGCCGCGGAGTTGAAGAACACGTGAATCTTGGTCAGGCCGGGGCTGGTGCTGGAACGCACGATCGTGACGTCGGGCACACCCTTGGCCGCCTGTTCCAGGGGCTGGGTGACACGCACCAGCATGATCTTGACGGGCAGATAGCCGTCGCTGACCAGCACCGACACGCGCGGAAACCGGACATTGGGAAACACGCTGCGGGGTAGCGCCCGAAAGGCGACATAGCCCGCGGCCAGCACGAATACCGCGACGACCGCGAGCGTGAAGCGGTTCGTCCAAAGCGCCTGGAGGTAGCGTTTCACTGCCTGACTTGCATTCCGGGTTTTGCGCGTACCACGGTGCCGGCCCGCACTCTTCCGGCGCCGGCGACGATCACTGTGTCGCCGGCGGATACCGCACCCGCGATCCAGACCCAGCGGCGGGTCGTGTGGACAACGCTGACCCCGACCGGACGCGCCCGGCCGTCGGTTAACCGGTAGACCACGGCCTGGCCGGCATTCATCACGACGGCGCGGCGCACCACCGCCAGCCCCGGCTGCCCGGCACCGCGCACAGTCAGGCGGGCGAATTCCCCGGCAAGCAGGGGACACGAACAATGCACGTAGACAGTCACCAGCCCTCCCCGGCCGGCGCGCTGACCGATGGCATAGATCTGCCCGGGCCAACGCTTGCCGCGCGCGGCGATCCGCACCGCTGTGCCTGGCTTCAGCTGCTGCGCCATGCCCGGCGTCAGGCGCGCCGTCAGGTACAGCCCGCCTGTGCCCGAAAGACGGGCGATCGCGGTACCCGGGCTTACCCATGCGCCGACCGGGACTTCATACCGGATCGTTCCCGCAAAAGGTGCCCGGATCACGCCGCGGGAGAGCCGCGCGTTCAGCCCCTGCCATACGGCGCGCGCATGACGCGCTCGTGCCCGCGCGGCATCGAGCCCGGCCGTGGTCGTCAGGCCGGTGCGCTTGAGCACCCTGGCTTGCTCATAGGCCCTGCGGGTGGAGCGCACATCGGCCATGGCGGCCTGCGCTTCGGCAGCCAGCCTGAGCGGAAAGACGCGGGCGATGATCGTGCCACGGCTTGCCGCGGTTCCTGGCGGTAAAGGCGGCGCCGCCATGACACCCGAGAACGGGGCGTCTATGACCATGCGGTTCACGCTCCGTCCCTCTGCCAACACCGTGAGCTGGGGACGATAGCGCCTGACGACGACATTGCCGGTCGTCACAGAGAGCGTTGCCGCGGCTACACCCGACGCCGCCAGCATGCCGGCAAGCAGAACAAACCAACGCTTCATATTCAGAGCCTCCGCCAGCGGGCGCCGCTAGCGACCATGAGATCGATATAGCTTTGTGCCTGCAGCATCCGCAAGCTGTTGAACCGCTCTTTTGCCTGAGCACCACTGAGCACCATGAGCAGCGCCGCGCGCGCGTCCAGGGCACCGCGGGCGCTGGCATCGAGCACGGATTTCTGCAGATGAACGAAGGCATGCTGGTGCGGCTGCAGCCGGATGATTTCGGCGGTGGCGTCCGCAAACAGCGCCCGCAGCCGGTAGATGTCCGAGCGGTCGTGCGCGAGCCGCGCCATGTAGGCGTGATACAGGACCGCACGGCTGGCCCTGGCAACCGCGATGGCACCGCGGTTGCCGTTGAGCGGCAGCGTCAGGCTGATCTGCCACCCTGCCGAAGTCACACCGGAGGTGTCACGGGCGGCGGCAAGACCGATTCCGATCTGCGGATACTGCTGCAGCACCGCGAGATCAAGGCGGTTTTCGGAGGCGGCATACGCCGCGCGTAGCGCCACCAGATCGAGCCGTTCGTGCATCGCCGCACGCAACAGCTGCGCCGGCGCGGGCAGCACCGCCGGAACGGGGCCGGGGGGCGCGAGGTGCAGGCGGTCCGCGGGGTTCAGGCCAAGCACGGCATTGAGCGCGAACCGGGTGCGCTGGACCTGCCGGCCATAGCTTGCCGCCGTCGTCTGTGCCCCCAGCGCGAGCGCCTGCGCGGTCGCCGCATCCGCAGCCGACAGCGCGCCGGCGCGTGCCGCGGCATCGACCTGCCGGGCATAACGGCGTCCTGCGCGTGCCGCAACATCGGCAACGGTGTGTGAACGCTCCAGCCAGTACAGCTGGGTCGCCAGCAGCCGCGCTTGGTTTGCCACCGCCCATTCGCGCCAGGCCACCTGAAAATCGGTCGCACGCGCAGACTCACGTGCGATGCGCTGCACGGTCGGGCGGGTAAACAGGCGTGACAGATCCCAAAGAAACCCGCCGTTGTACGCAGTGGTCGTGCCCCCAGACTTTGATCCGTAGGGCATGAGCGCGCTGGCGGTGACGACGGGATTCGGCAACAGCCCGGCCGCAAATACCTGCGCCGTCGCAACCCGCTCGCGCGCGCGCAGCGTAATCAGGTCAGGATTGGCGAGCACCGCAATCACCCCGAGTTCGCGCGCCGACAGTGCCCGGCGAAAATCGAGGCGAATCGGTGCCAGTGGGGTCATCCGCAGATGTGCGGCCTCCCGCACCAGGGCGGCGTGGGCCGGATCGTTCAGCGCTTCGGCGATCGCAGCCCCGGACAGGGGACGCGCGCGATAGTGGGCACAACCGGACAGCACCAGGGCTGCCAATCCCGCAACCACCCAGCTTCCGGTCCGGCTAAGGCAAGTCTTGCACCGGAACCGCAGCGCGCGGCTGCTGCCGGCGTGTTCATCGGTGAACCGGACGGGCGCACTCGCCGGCATGAGCGCGCTGGCCATCAGCATCCGGAACGCCGTGAGGGCGCCCCAAGACGCGCGGGCGGATCTTCGCCGGGAGCAGCACACCGAAAAATCCTCCGCTGTCATGTCTGTCGTGCATGGCGAATGCATTCCATGCGGCCGTACTGCCAGTATCAGTATAAAGTCCGGCGGCTGACCGTTGCCTGACCGGAAGATGACAATGCTGTCATCTTCACCGGCCCCAGGCGCACCCTGCTGTGCAGCGCCGCCGGCTGCGCGGTGTACCCGCAGCGGGTCCAGCGGGCCTTCAGGCCGGTGCGGGACCGGCGTGCGGAAACTCCAGGACGACGGTGGTTCCCCGACCGACCGCGCTTTCGATCCGGACTTCCCCGCCGTGCAGATCGACGATGGATTTCACGATGGCAAGACCCAGGCCCGCGCCGTCCGGGTGGTGGGACCGCGCGGGATCGGCCCGGTAGAAACGCTGGAATATGTGGGGAAGATGACGCGCCTCGATGCCGCAGCCGGAATCGCACACGCTCACCGCGACCGACCCGCCCCGGACAGAAAGAGCGGCTTCGATCCTTCCGCCACGCGGCGTGTACTGCAGCGCATTGGACAGCAGGTTGCTCACCGCACGCCGGAACAGGACCGGGTCGGCATCAAGCGCGGCATGCCCGTGGCAGACCATCTCGATGCCCTGTTCCTGGGCCACCGCGTCGTGGTACTCGAGAACGGCGTCCATCTCCTTGCGCGCATCGAAGGGAATTCGTCTGACCTCCATTTCGGCATTGTCGGCACGCGCCAGGAACAGCAGGCTGTCGATCATGCGCGCAAGCCGGGCATACTCTTCCAGGCTCGATTCCAGCACCTGGCGGTACTCGTCGGCAGTGCGGGCCTTGTTCAGGGCAACCTCGGCTTCCCCCATGAGGTTGTTGACCGGGGTACGCAGTTCGTGTGCCAGGTCGGCCGAGAACTGTGCCAGGCGCGTGAACGAATCCCCGAGGCGATCGAGCATGTCGTTGAACGCGCGCGCAAGCGCGCGCAGCTCCCGCGGCCAGCGCGCCGGCTCCATGCGTGCGTGCAGTTCGCTGGCGGTGATGCGCTCAACGGTGCCGGTAATCCGCTCGAGCGGACGCAGCCCGCGCCGGGCCACGGCGTAACCGGCGGCCGCCGACAGCAGGATGCCGCATACCAGCACCAGCAACAGCTTGTCGCGGTAACTCGCGATGAACGCTTCCTCGCGCGACACGTCGAGCGCCGCCTGCAGGTTCACGGTACGCGGTCCATGCCTGACCAGCGCGCGCGCCGCCATGAGCAGGTAGACCTTGCCGTGGCCGGCCCTCAGGTATCGGCGCGCCGGCGGCGAATGTAGATCCGCAGGCGACTGCGGGAAAACGCTCACCGGGAGAAGCGCCCGCATGTCCGCGGTCTGCATGATCACCCGGCCGCCGGGGCTGAGGACGCGTTTGTAGAACTGTCCTGACCGCCCAGTGGTCTGTTCCCACTTCACTTCCTGGGCAAGGCTGATGCGGCTGCCTCGCGGCTCTGCAAGTATCAGGCGCAGGACGGCGATCTCGTCGGCAAGCGAGTCATGGTCCTCTTTCTCGAGATTGGTCTTCAGCGACCAGAACAGAAACAGCATGGCAAGCACCAGCATGACGAAGACCAGCGCCGTATAGAGCACGGTCAGCCGTCCGGCAATCGACCAGGCGCGCGGAGAGAGCAGGTCTTTGATCATGGTCGCGCAGAACCGTCGCCACCGCGCGCCGGGCGGGCGGGATGATGATGCGGCCTAGTCACGGACTTCCAGAACATAACCGATGCCACGCACGGTATGGATGAGCTTGAGCACGAACGGGTCGTCCACCTTCCGCCGCAAACGCCGGATGGCGACGTCCACCACGTTGGTATCGCTGTCGAAGTTCATGTCCCAGACCTGCTCGGCGATCACCGTGCGCGACAGAACATCGCCCGCCCGCCGCGCGAGCAACGACAGCAGCGCGAACTCCTTGGGCGTGAGGTCGAGCCGCCGCCCCGTACGCAGGGCACGGTGGCGCAGCAGGTCGATCTCAAGGTCCCCGATCTGCACGATCTCGACCTGCGGCGCCGGTCCGCGCCGCAGCAGGGAACGGACACGTGCAAGCAATTCCGAAAAGGCAAAGGGCTTGACGAGGTAGTCGTCGGCGCCGAGCTCGAGCCCCTTCACGCGATCCTCCACTGCATCGCGCGCGGTCAGCACCAGCACGGGCGTCTGGCATCCGCTGCGGCGCAGTCCCTCGATCACGGACCAGCCGTCCCGCCGCGGGAGCATCACATCCAGGATGACAAGATCGTATGCGGCGGTGGTGGCCAGCCGCAGCCCGTCATCCCCGTTGTCGGCGACATCCGCAATGAAGCCGTTCTCGCTCAGCCCCTTGCACAGATAGGCGGCGGTCTTGGCCTGGTCTTCGATCACGAGAATGTGCATCTTATTCCGCGGCACCGCCGCCGACACCGAATGCCAGCGGGATCTTTGCGTCTGCCCCCGGCATCTCCCGTACCAGGCGCGGCACCAGATACCCGGGAAGCTGCGCCGCAAGCTGTGCCATCAGGGCCTGTGCGGCGGCTTCGTCCACCGCGAAATGGGCGGCTCCCTGGACCCGGTCGAGCATGTGCAGGTAATACGGCATAACCCCCGCCTCGAACAGGGTTTCGCTGAGACCGGCAAGCGTCGCAACATCGTCATTCACGCCGCGCAGCAACACCGACTGGTTTAGCAGCGTCACCCCGCTGTCCCGGATGCCCGCGAAAGCCCGGCGCACCGAGGCGTCGATTTCGCGGGGGTGGTTGGCATGCACGACCATGACCTTCTGCAGCCGGGTGCGGACGAGCCATTCCAGCAGCCCCGGGTCCACGCGTTCCGGCAAAACAACCGGCAGACGCGTATGGATGCGCAGGCGCCGTACCTGCGGCAGGTCCTGCAGTGCCTGCGTGAGCTCCTCCAGGCGCCAGTCCGGGAGCATCAGCGGGTCGCCGCCGCTCAGGATCACTTCGGACACCGCCGGGTCCGAGCTGATGTGCGCAAGAGCGTCGCCCCAGCGGCCGGAAGCCGCGGTCGCCTGTCCATAGGGGTAATGCCTGCGGAAGCAGTAGCGGCAATGGACGGCGCAGGCGCCCGTGGCAGTCAGGAGCACGCGCCCGTGATACTTGTGAAGCACGCCCGGCGCCACCATCGCAGCGAGGTCGCCCACCGGGTCGCGTCCGTAGCCGTGCACTGCCACACACTCGGCATCGAGCGGCAGGACCTGTCGCAGGAGCGGATCGCCCGGATCACCTTTGGTCATGCGCGCCACGAACCCGCGCGGCACGCGCAGCGGAAAGCTGTTGCCCGCGGCGCGTGCCGCGGGCAACAGCTGCGGACCGAGGCCCACCGCCTCCAGCAGTTCCGCCGGATCGCTGATCGCCTGGGCCAGGGCGGCCTGCCACACCGATGGCTGCCGCAAACGGAGAGTTCCGGGTATCATAACGCGCAATTTCCTACCAATTCCGATCCACGGGTGTCTAAATGACTACTTACAGTACAAACGAGTTCAAGCCCGGACTGAAGGTCATGCTTGACGGAGATCCCTGCTCCATCATTGAAAATGAGTTCGTCAAACCGGGCAAGGGACAGGCGTTCAATCGCGTCAAGATCCGCAATCTCAAGACTGGCCGTGTCATCGAACGCACCTACAAGTCCGGCGACACCATGGAGGGTGCCGATGTGATCGACATCGAGATGCAATACCTCTACAACGACGGCGAATTCTGGCATTTCATGAACCCCGAATCCTTCGAACAGATCGCGGCCGACCACAATGCGGTCGGTGACGCCGCCAAATGGATGAAGGAACAGGATACCTGCATGGTGACTCTGTGGAACGGCGTTCCCCTGTCGGTCGAGCCCCCGCATACTGTCGTGCTCAAGATCGTCGAAACCGACCCCGGCGTGCGCGGCGACACCAGCGGTGGTGGCGGAAAGCCTGCCACACTCGACACCGGCGCGGTAGTCCGGGTACCGCTTTTCGTGCAGGTGGGCGAACTGGTCAAGGTAAACACCCGCACCGGCGAGTACATCTCGCGCGCCAAGGAATAGCCTCATCGGCGCCTGCGCAAAGCGCGCCTGCCCATGACCGCGGAATACCGCCCGGACTGGCGGCCGGCAGCGTCCACCGGAATGCTGCAGCTGCGCGCCCGCATAGTGAGCCGCCTGCGTGCCTTTCTCGACAACCAGGGCGTCCTCGAGGTCGAGACACCGCTCCTGTCGCACTGCGCCGCCACCGATGTCCACCTCCGCAGCCTCGCCACCCGCTATACCGGACCCGGCGCGCCCGGGGGGCGAACGCTTTACCTGCATACCTCCCCGGAATATCCGATGAAGCGGCTGCTGGCGGCCGGCAGCGGATCGATCTACCAGCTGTGCAAGGCGTTTCGCGACGGCGAATCCGGCCGCCTGCACAACCCCGAGTTTACCCTGCTGGAATGGTACCAGGTCGGCGACGATCATCACGCGCTCATGGGACGGATTGCGGCGCTGGTAGGCGACGCACTGTACGGTCTGCTGGACCTGGCCCCAGCCGAGACAATCACCTACCGTGAGGCATTCCTGCACTACGCCGGGGTCGACCCGTTTACTGATGCGGCCGCGCTCATCGACTGGGCGCACCGCCACGGCCTCGGCCCGCCCGACACTGCCGGCGCGCTGCCGGCCGGCGACCTGGACGGCTGGCGCGACCTGGTGCTGACGCATGCCGTCGAGCCGAATCTGGGGCGTGGTCGGCTAGTGTTCGTGCATGACTACCCCGCCTCCCAGGCTGCACTCGCATGCGTGCGTCCCGGCATTCCGCCGCTCGCAGAGCGCTTCGAGCTCTATCTGGAAGGTGTGGAACTCGCCAACGGCTACCACGAACTCGCCGACGCGCCCGAACTCGGCCGCCGGTTCGACACCGACCTGGAACGGCGACGGGTGCTCGGGCTCGCTACGGTTCCACGCGACGAGCGGCTGCTGGCGGCACTGGCAGCCGGCCTGCCTGACTGTTCCGGCGTTGCCATCGGAATCGACCGCCTCATCATGCTGGCAGCCGGCGCGCGCGCGATCGATTCGGTGCTTGCGTTTCCGCTCGAACGTGCCTGATTGGCAGCCCCGTGCCCTGCTACGATTGCGGCCGGCGCAACAGCGGGCGGTCGCCGCGACGCACCGAGTGAACGATGTAGTCGGCGCGGTCCGGATCGCGCGCCTTGAGCTCCTGCAGACACTGCGACTCGACCATGGCAGCCGTGGCAAGCATCACCTCGAGTTCGCACAGGTCGACCTTCGGCACAATGAGTTCGTCCACCCGCGGAGTGTCCGACTCGGTCTGCCAGAACATGCGCGGATGCCACATGCGCAGCTTCACATCCGGGTGATGATATAGCAATTCGGCGCAGCGCCGATTCAAGTCATTCCGCTCCATGCGTCCCCCCGTGCCGGCCAGATCGGGAAAGCCGGACACTGATCGCAGAACGTTAACCCCGGGGGACAGGAATGGCAACATGTTGCCGGGGCGGTTGGCGCCGCAGCCGGGCCGGATACGGTCACGCGCGCAGCCAGAACGTCACTGGACCATCATTCACCAGGCTCACCCTCATGTCCGCACCAAACCGGCCTGACTGTACGCCGCGGTGATGCTTGCGCGCCTGCGCCACCAAAAACCCGAAAAGCTGCTGCCCCAGAACCGGGTCGGCGGCCGGCGTAAAACTCGCACGCATGCCCTTGGAGGTATCGGCGGCGAGTGTGAACTGCGGCACAAGCAACACTGCCCCGTCGACTTCGCGCACGCTCAGGTTCATGCGCCCGTCCGAGTCGGCAAACACCCGGTAGCCCAACAGCCGGTCGAGCAGACGTTGCGCCCGCGCCTCGCTGTCGTCGCGTTCGACTCCCACGAATACCAGGATTCCGGAGTCGATGGCACCGACGACCTGGCCACCCACCGTCACGCTGGCAGTACTTACCCGCTGCAACAATCCGATCATGGTCCTGCACTTGATGTTGTCTGCGCAACCGCTTGCGCCAGCGTCACGGGACGGCCGCACAGTCTGGCTCCGGCAACCCCGGGGCGACCGATTCGTGCGATGCCCGCCGGACGCTAGCGGCGTGCCGCCAGCCTGTTTCTGATGTCGGACAGCGCGTGATCCAGGCCAAGGCCACGCTCGCGATTGCAGAACTCGAGCAGCGGAAGGACACGCAGCGCCAAGCCGTCGATCCAGGGGTCGAGTCTGCCGACATCCCCGTGCATCAGCAACAGCAACACATGGTCTATGCTCAGCAGCTCCGCCAGATCATCGCTCTGCGCTGGCAGCGCGGGAGCCGCCAAATCACCCTCCGGCTCCGGCGGAAACAGGTCGTCGATCTCGGCAAGCGGCAGTGCCGCCGGGTCGGCCACAGATAAGAGCTCTTCCAAAGCCGGTGAAGGTTCCTGTGAAGGTTCCTGTGAAGGTTCCTGTGAAGGTTCCTGTGAAGGTTCCTGTGAAGGTTCCTGTGAAGGTTCCTGTGAAGGTTCCTGTATGGGCTCCAGCGACGCAAGCGCCAGTTCCTCGGGCGGCGCAAGACCAGAAACCTGGGTCGTGGCGCTCACACGATCGCCACCCTCGGACTTCGCATGGATGAGACGCCGCTCGGCGAGCGCCAGTATATCGTCCAGCGAGCGCAGCCGGTCCTCGTCGAGCGAAACAAACCCGATGCTCACTGTGACTGCGATCTCTTCGGTGCCATGGCGAAATGGCTCGGCAGCCACCGCGGCCCGTACCCGGTTGCACACGACCTCGCCCCTGTCCGTTCCGGTCGCCAGCGCAAGAATCGCGAACTCGGCCCCGCCGATGCGCGCAATGGTGTCCTCGATACGGCTGACACGCTTCAGTTTCTCGGCCAGCCAGACGAGCAGCGCATCGACCGCGTCGTCACCGTGCTGGGCATAGATCCGCTTCATGTGGTCCACGTCCAAACGCGCCAGCAGAAAGTCTCCGCCATGACGAACCGCATGCGCCATCTCCTGTTCGGCGCGCTGACGGAAATAGCGGCGGCTGCAGAGCCGGGTAAGCGGATCGCTGACGGATTCGTCTTCGAGCGAAGCCTCGGCTTCTGCCAGCCGGCGCGATGCATCGTTGAACCGCACGTGTGCGTGCACACGTGCATGCAGCTGCATCGGGTCGATGGGCTTGATTATGAAGTCGGTTGCCCCGCAGGCGAATGCCCGCGCCTTGGTCTGTTCATCCTCGGCACCGGTGATCGCGATGACCGGAAGGCCTCGCACCGGGATTTCTTCCGCCGCACGGATCCGGCAGATTAGGCCGTAGCCGTCCAAACGCGGCATTTCGATGTCGGTGATCAGGACCTTGATGCCGTGGTCGCGGGCAATTATTTCCCAGGCGGTTTCCCCGTTGTCGGCCAAAAGCACGTCGAAATCCGCCCTGAGATGCTTCTCGATCGCCTTGCGGATAACCAGCGAATCATCGACAACGAGGACGCGTTCGGTTGCCGGCTGCGCCACGCTATTCTGTTCAGGCATGTGTCAATCCTGGATTTGATGGCCGCCTGCTTTCCGCTCCGTCTGTATAACGGGTACGGCGGCGGACGGCGGCGACTCTTGACCCCCCGATCCGGTTCGCGCTGGAACAGTCGCCGGATCCCCTTTTTTTGCTATGGCCATCCCGATCCTATCTAGTCTAGCAGAGGCTGGGGCCGGTGGCCGGGCGGCGGAATAGCCTTTACAATAGCCGTAACGGGTCATCGGGAGGCGGTCCATGCCAGCGAACGGCGTTGTCTCGGGAGTCCTGCCGATCCGGACTGAATTGCGGATCGGATACGCGCGGCTCCTTAAGGCTCACCCCGGACTGCGGCGGCACGGCCGCGGCGATGTGGCAACCCCACGACGACCGGCGCCATCAGCGAACCTGCCGGACTGCTGCCCCACGCACGCGGAGTTGTCGTCGTGAGCACGCACGCCCTAAGGTTCTACGATTGTTTTCCCCCCGCGGATTCCTTTCGCTCGGAGGTACTCGAGGGACTGGGCGCATGCCCGAAGCGCATCGCGCCAAAGTTTTTTTACGATGCACACGGCTCACGGCTGTTCGATGCGATCTGCGAACTTCCCGAATACTATCTCACCCGCGCGGAAATCGAGATCCTCACAACGCACGCGCGGGAGATATCGGACCTTATCGGGCCCGGCTGTCTCCTGATCGAACTCGGCAGCGGCAGCAGCCACAAGGTGCGGCTGTTGCTCGAAGCGCTGCGCCCGGTGGCCTACATGCCCGTGGACATATCACGCGACCATCTCCTGCGTGCCGCCCGTCTGCTGGCGATCGAATATCCCTGGCTCGAAGTTCATGCCACCTGCATCGACTACTGCCTGCGACTCGATCTGCCGTATTGTCCGGAAGGTACCCGAAAGATCGCGTTTTTCCCGGGTTCCAGCATCGGCAACTTCGAACCGGAAGCCACCGTTGCATTTCTGCGCGATGTCGCGCGGGTATTGCAGCCCGATGGTGCGCTCCTGATCGGGGTTGACCTGAAGAAAGATGCCGGCGTGCTGCACGCCGCCTACAACGACTCACGCGGCATCACCGCGCAATTCAACCTGAACCTGCTGGCGCGCATCAATCGGGAATTGGGAGGGCGATTCC
The DNA here is from genome assembly GCA_021819085.1 of Pseudomonadota bacterium. Taxonomy (GTDB): domain Bacteria; phylum Pseudomonadota; class Gammaproteobacteria; order Acidiferrobacterales; family UBA6901; genus JAJYCY01. Next base: position 13,227 of record JAKASJ010000031.1, on the reverse strand, counting down.
TGCTTGATGACTTCGAGCACATGGCCTTCTATGATGAGGCGCGCGGCCGGATCGAAATGCATCTCGCCAGCCGCCGTCAGCAGACCGTACACGTGGGCGGGCAGCACTTCCGATTTGCCCGGGGGGAGACCGTGCATACCGAAAACTCTTACAAATACGGCCTGGATGAGTTCCAGGACCTCGCCCGCCAGGCTGGATTCCAGCCGCTGCGCGCCTGGTCCGACAGGCAGGGACTGTTCGGCGTCCATTATCTCAGCGCCGGCCCCGCCTGAACCGAGCAGCGTCCCCGTGCTGACCGGCAACCCCATTGGGTCTGGACCCATTCCACCCAGGCGAACTGCCCAAGCCGGGGCTGTGGTATAGTTCCGGGTGTGCTCCACCCGTACCGGACCTGAGCGGCATCCCTTTGCTACAAAAACACCAAAATCAGCCACAATCAAACCCGCAAATGCAACGAAAAAGCAGCTTCAGTTACGAGGAGCTCCTAAGCTGTGGCCGTGGCGAGATGTTCGGCCCGGGAAACGCCCAGCTGCCGCTCCCGCCCATGCTCATGTTCAACCGCATCGTCAGCATCTCGGAAAATGGCGGCGCGCATAACAAGGGGCAGATCGTCGCGGAGCTCGATATCAGGCCGGATTTGTGGTTTTTTGGCTGCCATTTTGAAGGCGACCCGGTGATGCCGGGCTGCCTCGGGCTGGACGCGATGTGGCAACTGCTCGGCTTCTTCCTGGGATGGCTGGGCGGACCGGGGCACGGGCGAGCCCTCGGGGCGGGCGAGGTAAAGTTCACCGGCCAGGTCACTCCGAAGAACCGGGTAGTGAGCTACCGCGTGGACATCCGGCGCCTGATCATGCGCAAGCTCTACATGGGCATCGCCGATGCGGTCATGGAAGTTGATGGAAGACCGATCTACACGGCCATGGACCTGCGCGTGGGGCTGTTCGTTTCAACGGATAATTTTTAGGGGGTCAGCCGTGAGACGCGTGGTCGTAACCGGGCTCGGCATCGTATCGAGCATCGGTACCAACAAGGAGGAAGTGCGCGAGTCGCTGCGTCAGGGCCGCTCGGGAATCGAGTTTCATCAGGAATACGCCGACCTCGGATTCCGTACTGCCGTGCACGGCCCGATCCGGCTGAATCCCGAGGAGCTGATCGATCGCAAGGTCTACCGCTTCATGGGCAACGGGGCGGCATACAACTACCTCGCCATGCGCGAGGCAATACAGGATTCCGGACTCAGCGCCGAGCAGATTTCGAACCCGCGTACCGGCTTGATCGCGGGTTCCGGTGGCTCATCCACGGAAAATGTCGTGCGCGCCGTCGACCTGCTGCGCCAGAAGGGGCTGCGCAAGGTCGGCCCCTACATGGTCACCCGGACCATGTCCAACACCAATGCGGCCTGCCTCGCCACGGCCTTCGCCATCAAGGGTGTCAGTTACTCCATCAGCTCGGCCTGCGCCACCAGCGCCCACTGCATCGGCAATGCGGCCGAGCTGATTCAGCTGGGCAAGCAGGATGTGGTCTTCGCGGGCGGTGGCGACGAAGTGCACTGGACCATGACGCTGCTGTTTGATGCCATGGGGGCGCTGTCGTCGAAGTACAACGACAATCCGACGGCAGCATCGCGTCCCTACGATGTGAACCGCGACGGCTTTGTCATCTCCGGAGGCGGCGGCACCATAGTGCTCGAGGAGCTCGAACACGCCAGGGCACGGGGCGCCCGGATTTACGCGGAGCTGGTCGGCTACGGCGCGACCTCGGATGGCTTCGACATGGTGCAGCCCTCGGGGGAGGGTGCGGTGCGCTGCATGCGCCAGGCGCTGGCGGGAATGGAGACCACTGTGGACTACATCAACTCCCACGGCACGAGCACGCCCGTGGGCGATATGCGCGAACTCGAAGCGATCAGAGAGGTGTTCGGCAGCCGCTGTCCGCCGATCAGCTCGACCAAGTCCATCACGGGACACGCTCTCGGAGGCGCCGGGGTCAACGAGGCGATCTATTGTTTGCTGATGATGGAGTCGGGCTTCATTGCCGCATCCGCCAACATCTCGGATCTGGACCCGGCGGCCGAGGGGATGCCGATCGTCCGCAAACGCGTCGACCATGCCTCGCTCGATACCGTGCTGTCAAACAGCTTCGGCTTCGGCGGGACCAACGCTTGCCTGGTGTTTCGCCGCTTCCGCCCCTGATCCGCGTCGGCACGCGATTCCACAAAGGCGCTCTGCCAAAGCCGGGCGGTCCGGCCGGGACTCCATGCAGGGCATGCGGAATGCCAGGACCGGTCCTAAGGAAAAGGCGGACCGCAACGTTCCCGCGGGCGACGGTCAATCCTGGTCGCTGGGCACCGGCAATCCCGGCCTGCCGTTCCCACCCCAAGGAACGTACGCCCGTCCGGCTCTTTGCAGCTTTGGGCAGTCCGGTCCACTCCCTGATGCCCGGCGCCGCCTGTTGCCAGGATATTCCCGGTTCAGCGCTTTCCTCCGTCTAGGCCAAGGGGCCCGTACCGGGCCCGCCACCATGTCGCCGGGAGTTGGCGGCACGGGGAGCCGTCTTGCGCTCAAGTCTGCGCCGCTTTTTCTTCCGTCCACGGCGCTCCTTCAGCTCGGCAATGCCGGCCCCGGGGCTTCTGTCCGCCGTCGAATGCAGCAACGCCTGCTTTTGTGTGCGCGTCAGGCGCTTTATTGCCCATTCCCGCTTCAATGCCTGGGCACGGGTGACGTAGCCTTCACGGTGGCGCAGGATCACCGGCCCACGGCCACGCGTGTAGCGTGCCGCACGTCCGGCATTATGCTGAAGCAGGCGCCGGGCAAGATCGCTGGTGATGCCGGTGTAGAGTGAGCCGTCGCGGCACTCGATGATATAGACCTGCCAGATGGTCTCGTGCCCAGCGTTGTCGTCGTTATGTCCCGATCTCGTCATGCTCGATCAAGCAGCAGCACCTGCCTGCCATCCCCGCACGGCCTTTGCAGCGTGCATCGTGGTGCATGTACGTTAGCAGATTTGCAAACCCGGCAATACTCTGTCCACCTGATGCTCTACGGGCCTGCCACCGATGCACGTGTCACCGGGCGGTGGCAAAAATCGGCCTGCCTGTTGATTCACACGCTTCCTGGCAGGAGGTTGTCGATGCCTTGTTCGCGGCGAATCGCATCCCTGACGCAGCGCTCACCCAGCGCTTCGCCGTGCCAACGATCGCGGACATCGCGGCACAGGCGGACACGCCGGAGGTTGCGGGCCCCCCAAGGAGACAAGGTCTTCGAAGGCGAATCCGTTCCCGAGTTTTTCTGGCGATCCGTGGTCGACGCCATCGGCGCCTGTCGGAACCAACGCGGCCGCCCGGATCTACCGGGAAACGCTATTTTACCTCTCCGCCCGCAAGATAAAGCCAGGTCTCCACGACGGTGTCCGGATTGAGAGAAACGCTGTCAATGCCTTCATCCATGAGCCACTTGGCAAGATCGGGGTGATCGGATGGGCCTTGGCCGCAGATCCCGATGTATTTGCCGGCCTTGCGGCAGGCCTGGATGGCCTGGTGCAGTAGCATCTTGACCGCCGGATCGCGTTCATCAAACAGCCCCGCAACGAGCCCCGAGTCCCGGTCCAGTCCCAGCGTCAGCTGCGTCAGATCGTTCGATCCGATGGAAAATCCGTCGAAATGCTCCAGAAACTGTTCGGCAAGCAGGGCGTTCGACGGGATCTCGCACATCATGATCACGCGCAAGCCGTTGTCGCCGCGACGCAGGCCATTGTCGGCAAGCAGCTTGAGCACCTCCTGCCCCTCGGCCACGGTGCGCACGAACGGCACCATGACCTCGACATTGGTCAGCCCCATGTCGTTGCGCACTTTGCGCAGCGCGCGGCACTCGAGTTCGAAACAGTCGCGGAAGTCCGGCGAGACGTAGCGCGAGGCACCGCGAAATCCGAGCATAGGATTCTCCTCCTTCGGCTCGTACCGGTCTCCGCCTATGAGGTTGGCGTATTCGTTCGATTTGAAGTCTGACAGCCGTACGATGACGGGCTTTGGCCAGAAGGCCGCGGCCAGGGTCGAAATGCCCTCGGCAAGCTTCTCCAGGTAAAAAGTCACCGGGTCGGCATAGCCGGCGCTGCGTTCGCCGACGAGTGCGCGCAGGTCCGCCGGCAGCTGCGCAAAGTTAAGTAGCGCCTTGGGATGGATCCCGATGGTGCGGGAAATGATAAACTCCAGGCGTGCCAGCCCGATACCGGCATTCGGCAGCCACTGGAAATCAAAGGCGCGCTCCGGGTTGCCGACGTTCATCATGATCTTGAACGGCAGCCGCGGCATCTTTTCCAAGCTGGTCTCGAGAACCTCGAACGGAAGGATGCCATCGTAGATCCGCCCCTCTTCTCCTTCGGCGCAGGAAACGGTCACTGGCTGCCCGTCGGCAATGACTTGCGTCGCGCTTCCGCAACCCACCACTGCGGGAATGCCCAGCTCGCGCGCGATGATCGCAGCATGACAGGTCCGGCCGCCACGGTTGGTAATGATCGCCGACGCCCGCTTCATCACCGGCTCCCAATCGGGATCGGTCATGTCGGTGACGAGCACATCGCCGCTGCGCACACGGTTCATGTCCTTCACGCTCAGCACGACCCGCGCCGGTCCGGCACCGATGCGCTGACCGATGCTGCGCCCGGTGGCGATGATCTTCCCGCGGACTTTCCCCTTCAGTCGGTAGCGCTGCAGCAGCTGGCCTGCGGCGCGGCTCTTGACCGTCTCGGGGCGGGCCTGCACGACGTACAGCTCTCCGTCTGTTCCGTCCTTGGCCCATTCTATGTCCATGGGCCGTCCATAGTGATCCTCGATGAGCAACGCCTGACGCGCGAGACCCATTACCTCTTCGTCGGTCAGCGAAAAGCGTGACCGCTCACCGGGCGGGACATCGACCAGCTGCGTGGGCTTTCCGGGGTCATCGCCATATACCATCTTGACCGCCTTGCTTCCCAGGCCGCGGCGCAGAATCGCGGTACGGCCCTGCCTCAACATCGGCTTGTGCACATAGAACTCGTCGGGATTGACCGCGCCCTGCACGACGGTCTCGCCGAGTCCGTAGGCGGCGGTGATGAACACAACGTCGCGGAAGCCGGATTCGGTATCGAGCGTGAACATCACCCCGCTCGCCCCGATGTCGCTGCGCACCATGCGCTGAATACCGGCCGACAAGGCAACTTGGCTGTGCGCAAACCCGTGGTGCGCCCGATAGGCGATAGCGCGGTCGGTAAACAGCGAAGCGAATACCGCCTTGACCGCGTTCAGCACGCTTTCCGCCCCGCGCACATTGAGGAAGGTTTCCTGCTGGCCGGCAAACGATGCCTCCGGAAGATCCTCAGCGGTAGCCGAGGAACGCACGGCGACCGCCAGGTCGCGGCCGTGTGCTTGCAGCCGGACGTACGATTCGGCGACTTCCGTGCGCAGGCGGGCCGGCAGCTCAGCATGCATGATCCAGTCGCGGATCTGCTGCCCGGTGGCGGCAAGCGCCCTGACATCAGCGACGTCCAGATGGTCGAGCACGTCATTGATGCGCGCGGCGAGGTTATCCTGGGCCAGAAAATCGCGATAGGCATCGGCGGTGGTGGCAAATCCAGCCGGGACCCGGACTCCGGCCTTCGCCAGATTGGCGAACATCTCGCCCAGAGAGGCATTCTTGCCGCCTACCTTCGGGACATCGCCCATGCCGAGGGTTTCAAACCACAGTATGTAGTCGGACATCTCGGACCCCCTGTTGGTTGCCACCTTGACCTCCCCATTCTACACGATCCCCAACCGTTCCGGCTTCTGGCACAATGGAGCCATGCAAACGCGCGTGGTTTTTTTTGTATCGGACCGTACCGCGATCACGGCGGAGGGCCTGGGCAACAGCCTGCTGACCCAGTTCGACCAGGTTGTCTTTGAACGCCACACGTTGAGGTTCATCGATACACCGGAGAAAGCACGCTCCGTAGCTGCCGAAATCCGGCGGGTCGGGGAAACGAGCGGGTCGCGACCGATCGTGTTCAGCACGCTGATCGATGCCGATATGCGCGGCATCGTGGCGGAGAGCGGCGCCATATGTTTCGATTTCGTCGACACCTTCATCGGCCGCCTCGAGACAGAGCTCGGGCTGCGGTCTTCCCATTCAATCGGCAGGACCCACGGTCTGACCGACAAGCCGCGTTACAACCTGCGCATGGACGCGGTGAATTTCGCGCTGGCAACCGATGATGGGCTGACCTCGAGAATGTACGAGCAGGCCGACGTGATCGTGGTCGGAGTGTCGCGTTCGGGCAAGACTCCGACCTGTCTTTACCTGGCCTTGACCTTCGGCATCTATGCCGCCAACTACCCGCTCACCCCCGATGATCTCGGTGGAGCACAGCTCCCTGCCGGAATCGGCGCCCATCGCAGCAAACTATACGGTTTGACCATCGATCCGGGTCGGCTGCGCGCAATACGCACGGAACGCCGTCCGGACAGCCAGTATTCATCGCTGCAGCAGTGCCAGTATGAGGTACGCCAGGCCGAGGCGCTGTTCCGCCACAATGGCATCCCGTCCGTGGCGACGACGACCATGTCGGTGGAGGAAATCGCGACGACCATAGTTCATGAGATGGGCCTCCAATGGCGCATGGATTGAGCACCGGCGCCTGTGGTCCCAATGCCACGGATCACGGACGACCTGCGCATCCCGGAAGAAAACGCCGCACACCGGACCGAAGCTATCAGCCGGCGGCGCCGCTCCACGGCTGGCCCGGCAACAACAGGCCCGCAAACCAGCGGACACGCACCTGCTTGCCAGGCGCACACGATTCCGGAACCGCTGCCGGCCGTTCGGCGGATCGCGGACCGGCGGAGCGGATCCACTGACCGGCGGACGACCCGTACCAGTCTCCGGACGGAGCGCCCGCCATGGCCGATGACTGCCATTGAGCCGGCATCCGAAATGAGTATATTTGGGAACGTTCAGCGCGGCTCAGGGAGATGAACTTCATGAAACTTCCCCAAGAGGAATCCTCTTCACTGCTTGATGCAATGGTCAAATACGACGAGCGCGGTTTCCGGAGCCATGACATCAAAAACATCAGCATGAACGGCGTATTCGTGCTGGCCCGGGACGGCACGCTGAGCAGGCTGCGAAAGAACGCGCCGGTAGAGCTTGCGCTCAAGATGCGCGCAAACGGCAAAACCAAGATCCATCTCTTCAAGGCTGAAGTCACAGCCGTCGGCCATGACGGTGCGTCCCTGGTCTTCAGGGACGCCGACGTCGATGCCTACAGTGCCCTGCTGCACCTGGCACTGCGCAAACCGGGCTGACTGCCGGCCAGGTCGCGGCAAGGCTTGCGGCGTACATCGACCAGGTGAAGACACGCTGCAGGGGCGAATTCGAGCGCCGCACACCACCCGCCGAACACCCTGACTCCGGCGTTCAACCGCCGACAGCCTGCAGCAGGCGGGCTGCCACCAGGGCAACTTTCATCGCCTCTGCATTGAGAACAACCGGCAACAGCGGGTAGACGGCGGTCAGCGATTCGGGCTGGCGGCAGGCGGCCGATTCAAGACGCCGGCGCGTCGGTGATGAAAGGCTCTGCAGGGCAAGAAGGCTTGCCGCATTCCAGTCGTGATATTCCTGCACCAGACACCGTTCGGCCGGGTCACCCCACTCCTCCGAAACCAGCAGCTCCGGAAAGTCATCCGCCGCCAGGCGCCTGCCGGCGAGGGTGTCAGGCAGGCGTGCCCCGTGCAAGCCGGTCCCGCTCCCGTCTGCATGGCGCTGAAACCACTGCACCGCCGCAAGCGGCCGCGCGGCCCCGTTGATCTGGCGCTCGAGTGCATTGCCATGCGGCAGGGGGTGCGACCCTTGCGGACGGGCGGCATCCAGGGCCGCGAGGCTCGGTGCGACAAAGCGGTTGTCGGCAACCGGGAACGCGCGCCAGCCGAGATCATGCGGAATTCCGAGACCGGTCAGCCGCTGCCTGCTGCTCAGCAGCGCCAGGGGCCGTGCGCTCTCCTTTTCCAGCAGCCACAATTCATAGGGGTCATTCTGAGGAAACGGCAGCGCCGGCCGCAATCGCAGCGCAGCATCGAGCGTAGCAGCGTCACGGCAGCGCCCGATGATGTCGCGCGTATCTTCCGACCACAGCCCGATGGTGCGAAAGTGGCCAAGGTGGTTGCGGCAGCGCACCTGCCATTGCCGACCGTCGGACGAGTAAGCCATGGCACTGTCTACATCCACGACCTGGAGCATGCCTTGGAAAGGGCTGAGGCGGCGGAGGCTGTAATAATAGCGATCGCTCACGGCAGGCTCTCGGGCATGCGATGGTCTGCCATCCACTATACCACCGCAGCCGCAGCAACAGGCAGGCTCGCCAGTCTGTCGGTAGTATCCCAGGAGCATTTACAGGCAGGCGATGGAAACCGCCGGAACTCCCGGATCAGGAGTGACGTGCTCCGGACTGGATCATCCGCAAATTCGGCTCAATACCGGTTCGACGCCTCTGGTCTGGCGGAGCTGGCTGAAAAGGAGTGAACTACATCGCGGGACCGGAATGCCCGAGCGCGGCCGTTGCACAGATACCGGCCGGGACCATGGACGGCGAAAGTGCATATCCGGTTTGGACTGGTGCCGGATGAAAGCGCAGGGTCTCCGGAAGCTCGATCTCCATCGCTACCGGCAAATGGTCGGAAAACGGATAATTCAGCGCTTCCACCGTGTTTACCTTGAGCGACGGCGACACCAGGATATGATCGATGTTATGCAGCGGCCGCCAGCTCGGAAACGTACACAGGTCCGGCAGCGGGTCGCGCAGACAGGTATTGCGCAGCAGCCAATGCATTTCCTGGCTGCCGGAACCGCAATTGAGGTCTCCCATCAGCACCACATGCGGCGCGCCGCTGATGAGCTCGCTCACATAACCCAGCTGGCGCAGGCGCGCCCGGCGGCCAAGAGACAGATGGAGAATGAGAACAACCAGGGAACTGTCACCGTGTTCGAACCGCGCACCCAGCGCACCCCGTCCCGGTATGATCCCCGGTAGCCTGTGCTCGACGATCTCGCTAGGACGCATCCGGCTCAGCAGTCCGATGCTGTGCTGCGCAAACGCGCCGAAATCGCGGTTGGTCTGCCCATGCCAGCACGCAAAACCGGCCTTCTCGGCCAGATACTCGGTCTGATTGATGAATCCGCTGCGCAGACTGCCTCCATCGACTTCCTGGAGGCCGACAATGTCATAATCGCGAATCATCCGGCCAATCGAATTCAAATTCCGCACGCGCTCGGGGTGCGGAAGCACGTGCTTCCAGCTGTGCGTAACGTAATGGTGATACCCGCAGGTTGCGATGCCGGTCTGGATGTTATAGCTCAGCAGACGTACACGTCGCGCGCTTGCCGGGACGCCGGCGCAGGTCCCGGTACCGGTTTCGCGCACCGCAATGCCGGCCCTTTCCGGCGGAATTGAAACCGGTGTGCGCCCCGGAGCAGCAGCGCCGCCAGCGACCCGCAGCATCCAGGACAGCAGCCTATCGAACTTCGCCAAAACGGGACCCCTCACGGTCGGTACCGGGCCAAGCCTGGAGCCTACACGCCGCAGTAGTTCGGCAGTGCTCATGAAAAGCTGCAGCAAGCGGATATCCCCCGGCGAAACCGGTTCCTGGCGAGGCATGCCAGGCAGGATTACAAATGATGCCGGATGCCTGTGGAACCGTCTCTCTTAACCCTAGCTTTTTCCGTACGCGTTTCAAGCATGCCAGGGAAAATGGCGACAGGAGGCCGGTTTGAGGCCACCGGGCGGCCATGGGCGAAACCGGCGACACGCCCGCATCCACGAGTCCACGTCAACCGCACCCATAAAAAAGCCCCTGACGCCATCGCGTCAGGGGCTGCATAAAAAGCCTGGCAGTGTCCTACTTTCGCACGAGTAAACCCGTACTATCATCGGCGCTGAGCGTTTTCACTTCCGAGTTCGGAATGGGATCGGGTGGTACCCGCTCGCTATGGCCGCCAGGCAATCCGGCCTCGAGCCAAGCGTCTCCGCTTGCCTCGAAATAAAATAAATTCAGGTAGTTAGCTGTAAAGCGCAAGTATGTTGCAAAGGCCGTCAACCACACCCAAATCGCTTGGGTGTTATATGGTCAAGCCACACGGTCAATTAGTACGGGTTAGCTCAATCCATTACTGGACTTACACATCCCGCCTATCAACGTCGTGGTCTCCGACGAACCTTCAGGGGAGTTAAACTCCCGGGGAGATCTCATCTTGAGGTGGGTTTCCCGCTTAGATGCTTTCAGCGGTTATCCCGTCCGTACTTGGCTACCCGGCAATGCCATTGGCATGACAACCGGAACACTAGAGGTACGTCCATCCCGGTCCTCTCGTACTAAGGACAGATCCTCTCAAATCTCCAGCGCCCACCGCAGATAGGGACCAAACTGTCTCACGACGTTCTAAACCCAGCTCGCGTACCACTTTAAATGGCGAACAGCCATACCCTTGGGACCGGCTACAGCCCCAGGATGTGATGAGCCGACATC
>JAKASJ010000031.1:0-2692 GCA_021819085.1 Pseudomonadota bacterium | reverse complement strand
TCTTGGGCGGTATAAGCCTGTTATCCCCGGCGTACCTTTTATCCGTTGAGCGATGGCCCTTCCATACAGAACCACCGGATCACTATGACCTGCTTTCGCACCTGCTCGACGTGTCTGTCTCGCAGTCAAGCACCCTTCTGCCATTGCACTCGATGCGCGATTTCCGACCGCGCTGAGGGTACCTTCGCGCTCCTCCGTTACTCTTTGGGAGGAGACCGCCCCAGTCAAACTACCCACCACACACGGTCCCGGACCCGGATAACGGGCCGCGGTTAGAACCTCGAAACTATCAGGGTGGTATTTCAACGATGGCTCCACGTGAGCTGGCGCTCACGCTTCAAAGCCTCCCACCTATCCTACACAGACAGGTTCAAAGTTCAGTGTGAAGCTATAGTAAAGGTGCACGGGGTCTTTCCGTCTTGCGGCGGGTATGCTGCATCTTCACAGCAATTTCAACTTCGCTGAGTCTCGGGTCGAGACAGTGTAGCCATGATTACGCCTTTCGTGCAGGTCGGAACTTACCCGACAAGGAATTTCGCTCGATTTCTCTTATCCGTTTCCGGAAAAGTCGGACTTTATCTTGAGCTTCCTCTGTTCATCTGCACCGCGATCTTCCGAATCTCATCGATTCCGTCCGCGGTCAAATGAACTCCCGCTTCCATCATTTTCAGTACATGACGGAATTTAATGAAGTCCACATTCTTCTTGGTCTTCAGCGAGTGCTTGGCGAAAAATGGAACGATGTGCTCGTTGAGGTCTTGTTGCCCTCTTACCCTGTAAGCCATCCGCTCGCCATGGTTCACCCGAACCACGCCGCAGCCGAAATAGCTTTTCAAGGCATGAAGGACTTGCACATCGCGCTTGTGTTGCACAACGGTGAATTCCGGTAATACCTGGAATCCCGCGGTCATTTCCGGGTGAGCGTTGATGCCCACGTAGAAACAACCTTCACCGTCCACAAAGCCTGTGATCCACTGCGCGTCAAGCTTCATTGGATACTCCCGAACATAAAGTCTCTGAGGGTTCCTGGGGCATACCAGGCCTTCCCTGCGGATTGTCCACGTGTCAGTCGGATTTTTACTGCCGCACTCCGCGGCGAGTACCGAACAGCTTTAGAGGAGTTTCCCGCATATGGTTCGGTTTTACTAAGGCTAGCGATTCGTTAACCTTAGGACCGTTCATTTACGTTACTTCGATCCGCTAGAGGATCAAAGCGAGCCTACCAGCTGCTTAAGCTCCTTCGTATCGCTACGAAGATCGGACTATATCATCCGCCACCAAACTGCGTGACGGCTCGGCGTATAGTCTCTGGGGATTCCGGTCTTGCGACCGGCCTTTCCTGCTGATTGTCCGCACCTCCAGGATTGTCACTGACTTTCGTCAGTACCCGAGGATACACGGGGTTTCCAGCATATAGCCAAGTTTATTTGCGTAACTACAAGCGGTCATTGTTTATAGTTACGGCCGCCGTTTACCGGGGCTTCGATCAAGAGCTTCGCTTGCGCTGACCCCATCACTTAACCTTCCGGCACCGGGCAGGCGTCACACCCTATACGTCCGCTTACGCGTTTGCAGAGTGCTGTGTTTTTAATAAACAGTTCCAGCTACCGTTTCTCTGCGACCTCTCTCGGCTCCGGGCGCAGGCCCTTCACCTAACAGAGGCACACCTTCTTCCGAAGTTACGGTGTCAATTTGCCGAGTTCCTTAACCCGAGTTCTCTCAAGCGCCTTGGGATTTTCACCCTGCCCACCTGTGTCGGTTTGGGGTACGGTCACACATGACCTGAAGCATAGAGGATTTTCCTGGAAGCAGGGCATCAATCACTTCGGTTCACAAGGAACCTCGTCGTCACGCCTCAGGATTGACCCTCCGGATTTGCCTAGAGGATCTCCCTACACGCTTAAACCGGGACTACCAACACCCGGCTGACCTAGCCTTCTCCGTCCCCCCATAGCAGTCATGTGCGGTACAGGAATATTAACCTGTTTTCCATCGACTACGTCTTTCGACCTCGCCTTAGGGACCGACTCACCCTGCGCCGATTAACGTTGCGCAGGAAACCTTGGGCTTTCGGCGTGCGGGTTTTTCACCCGCATTATCGCTACTCATGTCAGCATTCGCACTTCCGATACCTCCAGCAGACCTTACGATCCACCTTCGCAGGCGTACGGAACGCTCCCCTACCACGTGCACGATCCGAGGATCATGCACATCCGCAGCTTCGGTACACAGCTTGAGCCCCGTTGAATCTTCCGCGCGGGCCGACTCGACCAGTGAGCTATTACGCTTTCTTTAAATGATGGCTGCTTCTAAGCCAACATCCTGGCTGTTTATGCCTTCCCACATCGTTTTCCACTTAGCTGTGACTTTGGGACCTTAGCTGGCGGTCTGGGTTGTATCCCTCTTCACGACGAACGTTAGCACCCGCCGTGTGTCTCCCGTGCTGCACTCGCTGGTATTCGGAGTTTGCAACGGTTTGGTAGTCCGGGATGGACCCCTAGCCGTAACAGTGCTCTACCCCCAGCGGTGATACACGAGGCGCTACCTAAATAGCTTTCGGGGAGAACCAGCTATCTCCGGACTTGATTAGCCTTTCACTCCTATCCACAGCTCATCCACTAATTTTTCAACATTAGTTGGTTCGGTCCTCCAGTGGGTATTACCCCACTTTCAACCTGGCCATGGATAGATC
>JAKASJ010000005.1 GCA_021819085.1 Pseudomonadota bacterium | reverse complement strand
GCCAAACCAAATTCTGACATCGCAATTTCAGGAGACCTCTGTGACCACCCTTACCCGCAGAACCTTTTTAAAGGGCAGCTTCGCGAGCGGCGCACTGGCGCTCACCGCGGCCGTCGGGCTGCTTAAGCCCGCCCGCGTGCTTGCCGCCACCTGGCCGGCGGCCGCCTTTGAGGCGACGAGCACCGCACAGGCCCTGCAGTCGCTCTTTGGCACAACGCACATCCCGATGGACTCGCGCATCCACATCCGCGCCCCGATCCAGGCCGAAAACGGGGCAGTGGTGCCGATCGAGGTCACGACCAGCCTGCCGCAGGTCGAGTCGATCGCCATCGTGGTCGACAAGAACCCCTCCCCGCTCGTCACCCAGGTGCGCCTGATGAATGGGGCGGAGGGCTTTTTCATGGCCCGCATGAAGATGGGGCAGACCTCGCCGGTACGCGTGATCGTCAAGTCGGGCGGGCGGCTTTACCAGGCGAGCCAGTCGATCAAGGTCACCGTCGGCGGCTGCGGCGGCTAGGCGTTACCCCCCTTATTCTTTGCGAGGCACTGCCCATGAAACACAAGACGATGATTCGCACCCGTCCCCACAACGGGGCCACCGAGATCCTCGTGCTCGTCGAGCACCCCATGGAGACCGGACAGCGCATCGACCCGAAGACCAAGCGCAAGATCCCGGCGCACTTCATCCAGATCCTCACCATCTCCGTCAACGGCCGCCCCGTGGCCGAGGCCGACCTCAGTGTGGCCATCTCCAAGGACCCGCTCCTTGGCGTGCTCGTCAAGGGTCCGAAGAGCGGAGATACGGTGAGTGTCGCCTGGCATGACAACAAGGGTGAGACCGGCGCGGCGAAGGCCGTAGTGGGCTAGTCTCCCCGAGAGGTGGAAGCCGCCGGTGCGCCGGCGGCGCGGCAATCCGCAGGAGGATACACAATGAAAAAGCTTTTGCTGTTCATGGCTGCCCTGGCCGCGCTGACCGTGGTTTCGGTTGCAGCGCAGGCAAGCCCGCAGTCGGATCTCAAGGCGTTCCAGGGCTACTTCAAGAAGCGCTTCCCCAACGTGCCGTTTGATGACTATGCCAACGGTGCCTACGCGCTCAACGCCAACGCGCGTGCCCAATGGCAGTCCATCATGCTGTTCCCGCCGTATGAATTCGAGCTCGCCAAGGGCAAGAAGATCTGGGACACGCCCTTCAAGGACGGCAAGACCTTCGCCAGCTGCTTCCGCAACGGCGGCGTCGACATCGCCCAGCATTATCCGTACTGGGACCCGCATACCCGGCAGGTACGCACCATCGAGATGGACATCAACAGCTGCCGCAGACGCAACGGCGAGAAGCCGTACAAGAACCTGACCGCGGGACCGATCGCGGAGGTCACCGCGTACATGAAGTCGATGTCGCGCGGCAAGCCCGTCAGCATCGATCTGTCCGCGCCCGGCATGCAGCAAGCGTACGAGCGCGGCAAGCGGTTCTTCTGGGCGCGGCGCGGCCAGCTCAACTTCTCGTGCGCGACCTGCCATGTGGACAACGCCGGCAAGTTCATCCGCGGCAACGTCCTGAGCGCCGCCCTCGGACACGGCGTGGGGTTCCCCGCCTACCGCGCCAAGTTCGGCCATCTGATCACCCTCGACAAGCGCTACATGGGCTGCAACAAGAAGGTGCGGGCAGCGCCGTTCAAGCCGCAGAGTGAGGAGTACCGCGACCTCGAGGTCTACGAGACCTACATGGACACGGGCCTGCCGCTGGACGCACCGAGCTACCGTCCCTAGAAGATCCTGCGCACAGCATGGAACCCGGCCGGCGCTGCTGGCCGGGTTTTCTTTTTTTAAGGCGGAATAATTTCCCGTCTGCGCCCGTCCCTTGGGACAGGCGCGCAAGCGGCACACGGGTGAAAAGCCCCGCGGCCCGCAGACGCGGATTCCAGTCAGGCAGGGAACCCTGCGCTTTCCTAAACTTTTCTAAAGAGAAGATGCCATGAGCTTATCACGACGCGAATTCCTGCAGATGCTGGCGGTGGCGGGCACGGCCGGACTGGCGCTGCCCGGCTGCAGCAGCGAAGGCTGGGTGAAGGGGGGCCGGCCGGGGGCAGATCTCTACGAGGTGCCGCCGTTCGGCAACGTCAGCCTGCTGCACTTCACCGACACGCATGCCCAGCTCCTTCCCGTCTATTTCCGGGAACCCAATGAGAACATCGGCGTCGGATCACACATCAACAAACCGCCGCACCTGGTAGGCGAGAAGTTCCTCGAGTTCTATGGCATCGCACCGGGAACCCGCCCGGCCTATTCGTTCACCTATCTGGATTTCGTCGAAGCCGCGCGCCGCTACGGCAAGGTCGGCGGATTTGCCCACCTCGCCACCCTCATCAAGAAACTGCGCGACCAGCGGACCGGCCGCAACCTGCTGCTGGACGGCGGCGACACCTGGCAGGGTTCGGCGACATCGCTGTGGACCCAGGGGCAGGACATGGTGGACGCGCAGAAGCTGCTGGGCGTGGATATTACGACCGGGCACTGGGAATTCACCTATGGCGCCGAGCGCGTCATGCACGTCGTTAACAACGACTTCAAGCAGTCCCATATCGAATTCCTCGCCCAGAATGTTTTCGACGACACCTGGGGCGATCCGATCTTCAAGCCCTATGTCATACGCGAACTCAACGGCGTGCCGGTGGCGGTGATCGGCCAGGCGTTCCCGTATACCCCGATCGCCCATCCCCGCTACCTGTTCCCGGACTGGACTTTCGGGATCCATGATCACCACCTGCAGAAGATGGCGGACAAGGCGCGCGCCGAAGGCGCACAGGTGGTCGTGGTGCTTTCGCACAACGGCATGGACGTGGATCTAAAGATGGCCACGCGCGTGCGCGGCGTGGACGTGATACTCGGCGGACACACCCACGATGCGGTACCGGCTCCGGTCATCGTCCCCAATGCCGGCGGCAAGACGCTGGTCATCAATTCCGGATCGAACACCAAGTTCCTTTCGGTCCTCGATCTGGAAGTGAAGGGCGGCAAGATCACCGATTACCGCTACAAGCTGCTGCCGCTGTTCGCCGATCTGATCGAGCCGGACGCCGCCATGACCGCCCACATCGAACATGCGCGGGCGCCGTTCAAGGAAAAACTGCAAGAGAAGCTGGCCGTCACGGACAGCCTGCTCTACCGGCGCGGCAATTTCAACGGCACCTTCGATCAGCTCATCGTCGATGCCATGCGCGCGGTGCAGGATGCGCCGATCGCCATGTCGCCCGGCTTCCGCTGGGGGACAACCCTGCTGCCGGGCGATACGATCGACATGGAGCACCTGATGGACCAGAGCGCGATCACCTATCCGAACGTCACCCTGAGCGAAATGACCGGCACGCAGCTCAAGCAGTATCTGGAGGCGGTCGCCGACAACCTGTTCAATCGTGACCCCTACCTGCAGATGGGCGGCGACATGGTGCGCACCGGCGGACTGCGCTACACCATAGATCCCATGCGCAGCGTCGGCCGGCGCATTTCCGACATGGAAGTCAACGGCGTCGCGGTAAGCGCGAACAAGCGCTACAAAGTGGCGGGCTGGGCAAGCGTGGCGAAGCCGCTCAAGACCCGGCCGATCTGGGAGATCGTCGCCGAGTACCTGCGCAGCCAGAAGACCGTGCGCATCGAGCGGCCCAATACCCCGGTGCTCAAGGGCATCGCCGGCAACGAGGGTTACGCGCCGATCTAGGATCGGCGCAGCATTCCCGGGCGCGCCCGTCTGCCCCTTCGCAGGCGGTGGCGTGCGCCCCGGGGCGCGCTATGCCGGGCCGCGGCCGGGATCCGGAGCAGACCGACGGCAGCGTCGCAGGTACACCCCCGTTCGAACAGGCGCTTGACCCGGTGCAGCGCCCGCGATGAGACCAGGAAGGCACGCCGCGCACTGCGATAGATCAGGATCCCGCCGTCGAGCGTGTCGACAATACATGCCAGTTCGGCCTTGAATATCGCGGTCGCCGGCCGCTGCCCGGGTTCGGCGGCCAGATTGCGTGCGGCGGCAACCGCCTGCAGGTCGGCCATATGGGCCTGCCTGGGCATCCGGTCCGGCACCGGGTAGCTGCCGGCGTCACCGGCGACGTAGACCCCCGCCCGGCCCCCCGTGCAGCAGCCGCGTACCGTTATCCCGGGAGTCCGTATCCATGGCCCAGCCGTGCCTCGGCGTAACGGCCTGTTCCGTCGAGGCGGCGTCGAACCGCCGGGTTCCCGGTGATGGCACACTGAAAATTCCCGATGGGAATTCAGCGTGTCTTGCAGGTCTTGATGCCCAGGGGGAGATATGCCGGGCACCAGCCGGTCAGGCCGGTGGCAAGCGGCACCAGGCCGAGGTAGCCCCAGGGCGTGTGCGGTCCAAGAAACACAAGACTGAGGACGCCCAGCCCCACGACAATGCGCACGCTACGATCCACGGTTCCCACATTCTTTGCCATGGCTGTTTCTCCGTTGGTAGAAAACGGCGTGCATTGAATCACGGCATCGGTGGTGGCGTCTGTGACGAAGTCACAGAACCGCCGCCAGTGTCTGCAGCGCGTCGTGATTCACGATCACGATGCGTGCGCGCGCAAGCCGCACATGCCCCTGGCGCTCGAATTCCTTGAGCAGCCGCGAAACCACTTCACGGGCCGTGCCGAGCTCGGCAGCCAGCTGCTGGTGGGTGACGGTGACTTCGCCGGATGCGGAACCGGACTCCAGCAGGCGGCGTGCGAGCCGCGCGTCCGCGCGTCCGAAGGTGATTGCCTCGATCAGCAGCATCAGTTCGGTCAGGCGCGCCCCGAAGGAGGCGAATACGAAGGCACGGAATTCGGGGCTGATCGCGAGCGCTTCATGAAACAGATCCGCCGCCAACGCGGCCGCACGCACACCGGTTTCGGCAATCCCCTGCGCCGGGTAATGCTCCCCGGCGATAAGGCAGCTGGTGGTGAGCAGACAGGTCTCGCCGGAGCCGACACGGTAAAGCACGATCTCGCGCCCGGTCTCGGCAAGCTTCGCCACACACACTGATCCTTCCAGCACGAACAGATAGTTCCGGCAGGTGTCGCCTGCATGGAATACCGAAGCTCCCGCCGGAACCGCGACGGCGTGGGCCTTGTCCATGATCGCATGCCAGCGCGGATCCCGGATCTCTCTGAGCGCCGGAAAGGCGTGCCACCAAGGCGACATGGACGACATTGCGAGCCACCCGTGAGAGGATCGACGAAGCACGTGCGTACCACCGGCCTTCCCGGTGGCGATGCGCATCCGGCTCAATCCTATCATCGTTTTCGGCCGCTGGCGCCGGAATCGCGACTGCATTGTCGCTGCGCGCCGGCGGTGCGACAGAACCAGGACATGAACGCGGCTGGACCGGATTTACGGCCCGGTGCTGCCGGTGACCGCACCGCGGATTGCGCTTGATTACCGCAAGAGCACGATGGCGGTGTTGCGCATCGTGCAGCTGCCTGAGACCCCTGCCCCGCCGCCTGCGGCGGCGGCCGTGGCCATGCCTGCGACCCGCCGTATCGGCATCCGCCTGCACCGCGTGCGCTGTGCCTATGAGCCCGGACGGGCGGCTCTGGACGGGGTATCGATCGACATCGCGCCCGGGGAACGCGTTGCCCTGGTCGGCCCCTCGGGGGCGGGCAAGACTTCAGGAATGATTCGTGCGTCACCGCACCGACCGCAACCCGTACGATGGCCATAATGCTAATCGGGTGCTGCCAGGCGTGCCATCCGGTTCAGCAGCGCCGGGGCCGGCAACAGATCGCGTCCGCTCGACGCCGGCATGACCAGGATCGGGTCGGCTTGTGCATGGCCCTGATTCGTCCTATCCCGCCGCCACGATACGGGGCGCCATATCATCAGAACTGAGGAGCAACCACATGCTCTACTACGCAGTAGTGTTCCTGATCATCGCGATTGCGGCCGGCATTTTTGGCTTCACGGGCATCGCCGGTGCCGCGGTTGGAATTGCCAAGATCCTGTTCATCGTTTTTCTGGTGCTGTTTGTCATCTCGCTTTTTTACAGTCAACGCGGCAGACATTGACGGCCACCAGATCTTGGCACCTGCCCTGATTCCGCCAGGCGAGTTTCCGGGTGCATTCAATAGGCGCCCGGCTTCCGGGCGCCCCGCGGGGATTGCGAAATGAACGACGATATCATCAGGGGAAGGTGGTCGCCGCTGCATGGCAAGCTGAAGCCGCGGTGGAGCAGGCTCACGGACGAGGATCTCCGCCGGATGGACAGACATCGCGGGTATCTGGCGGGAACGGTGCCGGAGCGTTATGGTATCGCCCGGGACACGGCCGACGCGCAGGGTGCCGGATTCGGGCGTGCGCTGCGCTGAGCCGGCCCAGGCGGGGCGATTTCTGCCCGGTGAACGGATCCAGCATACCCTCATGCATAAAAGGACAATACGACCATGAACCTGCAACTGAGTATCGGACCACTGGTTTCGCTGATTGCCGGCGTGCTGATTTTGATCATGCCGCGGCTGCTGAATTACATCGTCGCCGTGTACCTGATCATCATCGGATTGATCGGACTCTTTGGCACCGGCCCCATGCGCCTGTGAATCGCATCGGCCGCGGGTCATCGCCCGTTGTGCCGGGGATGGCTTTCCGTACCGCCCGCGCGCCGGGGCTCACTGCGCTGTAGCCCGGTTCGCCTTGCACCGAACCGCGCCGCGCTGACACTCAGCAATGGACTCTTCAGAACGTAACCAGGGAGCATCGATATGCTTGGCTTGATACTGCTGATCGTACTGATCGTGCTTTTGCTCGGCGCAATTCCGCGTTGGCCGCACAGCAGAAACTGGGGCTATGCGCCGAGCGGCATCCTGAGCATCATCTTGGTCATCGTGATCATCCTGCTGCTCATGAATCGCATCTGAGTCGCCGCAAGCAGCGATCCGGTTTCCGGGAGACCGCAAGGCAACTGGCGGCACCGGCGCTCGGGTCGCGTGCCGCTTCGGGTGCAGGCGGTCCTGATCATTCCTGACCGCCGCACAGCGCGCGCATCGCCGCAGCTGCGGTGCAGACCGGTGCGCGGCGGTGCGGCGGACGCACGGGCCCGCGGGATATCGGCTGCTTTGTCATCATCACGTCTTCGGAAGAAACTTTTTCTTCGTGCGTCAGCGCACAGACACCCGGGGACCACAAGCCCAATCTGCCCGTGCCAATGCATCGCAACAGCGTGTCGGCACCGGCGCTTGCGGTGATCGGAATCACGCGGGACGATGATTCCCTTTGTACCCCGGAAATCGGGGCGCGCCGCGACACCAATCCAGGCCAGCATGGGGAACGCGTCCGAAACGGCCACGCAGGGATGCACCGATGGACTTTTCGCAAAGCAGGAGCACCGCGGAAAGCGCGCCGGAACTGGCGCGTCAGGTCGAGTCCGGGATGGACTTGCCCTGACTGTTCGTATTCAGCGCTGTACGAATCCTTAAGGAGCGATAACCGCGCAACGGCGTCCGCACTCGCCTGGGGTCATCGCAGCTTTACCAACCCTCGAACAGAGGGTCCACGCAACGGAGTTGCCCGATGAACATTAAAATCCACAAAACCCACGACAAACACAGCACGTCTGTTCCAGGTCCGGACAGGAACTACGCAGCCGCACCGGGGATGCCCGGGAATCGCGGCAGGCCCGGATCCGGGCACCCACACAAATCCGGCAGTGATGAAAGGCGCCGTGACCGCCACACGCCGGGGCTCGGCGACACCACGGCAACCACGCGATGGCAACGCCAGTCGCGAACCCATTGAGACCCTGTTTTGGCGCGATCGCGCACGATACACCCCCCTTCAACTTCAGAGAGAACAGACCATGAAAAACCGCTATCTACCCATGTTCGGATTGCTGACCGTGTTCGCGGCCGGCGCCCTGATTCCGCAAAACGCGTCGGCCGCCGGGGCCAATCTGGATTGTAAAATGCAATTCAAGACCACCAGCTGGTCGATCATCTACAAGCACATGGAGGGCACCGGAAAGGTAACTTGCAGTAACGGAACGTCCATGCCGGTGAAGATCGACGCACAGGGCGTTGGCCTCACCGCCGGCAGGTCACGCGTTGACCATGGCGTCGGCACATTCACCGACGTGCATGCCATTAACGACGTGCTGGGCTCGTACGCACAGGGCGAAGCCAATGCCGGACTGGTGAAATCAGGCTCCGCGCAAATCCTCACCAAGGGCACGGTCTCGCTGGCATTGACCGGCACCGGGCGAGGCGTGGACCTGGGCATCAGCGTCGGCAAGTTCACCATCCGCAGAGCCCGATAAGCCTGTCGATGGAACTGCACCGGGGCGGTTATGAGGCCTGATCGCAGGATGGCGCGGTTCGCCGCTCCCGGTGCCCGGTGCGCCCGGGGCGGTGTGTCATTCCGCGGACCGCTTCGGCGACTGATCCACCCGCGATGCCCGGTGTCTGCCGGGCGTGACGTCTCGGCCGGGCGGCTCATCGATCGCTGCCGGCTGATGCCGCGCTAGCGGATCCCCGATGCCGGACTTCGTCTTCGCTGACCGTGGGCTCACCCAACTGCCGGATATTCCGCACCTGCGTGAACGCCCGATCACCGCCGCCCGTCGCGTCCTGGCTTACCCGGCCCGGGTTGCGTTGGCTTTGAACAGCGGTTCGTTCACCCCAGGCCGCTGATCTGCCGTTGATCATCAACGGGGCAATTCCGTACCGGCCTGGCTAGCAATGCGTCGACACCGGGAACGGACCGCCCTGAAGCATCCAGGTCTGCAGTGGCTGATAGTACGCCCCTTCGGCGCGGGTTTGTGACGCGGCGAGGACGAATTCTGCCACCGGCCAGCGGACCGGGGCGATGGCCACCGCGCCGGGATTGCGCGCAAGCTTGCGTGCCACCGTGAGGTGCGCGGCGTATGGCCGGCGATCCGGAACGAAGCCGCAGCTGCCTGCGCCCGACTGCAGCGCCGCGACCAGATCCAGCAGGGCCTGCGGCGGGCGGCTGCATCCGAACCACAGCACACGCGGCCGCGGCCAGTAGCCGGCAACATCGAACTCCAGACTGAACCTCCCGATCCGCACCGCCGCGGCGGCAGCGTCCAGGCAGCGGCGGCGGTCCTCGTCGCTGGCGCCGAGAAAGACCAGTGTGAGGTGCAGGTTCTCCGGCACCACCAGCCTGCCGGCGCCGTGCGGCAGCACCGCGCGCGCCTGCGCGTACAGCGCACGCTGCAGGGCCGGTTCCGGCCACAGCCCGAAGAACAGGCGCTGCCGCGCCGAATGACTGGGCCCGGCGCCTGCAGGTTGCGCCATCCGCTGCCCTAGGCGTGCGCCTGGAGTGCGGCGATACGCTCATCGAGCGGCGGATGCGACATGAACAGCCGCGCCAGACCCTGCCCGATTCCGCCCGAAATTCCGAACGCCGCCATCTGCCGGGGCAGATGAGCCTCGCCGACCCCGGCCTTCAGGCGCTGCAGCGCACCGATCATGTTCCGGGTGCCCGCGAGCCGCGCGCCGCCGGCATCCGCGCGGAACTCGCGATGGCGGCTGAACCACATGACGATCATGGTCGCAAACACGCCGAGCACCACCTGCGCCACGATGCTCGCAATGAAGAAACCCGGACCGCTCTCGCGATCGCGCTGGAAAACCGCCCTGTCCACGGCATAGCCGATGACGCGCGAGAGCGCGATGACAAAGGTATTGAGTACGCCCTGTATCAGCGCGAGCGTTACCATGTCGCCGTTGGCCACGTGCGAAATCTCGTGGCCCAGCACCGCCTCGATCTCCTCACGCCGCATGCTGCCCAGCAGACCCGAGCTCACCGCCACCAGGGCGTGGTTGCGGCTCATGCCGGTGGCAAACGCGTTCATGTCGGGCGAATCGTAGACTGCCACCTCCGGCATGCCGATCCCGGCGCGCCCGGCGTGGTGCCTGACGGTTTCGACGAGCCAGATTTCGGCGGGGCTGCGCGGCTGCCCGATCACGTGCGCGCCGGTCATCATTCTGGCCGACCATTTGGACAGGGCGAGCGAGATGAACGATCCACCCATGCCGATGACGGCCGCCAGGACCAGCACGGCGTTCATGTCGAGCCCGCCATTGGCCTTGAGCAGCCCGTCGATGCCGAGCAGCCTGAAAGAGATGCTCAGGACCAGCAATACGGCGATGTTGGTGACCAGGAACAGCAGGATGCGCTTCATGGACGTATGCAAATCCCCGGAATGGAACGGTTTCGGTGCGGCAAATCGGATTACGGCCCTAGATATGAGGTCGCACTCCGGGCAGTTCAAGCCCGGCCGGTCCGGGTTACCCGGGGCGCCCGGCCCGGGACGGGATCCCGGGCAATTTTGCAGTATAGTGACCGCATGCCGGCCGGCCCTGGGACCGGGACCCGGCGGAACCTGAGGAGGCAGCCATGCCTATAGGGGATATCTGCAACAGAGAGGTGGTGTTCGTCACCCGCAAAGATACGATCCGGGAAGCAGCCCAGCTCATGCGCACGCATCACGTGGGCGATCTGGTGGTCGCGGAGGACCGGGGCGGCATCCGCGTCCCCGTCGGGATGCTCACCGACCGCGATCTGGTCATCGAGATTCTGGCCGCCGGCGTAGCGCTCGACTCGGTCGACGTCGGCGATATCATGAGTCCGGAACTGGTCGCCGCGCACGAGTCCGACGGGGTCTACGAGACGATCCAGCGCATGCGCGCCGGAGGCGTGCGGCGGATTCCGGTCGTCAACGACCGCGGCGGACTGGAGGGGATCGTTGCAGTCGACGATCTGCTCGGTCTGCTGGCCGACGAAATCACGGGTCTGGCCAGGCTGGTCGGACGCGAGCAGGAACACGAGCGCGTGGCGCGGCGATAGTGCCGATTGGCGGGATTTAGTGGCATAATATCAGCTAATTGAGCACCGGTCCGGAACCACACTGAAAAACCGCCCACCGCCGCCACGTCGGTCGTCGTCGACCTGAAGCCGGTCTTGCGCCCGAAGACGCTGGCGCGCAGCGCCGGGCGCTGTCCTGCGTGCGGTCCGGAATGCCTGAATTCGCAATCTATAGAGTGAAGGAAAAACAGCATGTCGAAGAAACATCCGATCATCGCAGTGACGGGCTCCTCGGGAGCCGGCACCACCACGGTCAAACACGCGTTCGGCGACATTTTCCGGCGCGAGGGCGTCAATGCGGCGGTGGTCGAGGGCGACAGCTTCCATCGCTACAACCGCGCGGAGATGAAGGAAGCGATCAAGGCGGCGTCGATCACCGGAAAAAACCTCAGCCATTTCGGACCGGACGCCAACCTGTTCGACAAGCTGGAAAAGCTGTTCCGGGAATACGGGGAAACCGGGGTCGGCCAGACCCGCCTGTACCTGCACGATCAGAGCGAGGCCGCCCCCCACAACCAGGAACCGGGAACGTTCACACCATGGAAGCCCATGGAGCCGGGCTCCGACCTGCTGTTCTACGAGGGCCTGCACGGCGGCGTGGTCGACGGAAGTGTGGACGTCGCCAAATGGGTCGACCTGCTGATCGGGGTGGTTC
The DNA here is from genome assembly GCA_021819085.1 of Pseudomonadota bacterium. Taxonomy (GTDB): domain Bacteria; phylum Pseudomonadota; class Gammaproteobacteria; order Acidiferrobacterales; family UBA6901; genus JAJYCY01. The sequence continues at coordinate 131,139 of JAKASJ010000005.1, read as the reverse complement.
CGATCGTCAACCTCGAATGGATCCAGAAGATCCACCGCGATACCGCGCAGCGCGGCTACACCGCCGAGGCGGTGACCGACACGATACTGCGCCGCATGCACGACTACGTCCATTACATCACGCCGCAGTTCTCGCGCACCCACATCAATTTCCAGCGCGTGCCACTGGTGGACACGTCCAACCCGTTCATCGCGCGCGACATCCCCACGCCGACGGAAAGCCTGATCGTCATCCGCTTCCGCGAAGCGCGCAAGCAGAATTTTCCGTACCTGCTGCAGATGATCGACGGATCGTTCATGTCGCGCCCCAACACGATCGTCGTGCCGGGCGGCAAGATGGGTTTTGCCATGGAGATCATCCTAACCCCCATCATCCACGTGCTGCTGGAATCGAAGCGTCACGCAAAATAGGCAGACGGCCTGCCGTCACACGCGCGTTACCACAGCGGCAGCTGGCCGCCGGCACCCGGCGGCCGGAAGCTGCCGGTATCGAGGTCCGCATCGCGCCGTTCGAGCCCCAGGCGACGGCAGGCGCCCTCGAAGCGGTGTTCGATCAGGGCGGCCAGCACGCCCTCCCCGCGCATGCGCAATCCGAAGCGGGCATCGTCATCCCGGCCACCGCGTGCCTGGCGCAACAGGCCCAGCACATGGGCGGCTTTCAGCGGATAATGGCGCAGCAGCCATTCCTCGAAGAGATCGCGCACCTCGTGCGGCAGGCGTAACAGCCCGTAGCCCGCCTCACGGCAGCCGGCTTCATGCGCCGCCTCGAGAATGCGCTCGAGCTCGGCATCGTTCAGCGCCGGAATGAGCGGCGCGACCAGCACCCCGGTCGGGACCCCGGCCGCGGCCAGTGTGGCGAGGGCCGCGAGACGGCGCTGTGGCGCCGCGGCGCGCGGCTCCATGCAGCGCGCGAGCACACGGTCCAGGGTGGTGACGGACACGAACACCTTCACCAGGCGCCTCGCCGCCATGCGCACGAGCAGATCCACATCCCGCTCGACCAGCGCCGACTTCGTCACGATCATGCAGGGATGGTTGCACTCTTCCAGCAGTTCCAGCAGTTCGCGGGTGATGCGCCGGCGCCGCTCGACAGGCTGGTAGGGATCGGTGTTGGTGCCGAGCGCGATCACCGCGCAGCGATATCCGGGGTGCGACAATTCCTCGCGCAGGACCGGAACGGCGTTTTCCTTGGCAACCAGACGGCTTTCGAAGTCCAGTCCGGCAGAAAAGCCGAGATAGGCGTGGGTCGCACGGGCATAGCAATAGATGCAGCCGTGCTCGCAGCCCCGATAGGGGTTGATGGACTGCGCAAACGACAGATCCGGGGAACGGTTGCGCGTGATGATGCTGCGCGCCTGCTCCGTCGAGACCACGGTATGCAGCTCGGGGGTGCCGGCATCCGCACGGGTCCAGCCGTCGTCCTCGGCGCTGTGGCGCACGGACTCGAAGCGCGCTTCCGGGTTACTGCACGCCCCGCGCCCCGGCACCGACCCTGCGCGGTCTGCCAGCGCACCCTCCGGGCCGTGTTCTCGTCTCTTCACCGCCGGCACCTCCGACTGCAGTCCATGCACGCGCCCCCGATCCCGGATTTGCGGCATCGCGCCCGGCAGATACGATGGCACCAGCAGGCTGCGAAAGGCAATATCCCCCCCGCCGGATATCATCCGGCCGGGCCCAGGAGAAGCGGAGGTGGGCGGTTGCGGCGTGAAACGGGCCGCATCGATGCCGTGCGCGAACACGCCGTTTGTCCGGCAGGCGGCGGACCGGTACAGCGCCGGTCAGCCGGCCAGTGCGGCTGCACCCGGCAACAGGTAGTGATCGAGCAGCAGTGCCGCGAACAGCACCGACAGATAGACGATGGAATAGACGAACGTACGCTGCGCCAGTGCATCGCTGTAACGCCGGTAGAGCTGCACCGCATAACGCAGGAATCCCGCACCCAGCACCAGCGTCGCGGCCAGATACAGCAGACCGCTCATTCCCAGCGCGTAGGGTAGGAGCGAGGTCGCGACCAGGATCAGGGTATAGAGCAGGATGTGCAGCCGCGTGAACCGTTCCCCGTGCGTGACCGGAAGCATCGGAAACCCGGCGGCGGCGTATTCGTCGCGGCGATCGAAAGACAGCTTCGCAGAACGCCTCGACGTCGGCCGCGTCAGTACTGTTCGTCTTCACATAAGGCCTTACGAACCGCGGGGCCATGAGCTTCACCGTGCGCCCCAGCGCTGGGAGTTTGCGTGCCCATTAGTGCACTTGGCAGTATTTTTTTATAGTGACTTACGATCGGCATCAATTTTACTTATTTCTGCCAACACCCTCAATGGTCGATTGGCCAGTAGACGGCTCCTTTGCAGCGCATAATGTTCCGCATGGCCAAGTCGATATTACTGCATTCGCGATAGTTCACGTAGGACGGCAGGGATGTGTACGTCGATGACTCAACGAGCATACGGCTATTGCGCGGAGCATCTCGCAAATTCAAGCTCCAACCCATGAAAGATGCGATGCCGCCGTCAGCAATCAGTATTATGAAGATGACGGCGATCCACGCCAAAGGGTATTTCAGTCCTCTAAAATTGCGCGTCCATTGCATATTTTCTTCCAGGTTCTGCGGACTGCAGTCGGGAGATGCTTAAACAGCAGAATCTAATTACGTAGAAATCAGCGCTGCCAGGGTTGCCACGCCGATTTGAGATCTTGAGGACGCCTCATTAGCCGGGTCTGAGTGCCAGCCAATACGATGACTATCCGCCTCCCCAGAGAATGTATCAGTGCGGTAACGCACAAATTCAGCAATGTTTGAACGTTGGTCAAACCCATTTCCTTCCATTACACACCTCTCTTGACGAGCGGCATGCCGAAGATGATCGAGGGCAAGTCGGGTTTATCCGTTGCCGAGATGACGCTGTAAATCGCGTGTGGGCAGAGAGATCCTGATGCCTTTGATGGGCCGCCCCCGCGGCCCTGGGTGTCGCCAAGATATTGCCAGTTGGCGTCCTGGCAGCAGGTGCCGGTGAAGCGAAGGTTTGCGACGAAGGCTTCGCGCAAGACCAGCCGATACACGTAGCGGGTGTGCCAGTCACCGGGTAGTCGCTTGGCGATCGTGCCGAGGCTGCGCGAGGCGAGGTATTTGCGGTGGATCCGAGGCAGGATCGGGAAGCAGACATCGTCGACGACGAGGTGCCGGTTGCGCTGTCGCTGCTCTGTCGTCCAACAGATCACCTGATCCCGGGATTCGGCCTTCCAGGAGATTGCACCGGAGCCCAGAACAGCGACGACTTCTCCGGAGGCGCGCACGAAGTTGCGCAGCTGTGCGCCGGGCATGAGCTGATGCCCGAAGTAATGATGGCGTTTGATGCAGGCGTTTTACAGGATCGAGTCCACTTTGGTGAGCACGAGACCGACGCTGGGTGTAACGAGCTCGATGGTCGGGAAGTTCATCGGCTCACGGATCGCCTGTCCGATGCGCGGATAGGGCCGATAGGTGACAGGTTTCGGATTTCGCGGCGGCCGCAAGCGGATCAGCCCATATACCGCCACTACCCTGAACACGCTGCCGAGGGACGAATCCGATCTCCGGCAGATCTGGATGGCAGCGGAACACAAGGCGGCACCGCACGTCTCGCCGAGATCATGACCGGCATGGTGTTCCGGGATGGAGTGGCTGTAGAAAAAGAAGGGCCATCAGAAAATCTCCGCCCGATCATCCGGTACACGACATTTGACTATTGCTGTCTGCATCGTGCGCAGCCGCACATACCGCGCGCGGGAAAGCGTCTACCTTGCAATCAGGCGCGCCATGAGTCATTCACCCAAAAGGCGCTTACACATGACACTAATTAGTTGGAGAAGGATATGAACTATGAACAGCACGATCCCTATGGCATGTACAAAATTCATTCTAACGGCAAAGCTGTACCCATTACGGAGCATGGGCTTGGTTACGGCCTGATGGGCGCGGACACATTGATCGGCACTGATGTGTACAACCAGCAGTCTGAAATCTTGGGCGATATCAAGGAAATCATCCTGAACCTGAAATCCGGACGCATCAACTATGCAGTGTTGTCGTTTGGCGGATTTCTCGGTATGGGCGAAAAATTGTTTGCTGTGCCGTGGAGTGCATTGACGCTGGATTCAAAAAATAAATATTTTGTTCTGAACGTAGACAAAGAACATCTTAAAAGCGCACCTGGCTTCGACAAAGACAACTGGCCAAATATGTCGGAAAATTCATGGTCAACAGGCATCCACAGCTACTACGGCGTCAAACCTCACAATGACCGTGCGATTTAACATGCAATCCAGCCTGCATTAAGCCGCGAAGGTAATCGCGGTCTGGCTGAAGAAGCCTGCTGCCAGACCGCGTTATCACCGAGGCTTCACTCGTTACCCGCGCACGTGTGGAGTAACCGGGTGGCAATGCTCGACAAATCGCACTGACAAGTCTATTGGCGCCTTGTGTTTGGATCACATGCCGCGACAGCACACTTGTCGCGTGGCAGTCCTGTTTGGCGTTTGGTCATTCGGTTCTCACGATTTGAACATCGACCACATTGCGGAGCTTCCCATGAATTCACTGATATCTCGTTCACAAGCACTGCTCGCCTACTCGGGCCTCACCTTGAACGGCAATGGCGTGTGCGATCCGCAAGTGCGTGACAAACGCTTGTATGCACGCGTCTTCGCGCACGGATCACTCGGTTTCGGAGAGGGCTACATGGATGGGTGGTGGGACGTCAAGGATCTGAATGGCATGCTCACACGCGTTGTTGGTGCGCGCATCGACGACCGGCTGCTCAACCTAGATACCCTATTTGCGCATCTGCGCGCGCGCTGGTTCAACCTGCAGCGCGGATACCGAGCGTGGAAAATCGGCACACACCACTACGACCTCGGCAACGATTTGTTCGAGGCCATGCTTGGCAAACGCTTAGTGTACAGCTGCGGTTACTGGGCGCAATCCGACACCCTTGACGATGCGCAGGAGGCCAAGCTCGATCTGGTTTGCCGCAAACTGCAGCTCAAACCCGGCATGCACGTGCTGGACATCGGCTGCGGTTGGGGCGAAGCATTGAAGTTCGCCGCCGAGCGTTACGGCGTTAGCGGCGTGGGAGTCACCGTGTCCAAAGAACAGGCGGTGTGGGCAAAAAACCTGTGCCGCGATCTGCCCATCGAAATCCGTCTGCAGGACTACCGAGAGATCGAAGAAACCTTCGACGCAGTGTATTCCATCGGCATGTTCGAACATGTTGGCGTCTACAATTACCGCACCTATTTCGAAACCGTGCGCAAGTGCCTCAAACCCGACGGACTTTCACTGCTGCACACCATCGGCAACAATGACCCGCCTTGCACGCCTGATCCGTGGATCGATAAGTACATCTTTCCCAATTCCATGATCCCGGCCGCCAGTCAGGTCGCAACGGCGCTGGAAAGTTTGTTTGTGGTCGAGGACTGGCACAACTTCGGCCCTGATTACGACCGCACTCTGTGCGCGTGGAAACAGAATTTCGACGCGGCCTGGCCGCGCCTCGCCGCGCACTATGATGAACGCTTCAAGCGCATGTGGCTGTTCTACCTGTGCACGTCTGCCGCGGTGTTCCGCACGCGCCGCAGCCAACTTTGGCAACTTACGCTGTCGCCCAATGGCGTACCTGGCGGCTACCGCGTGCCACACTGAACTTTGCGCCGATTCGCGCTCAAGTCTGCACGCACCGCCCAGCAGTAAATGAACACTGACAGTACCGTAACGTAACCAGGCCCGTATCAATACGAAGCAACTCGCCGCTCATGACATGCGCACTTGCCATCATAAACTCAAATGCGATCGGAATTGCACGCGACGTGGTGAGTTGAATTTCGGTCCGGTGCTTGCACCGTGTTCGCATTTGCCACGCCCCGCCACGCAGGCCCGATTGCGACCGTCATGCTTGGCCCGGTACGGCGCCTGATCAGCCTGGGCCACCAGCTGTCGTGCGCTGTGTTGCGGTACCGAAATCAGACTGGCCGCACTTACTCTGGGAGAAGCGGGACGAAGACATCTTGAATATGACAATTGTTACCGAGGTACGATGAAAACGAGCGTTATAGAAGTGCACGACATGCTGTCGGTATTGACCGTGGACGAAGTGGAGACGCGGATTGGCAAGGTGCCGGGCGTCGAAAGCGTTACCGTGAATCACGCTGTGGGAAGCGCCACTGTACGTTACGACGAAACCCGGCTCGAAGTCGCCGATATCAAGGCGATCATGCACCAACGCGCGCATCAGTCCGTAGGCGAATCCCAATCCAAGCCCAGTAAACACAAGCGTGCACGCAAGCGTGCCGCAGGGCCAACGCCAGAAGCCACGCCAGACACCATCTCAGCTGCCCCTGCGGTGGAAGCTCGCCCGGTTGCGCTTGAAGCCGCCGCCTCGGCAGTCGTCGCTAAAAACGGCCACGAGGGCAACGCAGCGCCGGGCGTGCCGCCCTCAATACCTGTAGCCGAGACGCCGAAAGCGTCCGCGTCCGCGCCAGCCGCTCCTGCAGACAACGAAAACAAAGACCAGGCGGCACCGGGCGCGACGCCTTCAGCGCCTGCAGTTACTGCGCCAAAAACCGCTTCCGTTGCACCCGCCGCCGTACCCGTACCGACGGCTCCCGCAGCCGAAGTCGCTTCTGCCCCCGCAGTGCCAGCCGCTCCCGCAGACAATGAAAACAAAGACCAGGCGGCACCGGGCGCGACGCCTTCAGCGCCTGCAGCCCCGGCTCACGGATTTCTGGCACGGATCAAAGGCATACTGCCTGACATTCTGGCGGCATCGCGCGTGAAGAAACTCAACGCCGATGGCATCTCGAATCCCCCAAGCAACCCGGTTGCGGGTGGCGAGTCCAATCTTGCGCCCACGCCGCCCACAGTAGCCACTTCGCCCGGCACGCCTGCAGGCGCAATCAAGGATACCCCAGATGGCGGTCTCACCAGCGATGAGGCCCGCCGCCGCCTGGAGAAATCCGGCCCGAACGCCATGCCCGACACGGCACTGCATCCGTTGCGCAGGGCGCTCACCAAATTCTGGGCGCCTGTTCCCTGGATGCTCGAGGCCGCAATCCTGCTCGAGTTGGTGCTCGGCAAGTATGTGGAGGCCGCAATCATCGCGGGTCTGCTGGTGTTCAATGCCGCGCTCGGGTTTCTCCAGGAAGGACGCGCGCAGGCAACCCTTGCCGCGCTGAAGTCGCGGCTCGCGTTGAATGCGTCAGTCCGGCGCGACAGTGCCTGGAAGATCATCCCCGCCGCCGAGCTCGTGCCCGGCGACGTTGTCAAGCTGTCGCTGGGTGCGGTGGTCGCTGCCGACGTGCGCCTCACCGAGGGCTCGGTCCTGCTCGACCAGTCCATGCTCACCGGCGAATCGGTCCCCATCGAGGCGGGCCCCGGCGTGCAGACCTATGCAGGCGCTCTGGTGCGGCGCGGCGAAGCCGTTGCGGACATCACGGCGACCGGTGCCCGCACCAAGTTCGGCCGCACAGCGGAGCTGGTCCGCACCGCGCATGTCGTCAGTTCGCAGCAGAAAGCCGTTCTGCGCGTGGTGCGTAATCTCGCCATGTTCAACGGCATTCTCATCGCCATGCTGGTGGCCTACGCGTATGCCATTTCGATGCCATCTGCCCAGATCATCCCGCTCGTGCTGACGGCGGTTCTCGCATCGATCCCCGTCGCGCTGCCGGCCACTTTTACCCTTGCGGCGACGGTCGGAGCACAGGTGCTGGCCAAGCTGGGTATCCTGCCGACGCGGCTGTCCGCAATAGACGAAGCGGCGTCGATGGATATTCTGTGCGCGGACAAAACGGGTACGCTGACCAACAACGAACTGAAGGTGACCAGCGTCCGCCCCATGCCCGGATTCGACGAAGCGCAGGTCGTGGGAATGGCAGCGCTGGCGAGTTCGGACGGCGGGCAGGATCCCGTCGATGGCGCGATTCGCGCTGCCGCCGCGCACAGCACCGCGTCCAGTCTGCCGAAGCTGAACAAGTTCCTGCCGTTCGATCCCGCCACGAAGATGTCCGAGGCGACTGTGACCGATTCGACCGGCGCCGCGCTGCGTATCGTGAAGGGGGCTTTTGCCTCCGTCTCCGGTCTCACGCAAACCTCGCACGATGCATCCGCGGCGGCGAATGAACTCGAAGCGCATGGCTTCCGCGTGCTGGCCGTCGCAGTGGGGCCGTCGGCGGCGATGAAGCTGGCGGGAATCATCGCGCTCAGCGACCCGCCCCGGAGCGACTCGGCCGCGCTGATCACGGAACTCCACACGCTGGGTGTGAGCACCGTGATGGTAACGGGCGATGCACCGGCGACAGCCGCCATCGTAGCGCATGCGGTGGGACTGGAAGGCGCTGTCTCCTCACCCGGGCCTATCCCCGACGTCGTACACGCCGGGGATTTCGCAGTCTTTGCCGGCGTCCTTCCGGAGGGCAAGTACAAGCTCGTACAGGCATTTCAGAAGGGCGGCCACACTGTCGGCATGTGCGGCGACGGCGCCAACGATGCACCCGCGCTGCGTCAGGCGCAGATGGGAATCGCCGTATCCACTGCCACCGACGTGGCCAAGTCGGCAGCCGGTATAGTGCTGACCAAACCCGGACTCGTCGGCATCGTTGCGGCCGTCAAGGAAGGCCGGGTTACGTTTCAGCGCATCCTGACCTATACCCTCAACACCGTCATCAAGAAGATGGTAACGGTGCTCTTTCTCGCGGTGGGCCTGGTTATGACCGGCCATGCAATACTGACCCCCATGCTGATGGTCATCATCATGGTTACCGGAGATTTTTTGACCATGTCTCTGACCACGGACAAGGTACAAGCGTCGCCCCTGCCCAATTCCTGGCACATAGGCAAGCTGACGATCGCGAGCGCTATCGTGGGAATTTTCCTGCTGGCATTTTGCACCGGTGTGCTGGCCTACGGCCATTTCAGCATGAAGCTGGGGACTGCGGCGCTCGAAACGCTGGCGCTGGTCGCCTTGGTATTCGGCAGCCAGACGACGGTCTATGCGATTCGCGACCGCCGGCGCCTGTGGTCTCGCGCCAGCCTCTGGCTCAACCTGTCGTCCCTGGCCAATGTTCTGATTATCTCGACACTGTCCGTAGCCGGCATCTTAATGACGCCCTTGCCGATTCTGCTTGTGGCCGGCACGCTTGGCGTGGCGGTCGGCTTCGGGTTGATACTGAATGTGGTGAAAATCCCGATATTCAAGCGACTGCAAATCGCGTAGACCTTGACGCGATGGTAATCGCGGATCCGTGCAGCCCGGACTACCGAAAGGACGAATATGAAAATAAATTCTGAATATTTCCGCGTTCCGGAAGGAAAGAAAGTCACGCTCGAGAAGTGGCCGACCGTTGTGAAGCCGGTCTACCGGTCCAAGCGGCAGTATCAAAAACTCCTGGCTGCGCACGTTGCACAACTGAGCACGTTGCAACAACGGCACTACGCATCCAACAGTTATGCCGTGCTGCTGATTTTTCAGGCGATGGACGCTGCCGGGAAAGACGGTGCCATCAAGCACGTAATGTCCGGCGTCAACCCGCAAGGCTGTCAGGTGTTCAGTTTCAAACATCCAAGCGCCGCAGAACTGGAGCACGATTTTCTCTGGCGCACCACCCGGTGTCTGCCGGAGCGGGGCAAGATCGGCATCTTCAATCGGTCCTATTACGAGGAGGTGCTGATCGTTCGCGTGCATCCGGAGATTCTGCGCAGCGAAGGCCTGCCGGATGAGTTGCTCGACGAGAAGGCGGTCTGGGAGGAGCGGTATCGTTCTATTGTGGACTTGGAGAACCATCTCACCCGCAACGGTACGCGAATCATCAAGTTCTTTCTTCACCTGTCCAAGGAGGAACAGCGCAGGCGCTTCCTCGATCGCATCGATGAACCGGAGAAAAACTGGAAATTCAGTATTGCGGACATTCACGAGAGGAAATACTGGGCGCAATACATGAAGGCCTATGAGGCTTGCCTGAACGCGACCAGCACCAATCATGCGCCGTGGTACATCGTTCCCGCCGATGATAAGGAGAATGCCCGGCTGATTGTTTCACAAATTGCCATAGATGCGCTCAGTGCGCTTAAGCTGGCGTATCCGAGGACCGGCACGAAACGCCGGCGCGAATTGAAATCTATCCGCAAGTTGCTGGCGAAGTAATGAGTGAATCGTGTCCTCCAGTTTTGGCGAACCCGGTCACGGTGGGCGGTGAAGCGTGAGCGGAAAGAGACTGGCCATCGAAGCTGAACTGGAGCTGCTTCAGCGCGAATCGTTCAGCTACTTTGTGCATGAGACAAATCCCGCAAACGGGCTGGTGATTGACAAAACCGCACCGGATTGGCCTGCCAGCATTGCTGCCACCGGCTTCGCGCTGGCGGCGTACCCGGTAGGCGTAGAGCGCGGATTCATGTCGCGCGCCGCCGCAGTGGAGCGCGCGCTTACGACACTGCGTTTCTTCTGCAACAGTCCGCACGGCCCCGAAGCCGATGCCACTGGCTATCAGGGCCTTTATTATCACTTTCTCGACATGCGCACCGGGCGGCGTGCCTGGCAATGCGAGTTGTCTACCGTAGACAGCGCGTTCCTGCTGGCCGGCGCGTTGACGGCACGAGAGTATTTCGACGCGGATACGGCCGACGAGCACGAGATCGGCACGCTTGCCGACGCACTCTATCGCCGCGCCAATTGGCGCTGGGCCCAAAACCAGGGCGCAACCCTGACGCACGGCTGGAAACCTGAAAGCGGCTTCCTGCGTTATCGTTGGCAGGGTTACGACGAAGCACTGCTGCTCTACATACTTGCGCTCGGCTCGCCCACACATCCGCTGTCTGAGCGCAGCTACGCCGCATGGTCTTCGACCTATCAATGGCGGCACAGTTACGGCTGTGACTATCTTTACGCCGGATCGTTGTTTACGCACCAACTGGCGCACATCTGGATCGATTTTCGTGGTATCCAGGATGCCTTCATGCGCGATAAAGGCATAGATTACTTCGAGAACAGCCGCCGCGCCACCTACGTACAGCAGCAATACGCGATCGACAATCCGCTCAAATGGAAAGGCTATGGCCGCTGCTGCTGGGGGATTAGTGCGAGTGATGGCCCCGGACCAGACACGATCAAGGTCGACGGAAAAAAGCGGCGGTTCTTCGGTTACCTCGCGCGCGGAGTGCCGCACGGGCCTGATGATGGCACGCTTGCCCCGTTTGCAGTGGTAGCGTCATTGCCATTTGCGCCCGAAATCGTATTGCCGGCGATCGACTATTTCGTTCACGAACTTAAACTGAAGGCGGTCAATCCGTACGGTTTCAAGGCAACGTTCAATGCGACCTATCCCGGAGAGGCGGGCAGCGTTTTTGGCTGGGTGGCGCCCTGGCATTACGGATTGAATCAGGGTCCGATCGTGCTGATGATCGAGAATTATCGCAGCGCTTTGCTGTGGCGATTGATGCGCAATTGCCCGTACATCGCCAATGGCTTGCGCCAGGCAGGTTTCACCGGCTTCGGAAGAGTTCCAGTTTCGGGCGATTCAACACGGTGACACTGCCGTAGCTGATCAATCCGTTCTGCTGCAGCTTGCCCGTAGCTTTCGTCACACCTGCGCGGGACGCACACCAACATGTTGGCGAAGCCTGCTCAAACCGCATTTTCGACTCAGTATCGCCGCGTCATGCAACGCGCGATCATCGAGCACAGCGCGTCCTATGCATCAACTGGCGATGGCCTATTCAACGGTGGATCGCGAATCCAAGCAGCTGATCTGTTCGAGTTCGCTGTCGACCATAAGATAAAGCGCTTGGCATGATGACCGCGCTGGAGCAGGCACAGGAAACCATCTCTGAGTTGATCAAGCTGTACGCGGAAAGTTTGTCCTATGCCGTTGATGGCGCCGAGCAGGATGGCGGAATTTTCGGCAGCTCCAGATTGCTGTTGACATCCAATCAATTCTAACCCAGGGCTTTCATTTAAAACTGTTAGAATGGTCTTCTCCTCTGCAGTTGAAAGAAAGGTCTGCGTCTTCCCTCTGGCACTTTCGATGCCGTATGGGAAGGGGCGACCATTCCATTAGTCCACGGGACCGCCAAAATCGTACGAATGGGAACAGCGGATGCTCTTATTGATTAACAGCCCCGATAGGGGTTGATGGACTGCGCAAACGACAGATCCGGGGAACGGTTGCGCGTGGTGATGCTGCGCGACCGCTCCGTCGAGACAACGGTATGCAGCTCCGGAGCGCCGGCATCCGCACGGGTCCAGCCGTCGTCCTCGGCGCTGTGGCGCAGAGACTCGAAACGCGCCTCGGGGTTGCTGCACGCCCCGCGACCCGGTGCCGGTGGCACGCTGCCCCGGATGTGTGGTCGTCTCTTCACTGCCGGATTCTCCGATTGCAGTACCTCTGCCCGCCGCCGGGGGGTGGAATTTCCGGCGTCGCGCCCCGGACATACAGTGGCATCGGGAAGCAGTGTCAGGCAATAGCCCGGCTGAGCAGCGGAGTCCAGGGATTTTCAGGCGTCACACGGCAGCCGCGCCGGACCGGCGGCGGTCAGCCGGCCAGTGCGGCTGCACCCGGCAACAGGTAGTGATCGAGCAGCAGTGCCGCGAACAGCACCGACAGATAGACGATGGAATAGACGAACGTACGCTGCGCCAGTGCATCGCTGTAACACCGGTAGAGCTGCACCGCATAACGCAGGAATCCCGCACCCAGCACCAGTGCCGCGGCCAGATACAGCAGACCGCTCATTCCCAGCGCGTAGGGTAGGAGCGAGGTCGCGACCAGGATCAGGGCATAGAGCAGGATGTGCAGCCGCGTGAACCGTTCCCCGTGCGTGACCGGAAGCATCGGAAACCCGGCGGCGGCGTATTCGTCGCGGCGATGGAGCGCGAGCGACCAGAAATGCGGAGGTGTCCAGGTGAAGATGATGGCAAAAAGCACGAGCGGCTCGCGCGCCACATGTCCGGTCACGGCTGCCCAGCCCAGGATCGGAGGCATGGCCCCGGCCACGCCGCCGATGACGATATTCATGGGCGTGGCGTTCTTGAGGAACGCGGTGTAGATCACGGCGTAGCCCAGGAATGCCAGCAGCGTCAGCCACATGGTGAGCGGATTGACCAGCGCGTACAGAATCAGCAGGCCGATGGCCCCGATCGCCGAGGCAAAGACCAGCGCCTGGCGTGCACCGACCTGCCCGGACGGCAGCGGCCGCAGACAGGTGCGCGCCATGACGATATCGATGCGGCGCTCGATGAGGCAGTTGAACGCCGCGGCGGAGCCCGACATGAGCGCAATGCCGGTCAGTGCCGGCAGCAGCACGGCCAGCGGCGGCAGTCCGGGGCGCGCCAGCAGTGCGCCAATCGCCGCCGTGAACACGATCAGCGCGGTCACGCGCGGCTTGCACAGCAGGTAGAATCCCCTGAGTCCGTCGGTGGCCTGGCGCCGCAGCGTTGCCGTGAGTGTCGTCATATCTATCCGGTAATCTGGTAGGTATCGGTGAACGGCCCGCCCGGTTACAGCCAGTAGACGAATACGAACAGCAGCAGCCAGACCACGTCGACAAAGTGCCAGTACCAGCTGACCGCTTCGAACGCGAAATGCTGGTCCGGCTTGAAATGGCCCTTGATGCAGCGCGCCAGGATCACGCTCAGCATGATCACGCCGATCGTCACGTGCAGACCGTGGAAGCCGGTCAGCAGGAAGAAAGTCGCGCCATATACCCCGCTTGCGAGCGTCAGGCCGAGCTTGGTATACGCCTCGTAGAACTCGTGCGCCTGAAAGCCGAGAAACACCAGACCCAGCGCGACGGTGAAGGCCAGGCCGGCGATGGCGGCGGCGCGCCTGCCTGTCTTCAGGCCCCAGTGCGCCCAGGTGACGGTGATGCCCGAGCTCAGCAGGATCAGCGTGTTGAGCGCCGGGATGCCCCAGGGCGCAACCGTGGAAAACGGCTTGCCCAGCGGACCGGCGGAGGGCCAGGCGGCGGTGAACCCCGGATACGGCGTAAACGTCCGGCTCAGCGATGCGAGCGATACCACCGAAATGTTGCGCTCGTAGAACAGCACGCCGAACAGTCCTCCGAAGAAGGCGATCTCGGACAGAATGAACCAGACCATGCCCATGCGGAAGGAGCGGTCCTCCCAGGTGTGGTAGCGGCCGCCCTCGCTTTCCCCGACCACGCTCCCGAACCAGTGGAAGAGCACGTAGACAAACAGCAATCCGCCCAGCAACAGCGACCACGGTCCGGCCTTCAGGGCATTGACCTCCAGGACTGCCCCCATTGCGATCAGAAAAATCGCCCCGGACAGCATGATCGGGTAGGGCGACGGCTGCGGGACGTAGTAATGACCCTTGCTCTGCGTTACTGCTGGCATCTCAGTCTCCTTCGAAAGGAAATACCGTTAGCTGCGCTTCTTCACGGGGAAAAAGCTGTATGACACGATGATGCTCCGCACGTCTTTCGGAACTTTCGGGCTGATGAAAAAGACCAGCTTCATCTTCCGGAACTCGCCCGCCTTGATCGTCTCCTGGTGGAAGCAGAAGCATTCGAGCTTCTTGAAATAGCGCGCCGCCCGGCCAGGCACGATGCTCATGATCGCCTGCCCGGTTTCGGCATGATCCGACGGGTTGCTGACGACGTAGCCGGTGGTGGTGATCGCACCGGGATGCACCACCATGTCCGGATGCAGCGGCTTGAACTTCCAGTTCAGGCCGGGCATCACCGCGCTGGTGAAGCCCACCTTGATCTCGCGTGCGCCGTCCACCTTCATGCCGGCAACCGCGCTGGCCTTGACCGGGCCACCGGTCTTGCCGTTCAGCCCGGTCAGCTTGCAGAAGCTGTTGTACAGCGGCACCAGCGCAAAGCCGAACCCGAAGAATCCGAGCACCACGATCACCAAGATGATCGTGAGGCGGCGATTGCGGCCCGCCCCTGCGGCAGGCATGCCGCCAGCCTCCTGCTGCAGCGCCATTACTGGATCACCGGTTGCGTCTCGAAGCTGTGATAGGGAGGCGGCGAAGACAGTGTGAATTCCAGACCCTGTGCGCCCTCCCAGACCTGGGTGGTGGCTTTCTTGCCGACGCCGCGCATCACCTGGATCAGGTTATAGACCAGCAGCAGCTGGGCGGACCCGAGAATATAGGCGCCGATGCTCGAGAGCATGTTCAGGTGCGCAAACTGCAGCGCGTAATCCGGAATGCGCCGCGGCATTCCGGCAATCCCGAGAAAGAACTGCGGTATGAAGGTCAGATTGAAACCCACCAGGGTCTGCCAGAAATGCCACTTGCCGAGCGTCTCGCTGTACATCCGCCCGGTGATCTTCGGCAGGTAATAGTACGTTGCGGCGATGATGCCCATCACCGGGCCCCCGAACAGGGCGTAATGGAAGTGGGCGACCAGGAAGTAGCTGTTATGGTACTGCTGGTCAGCCACCGCGTCGGACAGCACCAGACCGGTCAACCCGCCGACGCCAAACAGCACGATGTAGCCCAGCGCGAACAGCATCGGGGTCTCGAAGGTCATGGACCCCTGCCAGATGGTCGCAAACCAGCAGTAGAACAGTACCGCGACAGGAATGGAGATCGCCATGGTGGCATACATGAAGTACAGCTGCGCCGCCACCGGCATGCCCGAGGTGAACATGTGGTGCGCCCAGACGACCACGGACAGCGCCCCGATCGCCCAGAACGAGTACACCTGGGCCTTGTAGCCGTAGATCGGCTTGCGTGAAAAGGTCGACAGGATGTGCGGCAGGATGCCGGTCGTCGGAAGCAGCAGGATGTACACTTCCGGATGGCCGAAGAACCAGAACAGGTGTTCCCAGAGCACCGGGTCGCCGCCGCCGGCGGCGTTGAAGAAATGGGTTCCGAAATGCCGGTCGGCGAACAGCATGGTCGCGCCGGCAACGAGCGGCGGAAACACCGCGATCAGCAGGAACGCCGTAATCAGCCAGCTCCACACGAATATCGGCAGCTTCATCATCGTCATGCCGGGAGCGCGCATGTTGAAGATCGTCACGATGATGTTGATCGACGACAGCAGGGACGACGCACCCATCAGGTAGATCGCGAAGATCGCGAAATCGACTCCGATCCCGCCCTGCACCGACAGCGGCGCATACATGGTCCAGCCGGTGTCGATCGCTCCGTTGCCGATGCCGAAGAGCATCAGGAAAAACGGCATCACCAGAAGCACCGCGGCCGGCGGCAGCAGCCAGAACCCCCAGTTGTTGAGCCGCGGCAGCGCCATGTCCGGGGCGCCGATCATCATGGGAATGAGATAGTTGGCGAGGCCCGTGGTGGCCGGCATCACCGCCGCGAACACCATCACCAGGCCATGCACGGTGATGATCTGGTTGTAGATCTCCGGCGGGAACAGCAGCGTCGGGCGCAGCAGTTCGGTGCGGATCAGCATCGCAAGTATGCCGCCTACCAGAAACATGATCACCGAAAAGCCGATGTACAGTCGGCCGATGTCCTTGTGGTTGGTCGTGAACAGCCAGCGCGTGATCCCGCGCGGGAGTTCATCGTGATGTGCCTCGTGAGCATGAGCTGCGTTCATGTCTGGTCTCCGCGAACAGGATTTCTAGGGTTTCTGGTTTGCGGCCCGTGCCGCCTGCACCTGCGCCGGCTGGACGATATCGCCGGTATGGTTGCCAAAGCTATTACGCTCGAAAGTGATCACCGATGCGATATCGAGGTTGCTGAGCGAGGCGCCGAACGGCGGCATCGGCGTGCCGGCGATACCCTGCAGCACGATGTTGATGTGGCTGGCGACCGGTCCCTCGACGATCTTGCCGCCAGGCGTGATGAAGCCGCGTTTGCGCAGCTGCGCGATCATGTTCGGCGCCGCCGAGAACGCATGGCCCGCCGCAATCGGCGGAAAGGTTCCCGGAATGCCCATGCCGCTCGCCTGATGGCAGGCTGCGCAGTTGGCGGTGAAGACTTTCTGACCCATCGTGACGAGCTGTGCCTCGGTGTAGGTCACGGCGGTGGCGGCGGCCTGCTGCGCCTTGGCCGCCTGCTCCCGGGCCTGCTCCTTGGCGACCCACTGCTTGAACTGGTCGTCGGATACCGCATCGACGACCACCGGCATGAACGCGTGGCCGACGCCACACAGCTCGGCGCACTGCCCGCGGTAGACCCCGGGCTTGTCGATCTTGACCCAGGTCTCGCGCAGGAATCCGGGAATGGAGTCCTCTTTCACCCCGAACGCCGGCACCCACCAGGAGTGGATGACGTCCTTGGACGCCAGGATGACACGTATCTTCTCGTTCACCGGCAGCACCAGCGGATGGTTCACCTGCCTCAGGAAGTGCTTGTTCTTCGGCGCCTGGTCATGGATCTGGGCCTGGGGCGTGGTGATGGTGCTCAGATACTTGATATGCAGGCCCGGGTACTCGTACTGCCACTTCCACTGCATTCCGGTGACCTTGACGACCATCTGCGAACCGGCCCGCGTGTTGGCCATGGCGAGCACGGCGTGATAGGCCGGAATGCCCATGACCACATAGTCGACGAACGCAAGGATCAGGAACGGGATGGTGGACAGGGCAAACTGGAGCTTGGTGCGGGGCGCCGTGAACGACGCCGCCTTGGCGCCGCGGCTCTTCCGGTGAAAGAACAGCGAATAGAGCATGATGCTCAGCACCACGACGAACACGATCGAAATGAACGTCAGAAAAATGTTGTGGACCCAGAGCGTTTCCTTTGCAACAGGCGTGACCGGCGTCGGAAACTCCCAGGGATACCTGGCCTGGGCCGCATCGGGGGCGACCAGCGCCGCCAACCCCAGCCCCGACAACAGCGCCATAACTTTCCTAGCCGACATGCCGAATACCCCCAAAGGTGAAGTTCGCGTTCATGGCTGTTCCCGCAGTGCCCGGTTGACCGGCAAGCCCTTCCCCTGGCGGCGGCAGGCGGCGCTGGCGCACCGCTGCAGCCAGCGCCGGCTCGGGCACGCCCCGGGGCGTGCGGTGCCGCTGGAAGTCGCTACGGTTGGTGGTCTGACGACGCGGATCGCGCCGCGCACAGGAATTGCCGTTCATTCTTTCTGCTTGGACTAAATACAACACTTAAGGTCGATCTTTCGAGACTGGTCACGCCAACATTAGATTTGTAACATCCCTAAGAGTTATAACATCCCTAAACGGTCAGCGGCGCAGTTAACCGCAGGAGGGGCTTTGCGCTCATTGATCTAGATCAATGAAACTGCAGATTTCGTAGGGGACCCCTCCTTGACAAATACATCCCGGTCCGATCCTTCGGACATGATTTGTGCGCTCACACCCGCTGCGACGCACCCATTCCGGAGGAGGCATGCAGCGTATCCAGCAAGGCGTGGTGCTTCAGGCCCGCACACTGCATGCCGGCTGATGCACCCATAAGTTTTTTGACGGCCGCAGCATTGCGACCAGGGCGCTCGCACGACCGGCGGGCCGGGATGCGATCGACGGTACGCCAGCGCGCAGCGCCACGCCGGGAATATCCGCGGCCGGACCGGGCCCTGATCGGCATCCGGCACGGCCGGACTGACCCCGCAGCGGTACCGAACATCCGGTCAGCGCCAATCGAGCGCCCGAAAGACCCGGATCTTGAGGTAATCGGCGACCACCAGATAGGCCATGACCAGGACCAGGAGTCCCAGAACCAGGCCGGGGGCGATCGCCGCCATCAGGATGCCGCGGCTCGCCAGGATGCTGACGATCACGATGTCCGCGACCGAGCTCAGCAATAGCCAGTGGCCGGGACGCGAACGCCAGAAATGGCGCCGCTCGCGCACCAGGTACACCGTGCCCTGCCCGGAAAACACCAGCATGACGAATATCAGGGTCTGCAGCTGCGGCAGGGGCAGGTGCAGCCACGCGCGCGCCATGAAGAAAACTGAAAACGACAGGATCAGGACCAGGCCCGCCATGATTCCGCCGGTCAGCACCAGCGTGCGGATATTCCAGCGGTCCGGCTGGCGCGAGAACGAGACCTGATCGGTGGCGATCGACATGGTCACGAAGTCATTGGTAAACAGCAGCAGCACGATCAGCAGCGGCGTGATGATGAAGGTTCCGGTGAGCATGACGCCCACGCTCAGGAACACAGCGATCTCGATGGTCTTGATGATCTTGTTGAGCGTATAGGTGAGCATGCGCTGGTAGATGCGCCGGCTGGTTTCCACCGCCGCCAGTGCATCGCTCAGACCCGGATTGGTGAGGACCAGGCTGGCCGATGCCTTGGCAACATCCGTCGCGTTGGCGACGGCGATGCCCACCTCCGCCTGCTTCAGCGCCGGCGCGTCATTGACGCCATCGCCGGTCATCCCGACCACGTGGCCGCCGCGCTGCAGGGCCTGCACGAGATGGAACTTGTCCTCCGGAAACACCCGCGCGAAAACGTCGCAATCCATCAGGTTCGCATTGCCCTCGCCATGCAGGACTTCAGGCGGGCACGCGCGATCGCCGAGACCGACCTCGGCGGCCACCGCCCGGGCAGTGGCCAGATCGTCCCCGGTCACCATCACGACACGCACACCGAGCCCGCGCAGGTTGTCGATCAGGCTCTTGGAGTCGGCCCGTGGCGGGTCCTGCAGCGCCAGCAGACCCAGCATGTCCAGATTGCCGTCCGGTCCCGCCGCCACAGCCAGGATGCGGTACCCCTTGGCCGCCATCCGGTCCACGTCGGCGTCGAGATCCGGCGCGTGCGCACAGAGCGAGCAGACGGCACGCACCGCGCCCTTGACGACGCGCAGGTTCCTGCCGGCGTCCCGGTACACGCCCTCCGAGCGCTTGGTCGCGGGATCGAAGGGAATGAACTGCAACCGCTCCGGCGGGTCGGTAAGCGCGGATTGCGCACGAGCCGCCTCGAGGATGGCAAGATCGATGGGGTCCTGGGTGGCCTCATCGCAGGCAAGTGCGGCGGCGCGCAGCAATTCGGCCTCGGAATGCGGCGCAACCGGCTGCAGGCCGGCCAGCGCCAGCCGGTTCTCGGTAATGGTTCCGGTCTTGTCGCTCGCCAGAACGTCCATGGCCGCCGCTTCCTCGATCGCCGACAGGCGCGTGACGAGCACGCCGCTGCGCGCCAGCTCGCGCGCACCCAGTGCGGTAGCAAGCGTAAAGGTCGCCGGCAGCGCCGCCGGAACCGAAGCCACCAGCAGGATGAGCACGAAAGGGATGACGTCGCCGAGCGCAAGCCCGGTAGCGAGCGCGTAGACCAGCAGCGCCGTAACCAGGGCCGCGTCGACGGCAACCAGGTATTTGACGATGGTGAAAATGATCGTCTGCAGGTGGCTCACGGTCTTGGCGGTGCGGACCAGCTCGGCGGTCTTGCCGAAATAGGTGTTCGCCCCGGTGGCGGTGACCTCGCCCGTTGCCTCTCCGCGCTTGACCACCGCTCCGGCGTAGGACTGGGCACCGGCCGCGGCCTCGACCGGCAGGGATTCGCCGGTGAGCGCAGACTGATCGAGCAGCACCTGTCCCTCGGTAAGGTGCACGTCCGCCGGGGAGAGATCGCCCATACGCAGATGGATCACATCGCCCGGCACCAGCGCCTCTGCAGCCACCTGCTGCCAGCGCCCGTCGCGCCGCACCCGGGCGCGCACCGCGAGCCGGCTCTTGAGCAGCGCAAGCGCCTGGTTGGCCCTGCTCTCCTGCAGAAAGCTCAGGATCGCGTTGACCAGCAGCAGCGCGCCGATGATGATCGCTTCATCCTTCTTCCCGAGGATGACCTCAAGGACGACGGCAGCCTCCAGCATCCACGGCACCGGATCCCAGAATTTCTTGAGCAGCGCCAGCAGCGGGCTGCGCCGCTCTTCGGCGACCGCGTTCGGGCCGAACTGCTCGAGGCGCCGCTGCGCTTCTGCGCTGCTTAGGCCCTCGAGCGGCGGTGCTGCACTTTTTGAGGGTTCGTTCATCGACAGGATCCTCGTCCGACAGACGTTTTCCGACCGGGATTCCCATGCCAACCGGCATGCCGCATCCGGCCTCCATGACAAGGTAGCAGGCGGCGGCACAAGCCATGCCGGATCGCGGTCAGCAGTGTGCACGCTGCTGCAGCGCCTTCCCGAAGAAGGTCAGGCGGGCTCCTGCTCCGGACCGGCGCCTGCCCGGGCCGCGCCCGGGTAGTTCCGCTCGGCGACCACGCCGCTAGATTCCGGTCGTATGTCGGGTATCGACGTTCAAGAGGAGACGACCAGACCCGTGCCGGCAGCGGCCAGGAACGCAACGACGGTTTGCCGGTCCTGCGCCAGTCCGCCAGACACCGGCGGTGACCGGCGGACGGGCTTCGTCACCGCAGGACGACTGTGACGACCGGACAGCACAGCGGAAACGGCGCACAAGCCGAACAGCGCGAGGATGACCTCTTTCATGCCCGTCCGTTTCTCTAATTATTCTTGGTCTGCCGCCCGACACCGGCGCCGCATTGGATACCGATGTCCGCTGCTGCGTCACCGAGCGCAACCAAAACCCGCCGCGCGACAATCATGGTCATCATCTTAGCCGATGGTGCGCGCATTACAATCGGTGTTGCCGCCCTAACCACCGAGAAAGGCGGGCGCACCCCGGGCACTGGTTGCACACCACAGGCATGGAGAAGGGTTCCGGACGCAATCCGTATCCGCGCACCCGGCTCCGGGGGGCGGCAATCACGCCGGCGAGAAGCGCAGATCCGGGCCGGCAACCCGCTCCGCGGGATTCGAATTCCCGAAAAGAGCTTGACGGCCGGCGTGGCCCGGGTAAGGATCACGCGGCGGCCATCTTCCGACTATCTGGAGCTGCAAGCTTTTGCCGATGCTGCCCACCGACCTGTTCCGCCCGCGTCCGCGTCAGCGGGCGCACCGCCTTTTCGATCGCTGGCGCCACAAAACCCGCTGGGACCTGTGGTTTCCGCATGTCCCCCTGGCGCTGGCGGTCGGCCTGCTGGGGCTGGCGAATCTGCTGCCCGCCGTCCGACATGTGTTGCGGCTGCGCACGGCCGGCGGCCCGGAGGGGCTGCGATCGCTGCTGCTCAACATCAACGTGCTCCACAATCTGCCACAGGGCATCACCGGTCTGGTGATGCTCGCCATGACGGTGGGCCTGCTGCTGCGCTCGCGGCTCGCCTGGGTGACCACCCTCCTTATCGCCGTCGCCGCCCTGGCCATGGAATGGCATGCGCCCGCCCATCGTTCCTGGACGCTCATCGTTTTCAACGGCGCGACGTTGCTCGCATTGCTTCTGTCCTATCGCCACTTCGGCCGTTCGAGTCTCGCCGCAGGCACGATGTTCGCCGCCATCAGTGTGCTGATGCTGCTTGGCTACGCGGTATTCGGCGCCTACAGCCTGGGCAGCGGGTTCGCGCCGCCCATCGGAAACCTGCCGACGGCGCTATACTTCGCCGTAGAGACCATGTCGACCGTCGGTTTCGGCGACATTGTGCCGGCCAGTGTCGATGCGCGCCTTTTCACGGTATCGGTGATCATTCTGGGCATCACCGTTTTCGCCACATCCGTTTCGGCAATCATCGTCCCGGCAGTGAACGGCCGCATGCAGGAGCTGCTGGAAGGGGGGAAAAAGCTGATGTCACGCAAGAACCACTACGTCATCGTGGGCAACACCCCGCTGGCGCGCAACACTTACCGGGAACTCAAGGCGCGCCAGCTGCCGGTGACGGTGATCACGGCACAGCCGCCGGCGGCCGCCGATTTCGCCGATGCCGACGTGGTGATTGGCGAGGGCAGCGATGTCGAGACGCTCAACCAGGCCGGCGCCAGCGCCGCGATCGCGGTGCTGGCACTGCGTGACGACGATTCCGAGAATGCCTTCACGGTGCTGGCGGTGAAGGAAGCGGGCGGCAATCCGCGCACGGTTGCGGCGGTCAACCACGGAAAGAACATGGCGCGCGTGCGCAGTGTGCGACCCGACATGATCATCGCCCCTCAGGTGATGGGCGGCGAAATCCTGGCGATGGCCCTGAATGGCGAGAACCTGGATCGCGAGACCATCATCGAGCGGCTGTTCAACGTGAGCGATAAGGGGCAGGTGCACCCGTAGCGCGGCACGGACCGCACGCCCCGCCCTGCGCAAGCCGCCCGCGGTGACGCGGAATCACCCCGATCGCGCTCCTGCGGTGAGGGTGGCTGCATCGCCGGGATCCGCACAGGAGTGGCCTCAGCCCAGCCTCAACCGGTGGTTGTCCGATATTTCCCTGATCGTTCCGGCGCTGACTCCCGCTAGCCTGGCGAATTCCGGCCATCTAGCAACCGCATCGACCACCTCGCCAATGACCTCTTCGGGTTTCGACAGGCTTATGGCGTCGCCTGCGGCAACCAGATCTTCCCTCGTAAAATGATCGCGTTTGCCGTTCAGGGTCATCTGGTGCTGGTTGGTCCACCTGCCGGCGGGATTGTGCGAATAGATGACATCGTAGGCGGGTGACAATCTCCATTTTCCGTCCGGCGCCATCAGGAACGAGATGTTCTTGGTGTGATCATCGAGATCACGGGCGACGATATTGAACACCGCTCTGCGGAATTGCTGAACGGCGTCCGCCTTGCTCAGGCGAAGCCGCCGCATCACGGCGAATGCCTGCTCGTAGCTGTATGCGCCTGCCATGTTGAAATCGTAATGGGCAATGCCGCATAGCGACTGCAGATGCAGCTTTTCGCCATCGACACGATCGAAGCGTTTCGTCATGAAGTGGGCGCGCCCGTTTTCTTCCAGCAGGCGGCATTCGGTCATGTCGATGCCGGCGGCCTTTGCCATCAGATAATAGGCGTATTCGATTCGGCCATATCCTCCCGGTTCACCCAGCTCCAGGTCGGAAACACCGTCGAATTTGAGAATCCAGTAGTCGTATCCCTTTGGCGCCCTGGCCTGTCCGGACACGACATTCCCCTTGTCATCCATGGCGATAACCGCCTTGGGCCGCGCGCCACCTGCGGACGTGCCCACACGCAGGATATCCACGATGGCGTCGGCGTTCTCCTTTTCCGAACCACCCAGGTTACCGCTCAGCGACTTGCGCTCACTCATAACCTCCTGCGCCAGGTCGACCAGCGCGGACACCTCCACCGGCACCGATTTGTCGTATTTGCCGATGATCGCGGGAGAGAACTCCAGCGCACCCATTGCGCGCTTGCCCGTGTAGCAGAGCCGTTCCACGGGGCTGAAGCCGGCGCTGTCGCGCCCCTGCCGCGCCAGCCAGGCATCGATAATGCCGTTGCCGAACTTGTCGGGCAGGGCGTCGGCGAGCAGGCCCGGCAAGCCGAGGAACGTGTGTCGGTTCAGGGACGGAAACGAGAAGATCCCGTCTCCGTTCCGGGCATCGTCCAGGCCCATATGGATGGGCGAAACATCGATCCCCTTGCCGAGAAAAGTCCGGTCGTATTCGAAAACGCCGTAGCCCCGATCATCCAGCCATGAGACAGCTCCGACGACATCACCCCACAACCGCACCAGCGCGGTATCGAGCCTGTTCACCATTCTGCCGGGCCCCGGGATTCGCCCTTGGGCCGCTTGCCCGATGCCCGTTCACGATGCCTGCCCTGCATCCTGGCCATCTGAACCGGGCTGATCGGGGGCTCCGGGATGAAGCTGTCCAGCTGCTCCAGGGCACCCAGCTCCCGCAATACGGCAATCAGGGTGGACAGTTTCCCTTTTCCGGATTCCAGGGACTTGATGGCATTGAGCGACAGAGTCGTTGCCTCTGCCAGTGCGCTCTGGGTGACATTTCTTCTCAGGCGAAGCGCCCTGAGGCGGGCGCCAAGCTCTGCCTGGATTCCCTTGTCCGAGAGTGAATAGATATCCATAACAGACCTATACTAGGATGTTATCTATATATTATCCATTTAATGATACTAAATAAATCTATTAAAATGGTCGTGATTCGTCAATAAACAAGTTAATTTAGTGTATTAAAATAAGTACATTAAATTAATAATCATCAATTTACGACCCTTTTTGAGTCCTTTATATATATCATATCGGCGTCCTTCCGTAGGCATTTTTGTCCCCGAGAGCGCGTCGGGATCCCCCGTCTGATGCCATCCCGGACCCTGCGGTCTCTCTACTTCCCGCGTCCACCGCGGCACCCCACCCGACAATGGAATTTTCCCGTGGCGCCGAGGCCGAAGACATCGCACTCCAAAGAGACATATATAAGGAAACAGGAAGGCACGCCCCTGCGCTCACTGCGAACCACTCGCCCGGTTCCGTCCTGACCGGACACGCCAACCGTCAGCGACAGGAACCGGGCGCAGCGGGCTGCGGCGCGGCGCGGCCAAACAGCTCGCGTTGCTTTTTCGCGATCAGGGCGCGGATCTTCGGAAGCGCTGCGAGCGCCGCGCGCTCGCCAGCCTCGATCGCCTCGGCGCGCAGATCGAAATCGGTGGTCGGCACATTGCGCAGATCGGGACGAATCACGATATCGGCCCCGGCAAGTTCATTCTTCGCCAGGGCGTGTTCCATGACGACAATCGACTGGCCAACAAGCGAAGCAGTGTCCCCCAACCGCCTGGCCACGGCCGGCTGACGCGTTACGTCGACCGCGATGACGATGTCGGCGCCCAGTGCGCGCGCCACGCGTACCGGCACCGGGCTCACGAGCCCGCCGTCGACGTATTCGTGCCCATCGATCGCAAGCGGCTGGAACACACCTGGAACACTGCTCGAGGCGCGCACCGCCATACCGGTATCACCGCGGTTGAAGGCGACGAGCCGACCGGTGCGCAGGTCCGTCGCCACCGCCACAAATGGCAGGCCGAGCCGCTGGATCGGCCGATTGCCCAGACGCCGGTCGATATAGTCCTGGAGCCGCTGTCCGTTGATGAACCCGCTATTGGGCAATGTGAATTCGATGACCTGATTGCGCCGCAGCTCGAGCCCGGCATCGACCAGCGCTTCACCGTGCAGGCCGCCGGCATAAAGCGCACCGACCACACTGCCGGCACTGGTGCCTACGATGCCGTCGGGCCGGATCCCGTTCTTGTCAAGCACCTCGAGCACACCAATGTGGGCAAAGCCGTGCGCGACACCGCCACTCAGGGCCATCACCACGACCGGATGATTGGTCCGCTTGATCCGCACAAGCGGCCCGGCGGTCGGGTAGCCGGCCGCCGGAACCGGTGGCGGCAAAGTCGCGCATCCGGACAACAACGCGCCGGTCGCCAGCATGAACCAACCCAGAAAGGCCCGCATTCTCATGAGCTTCTCCGACAGATGCTTTCACCCCCGAGAAAGTATACGCGTTTGCGCGTGCAGGCACGTCCGCAGCCTCGCAAAGACCGCCGAACGTCCGGTTTCCGCTGAAACCCGGTCCCTGCCCGCCATAGTGCGCCAGAACACGTCCACCCGAACACTCTTTCGCCTCCGGCTTTGACTGCCATCAATGCCGGGATGCCGACTGCGGGTTATATAAGAGTATGTCTGCTGGGACAGGGCAGGGTTCATGTGGACCACCGCCGCAGAGATCATTCTCCGCATGACCGGCAGCCGTTTGGCTCCACGGAGCAGCTCATGATCACCCCGTCGCATGCCGTCAAACCCGAAAGCTCCATGAGTGTGATGGACGCCATCCATCATCGCCGCGCCGTGCGCCACTATGGGTCGCAACCGGTCGATGCGGACACCATCCGGGCACTGCTCGACGCCGCCGTGCACGCCCCGACCGCCGTGCACGAAGAGCCCTGGGCTTTTGCCGTGATTCAGGACAGGAATCTGCTGGACCGCCTGTCGGATAGCGTCAAGGAGATGGCGCAACACGAGGCGCAAAGACCGCAGCCCGCCCAGGAAACGCAGCTCGCGCGTCTGCTGGGCCATTCCGATTTCGATGTTTTCCACGGTGCCGGCACGCTCATCGTCCTATACGGCAGATTCCCCGGCCCTTTTGTCGTCGCGGATTGCTGGCTGGCTGCGGAAAACCTCATGCTGGCCGCCTGCGCAAGGGGCCTGGGCACCTGCGTCATCGGCTCTTCGGTCCCGGCACTCAATGCACCGTCGTGGAAGGCCGAATTGAAGATCCCTACGCCCATGACGGCCGTGGCGCCGATCATCGTAGGCGTTCCTGCCGGCGAAACACCGCCCGTATCCCGCAAGCCGCCGGAAATTGTCTCCTGGAAATGATGCCGAGCCCCCTATCGCCATGACAAAACGTTCCCTGCCCCTGTCCCAGGTTTACCGCCTGATCGAGCCGGGTCCGGTGGTGATGGTCACGACCGCAAACGGCGCCCGGGCAAACGTCATGACCCTGTCCTGGCACATGATGATCGATTTCGAACCACCGCTCCTGGCCTGCGTCATCAGCAATGGCGACTACACATTCGAAATACTGAAGAAAACGAAAGAATGCGTCATCGCCATCCCGACGGTGGAACTGGCCGAAAAGGTGGTGGCCTGCGGCAACGCTTCCGGGCGCAAGGTCGACAAATTCCGGAAGTTCGGCCTGACACTGTCCGCGGCCGAACGCGTTCGGGCACCTTTGATCAAGGAATGCTACGCCAACCTGGAATGCCGGGTGACCGACACGAGGCTCGTGAATCAATACAACATCTTCATCGTCGAGGTGGTCAAGGCCTGGATCGACCGCTCGCAAAAGGATCCCCGCACCATCCACCATCGTGGCCGCGGCATATTCGCCGTCGACGGCGAAATCATCAAGCTGCCCTCCAGAATGAAATAGCGGGGCCGGGAGGTGCGGGTGCCTTGACCGGTCACAATCGAGATTCGGCAGCCTGTTGCAAGGGTTCCCCTTGGCACCGGACCGCTCCCGCAAGCCCTGCGACATCCATCCTGCCGATGCGCTCGGCGCTGCGCGCGGCACCGACGCGGTTCCGGCGGGCTAAAGAATCATCGGCCGGCAGGTTGCAGCCTGATCCGCCGTTCGTCCTGCCTGGAGGCCGCCGCTCACCAGTGCCAGTGAACGCCGGCCGCTGACCGGCCACCTGCCATCGAGCCGCAACGTGCTACTTCACCGCGAACCCAGATCCCTGCTTCGCCATGCAGTGCGTCGATCACCGGACAGGACATGCGGTTGCGATGCGCCTTGCATTCGCGCAGCAGTTTTGACAACACCTCCCTCCATCTGCCGGAGATCCGGCAGACGAGCCCGCACTTCGGCCAGGCGCTGGGTGGATTTCACGAATTTCACCCGCGCCACGTCCGCACCACCGCAGCGGCGGATGCTGCCGAAAGGCCGTTCCGGCTCGGGCAGCAGGCCACTGCGCTGGTAAAACCGCAGGGTCTCGACAGGGACACCGGCGGCCCTGGCAAAGGCACCGATGGTGAGGTTTTCCGCACCGCTTTCCGATCCCATTGACTCCGTACTTGGGTACGGACCTAAACTTGCCCGATCACGTTCGGATCTGGAAGGAAACATAATGCCGGGATCGAAAGGCGCACGTGGCGCCCTGTTCGCCGGGGGACTGGCCGCCATCCTGGCCTCCACCTGCTGCCTGGGACCGCTCATCCTGCTGTCGCTGGGTATCAGCGGCGCCTGGATCAGCAACCTGACGCTGCTGGAACCCTTCCGGCCATACTTCATCGGCGCCGCCCTGATCGCCCTGTTTCTGGCCTACCGCCGGCTGTTCCGGCCGGCATCGGCCTGCACGTCCGGCGAAGTCTGCGCGATTTCACAGGTCAACCTGGCCTACAAACTGCTGTTCTGGATGGTGACCGCGCTCATCGTCGTGGCCCTGTCCTTCCCCTATGTTGCACCTCTCTTTTATTGAAAGGACTGTCTTATGAAAAAATTTCTGACTGCCCTCGTTGTCACCTGTACAGTGATCAGTCCCGCCTGGGCTGCCGAACAGACCGTCACCCTGTCCATCCCCAGCATGACCTGCGGGGTTTGCCCCATCACCGTGCGCAAGGCGCTCGACGCCGTTCCCGGCGTGCAGAAAGTCAGCGTCGATGAAGCGAAAAAAGACGCCGTGGTCACCTTCGACAATGCCAAGACCGACGTCAAGGCATTGATCAAGGCCACCACCGACGCGGGCTATCCTTCTGTAGCCTCGCAATAAACGTCCCTCACCATGCCCGCACACGATCAGCAACGATTCGCCCTCGAAATCGGCGACATGACCTGTCCGTCATGCGCCCTCCTCGTTGAGCAGGCGCTGCGCGCCTTGCCGGGCGTACGCGAGGCCCAGGTTTCCTATCCCGAGCACCTCGGCCAGGTGATTGCCGACGCCGGCGTGACGGTCGAGCGGGTGGTTACGGCGGTGGTCGAGGCTGGCTATTCGGCCCGGATTGCGGCCCCCCCTGCCCCCGGTCATCCAAATACCTCGCTCACCAGCGCCTCTACCGGAACCGGCCACGATGGCCGTCTGCACATCGCCATCATCGGCAGCGGCGGAGCGGCAACGGCGGCAGCGCTCAAAGCGATCGAGCGCGGCGCGCGGGTAACACTGATTGAGCGCAGCACCCTGGGCGGCACCTGCGTGAACTTCGGCTGCATTCCCTCCAAGATCCTGATACGCGCCGCCCACATCGCGCATCTGCGCAGGACAAGTCCCTTCGACGCCGGCATGCCTCCCTTGCCACCCAGGATCCTGCGCGACCGGTTGCTGGCACAGCAACAGGGACGCGTCGATGAACTGCGCCATGCCAAGTATGAACGCATACTGCAGAGCAACCCGGCCATCACGGTACTGCGCGGTGAGGCTCGTTTCCGGGATGGCCACAGCCTGATGGTACGACTGCATGACGGCGGCGAACACACGCTGCCGTTCGACCGCTGTATCGTCGCCAGCGGTGCGAGCGCGGCCATCCCCCCCATTCCCGGGCTCGGGGACACGCCCTACTGGACTTCCACCGAAGCGCTGGTAAGCGAGACCATTCCTGAGCGCCTGGCCGTGATCGGCGCGTCGGCGGTGGCCGTAGAGCTGGCGCAGGCCTATGCCCGCCTGGGCAGCAAAGTCACGCTTCTGGCACGCAGCACGATCCTCCGTCGTGAGGATCCGGACATCGGCAAGGCGATTGCGGCGGCTTTTCGTGCAGAGGGCATCGCGGTACTGGAACATACCCAGGCGAGCCACGTGGCCTATCGGGACGGCGAATTTCTGCTCACTACTGCCCA
The DNA here is from genome assembly GCA_021819085.1 of Pseudomonadota bacterium. Taxonomy (GTDB): domain Bacteria; phylum Pseudomonadota; class Gammaproteobacteria; order Acidiferrobacterales; family UBA6901; genus JAJYCY01. The sequence goes on along the minus strand of JAKASJ010000005.1, from coordinate 101,095 downwards.
AGGCGATATTCGCGCCGACAAGCTGCTGGTGGCCACCGGCCGCCTGCCGAATACACGCGCGCTTGCCTTAGACGCGGTGGGCGTGCAGGTAAACGAGCACGGAGCCATCGTGGTCGACCAGGGCATGCGCACCAGCGCCACGCACATCTACGCGGCCGGCGACTGCACCGACCAGCCGCAGTTCGTCTATGTCGCGGCAGCAGCCGGCACCCGTGCTGCGATCAATATGACTGGCGGCGATGCGACCCTGGACCTGACCGCCATGCCCGCCGTGGTGTTCACCGATCCGCAGGTCGCCACCGTGGGCCTGAGCGAGACCGATGCACAGCGGCAGGGTTTGCAGACCGAAAGTCGCACCCTGACGCTCGATAACGTGCCACGCGCGCTTGCCAATTTTGACACGCAGGGCTTCATCAAGCTGGTCGCTGAGGCGGGATCGGGCCGGCTGATCGGGGTACAGTCAGTCGCCCCGGAAGCCGGTGAACTGATACAGACGGCGACACTGGCGATCCATCAGCGCATGACGGTGCAGGAACTCGCCGACCAGCTGTTTCCGTACCTGACAATGGTCGAAGGCTTGAAGCTTGCAGCACAGACTTTCAGCAAGGACATAACGCAGTTGTCCTGCTGTGCCGGGTAGCTGGGCAGGAAGAGCGGATATTTCCTGACCGACAAGGCTGGCGGCGGCTGTCTACCGGAACTGTACAACCGTCGCGTTTCGTATCACGCGATCGTTACGTGAATGCCGCTGCGTTAAGCCGTGAGTTTCCTGGGACACTCATAATTCCTGGTATCCGCGTGCTTCGTCCAGGCCTGCCTGATCGATGAGGTTCTGCTGAAACCGGGTCAGTGTGCGTTCCAGTTGACGGATATGTTCCAGTTTCCCTCGCAGCCGCTCTTCGTTCAACGTGTAGCCGCCCACCAGATGTTCTTTCAGGCGAGCGCTCGCCCATTGGCGAAAGCGGGTTCCCTGCGCGGACTTGATGCGGTAGCCCACCGGGAAAATCACGTCCAGGGTGTAATGCGCGATGTCGCGGGTAACCTCGCGTTTGCCTTCTTTCTGAACTATCCGGAATTTCCGGATACGTGAAGTACCGGTGACGGCTGTCCGGCAGATGCAACGCCAGCCCGGCCTGTCGAGCCTGGCGCGTACCGCTGCAGCGGGCCCGGTGGAGAGAAGCAGATCCGGCTTCCCCGGGCCAGGGAGCCCCTGACCCGTGGAGCCGGACACCGATTACTGAGATCCCACCACCACCGTTGCCACCCCAACGGTGGCTGCGGTGCCATTATTGGCCGCGGCGGTCGGACTGGAACCACTGGATGATGAAGACGACGACGGGGTGGACCCGCCCCCGCCCCCGCCCCCACACGCGGCGAGCGCCAGGAACAGGCCCAGCATCGGACCCCACAGCAGCTTTTTAATGCGTTTCATGACGTTGTTTCCCCCTGCCGGATGCCTCGGATGTCCTGCCTAGAGTGCCTGGCAGACGCCCACCAGCGCAGAGGCGCCGGAGGCAGTTCCCTGAACCAGTATCGTGTTGCCTGAATTCACGGGCAGAAGGTTGAGATTGATCGCGGTGGACGACGGCGGCGTGAAGGTGATCGTGTACGAATTCGGCAGCGGTCCCGCCGCGGTCGTAAACGAGGTTGAGGTCTCCGATGTTCCGTAGGAGTTGGGATTGCCGATGGTGACCTGCGTGACGTTGAAGCTGATGGTACTGGTGTTGAAATCGAGCACCGCCAGCACGTTCACCCCTTTTGTCGATCCGGGGGTGGCCAGCTGGAAGTTGCCATTATAATTGCCGTTGCTCGTGTTCATGATTCCCGACATGCTGCCAAGCACGTAGTTATGAGGCAGTGATACCACCATTCCGCAGCTTCCGCTCAGTGCGGCGGATGCGCCGGGCGCGAAGCCGGCCAGGAAGCCGAGTGCGACGAGGCTGCTCGCCAGAATACCGATACGTTTGTTGTTCATTGGTTGTGGTCTCCCGTCAGGTTGTTGATTTCATACATTGCATTCCACGCCATCAGGATTTTCCGGCGGACCGCAGAGCGTGGCTAGGCACAGGGTCTGCGCCTCGCACGGAAAACGCCATTTCCTTTGGGCACATCGGGGACATTAGCGGGCGCGATGGAGTCCGTATAGAATGAAATTGCTGTCAATTCACCCGCCGTTCATCGATGTCTGGCTGGTTTTGCTGCGCGCGATGCGGTGCTTGAACGCGGGAGGGTCCTGAGAAGAATCTTTCTTTAAAGACTAAACAAGCAGGATAAGGGGAGGAAAAGATGAGCCTCGATGACCCTTTTGAGCAGGTTGCTTGGCTGCGGCGACCCCAGCTGGGCGGGTGGGAGTACCTGATCGCCCACCGCTCCCGCCACCTGTGGACGGTCTACCACGAAACCTACGATCTCTGCGCCTGCCTTCGGTGGAACCATTATTGGCGCTATCGGGGACGCACCCATGCCCGATCCGGACCGGGCATGATGCTGCTTGAGCCTGGAGAACTGCACCGCACGCTGTCCGTTCCACAGGAAACCGCGTTCAAGGTTGCGGTGATCCCGGTTTCTGCAGTGGAGGAGGCAGCGGCTGAGTTCGGTACGCTTGGCGTCGTCCATCTGGCACACGCGCAAACCGATGATCCTGCCTTGACCAACGCCGTGTTGCGGCTCGGGGAGGCTGTCGCGCAAGGCGATAATACCCTGCTCGAACTCCAGACCATGCAGGCAGTCGTGTTGCGGAACTTGCTCGCCCATGCGGAGCGGCCACCCCGACCCGCCTATGGGAAGGATCAGCCGTCCACCCTCACGCGCGCACGGGACTATCTGCGCGACCATCTTTATGATCCGGTCAGTCTCGACGAACTGACGGCTGTAGCGGGGCTGGGACGGTTTCGGCTTCTTCGTACCTTTCAGCGCCGATTCGGGCTGCCACCGCATGCCTATCAGCTTCAGCTAAAGATCGAGCGGGCGCGCACGCAGCTGCGAAGAGGAGTATCGGCGGCATTGGTGGCCAGTGAGCTCGGTTTCTGCGACCAGAGCCACTTCACGCGCCACTTCAAACGGGTGACGGGGGTGACACCCGGCCAATACGCACGATGCTATAATTCAAAAGCGGAGTGATTCTTCACAAAAATAAATAAATACTGGGGGAGCTGCATGGCCAGATCGCAAGACGACGGCACCGTCACGTATGCCCGTCCCCGCGCATTGCCCGGCGTCGAGATATTGTTCGCGCGACAGAATAGCCATCACTGGCGCATATTCCACGAGCGCTACGCGATCTGTACCTGCAATACGGCGGCAGCCGACTGGCGGTATCGCCGCAGATCAAATTTCCTGGAAGACAGGGCTTTCATGCTCATGGAACCCGGGGAAACGCACTTCACCTACCGCGTCCACAAACCTTCCGACTTCCAGGTTCTGTTTCTCACACCTGAAGTCATGGAGAAGTTCTCCAGCGAACTCGCGCTCCCGGAAATCCCGCATCTTCGGATGTCCCAGGACAGCAATCCGGAGTTTTTTCAGGCGTGCCAGGGACTTTACGCGGCCATCGGACGCGATGCGACCGTTCTGGAGCAACAGTCGCGCCTGGCGGCCTGCGCGCGGCTTCTTCTCACGCATTATGTCGAAAGCAGACTGCCATCCCTGTCGACCCACGGGACACATCGTGCCGTCGCCCGGGCGAAAGAATATCTGCGCGCGCACTTCGATGTGCCGGTCACGCTCGATGAGCTATGTGCCGTCACGGGGCTGAGCCGCTTCCACCTGCTACGCACGTTTGTGAAGCAGACCGGCATCCCACCGCATGCGTACCAGATCCGCCTGAGAATCGAACGTGGCCGCGCGCTGCTCCAGACCGGACTCCCACTGTCGAGTGTCGCCTTGTCCGTCGGCTTTGCTGACCAGAGTCACTTCACGCGCCATTTTCGGCAGATCATGGGCGTCACGCCTGCCCGCTATGCGAACGCGACATGGCATGGGAAATCCGTGCAATGAATAACATCCAATAAAGAGTCATCGCCTGTCTGTAATCGGCTGCATTGCCCGGAACTGGAATTTGGACCGCCCAATCCGATGACCAAAGCCGGCGCGTTGACCATGTGGGTGGCGAATTATCAATTGCACTTTTTCGCGCCGCGCACTTCGTACTTCACGGCACCACATAAGCAGCTTTCCGTGTGCATTGTTTAACCTCGTTCTTGCTCTCGGCGCTTCGCCCAGGAGACTTTCCCCCGTGTGGCGTTCAGGATTCCTGATCGCGACGCAATAATCCCGGGCGGCGGGCTGTCCAATATTGCCGGCCTTTATGACGAAGGACGCGCGCGGGTCGCCAGACGCATGTCTTCAATGACAGACAGCGGACCCCGATCCTGCCGAACGCCCATGGCGACAGCTCCGTCGTACGCGGCGCCGCGCGGCTGTAACCTGACTGTGCAGACCCGGACCGCTGAACCGCGATCCGGTTTAGATTCAGTGTGGTCTTGTCATCAGAATCTTCGCCGTCGCTGCCCTGCATGGGTGGACCCACAGGGGGGCGACGCTCAATCGGCTGCCCGCGCCGTAACGGGGCGCCCGCATGGACATCTGTCACTCAAAACCGCTGACGCCCGGCCTGCCGAGATGGAACGCTCGGAAACGCAGGCAGGGAATCCAGGAACAACGCGGGTAACGCATTGATTTCGAAAGATGGCGGAAGAGAGCGGGAGTCGAACCCACCAGGGGCCGACTGACGGTCCCTACCTGATTTGAAGTCAAGTCGCCCCACCGGGGTGCGTATCTCTTCCATTGTCCAGTGATCCCGGCACGCCCGGCCGATCCCCGCTGCGCACCGCCGGCCCGTCGACCAGCAGCTCCGTAATGCGCAGGCGATGTGCGTCACCGACGCGACGCGCGGTACCAGTCCTGTCCAGGTACTCGAGAATCTGGATGGCGAGCCGGCGCCCGGTTCCGATCCGGTCACGCAGGTCTGCGGCCCGCACCACCCCGCTCTCAGCTGCGATCTGCGCGGCGATCGCGATGATGCGCGATAGCGCTTCGCGCAGGAAAAATCGATCGTGCACCACTTCGTAGACGTCACCCAGCACGGCCACACGCTGCATCAGCGCCCGCACCCGGACCTCCGGCACCCCAAGCACCCCTGCCAGGTCGCGCACCCATGGTGGCTGAAAAAGCGTTGCGCGAATAAGCGGCACGGCCGCGCGCCACAACTTCTCGTCTGAAGCCGTCAGCAGGATGCGGTGTCCGGGCAGGTGCAGCCAAGGCCCGCGCCGCGCCAGGCGCTTCTCCGAACACAGCGCTTCAACGAGGGCCAGAAAGACCTCCCAGTGGAGCTGCGCGTCTACCCTGCGGCGCAGCGGCCGGGCCTGGATGCCGAGCAGTTCCGGAGCACTGCGGTGCTCGGCGGCCACCTGCTCCAGCACCGCCTGTTTCAACGCGGCCCAGCGCGCCGGCGCGAAGCCGACAGGTCCGCTAGCAGCCGTCGGAACCGTGGTCACCGCCAGGTCGTCCAGCATCGACTGCATCGCATCGGGCAACAGGTTGCGGGCACAGGCAAACGCATCGAGATCCACCCCGCACGTCGATATGTCGAGAAGCGAGGCCAGGGCTGCGCGCGGTGGATCGCGTTCCAGCGCGCCAAGCAACGCGAGGCGCTGCGGCGTGCGCACCCGGTGCGCCGGCGCAAACGGCTGCACCACCACCCCGCCGGCCAACGTGGCGCGCGCCGACTGATCCCGCAGAATGAAACGGTCCCCGTGCAGTACGCCGGCCGGCCTTGCGAGCACGATCCGCACGAGCCCGTCGCGGCCCGGCTCCAGGCCCGCCCCGCCGATCACCGATACGCTCGCCGCGACGTCCGCGGCACCCAGATGCACATGCACGCCAGCCCAATGCCTCAGCGATCTGCCAGCCGAGTGCGCAACCTGGATGCGGGCATCAAAGCGCTGGCACGGCCGGTGCAGTGGCGCAGCGACCAACCAGTCGCCGCGTACGACATCCTTTTTTTTCGATTCCTGTCAGGTTGAGCGCGCAGCGCTGACCGGCCTCACCGGTTTCAGACTCGCGGTTCTGCGCATGCAGGGCGCGCACCCTAACCTCTACCCCGGACGGCGATACCAGCAGCCGGTCCCCCACCCGCACGCGACCTGCGAACACCGTACCGGTGACGACAGTGCCGACGCCGGCAAGCGTGAACGACCGGTCGACGGCCAGCCTGAAATAGGCGTCGGTGCGCCGCACGGCGGATTGCAACGCACGGTGCGCCAGGTGCCTGCGCAGCGGCTCAATGCCATCTCCGGTCACGCTGGCCAGCGCGAAAACCGGGCTTCCCGAGAGGCGCGTGTGGCCGAGCAGCATGCGGACATCGCGCTCGACCTGCGCCACGCGCGCGGCATCGACGCGATCGATCTTGCTGATCGCAACCACGCCGCTGGAGATTCCGAGGAGATCGATGATTTCGAGATGCTCCCGGGTCTGCGGCATTACGCCGTCGTCAGCGGCCACCAGCAGCAGCACGCAATCGATACCGGTCGCTCCGGCGAGCATGTTGTGCACGAAACGCTCGTGTCCGGGGACATCGACGAAGCCAAGCACCCCGCCATCCGGCAATGCACAATACGCAAAACCGAGGTCGATCCTGATGCCACGCGCCTTTTCCTCCTTGAGGCGGTCGGCATCCACGCCGGTGAGCGCCTTGATGAGCGCCGTCTTGCCGTGGTCGACGTGACCGGCCGTCCCTATGATCATGACGCCAGCCCGCCGCGTACACGCAGCTGCCCCAGCTGCGCGACGAATTCGCGTTCGTCTTCCAGACAACGCAGGTCGAACCTCAGCGCCCCTTCACTCACCGCGCCTACGACCGGCACCGGCAGAGCACGGAAGGCTTCCGCCAGACGCTTGAGCGCAGTGCCCTGGCCGCGCCTGCGTCGCGCCGGAGTGAGGGCCAGCGCCCGGCTCGGCAACCGCTCGAGCGGCAGGGCGCCGCTGCCGATCTGGCTGTCACAGTGCCCCCCGTTTTGCGGGGCAAACAATTACCAATTTTCTACCAATATTTACCATATTGGTAATTACCCGATTGTTCGCTAGACTACCAATTAACTACCAATATATATAAATTCGGTAGATACGCACGACAGCCTCCGTTGTCCTGAATAAGGGCCGCCCTAATGAAGATTCCACTGACACCGCCCAAGATGGATGATCTGCTCAACAAACTCTCGCGCAGCGCAAAAGGCCCCGAGCGGTTCCTTGATCTCGTAGGAAGCGGGGTAGGTCCCGCGCCCCGCGGCGAGTACCTGCACTGGGACAAACTGCGTCATCTCACACCGCCCGAAAATCTCTCGACGGAGGAGTGGTGGTTCGCTGCCAAATCGGCGCGGATCGCCCTGTCCCGACCATTGCTCTTTAAGGACAAGCATGGCCGCCCCTTTTCCTACACAATGCCAGATGTCGTACTCGGCCTGCTCCACCAGCTGGATCGCGCTGCCAGTGGACAGGTTCCCGGCACGGAGCAGATCAGCAATCCGCAGACGAGGGACTCTTATCTAATTAGCTCGCTCATCGAGGAAGCGATCACCTCCAGCCAACTGGAGGGCGCGTCCACTACGCGTCGCGTCGCGAAGGAAATGCTCCGCGAAGGCAGAAAGCCACGGACACGTAGCGAACAAATGATCTTCAATAACTATCAGGCGATGCAGTTCATTCGCCAATTCGCCGCGGAGGAAATGACGCCATCGATCATCTTCGAACTACACGGCATGCTCGTCGTCGACACCCTCGACGATCCTTCCGCCGCAGGTCGGCTGCGCCGCGATGAGGATGACGTCCACGTCGTCGATGTCCGTGATAGCGAGGCGCTTCATACACCACCGGCTGCTGCGGAACTCGGGGAGCGGATAAAGCGACTTTGCCGTTTCGCCAACGACAAGAATACTGAGCCCTTCATGCATCCGGCAATCCGAGCGATCATCCTGCATTTCATGCTCGGTTACGACCATCCGTTCACGGATGGCAACGGCCGGACGGCGCGCACCCTGTTCTACTGGTCAATGCTCAACCAGGGATACTGGTTGACCGAATATCTCTCGATTTCGCGCATACTCAAAGCAGCGCCGGCGGATTACGCGCGCGCGTATCTCTATACCGAGACTGACGGAGGCGACATAACGTACTTCATTGTGCACCAGCTTAAAACGATCGTCCGTGCGATCGGTGACCTGCATGAATACCTCGCCCGAAAGATCGACGAGGTACACGAAATCGAAGAAATGATCAGAAAATCGCCAACCCTGAGGACCAGGCTCAACCACCGTCAGATCGCGCTACTTGGGCATGCGCTGCGCCGGCCAAACGCCAATTACCGCGTTGAAGGCCATCGGAAATCGCACGATGTGACGTACGACACTGCGCGCACTGATCTGCTGGAACTTGCCGAACTTCGGTTACTGGAAAAATCGCGCGTCGGGAGAGCATTCGTTTTCGTTTCCCCTGCAAACCTTTCCGAAAGACTGGGGAAGCTGAATAAAGCAAACTCCAGACAGCGGAGTTAGTTGGTCATTGAGGCTGTCGGTGGCGAAATTTCGATCGCGAATCATAATCCGTAACGGCTTCACAGACTTGTCTAATCGCAATCGATCGGTAGCATCGACGCGAAGAGATCGCTGCTGATTCTCCGGGTCCATGCCCTGACCATGATCGCCAGGCTGCTCGGCCCCGGCGGCATCAAATCGGGTGTCGCGGAGACTCTTCTCCTTCAAGCAGCCGCTTCGGGTCATGAGCTGTTATCGACCCCGGGCCCCGGCATGATCGCCCGTGGACCGATTCTGCCTGGGGTGGCTGACGCTACTCGGGCGCCAGCGTCACAGATTCGCCGATGTCGTGCCCATCGCTCGGTATCCACGCTGGCGCCGTTGCCACATTCGCATCAGGACCGGGTGTCCAGTATCTACATGGTCGTAGATCCGGACATTGGATTTGGTGGCATGTTCCCGGTGCAGACGGCCGGCGTACTGTATATTCAGCTTATCCAGCACTCCGCTGATATCCTCGACAGAGCCCCCGGGAAATCGAGAAACTGCCTACAAAATAAGGTCGATCTCGTTTTGCGGGATCTTTTTCGGCATTCGGACCTCGTGGTGGCGCGATACACCGGATTGCGCCAATTATGTGGCGCGTAATGGAATTGGAATGCGTAGGACGGGAAGGCGGAAGTGGCGGGTGCGCCTTGGGGCTCATCTCCGGTTACGCTGGCGCGGACCCGCGGCAGCGTACACGAGCGTGCATTGCGAATCCGTGCGGCTGCACATTTGCACTCGGCGTTCAGGGAAAGTTCGGCCTGGCTGCCCCCCTTACGGCATCCCCTCATGCTGGGGCAAGTCGTCACAGATTTGATCCCACTCGGCTTTCGAACCCACAAAAATGTGGGCCGTTGGCTTTCCGGGAACCGGCGTATCGAGCGTACCGATTCGTATACGGGCCATTTCCGGATGGCTTTCCCGCCAGCTGAAGATGGGCGAGCCACAGTTTTGACAGAACATCCGGTGCACGCCGGCAGCGGTGCGGAAGCTTTTGAGAGACTCGGCACCGTCCACGACCACCAGATCTTTTCTGGCCACCGGGGCGTTGGAGGCGAACGCCGAACCATTGGCCTTGCGGCAGCGCGAACAATGGCAAAGCACGATCGGCCCGAGATCGCCGCGCACTTCGTACTTCACGGCACCACATAAGCAGCTTCCCTTGTGCATTGTTTATCCTCGTTCTTGCTCTAGGCGTTGCGCCAGGGATATTTCACTCCGTCGGGCAATCACAATGACCCACGCGTCTGCCCGATCGGTCGGCATGGACGGGGTGGTGCCACCGGCAGGGCGCAGGGACCCCGACACCGTGACCGGAATGGGCAGGTGACCCGGTTTCCGGATCCGGATGTTCGTTTTCCCGCTGCGCTCCTTATAACCCTGCTCCCACGATTCCGAAGGCTCTTTCGAAGCCCTGCCTCCCGGCACGCGTGACGCGCACCGCGCGGCTGTCGAGATGGTGCTCGATCCATTGCAACTCAAGGCAGCGCCTGTGAATCGCGATGCCCACGGCACCGGCCAGATGATGCCGGCGCTCACTCCAGTCAATGCAGGTGCGGCAATAGGGGTGTTTGCGCATCCCTGCCACAGGAATCCCCCAGGTCTGCAGAAAGTTGAGGCCCTCCGGCGTGACGTGTGCGACTTCTCCGTCGATCGCCACGCGGCCGGCGCGGACCAGCGCATCGCAGACCGCCACCCCCAGCCGCCCGGCGAGATGGTTGTAGCAGGTGCGTCCGCGCTGCAAGTCCGGATCGATCCGCAAGCGTGCGGCTGGGCGAGGCGATCTGGCCGCGACCACCATGACGGCTTCCAGCATCGTGGCGACGTCCGGCGAGGCAATCCGGTAATAGCGATGCCGGCCTTGGCGGATCGAGATCAACAGCCCGGCCTGTTCGAGCTGGGCCAGGTGCCCGCTGGCTGTTTGCGCCGTGACCTCGGCGCAGGCAGCCAGCTCGCCTGCAGGCAAAGCGCGGCCGTCGCCCAGCGCCAGCAGCATGTTCGCGCGCGCCGGCTCCCCGACCAGGCCCGCGATCTCGGCAACCCCGAGCGCATTCGACATTCGCGTACCCTCCTTCCCCGATTATACGTAATCGGTTTTACCACACTTCGGTGGCGGCCGAAGCATTGGGCCGTATTCCCGGTTACGCTCGGGCATCACCATAAAGCACGGAGTTGATCCCCATGGGTACGGACCACGATGTCGGGGCGAGTACGGCCAGGAAACAGCCGGGGGCGGACACAGCACATTCCCGCGTGATCCTCCTGACCCTTTGCCTGGCGGTCTTGATGGTCCAGGTGGACACCTCCGTCGTCAACCTGGCGGTGCACGCCATCGGTGTTGCCCTTCAGGCACCCATGAGGATGCTGCAATGGACGGTGGACGGCTACACCCTGACCTATGCCCTGCTCCTGATGTCGGGGGGCACGTTGGCCGACATGTTTGGCCGCCGTCGCGTGTTCCGCTGGGGCGCCGGCCTCTTTACCCTCGGCGCGCTGGCTTCTGGGCTGGCGCCGAGTGCCGCAGTGCTGGTCCTGGGGCGGGTGGTGTCGGGCATCGGGGCGGCCTTGCTGGTGCCCAGCACCCTGGCGCTGATCCGCGTCATCTGGACCGACCCGAGAAGGCGGGCGCACGCCATCGGCATCTGGGCCGGTACGAATGGCGCTGCGCTGGCGATCGGGCCGACCCTCGGCGGGCTCCTGATCTCGTTCGCCGGCTGGCGCAGCATTTTTCTTTTGATCATTCCGCTCGGCCTGCTGGTCGGTTGGCTGGTGCGGGTGCTGCCGGAATCCTCCGACGCGGACGGCCGCAGGCTGGATTTTCCGGGACAGTTCCTGGCAGGCGCCGGGATTGCGGGGCTTACGCTCGCGGTCATCGAACGGGGTGAGTTCGCCGGCTGGAGTGCCGCTTTCAGCGGCGTGTGCCTGGCGGGATTCCTGTGGGTGGAACGGCGGGCCGGCGACACCGCCATGTTGCCGTTGGCCCTCCTGCGCAACCGTGCGCTGATCGCAGCGATGGGCGTAGCGGCCGCCATGACGTTCGGGATGTACGGGGTGCTGTTTCTGCTGCCCTGGGTCTGGCTGCAGTCCGGTGCCTTGAGCGTCACGTGGGCCGGGATTGCCCTGTTGCCCATGTCCCTGGCATTTGTCGCACTCTCGCATCAGTCGGGCCCGTGGAGCCACCGCTTCGGCGCCCGGCGGCTCATGGTCTGGGGCATGACCCTGATCGGCACAGGAATCGGCGTGCTTTCCTGCACGCACGCAGGCAGGCCTCTCTGGCTGGCGGAAATTGGTCTCCTGCTGACCGGGGTCGGCATGGCCCTCAACACGGGGCCGGTGCTCGCGGTGGCGGTGGCGGCCGTCGACTCCTCCCGCGCCGGAACCGCATCGGCCTTGGCCAATACGGCGAGGATGGTGGGAGCTACGTTTGGCGTGGCGGTGCTCGGGGCCGTCTACGACACCGTCGGTGCAGGCGCTTCCGGGTTCAGCCTCGCGATGCGCATCGGGGCGGGAGTGGTATTGGGCGGGACCCTGCTCGCGGGTCGGGCAATACGTTGATTCGTTGACCATCGATGATTGGTCGGAGGTATTGATTCCGCCGGGCAATCCAATCGGATCGCTTGTGATCAATCCGGAATCTCGCCGACAGGTCCTCGGTCTTAGCGATAACTCATGCGAGCACATCGACATTGCTCGTCAACTGACCAACAGAATCTTGCCTGGCTCCTGCGGAGCGCTGGCCGACTGGATTGCCTCATGAATCCGAGACAGGGGAAACCCGCCAATTACAGGCAAAAGATCAGGTTGCTCAGAGAACAAGTTCCAAAGATCACTTTCCGCATTCTTTAGTAGTTCGGCTGGAGCGTGGCTCAGCCATCGATCCGTTCCGAATCCCTGCCAGATCATGTTCCTGGATAGGAGGCGAGAAACCTTGATTAAAAATTCGCTGTCGGCGAGTAATTCATACGAAATCAATCGACCACCGGGCCCCGGCGTGCAGGCACCGCCCACGGGGTCAATAATGGCGTCGAAGCCTCGCTCTTCGGAGATTATCCGTAACACTTCCGCGAGGCTGCCTCGGGCCGATGCAGTGTGTCCGGAATCGACGCCTCGCGCGCTGTACCCTGAGCCTTCGCGGATAAGCAAGGCAGCATTGAGCCCTCCGGACTGAGCGAGTCTCGTCAGCATCTGCGCAACCGTCGACCGTCCGGCCGTAATTAACAATGCGGGCAGATGCCGGCAAGTCACATCGCGCAAACAGTCCCCACGCGGTCAAATGATTGGGTGCGAACTGTGCGGTCGACACATCGGGTATTGCCGCAGGGACGGCATAGACCCGCTCGACGGGTGCGACTGCCAATTCGGCCCAGGCGCCGGGGCTGCGAAAACGCTACCGGTAGCCGCATTTAGCGGGGCTGAACCTTATTTGTTGCCGACACAGGCGATGAGAACGATGAAGCGGGTTCAAAGATGTGTAACACGGCAGATGCTGTTTGCGCGCGAGCAGCCGGATGTGCATCTGTACGATTCACCGCGTGGATTCTGCAGGACGGCACGTCTTGCTCCGCCCCCGCGTGATGCCGTCATCCCAGCCAACGCACGTCGCGGGGTATCCCCCTCGTCTCGCGGAACGAGGGGGATACCGAAATGCGCCGCGCCCCGCTTGCGACTAAGCGGCGAAGACCCCCTGGTGTTCCACCTTGAAGGTGGCGAGCAGCAGGTTGAAAGCCCGGTTGCCCGTGGCCAAAGCGACGGCATCGAAGATGCCACGGTCGTCCCAGCCCGCGGCGCGGGCTGCGTCAAGATCGGCGGCGCTCACCTGCTCGGGTTTGGTAACAGCCTTCAGGGCAAGCCGCAGCAGCGGGCGTTCGCGCGCCTCGACGGGGGCCGCCTCCAGATCGCCGCGCGCGGCGCGGATCGCCGCGAGATCAAGCCCCATGCCGGTCAGGAACCCTTCGTTCATGTCGATGCAGAAGCTGCAGTGTGCCTGGGAAGAAACGAGATAGCGGATCATCGCCGCGAGCCGTGGGCCCAGGGTGGACTCGGTATTGAGATAACCCACGGTGCCGACGAAGGTCTCGAGCAGCGGGGGGCTGATCCCGTAAAGACGCAGACCGTCCGGCACGAAACCCAGACGGGCCTCGATGGTCCCGTAGAGCGCGGCAACTCGGGCCTCCTCGCCGGCCGGGATCTGGGGGGTAAGCAGGGGCTGTGACATGGCTGATCTCCTTCATTTGGTTGTCGTTGAGGGTAAATCTGTACTGGAGTTGACTGATCGGTCAATCTCCGGGCAAGACACTGGGCCTGGGGCGCTGCGCCACAGGGATTATTTTTTCCGGCTCTGTTTTATGGGCACCCGGATGTGGCGCAGCGCCGGCAGCAGCCGACGGATGACTTTGAGGTCGTTCTCGGTCTTGGCGAGCATCAGGACCCCTTCGAAGTAGGCCACCATGGCCTGGGCGGTGGCGTCGAGATCCACCGCCGGCAGAGCACCACTGTCCACGGCCTCCTCCAGGGTTTGGCGCAGCAACCGCTGGAGGCGTGCGAAGGCCCGTGCAGTGGCGGCACGGATCGCCTCGTCCTGGGTGGCAAGTTCGGTTGCGAGGTTGCCGACCGGACAGCCCAGCACCCGGCCTCCGGGGGCCGCCCATTCCTTCTGGATGCCGTAGGCGAGCTCCGCCAGCCGGTCGAGGCGATCGAGCGGCGGAATGCCCGGATCGAAAGCCCGGTCGAGGAGCCGTTCCTTGGTCTCGGCAAGGATGAAATCCAGCACCGCCAGGGTGAGATCACGCTTGCTCGGGAAGAAATGGTAGAAGCTGCCCTTGAAGACCCCCGCCCGCTCGCAGATCTCCGCAACCCCCACGTCCGTGTAGCTGCGGGCATAGATCAGGTTGCGGGCAGTAGCCAGGATCCGCTCGCGGGTATCGGTGGGGGCACTCATGGGACGAATTGTAGTTGACTGATCGGTCCAGTCAAGGGGACCACGCCCGGGTGGCGCGACCATCGACAGGCGTCGTCTTTCAGAATTGCTACGGGATAGCGTTCGGATGCTGAGGCAATTTGAAATCGCCTAATGACCAAGCTCACACGTGCCGCCACGTCGGCGGCAATGGTGGGCTGGAGTGACTTCTTGAGTGTCGTTTTCCCGAGCCACCGGGTCACCATCCATGGCCGAGGTCCGCACGAGCCGGCCAAACGGCCAATTGTTCAATCGATTTCCGAAACGATGTTCCTGAAATCGTCAAATTTCGACTGGCGTCAATACTCGTGAGCTTGGCCTTGTGTCTGCGTATTGCCTAATCAGGAGGAGGTTCTTTGCCGAACAGCCCCCGGTAATCCGTCCAGTGATCGCCCCGACCGCTCGCTCACGAAAAGAACCCTTCACCCATTTCGAGCGGCTTCGCCTGTTGCTGGAATTCCTTGATCAAATTCAAAGGTGCTCTTACCTGCTCCCTGATTGAATCAAGTCTCCGCGATCTCGTTCCTGCTGGCTCATCCATGTAAAGGCGGCGGTTTGTTTGCTTCAATCACTATTGATGCCACCCGGTGATCTTTCCTGTAAAGGGCCATTGGCACTAACGATCCCGCGTATGGCCAATTGATCCCTACACTGCAGCCCATCTCCCCGACTGGGATGTGGCTAATCCGGTTTTGCGCCCGAGAAAAAAGGCCTCGACCGACCCGCTGCTTGCCTCGGCAATCGCGGGAGGAACGATGAAGCTGGTATCGAGATAGACCGTCAGTACCCTTTGCGGCTTCGGTTCCACGGAAGGCCCTCGCACCGGGCAGGATACGCGCTTCTCCGGCCTCAGCCGCGTTTTTGTCTATGCCACTGTTGAATGTCTTGAACGAACTGCCGCCATGATGCCGAATCGGGCAATGCCCGCGCCGGGATGACAAGCGCATCGCCCGAAGGGCTGGCGATGACGACCTGCCCCGCCCATTCCTCAACAGAGGCCACTTCAGACCAGGCGCGTGTTTCGGTTACCTTGCCGATTTCGGTCGACCAACCATGCGGGCCCACATGCACAATGCGCTCGGCGCTCTTGAACAGGATTTGCGGCACCAGGGCCATGACAAGCGCGATGACCGGTAATGCAACGAGAAACGCGAGTCCCCACGAGGTGATGCTGGGCAGGCGCGAAGTTGAATTCGAAAAAGCCCATCCGGCCCATGCAGCCGCCAGAACTTGCCTGGCCCAAAGCCGGTGTCTCCATGTTTTCCAGTACCCGCGCCATACCTCCCGGCGGGAGGCATGGTAATGAATCGTGCGATTCGTTCCGGCCAAGGTTGCCGCAGCAAACGCTTCTTCATTGGGGACGACCGAATAGCCGAAACCCCATTTGAAGAAGGCTGCGGTCAAGAGCAGCACAATGAGCAGCCCACCTCCTGCCGAAGCCCAAAGCCCGATACGCAGCATTATCGAAGGATGCGAGATAAAAAAAAGAAAGTAACCGATGACTGCGGCACTCATAAGCATGATGAGAACCAAGCCACGGAGCCGGGTCACCGGGCGCAGTTCGACGCCGCAGTTCGGACAAAAGTGGCGCACGGAAAAATAACGATACCACTTTGCGCCCGGACGTCTCGA
Source organism: Pseudomonadota bacterium (assembly GCA_021819085.1). Classification (GTDB taxonomy): domain Bacteria; phylum Pseudomonadota; class Gammaproteobacteria; order Acidiferrobacterales; family UBA6901; genus JAJYCY01. The sequence goes on along the minus strand of JAKASJ010000005.1, from coordinate 84,937 downwards.
GTACCGCGTGCGAATCCGGTTACGAAACCAGCCTATTCGGGCGTGGCACTGGGGGCAGAGCTGGGCCATGGGCTTTTCGCGGACAGGTGTGTTTTATTCAAGTATAGCCCGGGCGGCGCAGGCCTCCGCTTCCATGACTTCGCGTTCAAGTGCGTATTCTGCCCCACCGTGAACACTGATTCTGATTTATCGTGAACACTTCTGGGTACATTTCAGAATCAGTGTTCACGATCCCAGAATGACCCTCCACGATCACAGAAGTGTGGCGAGACGGCGCTGGAAATTCACCCCACTTGTTGGTATTCCCCTCCTGTCCATGGCAGAAATATTATTCTGCAATAAACATCTGCCAAATGCGCCACAATTTATTTCGTTCACCTTGAGGAATTCGATCGCCCGAACATCGGCTTAAAAGCGAGTTGTTCGTTTTTTCGGCGCTGGTTAATCAACGAGTTGGAATGGGACGTCCCGCTGCGATTTCATGAAGAATTCTTATAGATGCTTATGCGTGCACATGCGTTTCCCATGATTCTCCCACAGGGGGTTTCGATAAGATTCACACTTGCCGGGGACAAGAATTTTGAATTTGAGGAAAATCCTTTCCTTAGAAAGAAGCAAGATGTGAAACGGGCTTCTATCGAGTCGATCTCTTTTTTGTCGGAAGTTTCGCGATCTCGGCAACCATCCGCAACGCTTTGTTGACTGACCGGGCATCGGGAAACATGGCGGCGACATCTGGCTCAAGGCGTACGATATTAGTACCGCGCGCGTACTTGGCGGCATACTTGCCGCGCTTTCCTTTGCTGAAATCGTATTCGGGGAGCATATCGGGCTTCATCGTTGCACCATTAATCTTCGTAGTCTTTGCGTTCCTTGGTTGTGGCCGGTCTCGCACTGATAACCCTAATTTTATCACCGCGATCAGAATGTACCGCAACCCAATAGCTTGCCGCTCGTTGACGTGCCGATCGTCACAAAACGGTCTTCGGCATGCGAATGCAGCGGATCTGGCACAGTAGCCGACAAGGTATCACCAAACACAGTGCTCGCCTCCTCGAACGATACACCGTGTTTTCTCAAATTGGCCAGCGCCTTCTTATTATCCCACTCAAATGTCAGTGCCATTGCCGGATATGCTCCGCAAAATACTAACCACGCGCCAGCGACTGCCAACGAGTATTCGTGGTGCAGCCCACCCAGTACGGTTTCAGCGTGCACCAAAAGACCTTCCGCAAGAAGATGTCGGCGTTTCGCCCGCAGGACCATTGCTGGTGCGGTTGGCGGATCCGGAACACCGGGGAAAAGCGCCCATCGTGCAGCCTCGAGAGCAGTGCCAAACTTACCTGGGTTGAGGGATCGACGCGTCGTGGTTTCGGGCCGCGCTCCTTATAGAGTGCGCGCTGCCTCCGGAGAAACAGGTTCTCGGCGCGAATCGAGCCACGGGAACTAAATGACAAGACAAACAGTGCGAAGATATCGGCGCCGAGACGCCAGAAGATTTGAAGGATCGCGGTCACGCCGCGATCATGCCACAGGAACGGGACTGGCCGTCAAGGGAAGCAGGCTGATCGAATTTTTGCCGAGGACGGGGCCCGAGTGACCTGTGCGGACGCCCCCGGTTGTCGTGGCCGATCCACACTTTGATGATCGAGCGCAAACACCAATTCGCCATACGCAATCGTCGGTCATCCTGAAACACTCACACTGACACAGAACGCCGCCAGCCGATGCCGATCAGCCCAATAAGGCCAGAACCAAAGAGCCACATTGCCGGGGGCACGGGAGCGACCCCAATGACATAGCTGATCCCCGACCCTTCCGCCTGGCACCCCTTCAGACTGTAATCGAGCTTCAGGTCCACGTTTCCATTCAATGCGCCCAGAACTAGAGGGTCGTCCGTGAAGAAGGTCCGCGCCTGGAATAGTGTGGTGAAGGTGTCAGAGAGCAGCGTGGCGGCACCGTTCTTGACGTCGAACGTCAGGCTGTCAAAACCGTTTCCATAAGCCCCATGTCGAGCAGACCCAAAGTAAAGCGGTGACTCCCGCTGAGCGTATAAACAAATTCACCTCCGGCCGTATAGGTGTACGTACCGTTCGATCCAGTTGATGCAGTGAAGTAGTTCGCGCCCATCAGGCCCGCACTGAGTACAGTACTACCACGCAGGGCGCCGACCACGTTGGCGTGTGTTGTACCGAGTATCGAGGATACCGTGGCCGAAGTGGGCGAAGACAGCACATCACTGTAGGCGACGTGCCCGTTGCTGCCGGTGGGCGGATTTCCATACCAGGCCCCCGCGACATTGGCCTGCGTCATCACGGTTTCCGGGGTGGGAGTCGTAGGTGCGAAGGCTTTTCCTACGGCCGATTGGCCAGCGCCGAGGCCACTACTTTGCGCCTCCGCCGTGCCGGAGGCGCCCTGCGTCGTGGCCTGGGCAGTACCGGTGATTCCGCCCACGCTGGAACTGGCCGCGCTTGCACTCACCCCTTCATCAGCGGCATGCTGCCCAGCCACTGAATATCGTACCTGCGCTTATCAACCCGCTTCACCAGCTTTTCGTCTGCCGTAATGAGCGGCAACCCGAGTTTCGCAGCTGCCGCGATGTAACAGGCATCGTAGGCTGTGACTTTGTGCCTCAGTGCAACCTCCAAGGCATCCTCGGCCAGAAACTGGGTAGGTAGCACCGTAAAGCCGAGGCCCCCTAGGTCATGGAGGTGCTCCTGTACATCCTGGGATGGATAACCTGACCGCTGCACCCATTTCCAGAACACGTTTGCGCACTCGATAAAAAAAAGATCGGGCACCACGAGTTCAGCGTCCTCCTCCTGCGTGAATCGCTCCAGAATCGCGCGCGCCTCAGCGGAGTGCAATTCCGGCACGAACACCTTGACGGCAACACTCGCATCCATAACCGCGCGCAGCGGGGTCGAATTCACCGGCGGCGGTCCTCACGAATCAGTTCCGCGGCGTCGGTCCAGCCTTTGGGCAATTCGACTTTTTCGGCCTGGCGGCGGATACGTGCCACGACCGCAGCGGCACCCCGGCGCGCCTCACGCGTCTTGAGGCCCTGATCCAAAAGCTGGATCACCTCAGCCGTGAGGGATCGATTTTCTTCCTCGGCGAGCTTCTGAATGCGCCTGTAGAGTTTGTCGGGAATGTTACGGACGTGCAGGATGGCCATGGTCATATCCTCATAGCGGATAAACCCAGTCTAGCTGAAACTGGTTGCACAGTGCAACCATAACCTACCTTGCTGAATTGCGTCCATAATTGACCTGGAGTTTGCATTTCGCATTGACCCAGCAATTCGGTCCTAACACGCTGATACCGTCGGTGATATTACGGATCGGGATTGGTCACTGTTCGATGCAAAAACAGCCTGAAATTGGATCAATTTCGGGCGCAATTCAACAGCGCGGGCATCACCAACTTTCGTTGGCATGACCTCCGCCACTATGCCGTATTGGAAACTATGCCGAGTTGAGTTTCCTGCGCCTGTTGTTTGACGGGTTTGCGTTGTTCTGACTCGGCATAGTTTCCGGTTGGCTACAGGCTCTTGAGGAACCCCATAAGGGAATCCGGGGGCCGATATCGCGTGGCCGCTCCGCCAAAGGGTTTCGTCTTGGCGAGCGCAGCCTCTTTCAACGCCAGATGAGCGTCCAAATAGATCTGCGTGGTTTTTATCGATTCATGGCCTAACCAAAGGGCAATGACCGTGATATCGACCCCTGCCTGAAGTAGCTCCATGGCGGCGCTGTGCCTCAGCACATGCGGCGTGACGCGTTTTGCTGCCAGCGACGGGCAGCGTTCAGCCGCCACCGCCACTTGCTTGGCCAGCAGATACTGTACCGCATCCGAACTCAATCGCCCGCCGCGGGCGCTCGGGAAGAGAATCTCACCGCCGGCGTGCACGACCTCGGTCAACCACCCCTTCAGCACGGCGGCACACTGACGCGTCAAGGGCGTACAGCGCTCCTTGCGACCCTTTCCGTACGCGCGCACGTGCGCACCGACACCGAAGACGAGATCCTCCTGTTTTAGGTTCGTCATCTCCGCCACCCGCAGCCCCGCCTGCAGGGCAAGTGTCAAAAACGCATAATCGCGCCGCCCGCCCCAGGAACCTCGATCGGGGGCTGCCAACAACGCCTCGATCTCCTCGCGCGTTAAGAACCCTACCACGCGGCGCGTAGGGCGTTGACCGGGGATGGCGAGCACGCGCTGAATGTGCGCACTATGTTGCGGCGCCTCAAATTGCGCATAATGGAAGAACGAACGGATGGCGGTCAGGCGCAGATTGCGCGTGCGGGCGCTCACGTGACGGTGCTTCTCAAGATCATCGAGAAAGGCGCCGATCAGCGGCGCGTCGAGATCGGTGAGCTGCAATCGCGATGGCGGTTTATCCAGCTGTTGCTTGGCGAACGCGAGTAGCAGACGGAAGGTGTCGCGATAGGCGACGATCGTATGCGGACTCACCTGGCGCTCACGCATCAGCCGTTGCGTGAAGAAGCGCTCAAGCAACGGAGCAAGGCTGGCGCTGGTGCTCATGGGTACCCCTCCCAGCGTTTCTCGAGCCGCCGTCTGGCCTCCCCCATCAACTCGGGGCAGGCCGATAAGTACCAGTAGGTGTCGCTCACGTGGGCATGGCCCAGATAGGTCGATAGCACCGGCAATCGACGCTCGACCTCCTCGCCCGCGCGGTACCAGCGCACCAGCGTCTCCCGGGCAAACCGATGGCGGTAATTCCGCCGGCGGAATTACCGCCATTATTCCGCCACCCGGATTATTCCGGCAACGGGTGAGCGACGCGCGTATTTCCCGGGGAATCGCGTGATCGCAGGCGCATGATGGGCGGAATAATCAGAGGGAGTTCAGGAAGGCCAGAACACGGCCGATAGGGCGGTAGTGAAGGGACCGTCACGAAATGAATGATGCCGTAATGCCGTGAATTCATGGGCCGAGCATACAGAGTCGATTCCGATCTCGATGTTGCAATCGCTCTTGAGTTCGACTCTCGTCTCCGGTTGGGGATCTTCCCCCAGCTTTGAGGAGACGGACGATGAAGATCGATCGCAAGAGTGCTGTAGCGATATCAATCAAACCTGTGTGCGCTGGGCCAATCGCCACTTACATCGATAGATTTGCGGAGTTCCTCGCCGGCGAGGGGTACGTTCCGGCGACGATAAAGACCAAGTGTTTGCTGACAGCGGATCTCAGCCGCTGGTTGAAGCAGCGCCGATTGTCGCTCGCCAAACTGGACGAGGCGACGCTCGCACAGTTTGACGCCGACCATCGCCGGTCAATGAGGCGCGGCGATGCCTCTACGGGCCATCAACTGCTGGCGTTTTTACGCGGCCTCGGGGTGATCCCTGCGTTACCGCAAACCATAGACCGGACTGCCTTGGATCGGCTCATACGAGATTATGAGAGATTCCTGAGCTCTGAGCGCGGCTTGGCCCACACGACGGTGATGGGCTATCTACCCATCGTGCGACGGTTTTTGACCGAGCACTTCGGGGGCCAGGCCTTGCGCCTTCAGGATTTGCAACCACGGGATCTGCATCGCTTCATTCTTCGTCAAGTGCGGCGCGTCAGCCGCACTCATGCCGGCACCACGGTCACCGCGCTACGCTCGTTTCTGCGCTTTCTGCGCCAGCGCGGCGCGATCAAAACGGACCTGGCTGGCGCCCTATTCGGGGTGGCTCGCTGGCGGTTGTCGCACCTCCCCAAGTCGCTCCCGCCCGAACAGGTCGAGCGACTGCTTCGCTGCTGCGATCGCCGCACGCCGTGCGGTCAGCGTGATTATGCGATCTTGATGCTCTTGGCTCGACTCGGGTTGCGCGGTGGAGAAGTACTCGCCATGACCTTGGACGACCTGGACTGGGAGCGCGGCGAGATCATTGTGCGCGGAAAAGGTCAGCGATGGGAACGATTACCGTTGCCGAAAGACGTAGGCGAGGCATTGGTCCGCTATCTGCGCCACGTTCGTCCTGCGTGTTCGACGCGCACGGTCTTTATCCGAATGAACGCTCCGTGGCACGGCCTTTGCTTAAGCGCCATTTGCTGTGTGGTTCGTCGCGCCCTCAAGCGCACTGGATTGAACCCCGACTTCAAAGGGGCCCATTTGTTGAGACATTCTCTGGCCACCACCATGCTGCGCCGTGGCGCCTCGCTCACCGAGATCGGTCAACTGTTGCGTCACCGGCAGCCCACGACGACGCAGATCTATGCCAAGGTCGACATCAAGGCGCTGCGTCACATTGCTCTGCCGTGGATGGGAGGTGCGTCATGAGCGCATTACGAACCGCGTTCGATGAGTATCTCGCCGTGCGTCGCGCTCTGGGATACAAGCTGCGCCTGGAAGGACGACTGTTGCGGCGATTCGTCGACTTCGCCGAACGCGCGGGCGCCGAGTACATCACCACCGAACTGGCCTTGAGGTGGGCCACCCAACCGGCCCACGCCCAGCCGTCCCAGTGGGCCAACCGCTTAGGGATGGTGCGTCGTTTCGCGCGGTACTGCCTTCCCAATGATCCGCGCACCGTGGTGCCGCCGCCTGATCTGCTCCCCCACCCGTACCGGCGGGTGGCACCCCATATCGCCAGTGACGAGGAGATCCTCCGGCTGCTCAAGGCGGCACGGCGGCTGCCCTCCGCGATCGGCTTGCGACCGCACACCTTTGCCACGCTCTTGGGGCTGTACGTCGCCACCGGTCTGCGGGCTAACGAGGCCTTGCATCTGGATCGGGACGATGTGGACCTCATCCACGGCGTGCTGACGATTCGGGATACCAAGTTCGGCAAGACCCGATACGTCCCCGTGCACCGTTCCACGCAACGCGCTTTGCAACGCTATGCCAAGATTCGGGATCGCTTGTGCCGCTCCCCCGGCAGTCCCCGTTTTTTCCTCTCCGATCGCGGCAACGGCGTGACGTATGACACGCTGCGGTGGACGTTCGTCAAACTGTCTCACCAGAGCGGCCTGCGCGGTCCCGGTGACTCGCAGGGACCCCGTCTGCACGGGTTCCGTCACCGGCTAGCGATCCATACGCTTCTCAAGTGGTATCGACATGGGGTCGATGTCGAGCGTCATCTGCCTGAGCTTTCCACCTATTTGGGGCATGCCCATATTACCGACACGCAGTGGTATTTGACGGCGACGCCGCAGTTGTTGCGCTACGCGCTCAACCGGGTGGAGCGATCCGAGCGGAGGACCCGTCTATGAACGGAGCCAGCCCCTTTCCCGCGCTGTTGGAGTCATTCTTCATGGATCGGCTGATGCGACAGCGGCAGGCCAGTCCCCACACCATTGCCAGCTATCGCGATACCTTTCGCCTGCTGCTGCAGTATGCACAACAGCGACTGCGCAAAGCGCCCTCGGCGCTGGCGGTGTCCGACTTGGATGCGGCGTTTATTGGCGCGTTCCTCGATCACCTTGAGCAAAAACGCGACAACAGCGCCCGCAGTCGCAACGTGCGTCTCGCCGCCATCCATTCCTTCTTCCGCTACGTTGCCTTGCACGCGCCGGAGTACAACGCTGTGGCTGCGCGTGTGCTCGCGATGCCCAGTAAACGCTATATACGTCGACCGACCTGTTTCCTGATACCGGCCGAAGTCGATGCTCTGCTCGCCGCACCCGACCTCACGACCTGGAGCGGACGGCGCGATCGGGCCCTGTTGCTGCTCGCTGTCGAGACGGGACTGCGAGCGGCAGAACTCACCGGCTTGTGCTGCGAGAACATCGTCTTCGGCGCCGGGGCGCACGTACAGTGCTTGGGCAAAGGACGCAAGACACGGTGCACCCCGCTTCGCCAAGAGACCGTCACGGTCCTACGGAGCTGGCTACGGGAACGCCAGGGCCAACCCTCCGATCCGGTCTTCCCCACCACGCGGGGCCAGGCCTTGGGTCATGACGGCTTGGAATACCTGCTGAACAAACATCTGGCCGTCGCCCGCCGTCACTGCCCCTCGTTGACCCAAAAGCGCATCACGCTCCATTCCTTGCGCCACTCACTCGCGATGAACCTGCTTCACCACGGCGTTGGCACCTCCGTCATCGCGCTGTGGCTGGGCCACGAGTCGGTGGAAACGACCTCGATTTACCTGCAGGCCGACATGCAGCTTAAAGAACAGGCGCTGGCGAAGACCGCGGCCACCCACCCGGCCCGCGCTTCTCGCTACCGGCCCAGTGATCGTGTGTTGGCCTTCCTGAACTCCCTCTGATTATTCCGCCCATCATGCGCCTGCGATCACGCGATTCCCCGGGAAATACGCGCGTCGCTCACCCGTTGCCGGAATAATCCGGGTGGCGGAATAATGGCGAAAATCGTGTAGCCGGGGACCATAGGAATCGTCGGCACCGCGCAACCCGATCGCGCGCGAGAGCGCGTAGAACGTGCGCCGCACGGTGGAGCCTTCCAAGGGCCGCCCGCCGTCCGAGACCAAGAAGTGCGGGGTGGTGGGACGGGGAAACCGGGCATCGCGTTTACGCGCGTACTCCACCAGTACCTGTTGGGTCGAGCGATGCAGCGGCAGTAGACGCGACTTATCGAACTTCGCGCCCCGAACGATGAGTATCCCTTGCGTAAGATCGACGTCATCATGCTTCAAGGCAAGCACCTCGCTGATACGCATTCCCGTCACCACCAGCAGACCGAACAGGCAATGGTAAGTTGCTCCCCTCAGGCCGTCTTTCGGTGGCAGAGCTTCGGCCGCCGCCAGCAGCCGGTGAATCTCCGCCTCGCTATAAAAATGGGGTTTGGCACGTTCTGCCCGAAAGGGCAGCAGCCCGGCCGGCGGGATCTCGGTGCGCGGATCGGCCGCTTGACGATAATGCGCAAAGACGCGCACGTGCATCAGACGCTCGGCCCATGTGGCCGGCTTCGCCTCGGGCGGCTGCATCGCCCATTGCCGGGCCAACAACGTGGTGATCGTGTCGGCGCCGTGGCTTTCCAGGAAATCCGCAAAGTGCTTAAGCTTCCCTCCCACACGGGTGAGTTTGAAGCCCAAGGCACGGCGCATCATGAGATAGTCATCGATCGCTTCTCGCAGGGTGTTCATAGCATCTCCTTCGGCCAGGGTGGCGCCAGGTGGCGCAAGGCCGCCACATCGACCTTGGCGTAGATCATGGTCGTCTCTGGGTTCTGATGGCGCAGCAGCTGCCCGATCTCGTGGAGCGAGGCGCCGTGCGCGAGCATCTCGGTGGCGAGCGTGTGCCTAAACACATGTGCCCCTTTGTGCGTGCTCTCAATGCCGGCGCGCGCCAGGGCGCGGCGAACCACCGTTGACACGGCACTGGCATTGGCAAACCCTTGGATCGGCGCGCGCTCCCGAATAAAGAGCCGACGGTCCGGGCAACGGGGCCGTCCGTGTCGCAAATACTCGGCAATCGCGCGACCGACGGGGTCGGGCAATGGAAGCTCATCGAGGCGTTGGCATTTGCTGTGAAGCCGGATACGGGCGGCCTCCCAGTCGATGTCCTCGAGCGTCAACGTCACGATCTCCCCGGCACGAAGACCCAGGCGGGCGAGCAGCTGCAGGATCGCGTAATTGCGCCGACCCACCCGGCTATCTCGGCGGCAAGCGGTGAGCACCCGCTGCACGTCTCCCCGCGCGAGAAACTTCGGCAGTGTCGCAAACGACCAGCAGGCGACCGTGGGAACGGCGGCGGCAAGATCGCAGACGATGTCTCCGCGCAGGTGCAGAAACCGCAGAAAGGCACGCAGCGCCGTCGGCATGAGTTTGGTGCGTTTCACGCCGTAGTCGCGTGCGTGGCGTTGCACGAACGCCATGACATCGGCCGCCGTAAGCGCCGCAAGACGAATCGCGCCCCCCTGAAATCGCTCCTGCAGAAACTGCCGGATGAAGGGCTGGTAGTTGAGGAGGGTGGATCGTGACCGTCCCCGTTCCTGCGTGAGGCAGCGTTCAAAGTTGCGCTCAATCCGGGCCAGCGGATTGAGGTGACACTGAACCGGCATGGGCCTGGCGATGTGCCGTTCGCGCAACAGTGCCAGCAACTTCTGTAACGCCGAGGCATCGCTGCGGGTGAGATGGCGGTGCCGTTGACGATACTTCAGGAAACGCGTAAGCGTCTGATCGTCGACATCGTCGGCCGCAAGCCCACGGCGCTTAAGCCAGCGGCTGAAGTCGGCGACGCATCGAATCTGTGTGCGGGTCGACTCCTCCGAATAACCTTGCTCCTGCAACCGCGCGGCATACGCATCGACATAGGATCCCAGTGGACCTTGGCGCATGCGATCGACCGTGCTGCGGAAGGTAAACAATGCCTCGGTGCTCATGTCTGCTCCTTGTTATCGATAAGGGAGAAGACATGAAACTATGCCGAGTCAGAACAACGCAAACCCGTCAAACAACAGGCGCAGGAAACTCAACTCGGCATAGTTTCCAATGCGGCATAGTGGCGGCTATTCCGATATCGGAATAGCCGCCACACGTGGGTTTCATGGCACGTGCAGTCCGGAACCCCTTTGCCTGTCCTGCAGCAGCTCGGCGGATGGAAGACGCTGGAGATGGTCCTGCGATACACCCATCTCGGTGCCAGCCACCTGGCTGAGTTTGCCGACAATCTCCCGCGACTTCGGGTGGTTGCTGGCAAAAAATTGGCAAAGTCGCCTGACCAGCACTCTGCTGATGATGCGGTAACTACCTGAGTTAATTGGTGGGCCGTGACAGATTCGAACTGTCGACCAACTGGTTAAAAGGCCGAACCGTCAAATTGAAATCTTAACCATAACAGTCACTTGCGACGATTTCCGCCACCTTGTGACCGATGAAAAACGTTGATTTCCTGTAGCAGCAGAGACCGCTTTGGTACAAATTTGGCACACCTGCCAAACTACCCTCCGCGGGAGGCTTTGAGTTTCCGTCCGCCTCGGCTAGAATCTGGCTATTCTAGCCAGAATTATCGAGGTTGACTATGGGTAAGCGGTGGCAACTCCAGGACGCAAAAAACCAGCTTTCGCGCGTGGTGGCCGAGGCGCGCCGCCACGGCCCGCAAACCATCACCGTGCATGGCGCGCCGGCCGCCGTGGTGGTCTCGGTGGAAAAATTCCGCGAGCTGTCGCAGCCGCCCGAAACCCTGACCGAGTTCTTCCGGCACTCACCGCTGGCCGGCACGCGGCTCAAAGTACGCCGCGTGAAGGACACCGGCCGCCCGCGCGTACGGCTCTAGCGTGTTCCTGCTCGACACCTGCGTCATCTCCGAGCTGGTCAAAGCCAGGCCAGCAGCACGGGTAATAGCTTGGATCGATGCGCAGCGCGAAGCCGATCTCTATCTCTGCGTCATCACTATCGGTGAAATCGAGGAAGGCGTGGCAGCCCTGCCGGATGGCGAGAAACGCACCCAACTCCTGACATGGGTGCGACGCGCCCTTCCGGATCGGTTCGCCGGCCGGCTGCTCGCCGTGGACCTGCCGGTGGCAGTTGTCTGGGGTACGCGTCGCGGAACCAGCAAGCAATCCCTTCCTGTGGTCGATGGACTTATCGCGGCCACGGCCCACGTCCACGGTCTGACCGTGGCAACCCGCAATGAGGCGGATTTCCGCCGCTTCGGTGTCCCCGTCACCAATCCCTGGGAATAGGCAAAATATCTCGTACTGTCCGAAATTCCGAACGATACTACAACGTATCAACGGAAGCTGAATACGTTCCAGAACTATTACATCGGACACTGCGTCCACCCAGCACTGTACGGTAGAAACCCAGAACAAGTGGGCTCGTGGCACACCCAGGCGGGAACACCGATGCATATATTGCAAGAGCCTGGGCGGTTGGGAAACGGAGCTGATGGTGCGCCGCTACACGCATCTCTCGGCCGAGCATCTTGCACCGTACGCGGAGAAGATTGGCCGCCCGCGCCTGATCCAGGGCACAAGACCCGAACCGCAAGGACGGGAAGGAGCTGTAAGTCGTTGATTAATTGGTGGGCCGTGACAGATTCGAACTGTCGACCAACTGGTTAAAAGCCAGCTGCTCTACCGGCTGAGCTAACGGCCCGACGAATTTCCAGCTACTTGCCACTGCCCGCTCCAACCATCCTACCTCGAGCCAACCACACTCGCTTCCGCCCGGGAGCAGGCCGAAGGCCGAAAATCACCAGGTTGACGGAACTCGGGATCGAAGCCCGTCGGGCTGATAACCCACACTTGGCCGGGAGCAGCAGGCGTCGGATTATCCGGACATGCCGCGGACCTGTCAAATCAGGCAGCGGCAAGGAAGAACATCCCGGACCGGGATAAGTCCCGGCCCGGGGACTGTTGGAAACTAGGCAATTCTCCTGCGAGGCAGGAGGCGGAAGTCCGCCAGGCCCGAGAACAAGGCGCTGAAGAATCCCTGCTCGTCCAGCATGTAATACTGCACCTTCATCGTCAGTGCGCTGCCGAAAATGATCATGATGAGTGTGATCAACGAGCCCATTGCGAGCGTCGACACACCGGTTACGCCCTGCCCTATGGTGCACCCCAACCCGACGATGCCGCCGAACCCCATCAACGCGCCGCCAACAATGTGATTGACCATGTCATTTCGCGACGTGAATGTCTCGATGCGGAACTTGCCCGATGAAACAGCATACAGGAACGAGCCCACGATCACTCCTAAGACCGCGGCAATGCCGAATTTGATGGTCGATCCTGTGAAGGTCATTATGTACTGCAAGGTGTCGCTGACTGGCGCCACAAAAGTGAAGGATTCCACCGGTATCGGATTGAAATCATCGTGACCCACCTTGCCGGTGATGTACCAGGCCGCAACCACTGCCAGACCGATGAATGCACCGGCCAGCACGTTGTCGAAATTCCTGCGGAAATCCCTGCTCGAAAAGGAAAACAGCACCAACCCGAGCCCCATAACACCCGTCACCGCCCAGTGAACCAGGTTGGCGTTCTTGAATCCGGTCAGCGCTACGATCGCAGTGTCGATGCCCTGATTCACCAGACCGTGGCTGGACAGGTCAACGTTGGTCACTTCAATGTAGTGGATGCGCAACAGCGCGAGCACCCCATAGAGGGTCGTCGCGGCGGTAAAGCCGAGCATGAGCATGACGACCAGAGACTTGAGGTTTCCGCCTCCGACACGGACCAGAGTACGCTGGCCGCACCCCGACCCCAGGGTCATCCCGACACCAAACAGAAACCCGCCGACCAGATTGCCCAGCCATCCGAAATTGGTCGTGAGATAGATGGACTTGCCGAGGTCGACATAGCCCAGGCCCTGCAGCGCCTGGGAACCGAGAATGGCGACCCCGATGGCCAGGAACCAGGCGCGCAGGCGCCCGGTGTCACCCATATTGACCCAGTCGCTTACCGCACCCATGGTGCAGAAATTCGTCTTGTTCGCGATCGCGCCGAATGCGACAGCAACCCCGAAGCCCAGCAGGGCTACGTGTTCAACATTGTTCAGATGCATCTTTTAATACCTCCGGAGTCGACCTCGACCACTAGTTCTGGACCAAGCTTAAGGATAGCTCATCCCGATTTGCCGAAAAGACGGCTTGGTCCGGAGGTTTATTCCCTTGCGGTGCGGCAGGCGCCGCCGTCCCTGGCGCCCGTCCTGCGCGGCAGCAAATCTCCGGGGGTTGTGCGTCTGGAACGGCAACTGGCGTCGCAATGCGGAAATTCAGCCGTCCTGATAGCGGGTGGGATCCGCCACACCTGCGGCGGCGAACGCCTGCGCCCGCAACCGGCAGGAATCGCATTTCCCGCAGGCGCGTCCCATCGGGTCCGGTGCATAGCATGACAGGGTCTGTCCATAATCCACGCCGAGCTTCATCCCGGTGCGGATGATTTCGGCCTTGGTCATCGCGACGAGCGGGGCATTGATCCGGAAACCGCGGCCCTCCACGCCCTCCCGTGTCGCAAGATCCGCCAGCGCCTGGAAGGCACGGATGAATTCCGGCCGGCAGTCCGGATAGCCCGAGTAGTCGAGCGCATTCACACCGATAAAGATGTCGCCTGCCCCCAGCACTTCCGCCCAGCCGAGAGCGATCGCCAGGAAAATGGTGTTGCGCGCCGGCACATAGGTCACCGGGATTCCCTCGGTAGGCGCACGCGGCACGGGAATGGCGCTGTCGGTCAGGGCCGATGCGCCCATCCATCCGATATCCAGGCTGACGATACGGTGCTCCGCCGCGCCAAGCTGCCGGGCAACGCGCTGCGCCGCATCAAGCTCGACGCGGTGGCGCTGGCCATAATCAAAGCTCAGCGCATGGCAGGAATGTCCGAGACCGCGCGCCATCGCAAGCAGCGTGGCGGAATCAAGCCCTCCGGAGAGCAGCACGACTGCGCGCGTCAACGCTAATGCCCCGGGCTGTTGCCCCAGAGGAGCTTGTGCAGCTGCACCTGCATGCGCACCGGGAGATGGTCCGCCAGAATCCAGTCGGCAAGCTCCGTCGGCGCCACGGCGCCATGGGAGGGCGAGAACAGGATCTCGCACCGTCCGGCGAGTCCCAGTTCATCGAGCTTGGCGCGACTCCACTCATAGTCGGCGCGATCGCAGATCACGAACTTGATCTGGTCATTGGCGTCGATATGCGCGAGGTTCGCGTAGACATTGCGCGCTTCCTCGCCCGATCCCGGTGTCTTGATATCCATCACCACACTCACGCGCTGGTCGACTGCGGAGATGTCGAGCGCTCCGCTGGTTTCTAGCGACACCTCGTAGCCGGCATCGCACAGGCGCTCGAGAAGCACGGTGCTCGGACGCTGTGCAAGCGGTTCACCGCCAGTCAGTGTCACGTAACGCGGCCGATGCCGTGCCACACGGTTGCCTATTTCCTCAAGCGACATCCACGATCCACCCTGAAAGGCATAGGTTGTATCACAGTAGCCGCAGCGCAGGGGGCATCCTGAAAGCCGTACAAACACTGTGGGAAAGCCGACGGTACGGCTCTCACCCTGCAGCGAATAGAAGATTTCTTTGACCCGCAGGCGCGCCGCACCGGCACTGTTCTCCGGCCCGGGCCCTAAGAACTCGGCTTCGGGTTTGGGTGCGCTTGCCATAAGGCTTCAAGGTGCCGACTGCGGCCGGACCGCTTCGTCGCCGTCCGACACCGTTCTAAATATGAGGACGTCGGAGATGTTATACCTTCGCGCCATGACTACAAAATGCCCGGCAGACATGTCCCGGAACCGCGTTCAGTGCCCTTCCTTCTGCATCTGATCGAGACGCGTGGCGGCTAGCGTTGCCACCGTAGTGCTGGGGAAACGCGCGATGACGCTGTTCAGGGTCTTGCGCGCCTTGTCATAGGAGTGCAGCTCGTACTGAGTGAAACCGATCTTGAGCAGGGCATCCGGTACCTTGGTTCCGTTCGGGTATTTTGTGACCACCACCTTGTATTCCTTCAAGGCCCGCCGGTAGTTGCCCATGACGTAGTTGCCTTCGGCAATCCAGTACTCGGCATTGCCGGCCAGGGGACCATCCGGGTATTTCACGATGAAGGCATGGAAGGCCGCAATGGCGCGATCGTAGAAACCCTCTTTCATCAGATTGAACGCGCCATTGTAGGCCTGCTGCTGTCCTGAGGTCGCCTGCACTGCAGCAGCAGGCGTCGTACCTCCGGCTGCCGCCCCCGCTGCCGGAGCAGCCGCCCCCCCTGACGGAGCAGCCGCCGCGCTTCGCGCCTCGAGAGCGCTTACACGCCGGTCAAGATCCGCGATGAGATCCCGTTGCTGCTGCTTCATGACGTGCAGCTTATGGGACTGAATTTCGACCGCATCACGCAGCTTACGCACCTGCGACTGCAGCGTCTCGACCTGCTGAAGCAGGTTGAGCACGCTGCTGCGCAGCCCGGACTGCGGCGGCGGCATCCCTCCGTCAAGAGGAATGCTCACCACCGGAGCCGGTGTGGAACGCGAGTCCGGCAGGCCATCCTGCGCGAACGCCGCCGGCACCACGATGACCGCGGCCAGGATGAACGACGTCCAACAACCGATGTCAGTCCAGCGTATGCCCATAAAGCCCTTTAATCGCTGTAAACGAAATCAACGCGGCGATTCAGACGCCACGCCGCCCTGTTATGTCCCAGTGCAACCGGCTTCTCGGCACCGAAGGAAACCGTTTTCATCCGGTCCGACGCCACGCCGAGCACACGCATCATGCGCTTTACCGACTGCGCCCGGCGCTCGCCCAGCGCCAGATTGTACTCGCGCGTTCCCCGCTCGTCCGTATTTCCCTGCAGGGTTACGGTAACCTGCGGATTGGCGTTCATGTAGGCGGCATTGGCTTCGACAATGGCGCGATTCTTGCTGTCGATATGGCTGCTGTTAAAGGCAAAGTGAATAGTATGCAGAACCACTGCCGGGGCCTGCTGCTGGCTTCCGAGCGCGCTGCCCTGCGCACCCCCCGCCTGGCCGGCTCCCGCCGACTCGGCACCCTGTCCGGCCCCCGCCGACTGGCCGGTTCCCGAGGCACTCGGCTTGACCGCCTGCTGGCCGCCACAACCGGCAAGGGATATCGCAAACAGCGTCAGCAACGAAAAGATCAATTTGTTCTTCATTGAAAAAACTCCTTAGTTGGCCTGAAGTTGGTGGTTAAAGGGCGACCAGGCAGGCTCGCGCACATCGCCCTCGTTCGTCTTAAGCATCTGCCGCACACTCCCGTCGACGGAAACCGTCGCCAGCACACCGCGCCCGTGCACAATCGTAGCATAGAGAATCATCTGCCCGTTGGGTGCGAAAGTGGGCGATTCATCGAGCGACGTATCGGTCAGCACCTGCAACGCCGAATCACGCAGGTGCAGGATGGCCGCATGAAACTGGCCTTGCTGCTCCGTGATCAAGGTGAGCAGCTTGCCGTCCGGAGAATACGAAGGAGCGGCGTTGTAGCTGCCCTCGAATGTCAGGCGCTTGACATCCCCGCCATCAGCATTCATGCGGAAGATCTGCGGCGAACCGCTGCGATCCGAGGTAAAGACGATGTAACGGCCGTGCGGCGACCAGTCCGGCTCCGTATTGATCGCCGAATCATCCGTCAGGCGCCTCAGGGCGCCGTCGCTCAGGGTCATGACGTAGATTTCCGGATGACCGCTCATCGACAGCGACAGCGCAAGGCGCCTGCCGCCCGGCGACCATGCCGGCGCGCTGTTGATGCCCCGGAAATCGGCCACCTTCCAGCGCGCTCCGGTGTCGACATTCTGGATATATACGACCGAGTGTCCGTGCTCGAAGGAAACGTAGGCGAGGCGCGTGCCGTCCGGCGACCATGCCGGCGACATGAGCGGCTGCGAGGAGCGCAGGATCGTCCTGGGATCATAGCCGTCGGAATCGGCCACCTGAAGCCGGAAGACCGGATGGTGCACTCCTCCGGTACGCGTGATGTAGGCAATGCGCGTGTTGAACGCTCCCGGCACCCCGGTGAGCTTCTGATAGATGATATCGCTGATCTGGTGCGCAACCGTGCGCAGCTGGGCGCCGGTCACGACATAGAGGAAGCCGGCCAGCTGCTTTTGCTTGAATACGTCGTACAGCCGGAACTGAACCTGGTACTGGCCGGATGGCAGCGCGCGCACCGCGCCAATGACCAGCGCCTCGGCTTTGATCAGACGCCAGTCCTTGAAGACCACCTGCTTGTCCGCATGCGGCATGGACAGGAAATCCCTGGTCGGCAGCGCGTCGAAGCGCCCGCTGCGGACCAGATCGGCCTTGATTACCGCGGAAACATCCTGGGCCGGACTGCCGGGACCGCTCCAGCTGAACGGCACGATGGCGATAGGCAGCCCGTGCGCAAGCCCCTTGGTGATCTCGATCGTCAGCACCGCCCCGGCGGTCTGCGCAAAGATTGCCAGACACAGCCCCACGAGCATCGCGTACCATCGCGACCGTCCTGCGGACATGGAAATGGAATGCTGCATCAGGACTCCGGCTTGAACGTGAACTCGAGTTCTCGGAAATAGGGAAACAAGGTGCTGTCATCCGGCAAGGGTAGCGGCGACGCCCTATATACCGCATTCTCCACCGAACGATCAAATACCGGGTCACCGCTCGACTGCACCACTTCCGCCTCCAATACGTCGCCGCCCTGAACCAGTTTCACCCTGACCACGCACTTCATGCCCTTTCTGGTGTCAAGCGGCCGCACCCAGTTCTGCTCGACCTTCTGGCGGATCAGCACCTTATAGCGCGCGATGGCGCTTTGCGCCTTGGCAGCGGCCGCGGCGGCCGCCGCGGCCGCTGCCCGGTGCGCCTGCTCCTCCGCCAGCTGCCGCTGAAGCGAGGCTATGGCCCGCTGTCTGCGCCGCTTTTCGGCCAGATGCTGCTGCTTTTTCACGGCCGCCAGCCGCGCTTTCTCCAGGGCAGCGGCGCGCAGCTTGGCTGCAACCGCCGCCTTGCGCTCCACCTCGCGCTTCTGTTGCCGCTCGCGCGCCAGCGCCAGCTGCTGTCTGAGCTGCTGTTGCAGTGCCTGCTGCTGCTGCTGCTGTCTGAGCTGCTGTTGCAGGGCCTGCTGCTGTCTGAGCTGCTGTTGCTGCCGCAACTCCTGCTGCTGCAGCTGCTGCTTCTGCCGCGCCAGCTCCTGCTGCGCAAGCCGCTGTTTCAGTTTTTGCGCCGCCCGACTCGCCGCAGTCGCATCCACCACGTGCGCCTCGATCATCTTCGGTGCCTGCATAACGTCGTTCTCGCTGTGCCAGCGAAAACTCAGCAGCAAAAGACCGATGATGACCACATGAACCAGCACCGCATAGACCATGGCCCTGGTTCTGCCGATCGGCTTACGCACCCCGTTGCGTACCATAGATTGCTACCTGCCGGGCCCGGCACCCTCCGCGCCCGCCGGCGTTTGGGTGAGAAGGCCGACACTCTCGGCGCCGGCACTTTGCAGAAGTGCCATGGCCCTGACCACCTCATCATACGCGGCACGCCCGTCACCACGGATCATGACCGGTGTCCGCGGACGGATGCGCAGAACCGTAGCCACCTTGGTCCGGAGCTGGGCCGGCGTGATCAGACGATCGTCCAGATAATACTTTCCGGTGCGTGTAACCGTCACCACCAGGGTGTCCCGATTGTCGGTATTCACAGGCCGCGCGGCAGCCTGTGGCAGATCGACCTTGACCCCCTGGGTCAGCAGCGGCGCAGTAATCATGAAAATCACCAGCAGCACCAGCATCACGTCGATATAGGGCACGACGTTGATTTCCGCCATGAGCTTCCGGCGCCGGCTGCGATAGGTCGACATACTCATGCCTTGGCCAGAAACGCCTGACGCTGCAGGATGCTCGAGAATTCCTCCGAGAACACCTCGTAGCGCGTGACCAACCGTTCGACATCATGGGAATAGCGGTTGTAGGCGATCACCGCCGGAATCGCCGCGAACAATCCCATGGCCGTCGTGACCAACGCTTCCGAAATGCCGGGGGCAACATTCGCGATCGTGACCTGCTGCAAAGCGCCGAGCGCGTGGAATGCGTTCATGATGCCCCACACGGTACCGAACAGGCCGACATAGGGGCTGGTCGATCCGACTGTCGCCAGGAACGAAAGGCTCGTCTCCAGATATTCGATCTCGCGGCTCAGCGCCACGCGCATGGCGCGCTGCGCACCTTCCAGAATATCCATGGGCTCGATGTTCTTCTGCTTCTCGAGACGGGCGAATTCCTTGAAACCGGCAACGAACATGGAGTCCATCCCGGAATTTGCGTCTTCGTTCTGGGAAAGGTCCTTGTACATCTGGCTAAGATTGCCGCCGGACCAGAACCGGCTCTCGAATCCGGCGGCTGCCTGGTTGGCCGCCTTGATCATGAACCACTTCCGGAAAATCATGGTCCAGGACAGCAGCGATGCCAGAAACAGCAGCAGCAGCACCAGCTGTACCAGTACGCTCGCGTCGCGGACGATCGAGAACAAGGCGATGCCTTGGTTGGCTGTAACGATATTCAAGACGCTCTCCACAGATTGATGCGGGACAGAACAGAGGACGGAATGGGTTTAGGGAAAAATCCCTGTGAGTCCAGGCAGGCAACCTTGATTTCTCCGGCGCAGATCGCTTCGCCGCCGCGGCGGACCTCCTGCGCGAACACGAGGCTCGCGGATCCGATTCTGCCAAGCGCCGCCGTTATCTCCAGCATATCATTCAAGCGCGCCGGCCTGAGATAGTCCGCTCGCACGGAGCGTACCGCGAATACGACATTCTGGCCGCTGCTAAGTTCATTCTGGTCAAACCCGAGCTCACGCAGCCATTCGGTGCGCGCACGCTCCATGAATCTCAGGTAATTGGCGTAATACACGACACCGCCCGCGTCCGTATCCTCGTAATACACCCGTACCGGGATGGAAAAAACCGCACTCACGGCACCCGCCCGCCGCTCTCGCGCGGCATCGGCGGAGCGCAGCCGCACGCGCTCTGGCGTCGATATCGGCTCAACCAAGCCCGCGACCGCATCCGCTATTCGCCCTCGAAGATCCCGCGCTGCGACGGCTCCGTGGCCGCAGGCGGAGACAACCCGAAATGCAGCCAGGCTCCGCGCGTCGCAACCCGTCCGCGCGGCGTGCGTGCGAGGAACCCCTGCTGGATCAGAAACGGCTCGACAACGTCCTCGATCGTCCCGCGCTCCTCGCCGATCGCAGCGGCGATGGAGTCTATTCCGACCGGGCCGCCGCTGAACTTTTCGAGCACAGCAAGCAGGAACTTGCGGTCGAGCGGGTCAAAGCCGTGCTCATCGACGCTCAGCATGCGCAATGCGCCTTCCGCGATGTCCCCGCTCAGCACGCCCTCGCCCCGGATCTGGGCAAAATCGCGTGCCCGCCGCAGCAGCCGGTTGGCGATGCGCGGAGTTCCGCGCGAGCGGCGCGCTATCGCCGCAATGCCTTCCGGGTCGGCCTCTATGCCGAGAATGCCGGCCGAACGTCCAACAATGCGCGCAAGATCGTCGGTCCCGTAGAATTCCAGGCGCTGCACGATTCCGAAGCGATCGCGCAACGGCGAGGTAAGCAGACCGGCCCGGGTAGTGGCTCCGATCAGGGTGAACGGGGGCAGCTCGAGCTTGATCGAGCGCGCCGCCGGCCCTTCGCCGATCAGGATGTCGATCTGGCAATCCTCCATGGCCGGATACAGGATCTCTTCCACGACCGGGCTCAACCGGTGTATCTCGTCGATGAACAGCACGTCATGCGGCTTCAGGTTGGTCAACAGGGCCGCGAGGTCGCCCGGGCGCTCCAGCACCGGACCCGAGGTCTGGCGCAGGCTCGCCCCCATCTCATGGGCGATGATGTTGGCCAGAGTCGTCTTGCCGAGACCCGGCGGACCGAACAGCAGCACATGATCGAGTGCTTCGCCGCGCTTGCGCGCCGCCGCGATGAACACCTCCATCTGTTCATGGATCTCGGGCTGCCCGATGTAGTCCTGGAGACGCTGCGGACGCAGCCTGTTCTCTACCCCCTGCTCTTCGGCCGAACCCTCGCTTTGCGCCGAAACCAGGCGCTCGGTTTCTATCATGTGCGCAACCCGGCCAGCCCCTTGAGGGCCTGGCGTATGATTTCTTCGCTGCGCAGGCCATCCGGGGACACCGATCCCACCGCGCGGCTTGCTTCCTGCGGCCTGTAGCCTAGCGCAACCAGGGCGCTGATCGCCTCCTGCACCGGATCGGGCGGCCCGGCCGGCGGACGGACGGCATCCGCGGATGGTGCCGGCTCGACCTTGTCCCGCAGTTCGATGATCAGGCGCTCGGCCGTCTTGCGGCCTATCCCCGGCACCCGCGTAAGGCGGGCGATATCCTCCTGGGCGATGCAGCGCAACAGCTCGTCGTCCGACAGGCCCGAAAGAATCGCGAGCGCGACGCGCGGACCCACGCCGTTTACCTTGAGCAGACTGCGGAACAGCCGGCGCTGGCGTTCGCGCGAGAACCCGTACAGCAAGTGGGCATCGTCGCGTACCACAAGGTGGGTATGCAGCGTGACGATCCCGCCGGCTTGCGGAAGGTCATAGAAGGTCGACATGGGCGCCTCCAGCTCGTAGCCGACGCCGCCGACATCCACGAGCAGCAGCGGCGGCTCCTTGACCAGCAGCGTGCCGTGCAGGCGCCCGATCATCGTCCCCCCTCGAAGCCACGCACCACCCGCAGACGGGGTGCCGCCCGGCGCGCGCCCATGCCGACGCCAGAAGCGTGATGCGCGTGGCAGATGGCGCAGGCAAGCGCATCGGCCGCGTCCGCCTGGGGCATGCCGGAGAGTTCAAGCAGCGCCTTGACCATGTGCTTGACCTGGTCCTTGTGCGCGTGGCCGTGCCCGACCACCGCACGCTTGATCTGCAGGGCCGTAAATTCGGATACGGGGAGCGCACGGTTTACGCCTGCCAGAATGGCGGCCGCGCGCGCCTGTCCGAGCTTGAGCGCGGAATCAGCATTGCGCGCCATGAACACCTTTTCGATGGTGAGGACTTCCGGCTGGTAGCGCTCGATGATCTCGAGCACGCCGTTGTACACGACTTTCAGGCGTTCGGCCAGGTTTTCTCCCGCCACACGCACGCAGCCGCTGGCAACATAACCGACCGCGCCCGAAGCCAGCACGCTCACCACGCCGAATCCCGTGATGCGCGAACCCGGATCTATGCCCAGTATCCGCATCCCGGCGGCTATTCCCAGCACCGGAGGCACGCGATCGCGCGCTCAGCCGGCATGCCGCTCCAGCACCTCGTCGGGAAAATCCGCATTGGTATACACATTCTGCACGTCATCCAAGTCCTCAAGGACATCCATGAGCTTCAGCATTTTTTCGGCTTCCTCGCCGTCCAGCCTGACATCGGTGCTCGCGCGCTGCACGATTTCGGCATGTTCCGGTGCGAGCCCGGCCTGCTCCATCGCGCGGCACACATTTTCGAAGGCATCGGGCACGGTCAGCACTTCGATGGAACCATCCTCGTTGGCGATCACATCGTCCGCCCCGGCCGCCAGTGCCGCCTCCATCACCTTATCCTCGCTGGTCCCTGCCGGGTAGGTCAACACGCCGAGCTTCCTGAACAGGTAGGCGACCGACCCATCGGTGCCGAGATTGCCGCCGTGCTTGGCGAAGGCGTGACGCACCTCGCCCACGGTACGGGTGCGGTTGTCGGTCGTACATTCGACCATCACCGCGACGCCGCCCGGACCATACCCCTCGTAGCGGATCTCCTCGTAGTGCGCTCCTTCCAGTTCGCCCGTGCCACGCTTGATCGCGCGCTCGATGCTGTCCTTGGTCATGTTCTGAGACAGGGCCTTGTCGATCGCCCCGCGCAGACGCGGATTGTAGGCCGGATCGCCGCCGGCGCGCGCCGCGACGGTAATTTCGCGGATCAGCCTGGTGAAGATTTTCCCGCGCTTGGCATCCTGCACGCCTTTGCGGAAGCGGATATTGGCCCATTTGGAGTGGCCCGCCATGGGGTATGGTGCTCCTAACTCTTTGAGTTTGTATGCTTCTTCAGGCTGACGGAGTGGCGCCGCAAGCCGGCGCCCAGTCTAACACCGCGTGCGCGCGTTCCCAAAGCAGCGCGGCGCAAATGCGCCGCAATCCGGACCCTTCAGAGGCCAAAACGGCCTGTGCTCAAAAACCGGCAGACTGCCTGGGCGGCCTGCCCGGATATGAGCAGGCCGAAATGGGATACCGGCAACGAAATCCGGTCCGTTGCTTCCGGCAGCTGCGCCTCGGTCAGGCGCACCGTACCGTCGGAAGCGCCGGCCTGCCCCGGCAGAAGGCGTCCGAGCCCGAAATTGAACGTGCCGGCTACGGTGCCGGTCTCGCGAGCCGGCCATGGCCAGAGGCGCCCCTCTCGCGACACGAGCGCCGGCAGGCTCTTGCCGAGAAGGCGGCGTCCCAGGGCATATCGCGCAACGGTGGCGGCAGCGCGGCTGCCCTGGTGGGGCGATCCGAGCGTGACGATGCGCCCGGGACGCTGCTGCGGATGATAATGAAACAGTGCGTGGACCACGATGCCACCGAGGCTGTAGCCGACATAATGCATGACCCCGGCCGGCTGGACGTCGACGAACTCCTTCAGAAGATCGGCATTTTCCTGCAGGCTGCAGGCCATCGACCGATAGGTGAAGCTGCGCACAGCGTAGCCGCAGCGGCGCAGGCGTCGGGCAAGCACGGACAGTACCCATCCCGGCATCCACAGGCCGTTGACCAGGATCACCGTCTCACCCCGCCCGGGGGCAGGGCATCGCTGCCGTCCCGCACTCACCCGGGCCGCGTCACAGCCCACCGCACCCAAGCCGCTGCCGTCATGCCCCCTCTCCGGCACGTCCCCGGAAACCGGATTCATCCCGCTCCCGCTGAAGTGCGAGCAGCGCATCGCGATTCGTCCAGGAGAAAGCGAGCCGTGCGGCGTCGGTGAGCGGCATCCAGACATATTCGGAATGCTCGGCAGGAGTGAGCACGATCGGCACCTCGTTCTCGAGCTCCAGGGAAAACACGTGCTCGGTGTTCTCGACCGTACCGGGCGCATATTTATGGCGCCAGTGCGGAAACAGGACATAGCGGTTGCTCGCATGCCAGTCACGCAGAGCATCCGCAGCCACCACCAGCCCGGTCTCCTCGCGCAGTTCGCGCAACGCGGTGGCGAGCGGTGTTTCGTCGCTCCACTCCATGCTGCCGGTGACCGACTGCCAGAACTCGGGAAAATCGGCGCGGCGCAACATGAGTGCCTGGCCGGCGCGCGTATACACCACCACCAGCACCGATTCCGGACGCTTGTAGCTGCGCGTATCAGCCTGCACCGCTCACCGGCTCCGGAGGCTTGCGCAACTGGATGTGGAGCTCGCGCAGCTGCGCTTCGTCCACCACGCTCGGGGCATCGGTGAGCAGGCAGGTTGCCTTCTGTGTCTTGGGAAAGGCGATGACATCGCGAATCGAATCCGCACCGGCCATGATGGCGGCAACGCGGTCAAGTCCGAAGGCGATACCGCCATGCGGAGGCGCCCCGAACTTCAGCGCATCCAGCAGAAACCCGAACTTCGCGCGCGCTTCCTGCGCGCCGATGCCAAGCAGCCCGAACACCTTCTCCTGCACTTCCTCGCGATGGATGCGGATCGAACCCCCGCCGATTTCCGACCCGTTGAGCACCATGTCGTAAGCGCGCGAAAGCGCGTTCTGCGGATCAATATCGACGCGCTCCCGGTCGCTTTCCTTCGGCGCTGTAAACGGGTGATGCAGCGCCTGCCAGCGCCGGCCTTCGGCGTTGTACTCGAACATCGGAAAATCCACGACCCACACCGGTTTCCACGCCTGCTCCACGAGACCAAGATCGTGCCCCAGCCGGATGCGCAGGGCACCGAGCGCATCGTTCACCACCCTGGCCTGGTCGGCGCCGAAAAAGATGATATCCCCGGTAGCGGCACGGCAGCGCGCCATCAACGCAGACAATGTCTCGTCAGAAAGGAATTTCAGGATCGGCGACTGCAAGCCTTCGCGCCCGCGCGTGGCGTCGTTGACTTTTATATAGGCAAGCCCCTTGGCCCCGAACCCGGCCACATAGGCGGTATAGTCATCGATATCCTTGCGCGACAGCCGTTCGCCCTGCGGCAGACGCAGCGCCGCAACGCGCCCCCCGGGACTGTTGGCGGCCTGCGCAAAAACCTTGAATTCAGCATTCCGGACCAGATCGGCGACCTCGACAAGCTCAAGTCCGATACGCAGGTCGGGGCGGTCGACGCCAAAGCGCGTCATCGCCTCGGCGTAGGTCATGCGCGGAAAGGGGTCCGGCAACTCAACAGCAAGCACCGCCCGGAAGGCCGTGCGAATCATCTCCTCCATGAGCCGCATGATCCCGTCCTCGTCCAGGAACGAGGTCTCGATGTCGAGCTGGGTAAACTCCGGCTGCCGGTCCGCACGCAGATCCTCATCGCGGAAGCAGCGGGTTACCTGGAAATAACGCTCGAATCCGGCGACCATCAACAGCTGCTTGAAAAGCTGCGGCGACTGCGGCAACGCGAAAAAGTGTCCGGGATGAGTGCGGCTCGGCACCAGATAATCACGCGCGCCCTCGGGCGTGGACTTGGTAAGCACCGGCGTTTCGATCTCGACAAAGTCGTGATCTTCGAGAAACCGCCGCAGCGTCCGGGTCAGAGTGTGGCGCAGCAGTATATTGCGGCGCATGTGGTCGCGCCGCAGATCGAGATAGCGGTACTTCAGGCGAACACTCTCGTTGAGTTCGGCCTCGTCGAGCTGGAAGGGCAAGGGCTCGGAGCGGTTCAGGACCTCCAGGCGCATGGCCAGCACCTCGACCATGCCGCTGTGCAGGTGCGGATTCTCGGTTCCGGGCGGACGCCTGCGCACCTGCCCTTCGACCCGCAGCACGTACTCGCTGCGCACGCCCTCGGCCGCGGAAAAGGCCACACTATTCTCAGGATCGAAGACGATCTGCGCGATGCCGGCGCGATCGCGCAGATCGATGAAAATGACGCCCCCGTGGTCACGGCGGCTGTGCACCCAGCCGCAAAGTTGCACCACCTCGCCGGTCAGACTGAGGTCCAGCTTTCCGCAATAATGACTGCGCATTCTGAGTATGGGTCCTTATCACTGGGCAGAAATCGGTATGCCGGCGCTCATCGGTCTGTGTGCGCTCAGCGCATGGGGTCTGATTCTACGCTACCGCCGTTCTTTTTGCCGTCCGGACCGACCGCGCCAGCCGAAAGTATGAGCTTGATCCCCGCGTCCACGCTCATGTCGAGTTCAATGGCTTCGCTGCGCGGCATGATCAGGAAAAAACCGGCCGTGGGATTGGGCGTCGTCGGCACGAAGATATGCACGAGATCTTGGCCGGTTTTCCGGTTGACCTCGTGCGTGCCCTCCCCTGTCAGGAACGCAAGCGTCCACATGCCGGCTCGGGGATACTGCACCAGCAGCACCTTGCGAAATGACGTGGCGGAGTTGCCGAAAAGGGTTTCCGTGAGCTGCTTTGCGGCGGAATAGATGGCGCGCACCACCGGGATGTGCGCCAGAAGTTCCTCCCACAGCCTGACCAGGTTGCGCCCGAAGAGATTCGTCGCGATCACTCCGGTCAGAAGCAGCACGGCCAAAACCAGCACCGCGCCGACACCGGGCAGATGAAAGCCGAGAAGCCGGTCGGGCTGGACTTTCGGGGGCAGCAGCTGCAGCGTCTGGTCGACGATTTCGAACAGGAACCGGATAAGCACCACCGTGACCGCCAGCGGCAACCAAACCAGCAGTCCGGCAATCAGGTAGCGGCGCAGTCTGACCATACCATGGACAGCCCGGGCGACCGGGCCGGAAAAACGCTAATGGGCACAGCCGCAGGTGCCGCCGCCACAGCCGCCGGCCTTCTTGGCAGGACCGGCATCGGTGCCGGAACCGGCATCGCCCGCCTTCTTGTCGCCTTTGTCGGCGCCTTCCTTGCTCTTTCCGGAACCACCCTTGAAATCCGTTGCGTACCAGCCATTGCCCTTCAGCTGGAATCCGGCAGCCGATATGCGCTTTTTGAGTTCCGGTTTTCCACAGGCAGGACACACGGTCAGAACCGGCTCGCTCAGCTTCTGCATCGCCTCGTGCTCGTGTCCGCAGGCCTGGCAAAGATATTCGTAAATCGGCATGACAATCCTCCAAAAAAAAGGCACCGCTGGATTCATTGGGGTCGAATCCTGCACAAAACAATCAGATAGGCTGGGAAATTATAGCCTGAAGCGGGCCTTGGCCGCACGGATTGCCGCATTTCCGGCGTTCTGCGGGGAAAACCCCGGATTCGCCGGCTCTCAGAGGTAGAGGTGACTGATATGCCCGTGCCAAGCCGTCGAAAACAGACGACGGAACTGCCCGTTACTCATATGCAGGAGTTCACGGTGGTCGCCGCTCTCCATATACACTTCGGGCTGATCCACCAGACTGTCGTCCACCAGCATTTCCAATCCGTAGGCGCAGCCAACCGCCGGAATCGCTCCGACCTCGCAATCCCGGAACAGCGTCGCTGCCGCCCGTTCCGTCGCGAGACCGAGCCGCCGGTCCAGCAGCCGGTGGACCTGACCCAGTTCCAGGCGGCAATTGGCCGGAATGACTGCCACCAGAAACCCGTGCTCGTCCTCCAGGACGACTGACTTCGCGAGACTGCCCGCAGGCACATGGGCCGCATTCGCCGTCGCCCGGCTTGAAGTCGTGCGCTGGTGCGCCAGGATCTCGTAACCGATTCCCAGCTCGGCAAGGTACTGCCGCAAGGTGGGCGCAAGGCTCATGGCCGGTCCCCTCCGTGGTGTCCTGCTCGATCTACGGTAGATCCGGACCCGGCGCCATGACTATACCCCGGTGGGGATAGCTGCCCACAACACTGCCGCCCGACACCGCCCGCAATCGCGCCGGCACTGCTGCACATCGGCCGGCCGCCTTGCTTCTCGAAAAAAAAAAGCCCCTGGGCCACGTCATGCCCAGGGGCCGACGATGCAAGTTCGGCTCAGCGGTCCATGGTCTCAGGGACTTCGATGTCCGGCCTCTGGATATCGGGACGGTCGATCTGCGGACGGTCGACATCGGGCCGGTCGACATCGGGTCGATCGACATCGGGTCGATCGACATCAGGCCGGTGATCGATATCCGGACGACGGTCGACATCGGGCCGGTGATCGAAATCCGGCCGGTGTCTTTCCACTTCTTCCTCTGCCCTCGGGTTGCCGGGCATGGCCGGTGTCGCCCTCTCGCCCTGGCCCGGATAGGGTATGGCCGGGGTAGCGGCGTTGGTGGACGAAGACGCGGAAGTCGTCGCATCCGTATCGCTATCGGTGGCACCGGCCTGGACAACAACGCCCAAGGCCAGGGTCAGCCCCAGAGCCGAGGCAACTAACAATGCAGTTCTGCTATTCATGACAAAGTCCTCCTGTTTCATTGACACCCACTAAAAGGGCCGTTCCACACCTACTCCGACTCCCCAATTCGGGCTTCCATTGCTCAATCCCTTGTCGAAGTAGACCTGAAGACCATGGCCGGGCTGCGGGTAATAGTTCCAGGCGATGATGGCGTCGGCAGCGTCTGGAAAACCCGGCTGCTCGGATTGGTGACCGGCGAACATGCCGGTCAGAAAGTTCTGGCGATCCAGCTGCATGCTGGCTCCGCCGTCATAGGTCAAGATATTCTGCAGTGTCAGCCCGGGAGCCGAGCCGACAATCCGGTAACCGACATCGGCAAACGGGAACAACGACCTGCCCACTGACCACTCGAACCCGACCCCGCCCTCGTAGTCGTTCTCGCCGGTACCGAGTCCGGAGCTGCGCGAGGCTGTGCCGAGCTTGATCTTGGCATAAGGAAGAATGTCGGGGGCAGAGCCGATACCGCGGATACGGTAGCGGCCCTCGAGCCAGATGTCGCCCAGGCCGCTTTCGGTCGTACTCCTGGTTGCGCCGCGATTTCCGACCACCGTACCCCCGGAGAGGATCGCACCGGTGCTGTGCACCGACAGTAGCGGCACCGTCGCCTTGAGCGTCAGATTGTCCTTCTGATACTTGACATAAAACGGCAGATAATAGATCTGCGTGGTCGAAGAGGTGCCATAGTCGCCCTCGTAGTATGCCGGTGCGACCCCGACTACCGTGCTGCCGGCGGCCTGTGCCACCGTGCTGGCACCCACCACACCCGCGGCCACAAGCACTGCGGCCACACTGGACTTGCAGATCATTCATCGCTCCTTGTCGTCGATTCAGAAACACGGCTGGGACGGACGCTGAACCTGCACCCCGGACCCCCCGCCGCCCGTCCGCCACCTTACTAAGCGGTGGAACATTTCCCACAAGCGGAACGAATCTTAGTGGGAACTTTTCCCACGGTCAAGCGGCATGCTATGCTTGATTTAAACCGGCCGATGGGCGGTCGGGGCGGGGGCATCAGAGTATGATCGTGGACGCTGCACTGAAGGCCGCCATCCGGGCGATCCTCGCCCCCCTCGTCCGCTACCTCATTGGTCGGGGCGTAACCTATCCGGCCCTCAGCGACGCGCTCAAGGAGGTGTACATCGGCGCTGCGGAGCAGCACGATGGTGCGGATCCCGGCACCGTCTCCGACAGCCGTATGAGCCTGCTGACCGGCATCCACCGAAAAGACGTGAAGCGCCTGCGGACACAGGCGCGCGCCGGCACCAAACCCCACGTTTTGCGCCCCGGGGCGAACCTGGCCGCGCGCGCGGTAGCCGCCTGGGTGTCCCTGCCCCGTTTCCTCGACCGCGACGGGCGCCCCCGGGCGCTGCTGCGTCGCGCCGCGAACAGCCGCGTGAGTTTCGAAACCCTCGTGCGTGCGATCAAGGCAGACGTGCGCCCCAGCGTCGTTCTCGAAGAACTGGTGCGGGTAGGAGTGGCGACGGTCGAGGGCGACACAGTGCGACTGCTGAAGACCGCTTACGTCTCAGCCCTGCCTGAAGACAAGCTTGCCTTCCTCGGAGCAAATGTAGGCGATCACCTGTCGAGCGCTCTGCACAATATCTCCGGCCAGGGCGAAGCCTTCCTGGAGCGGGCCGTGTACTACGAGGTCATTGCGCGCGAGGATCTGGCTGCGGTACGCCCGGCGCTTACACAGCTCTCCGAAGCGTTTCTGAGGGAGGCCAATCAGCGTGTCATGCCACTCAATGAGGCGGCGCGCGCCGCCCCGGGTCCAGATTGCCGGCGCATGCGCCTGGGCATCTACTACTACGAAGAAGCAAGCCGGGTCGAGCCCGGCAAAGAATCGCGACGCGGAGGGCGTGAGTAACCCCATGAGCAAATGCGTTATTAAAGGGCCTATTGGCCGACGGGTGCTTTTCGCGCTTTTCTCTGGCCTGTTGCTCCTGGCGGCGCCGCTCCCGGCAGACGCCACCGACCCGGGGTCCGGAGGCGGGATCGGCGGTACGGGAATCACCCGCGAAGGCATCGGCGGTACCGGGATAAGCAGCTTCGGAGTGGTACAGCGCTTCGGGAGCATCTACGTCAATGGAAGTGAGTACTTACTCAACGATACGACCGGTTATCGCCTTGATGGCCGCCCGGGCACCGTCCGGGATGTGCACCTCGGGGACGTGGTCCTCGTGCAGGCACAGGCCAAACCGGACGGGCGATTGACCGCCGACTCGGTACACGTCCGGGTCGCACTCGCCGGACG
Source organism: Pseudomonadota bacterium (assembly GCA_021819085.1). Classification (GTDB taxonomy): domain Bacteria; phylum Pseudomonadota; class Gammaproteobacteria; order Acidiferrobacterales; family UBA6901; genus JAJYCY01. The sequence continues at coordinate 53,904 of JAKASJ010000005.1, read as the reverse complement.
CATCGAAAAGGTGACTACACACGCAGGAAGCTTCACGCTCCTCGGCCAAGTGGTTCACGTCACGGCCGAGACGCGAACCGGCGGCCCCGGGGCGCCGCGCCTGGAACTGGCACAGCTTCACGCCGGCGATGCGGTCCGCATCAGCGCGCTGGCCCGCGGCAACGGGCGTTGGGTAGCGACACGCGTAGTACGCGCGCCGGCAACGACCTTCCTGCTGAGCGGACCCGTACGCGCGATCAACCGGACACAGGGGCATCTGACCATCGGCACCCGGACCCTGGCGGCTTCCGGACCGTTCACGGGAATTGCGATCGGCGAGCAGGTGCGGGCCACGGGTCGTTACGTGCGAGGCATGCCGGTCGTGATGCGCGTGCAACCCGTCCTCGCCCCCGTCGGCGCTCCGGGCACGGCGGTGGAGATGTCGGGCTACGTCGAGGCCCGGTCCGGCTCTGATGTGTTGCTTGCCAACGGTGTACCGCTGCGCTACACGGCACGGACACACTTCAGTGGCGGGACCGCCGCTGACGCACGGGCCGGCACGGCAATCGCGGTGCGCGGCGTGGCCGAACCGGACGGCAGCGTACTCGTAAACCGGGTGGTACTGCGTGCGGATCCGATGCGGGTGGATCTTCCGTCGCCGCTGGCACCCCGACCCGCCGCCAGCACGCGGCCCGAGTCGCACGAAAGGCCAGACATCGAACGTCCCGATATCGAACGTCCCGACATTGAGCGCCCGGAGATCGGGCGCCCGGAGATCGAGTTGCCGGAGAAGCCGGGCGGATGATGGTCGCGATACGCTGCGGCAGCGGTCGCCTTTCGCCGGTTAAAGGCTAGCAACCCGGGCGGATCCTGCCCGGCCACGGACCGCACAGTCTGGTCAATCTGGTCGAATCGGCTGTCCTGAGTTGCTGCACACGCATCGGCGGGATCATCTATCAAAGATACCGGGCGAATGCCGGATTCCGGTCCGGAACCGGCGGGGCTATTTCGGCTTCAGGAGGTCCTTGAGACGTTCAAATGGCCGGTTGGTCGCATCCTGCCGTCCGTCCGATGGCGTACCGCTCGCAACGCCTGCACCGGCCTGGTGATCCAGATAGCGGGCATGTTCGTTGTCATGGCAGTAGATGCAGAGGTTCTCCCAGTTGCTGCCATCCAGCGGATTGTTGTCGTGATTATGGTCCTTGTGGTGAACCGTAAGCAGATGCAGATTCTCGCGCGTGAACGAGCGGCCGCACCGGCCGCACACCCAGGGATGGATCCTGAGCGAAAGCTCGCGGTATCCCTTCAGGCGTTCATCCCGCTCCCGACGCGCCCGTGCCACAACGTCGTCGAGCCGGCCCGATCCGCCCTTGTTTCCACCTGAACCATCTGCCTGCCTTGTCATTGCGAAGCCTCTCGCCTGCCGTCGATGAAGATCCAAACCAAAGCCACCGCCATCAGTGCCAGTCCGGCAACATAGGTCCCCCACCAGAAATTTCCCGGACGGTATGCGGCCAGTGCCAGTTGTCCGCGGCTGAGCAGGCCAAAGGCCGGTTGCAGAAAGGACACCAGCACCAGCGTCGTCCCGGCGACGAACACCGCGCCTTCAGAAAGGGTAACGTGGCAGACCCCGCGCAGCGTCAGGACGGCGCCACCCCAGAGCACGAACAGCGCGGCCACGGCCACCGCGGCTACCCACGGGCCGAGCCAGGCCCAGGGAATCAGAAACAGAATATCCCATTCTCCCCAGCGCACGGGCCAGCCGATGAAGACCTTGAGCCAGACATAGTAAAAAATGTCCCATAAACCGAAAGCGTAGACAAATGCCGCAAATACGCGTACGAATCCTCGCTCGGCAAGCAGGGCGACGCCGAGGAGCATGATCAACGTGGCGGCTTCGCGCGCGAGCTCCAGCACCAGGTCCAGATGTGCAAGCATCCTCGGAGGAAAGATCCTCCGCACGTCTGTGGGGTAATAGAGCCGCCGGAGATAGATCACGACCGCAGCCTCGAGAAGCGCCATCGCGATCGCAAAAACCGACAGCCAAACCACGTTACGTTTCATTTTGTTACGGTATGAAGTTTAAGTTCCATTCAATCGAGCGGACGATGCTGCAGTCATTGCAGCAGAACAACCGATCGCAGACGAATGCCGCCCCTTCTATTTTCAGCGGAAATTATGCTACTTTAGCGCAGTTTTTGTTAACCACACCATTGGGAGCAACTCATGGCAACAAAAGGCAAGGCGACGAAGAAACCCACCACCAAGTCCGAAATCCTGACCTACATTTCAGACAAAACCGATCTGAAGCGCAAAGATGTCAATGCGGTGTTCGAGCACCTCTCCAACCTGATCCGCCGCGATCTCAAGAACGGCCCCGGCGTCATCAACATGTTCGGGCTGATGAAACTGAAGGTCGTACGTAAACCGGCCGTACCTGCCCGCAAGGGAATCAACCCCTTCACCAAGGAAGAAGTCACGTTCAAGGCCAAGCCGGCCCGTAACGTGGTCAAGGTCCAGCCGCTGAAATCGCTCAAGGAAATGGTCTGAATTAAAGATTCATCGGCGGTGATGCGCCTTCCGGCAGGGCGGCGCATCGCCGCCCTTTCGCTGCCGCCGGGCATGCGGCAGCATGTTGTCCGTTCGCGATTTCTCCCTGGCTCACCGTCCGTACGCGCTTGCGGCGGTGGCAGCGGGACTGCGCGGATCTCATACACGGATCCCCCTGCCTCCCGCACGGACCCTTGATGCCGGCATTCCCGGGCCCCGCCCCGACCGGACCTGCCTGATCGGCATCGCCCTTCATTGCGGTCTGCCAGGGTAGAGATCTCCTCCGAAACACTGCAGCGACAGCGCCCCCTGGGCACGCATACAAGCCGCACGCCAACCGGACAGACCGCCTTCCCGACGTGCGCCGAACCGCCGGAAAGAGACCGGACCTGCAGGCATTCCGACACGAAACCGATGACTGATGCGCGTCGCGGACGGATCGCACACACTCCGGAATCTGTCAAAGTCGATTGACGGAGGATATATAATGGGCATTCTCCCCGCAGGGGCCTGATACCCCAGGACGTTCATCTCGGCGATGAAATATTGCAGCGACTGCGGTGCCCCGGTGAGCCTGAGGATTCCGCCCGGCGACAACCTTCCCCGCTATGTTTGCGAGCGTTGCCAGGCTATCCACTACCAAAACCCGAAACTGGTGGTCGGATGCATCCCCGAGCGCGGCGACGAGATCTTGTTGTGCCGTCGCGCCATCAACCCGCGCTACGGGCTGTGGACGCTGCCCGCCGGATTCATGGAAAACGGTGAAACCACGGCTGAAGCTGCGGCACGTGAGGCCATGGAAGAGGCAAATGCGAACGTTGCCATCGGGTCGCTGTTCAGCCTGTTCAATTTGCCGCATATCAACCAGGTCTATCTGATATTCCACGGCCAGCTGCTCAACGCCGATTACGCACCAGGGACCGAGAGCCTCGAGGTGGCGCTGTTTCATGAGGCGAACATCCCGTGGGACGAATTGGCCTTCCCCGCAATCCAGCGCACATTACGCTATTACTACCAGGATCGCCGTAACGGAACGTTGTCGCTTCATCTGGGCGACATCACTTCATCGGCACCTTCTCCCGGCAAGTAGGACGGTCGGGAACGGAGTGTGCGAGCCCGCTCCCGACATATGAAAGTGCATGCTTCCTTACCTGACACCACCCGTCTTTTCTGACTGGCGCCACGGCATGGGCTGCAGAGCCGGTTTTCACTGCAATCCGCCCCGGACACCGGTTGCCGCCTTTTTCGCGAAGATCCGCCACGAACTCCACATCCTGACAGACGCCTCCGGCTACACCGGAATCCGCAGTCCTCGGCCCTCCTCACGGCATGCCAACCAATGTACTGCCCCAATCCAGGGCGTTCCCGGGAAGTCCTTCCGGGACCCGTGATGCGAGGAGGATGTCAATTTGGAGTCTTCCAGATAAGATACGATTTTCATAATACCGCCACAGAGAACCTGTTTTTTCATCTTCAACGGGCAGGCCCTGTGGCCAACGCTAGGAGGAATGACATATGGCACGCGGCGTCAACAAGGTCATACTGGTAGGCCATCTCGGCAAGGATCCGGAGGTCCGCTATTCCCCCAATGGCGGTGCGATCGCCAACATCACTTTGGCCACATCAGAATCATGGAAGGACAAGACCAGCGGCGAAAAACAGGAACGGACCGAGTGGCACCGGGTGGTATTTTTCAACCGTCTGGCCGAAATCGCTGGTGAATATCTGAAGAAAGGCGCGCAAATCTACGTCGAAGGACGCCTGCAGACACGCAAATGGCAGGACAAGGAAGGCAAGGATCGCTATACCACGGAAATCGTCGCCGGCGAAATGCAGATGCTCGGATCGCGCGAAGGGCGCGGGGTGCCAGCAGATGCGGATATGGATCAGACCCCGATGGGGGAAACGCGCTCGCCTGCCGCGGCAGGCGGCCAGGCCGGCAAGGGCGGTGGCACGGCTGATGATTTTGATGACGATATTCCGTTTTAGCCAGCACCTTTCGCAGACAGGCATACATTAGTCCCCGGCAGGCCACGGGTCCGCGCGAGCTTCTTGCTGCGTTCATTTTCTTGACTGGCTCCCGAATGGCTTGGGCGGCAGACGCCGCACGGAGACAATAACAATGAACCCCCGGATCGGTGCCACGCTCCCGGTGTTCCTGGTGCGTGATGATGCGTGAACGCAGGTCATTGCCTGCGACTAACCCAGCCTGCCACCGACTGTCCCAACCGGGACAGTCTTGCGGCACGCGATTCCGCTGGCTGCCCGGCGCGTTTCCTGCTGCACCTGCAATTTTGATGCGTCGGGAAACCGTTCGGCGTGCTCTGCTCCCGTCTCCGCCTCCCGGTTGTAGCGCCTGATCTTCTGCCACAGCGTGGCCTTGTCGATGCCAAGGATCTCCGCGGCCAGCGCGCGGTTTCCCTTGGTTTCGCGCAAGGTCTTCGGGAAGAGAAACATTTCGATTTCATCAAGACTCTGAGGCGCCATCCGATCCAGCGCCTTCGGAAGACTCTCTGCGGACTTGACCAGCTCAGAAGGCAGAACGTCCACATCGAGCAGCTCCGTCTCGCTCAGGATTATCATACGCTGCACGACATTTTCCAGATCGCGAACGTCACCGGGCCAGCCGTAGCACAGCAGAGCCCCAAGAGCCGGTGTCGTAAGGCCTTCGATCTTTTTTCCGAGCTTGAGCGAATTTTTTGCGATGAAACAGTTCGCGAGCACCGGGACGTCCCCATTCCGTTCGCGTAGCGGCGGCACATGGATCTCGACGGCTTTCAGGCGATAAGTACCGGCGGGTCTCGAGGAGATGCTCAAAGTCGCCCTGGGCACCGATACGCCGCCCGGCCGCCCCTTGATCTGGGATGCACGCTCACCCGCCGAATACGCCGGCGTCCAGGACCAGACGGTCGGACAAACCAACTGCGTCACGGCTGCAAGAGGGCCATGCCCTGTGGCTATCGCGGGACATATCCGCGGTGCGGCGGACCTCAATTTCCTCAACTGCCCGGGAGCAACGATTATTATGGGGACCCGGAGCTGCTGCGAACCCGTACGCCAACAACAGTTTCGGGACCCAGCACAGCACCAGCGCCGTTATGGGCAACTTGAGCGGAGACGGACTGGTGAACAGCAAGGATGCTTGCTAATGGCTACTTCGATCAGGCCTGGCTGCAAAAACTCATCACTCATCCATTGGGGACGGTAGAGACCCCGCCCAACGGCGTGACAGTGGACGCCATCGGCGATGTCCCCGGGAAAACCATTCATGCCTAACTGTCGCACGACCTATCGCACCATGATCACGGGGATTGCCCCCGTCGGTGGTCATGGGCCCGCCGGTCAAGTTCTATGATAGCGCCTGGGTCGAACGGGGAGCGCTGGGCTATGCACAAAACATGAGCGGTGGATACAATATGCCTGCAGATTCGCCCTGGCGCACAGATGTGGCGACTGGCTCACTGAACTATAATCCTCCAGAGAACGCCGAGGTACCACCGACCATCACTCCATATGCAACTACCGGTAACGCCATCATTACTGCCGACAAGGCTTGCAAGACCGGAAGCGGCGGCGGGAGATCCACGTCCAGCAGCAGTTCAGCGCCAGCCAGTCCCTGCGGCTAGCTGTCCTCCGTTATTCCCCCGGGGCGTGAACCGAGACGTTCCGTATTTTCCCAGGGAGATTTTTCCTGGCGTCGCTCTGCGGCCGGGTCCGGGCCCGTGTCGCCCACTGCGGCGCGGGCCCTGCACCTCTGGCCGTGCTTCCGTCCAGATTGCGCCTGCAGGCTCCGGGCAGTGAATTCCGGACACCGGGCTGCTGGTGGTACCGGGAAGAGAACCCGCACGACAAGGACAGACCGGGCGATAGCGGCCATCATCATGGCTGTCGCCATGCTGACCACCGGTGCCAGTACCTGGCAACCCGGTCCACCGCCACAGATTACGCATAGTCCGCACCCTGCCCCCGGATCAATCAGCCGCTTTCTCGCGCATCACTGGATCTACCCCCTGCCGCCCGAAGGCGCGCCACCCAAGGGATACACGGCGCTTGAGGCATCCCTCGCTCCTGAGTCCTGCGGCGTGTGTCACCGGCGTCAATACGACGACTGGCGCACGAGCCTGCACAGCCATAGCGTGGGTCCCGGGCTGCTGTGGCAATTCCGCATCATGGGCCAGAGGCAGGCCAACCGGTGCATGCGCTGCCACACGCCGCTCGCTGAACAGAAGGCACTGGCAGCGCTGGAATTTCACTGGCCGAACGTGCCGTCATCGCCACTACCGGCCTACGTGGGCCGCCACCTGTTCCGCCAGGGGCTCGTCTGCGCAGCATGCCACGTTCGCCGGCATCAGCGCTTCGGGCCACCCCAACCGCCCGGCATGCCGCCTGGAAATACGCCGGGCCTTCCCCACGACGGCTTTACCGCGAGTACCGCGTTTCAGCACAGCCGCTTCTGTGCCACCTGCCACCAGTCCCCGCCGGGTGGCCGCAGTCTCGACGGCAAGCCGTTCGAGAATACCTACGCGGAATGGCGCGCGAGCCGCTTTGCCCAGGCAGACGTAACATGCCAGTCCTGCCATATGCCCAAGCGACGGCATCTGTGGCGCGGCATCCATGATCCGGCCATGGTACGCCGCGGCCTTAGAATCTCCCTTACGGTTACACGCGCAGGCAAAGCCACCGCAGACGCACAGGCCGTAATTCGCAGCGTAGCCATCGGGCACGACTTTCCCACCTATCTCGTTCCCAAGGTCTACGTAACCTTGTACGCATTGGACCCGGGCAATCACGATGTTCACGAGATCGCCCGCAAGGTCATTGGCCGGAGCGTGAATCTCCGGCTAACTCGTGAGCTCTTCGATACGCGCATTCCTCCTGGCGGCAAGAGCGTGCTGTCCACGCGTCTGGCACTGAATCCGTCCCGGCCTGTGAAGATCGAACTGCGCATTGAGGTCTCTCCCGGCGCGCACTACGAGCGCCTGTTCCGCCATGAACTCGGACACGCAGCGCGCTATGACAAGACCACGGTCACGATCCTGCGCCAGGCACTCGCCCAGACCATCGCGGCCCGCTATCAGCTGACCCGTCTCGTTGTGCCTGTGCCCTCTACAGCCGGGGAATCCAAACAAGCGGTTGCAAATTGAACGCCCCGCAACGGCGGGGCCCGTAAATGCAGCTAAATGCAACGCGTCGCCCCCGCCACTCCTGTCTAACTGACTGCTTTTTCGAAACCTCCCGGCTGGCATGCCATGTGCCTGCATGTCGCGGCGAGACAACATTTGGGCACGCAATGATGGGAAGGATTTGCCGCCGGGCAAGGCAGCGGCGAATGGGAGTGCGGGTCAGTTTAAAGCGCAAATCAATTCCACCGCGGCTGCGGTTTGGAATTCGCCTCGCAATCGGCTGGGGAAAGAACTATTACTTCGGCCTCCGGGCATCGATACCTGCGGCAAGCCGGGGCGCTCAAGTATACCGGTGGTCCAATATTCTGCCGCCGCACCAATCGATCCGGTGGAGCAACTCTAGCTGTTCATCTTCCAGACAACAGGCGCCGTGCGTCCATGCACGGCGCCACTGAAACATACGGCCGCAATTTCTACTTTACGTCCAGCGCCTTGAGCGTAGCCTTGTTGGCATACCCGGTCGCCTTGAGACCATGCTTGGACTGAAATTCCTTCAATGCCGCACGCGTGCCCTTGCCCATCATGCCGTCCACCTTGAGCTTGGCACCGGCCTTGTTCAGTGCTTCCTGGATGGCCTTTACGTGAGCGCTCGCTGCGACGCGCTTGTGAGCCGCGGTCTTCTTCATCGTTGCCCCCTTCGCCGCGCACGGGTTGGCCGGCATCTTGGCCAAGGCGGCAACTGGGACAACGGCGACCCCTGTGATCAACATGGCGGCAACGCCGATTAACGTCGTGCGTACAAATTTCTTCATGGTAGCTCCCCTAGATGAAATGGTGACTTACGTTCCCTTCACTCCGCCACCGCGGTGCATAGACCACAGCCACCGGTTCGTCCGGCAGCGCGAAGGCCGCGTCATTATACGTCAAGGTTGATTTGCGCAACACGCCCCGGAAATCATTCTGCCGCACCGGGGCCGGCCATGGGGCAATGTTAGATCATATCTAACCAGACGGCACGCCATTGCGCCCAGAACTGCAGCGGGGGTGACAACACCCCCCGGACCATGGTCGACTGGGGGCGGAAATCATGCCGGACCTGGCTGGCCAATACCCTTTCATTTATGGCAGGAATACAGCAACGGGGAGGAGGCGGACCAGAACAGGCTTCCACAGGCATCCGGCAATGAAGCCGTTTACCCTGATTTCCGGCAACGCAGTTCGCAATCATGGCCGCCACGCCCATTTTATTTAACATCGGTCCGGTGTGCGTGTAAGATTCTGCAAAATTCCACGACTACCTCAGGGCCAGATGCCCCGCCCCAGCGACCCCTGGGATCCACTGAACTGGCACCATCAGCGTGATTGCCCCGGCATCTTCAAACACTGGCGGGGCAAGAACGGGACATCGGATCAGATGAAAAACCTTCCAGGAGAAATAATGATGTTCAAGAAACGTTTCATCCTTGCCGTTCTGGCCACTGTAGCCGTCCTGGCATCAGGCATGGCGCGCGCAGACAACGAGGCGCCCTACCCGGGTACCGTCACTATTCATACGCACTATTCCTTCAACACGCTGATGAACCGTGTCAAACAGTCGATCGTCGCCCACCACATGGCGCTGGTCGCGGAAGCCAGTGCCAGCCACGGCGCAGCCGCGCGCGGAATCACCATTCCGGGCAATGCGGTGCTCATGGTATTCCGCAACGATTATGCCGTGCGCATGCTGAGGGCCAGCGTCCCGGCCGGCATCGAGGCGCCATTGCGCATCTACCTGACGGAAAACGCCGACGGCACCGCAGACCTGACGTATCGAAAGCCGAGTGCGGTATTCGCGCCCTATCACAATGCAGCACTCAACGCCATGGCAGCCAGACTGGACACGATCTTCGCGGGAATCGTGGATTCTGCAACCGGGAAATAGCCCGGGGTTCTGTGGTGCGCTGCCGGGCACGGGCAGCCCGGCAGCGCACCGTACCGGCCTTCATCCGGCCCGGGGCAGACAGGCGACCAGCCTGCGATGCCCGCTTTCGGGAAGGGTAACGTCACCCGGCAGATACACGACCGTCACCCCTGTTCTGGCGCCTGCCCTGCCTCTGCCCGTTCTGCAATCAACTCCGCAGGAATTCTCCCGTTCGCACCGGCCCGCCAGCCGGCGGAACGGTTTGCCGCGAAATGCGAAAAAAGAGTGGAGCCGCGCGGTGCCGCCAGCCGTATCCGTCGGAAATGATGGGTCCCGCCTTCCCCAGCAATCCCGGACTATGGGGGAATGGCACTTTGGAATATATTAGTGCGTTGCACTGCGACCTGAAATTGCCATGGATACTCCCACCCACAACAGCGGCTATCTGCGGATTCGCGGAGCACGCACCCACAACCTTCAGAACATAGACGCCGATCTGCCACGGGACCGGCTCATCGTCATAACCGGCCTTTCAGGGTCCGGCAAGTCTTCACTCGCGTTCGACACCCTGTATGCCGAGGGCCAGCGACGCTATGTCGAATCGCTGTCCTCCTATGCACGGCAGTTTCTTTCGATCATGGAGAAGCCAGACGTCGACCTGATCGAGGGACTGAGTCCGGCGATTTCCATCGAGCAGAAATCCGTCTCCCATAACCCGCGCTCGACTGTGGGGACAGTTACAGAAATCTACGATTATCTGCGTCTGCTTTATGCGCGCGTAGGCGAACCCCGCTGTCCGGAGCACAAGCTTGCGCTGGACGCCCAGACGGTCAGCCAGATGGTTGACCATATCATGGCGCTTCCGGAGGGGACGCGTCTGATGCTGCTCGCGCCGGTGGTGCATGAACGCAAGGGAGAGCACGTTCAGCTTCTGGAAGGCCTGCGCTCCCAGGGTTACATACGCGCGCGCGTCGATGGCCACGTGATTGAACTCGACGAGACTCCGGAGCTGGAAAAGAACCAGAAGCACAGCATCGAGGCAGTGGTAGATCGCATAGTGGTGCGGGCCGGACAGGAACAGCGGCTTGCAGAATCGCTCGAGACCGGGCTCAAGCTTGGTGAAGGCGTAGTCCGCGCCGTCACCCTTCCGGAGGGATCCGGTCCGGCCGAGGAGCATCTTTTTTCCGCCCGCTATGCCTGCCCGCAGTGCGGCTACAGCCTGTCTGAACTCGAGCCGCGCCTGTTCTCGTTCAACAACCCTGCCGGCGCCTGCCCGTCGTGCGACGGGCTCGGCGTGCGCCAGTTCTTCGATCCGCAGCGCATCGTGACCGACCCCACTCTCAGTCTGCCCGCGGGTGCAATCCGCGGCTGGGACCGGCGCAATGCGTTCTATTTCCACATGCTCGAATGTCTCGCGCGACACTACAAGTTCGATCTGGATGCACCATTTGACGCGCTTTCCGAGGAGGTGCGCAAGGTCATTCTCTATGGCAGTGCGGAAGAGCTGATTAGCTTCACGTACCTGAACGACCGCGGCGGAGCACAGCGCCGCAGGCATCCGTTTGAAGGCGTCATTCCAAACATGGAACGGCGCTTCCGTGAAACCGAATCCAACACCGTGCGCGAGGAGCTTTCCAGATATCTCGGATCGCAGCCCTGCCTGGACTGCAACGGCGCCCGCCTGCGGATCGAGGCGCGCAATGTGTTCATCGACGGCAGGCCGATCCACGAAATCACGCAGCTTCCGGTTGCAGCGGCACTGGCGTTCTTCCGCACACTTGCGCTTTCGGGCCGGAGGCGCGAGATCGCCGACAAAATCGTCGCCGAAATCGGCAACCGGCTGGGATTTCTCGTGAACGTGGGACTTGATTATCTGACGCTGGCGCGCTCGGCACAGACCCTTTCCGGGGGCGAGGCACAGCGTATCCGTCTTGCTTCGCAGATAGGGGCGGGCCTGGTCGGCGTCATGTATGTGCTCGATGAGCCGTCCATAGGCCTGCATCAACGCGACAATGCCCGCCTGCTGGACACGCTGCGCCAGCTGCGCGACGTGGGAAACACCGTGATCGTCGTCGAGCACGACGAGGATGCGATCCGCGCCGCGGACTACGTGCTTGATATCGGTCCCGGCGCCGGCGTGCACGGCGGGCGGGTCGTGGCCCAGGGCCGGCCCGAGGAGATTGCCCGCCAACCTGCATCGATCACAGGACGATACCTTTCCGGCGTGGAGCGTATCGCCGTTCCGGCACGGCGCACGCAGAACGACAGTCAGCGCCAGCTGCTCATCCGTGGCGCGACCGGCAACAACCTGCGGGGCATGGACGTGTCCATTCCGATCGGGCTTTTCACCTGCGTGACCGGTGTTTCCGGCTCCGGCAAGTCGACACTCGTAAACGACACCCTGTTTGCGGCATCCGCACGTCATTTCCACGGAAGCAGCATCGAGCCTGCCCCGTATGCGGCCATCGAAGGCCTGGAACAGCTGGACAAAGTCGTCGACATCGATCAGAGCCCTATCGGCCGCACGCCGCGATCCAATCCCGCCACCTATACGGGACTGTTCACGCCGCTGCGGGAACTGTTCGCCGGTACTCCGGAGGCGCGCACCCGCGGCTACACCCCGGGCCGTTTCTCCTTCAATGTGCGCGGCGGACGCTGCGAGGCCTGTCAGGGCGATGGGTTGATAAAAGTGGAGATGCACTTCCTGCCCGACATATACGTGCCCTGTGACGTATGCAAAGGCAAGCGCTACAACCGGGAAACCCTCGAAATCCGCTACAAGGGCAAGACCATCCATGAAGTGCTGAACATGACCGTGGAGGAAGCGTCGGAATTCTTCGATGCGATTCCGGTGATCAGACGCAAGCTCGAGACGCTGCTCGATGTCGGTCTTTCCTACATCACCCTGGGCCAGAGTGCCACCACTCTGTCGGGGGGCGAAGCCCAGCGGGTCAAGCTTTCGCGCGAGCTGTCCAAGCGCGACACCGGTCATACCCTCTACATACTGGACGAGCCGACTACCGGCCTGCACTTTCACGATATCAAGCAGCTGCTGGCGGTGCTGCACCGCCTGCGTGATCACGGAAACACAGTGGTGGTCATCGAGCACAACCTGGATGTCATCAAGACCGCCGATTGGGTCATAGACCTCGGGCCCGAAGGGGGTGACGGCGGTGGCCGGGTCGTTGCGACCGGCACTCCCGAGCATCTGGCGGCGCAGACCTCATCGTATACCGCCAGATTCCTCGGACCGATACTGGGGCGCGAGGGCAGCGACAGCACGCAGCGCAAGATCGGCTGACCGGGACGCCAGACGCAGCTCATGTTTGCCCCGGGGCATGGGGTACCGGCCTGCAACCTAAAGCGGGACGCGGGAAGCGCACGGCCCGCATCCGTCTGCGTCGCACCCGACGCTCGCGGAATCCACTTTTCGGGACAGGGAATCCGGCAAGTCCGGGCGCTGCTTGCTGACGCGCCGCGGTTGCCCTACCCCATCTCGACTCGATCGCCGGGCTGCAGCCCGAGCACATCCGCGGCGCTGCCTTTATTAACGGCGATTTCGACAAGATCGCTGGAATTGCGATACCAGAATGCCTCCCCGGGCGCCACGGTGCTGAACCTGGCGGCGTAGTGCAACGTCTGTCCCCGGACACGCAGGACGCGTCCGGTCTCCGCGCGACCGGCAAGCAGTCCGGTGAGCGCGTTTCCGAAGCCGTCGATGTAGATCACCTCGGGCAGTTCATCGGGCCACGGTTCACCGTCGGGCACAGCAAGGCTGGCCAGCCGGGATTCGGGCAGCACCCCGCGTGTCAGGCCGGCAGCGACCGGCGCAAAAAGGTCGCGGCCGTGAAAGGTGCTGGACAGACCTGCCGGACGCCACAGGATCTCGTAACAGTCGAGGCGCTCGGCGCGGCGCGCCAGCACGTGAAACAGCCCGTTGTCCGGCCCGACGAACCAGCGCGCATCGGCGTGCACGGCCACCGCGCGGCGCGCGCCACCTACCCCCGGATCGACGACGCACAGAAATACGGTCGCAGCCGGAAACGGCGAAAGGAGACTGGGGAGAAGATACGCGCCAGCACGGACGTCATAGCGCGGAACGTCGTGAAGCAGATCGATGACCGGCACGCCCGGGGCGGATTCCGCAAGCACCGCATGCAACTGGCCCACGTAGGGGCCGCTCAAACCGAAGTCGGTAAACAGCGCGATCATGGGGCCATGGTAGCAGAGCCCGGGAAAAGCGTAATCGCCAAAAAAAAAGGGCCGGGGGTATAAACCCGGCCCTTTTGGGATCCACGGCTGGACTGCCAGGACTTTGACCTGCGGTACCGGCGGCCGCTCTGCGGCCGTTCCGGCGACCCGGAAATCAGGACTTGGCTACTGCTCCCGCAGCAGGTGCAGTTTCATCGGCACCGGTCTCGGGACGGTCAACGAGCTGGACCAGCGCCATGGGGGCGTTATCCCCGGTACGATAGCCGAATTTCAGGATGCGCAGATATCCACCCGGCCGGTTGCGGTAGCGGACGCCGAGAACATCGAACAGCTTCGTCACTACCTCGCGGTCACGCAGGCGTGCGTAGGCCAGACGGCGGTTCGCGACGCTTGCTGACTTCGCCAGGGTAATGAGGGGCTCGGCAACGCGCCGCAGTTCCTTCGCCTTGGGAAGGGTGGTGCGAATCTGCTCATGACGGAACAGCGACGCTGCCATGTTCTTGAACAGCGCTTCGCGATGGCTGCTGGTACGATTGAGCTTACGGCCGCTCTTATGATGACGCATTTGCTTATACCTCTTCCGTCAAGCGGATTCCTTCTCCGGGGCCTTGGCCTTAATCGACATCGGCGGCCAGTTCTCAAGCTTCATGCCCAGCGACAGCTGATGAGTGGCGAGGACATCCTTGATCTCGGTCAGCGACTTCTTGCCAAGATTTGGCGTCTTGAGCAGTTCCACCTCGGTACGTTGCACCAGATCCCCGATGTAGAAGATGTTCTCGGCCTTCAGGCAGTTCGCCGAACGCACCGTGAGCTCCAGATCATCGACCGGGCGCAGCAGCAGTGGATTGATGTTGGGCGCGGGCGACTCGATAGCCTTGGCTTCGGGGCTCTTCAAATCCACGAAAATGGAAATCTGGTCCTGCAGAATGTTCGCCGCCCGGCGCACCGCTTCCTCCGGATCGATCGCGCCGTTGGTCTCGATATCGAGAACCAGCTTGTCCAGGTCGGTACGCTGCTCAACGCGCGCGTTCTCCACCGTGTAGGAAACACGCCGCACGGGACTGAACGAGGCATCCAGCTGCATGACCCCGATTTCCCGGCTCTCTTCCGCGGACCGTGCAGTCACCGGCTGGTAGCCGCGGCCGCGCATGATCCTCAGGTCCATGGAGATCGAGCCGCTCTTGGTAAGCGTGGCGATCAGATGCCCGGGGTTGACGACCTCTACGTCCTGGTCAAGGCTGATATCGCCAGCCGTTACCGGGCCGGGGCCCTTCTTCGCGAGCTTGAGAGTAGTCTCATTGCGGCTGCCGTGCATGCGCAGCGCCAGCGACTTGAGGTTCAACAGGATGTCGATGACATCTTCCTGTACGCCCTCCAGGCTGGAGTATTCATGCAGCACGCCTTCAATCTTGACCTCGGTGATGGCACAGCCGGGCATTGACGACAGGAGTATCCGACGCAGGGCATTGCCGAGCGTATAGCCGAATCCCCGCTCGAGCGGCTCCAGCGTAATTTTGGCGCGCGCAGCCCCCAGGCTTTGCACGTCGACCAGCCTCGGTTTGAGAAATTCCGTTGCAGAACTCTGCATAGTGTGTCCTCGCTTGAACCAGTGCCGCTACTACTTCGAGTAGAGGGCGACGACCAGGTGTTCGTTGATGTCGGACGGCAGGTCCCCGCGCTCGGGCACAGCCTTGAAGATACCCTTCATTGCCTTGGAGTCGACCTCGACCCACTCAGGGAACCCTCGCTGCTCGGCAGCTTCCAGCGCCGCCTTGATACGCAGCTGCTCCTTGGCTGACGAGGTAATCTCGATCACGTCGCTGGCACGCACCTGATAAGACGGGATGTTGGTGCGCTTGCCGTTGACCAGAATCGCATTGTGCCGCACGAGCTGACGTGCCTCGGTACGCGAAACCCCGAAACCCATCCGGAACACCACGTTGTCCAGGCGGCTCTCGAGCAGAATGAGCAGGTTCTCGCCGGTCGAGCCGCGACGCCGGTCGGATTCGGCGTAATAGTTGGCAAACTGCCGCTCAAGAATCCCGTAGATCCGGCGCAGCTTCTGCTTTTCACGCAGCTGCGCGCCATAATCCGAGGCACGACCACGCCGCTGACCGTGCTGGCCGGGCGCATAGGCGCGCTTTTCGACCGGACACTTTTCGGTAAAGCACTTCTCGCCCTTGAGGAAAAGCTTGCCTCCCTCGCGGCGACATTGACGGCATTTCGAATCGGTATAGCGTGCCACGTATTTCTCCGTTAATTCCGCTGGGCTTAGACGCGACGTCTCTTGGCCGGACGACACCCGTTGTGCGGAATCGGCGTGACGTCAATGATGTTGCTGATTTCGTAACCGATGACATGCAGCGCACGCACCGCCGAGTCGCGCCCCGGTCCGGGACCCTTCACCTTGATCTCCAGCGCCTTGACGCCGAATTCCTGAGCCGCACGGCCGGCCTTGTCGGCGGCGACCTGCGCGGCAAACGGCGTGCTCTTGCGCGAGCCCTTGAATCCGGCCCCGCCGGCCGTCGCCCAGGACAGCACGTTCCCCTGGCGATCGGTTATCGTGATGATGGTGTTGTTGAACGACGCATGAATATGCGCTATGCCTTCCGCGACACTTTTGCGGGCGCGCTTCTTCGCCTTCGGTGCAGCGACATTCGTAGTTGCATTTGCCATTCGAATTCCCGGAAAACCAGTCTATTTTCTGATTGCTTTGCGCGGACCCTTGCGGGTGCGGGCGTTTGTGCGGGTACGCTGACCGCGCACCGGCAGACCACGGCGATGGCGCAGCCCGCGGTAGGTGCCCAGATCCATCAGGCGCTTGATGTTCATCGACACCGTACGCCGCAGGTCCCCCTCCACCGTAAACTTGGCCACCTCGGCACGCAGCTTGTCGACCTCTGCATCGGTGAGGTCCTTGACCTTGGTGGTTGAGGCGATTCCGGCGCCCGTGCAAATCAGGTGAGCGCGTGGACGGCCGACTCCATAAATGGAGGTCAGCGCGATTTCAACGTGCTTATGATTCGGTATATTGATGCCTGCAATACGGGCCATTCAACCTATCTCCAGCTCTGCTTTTTCCGCGCGGAAACGCGGAAGAATACTTCCATTACGCAAAAAAATCAACGGCGGTACTGCCGCTCAACCCTGACGCTGCTTATGTGTCGGGTCCGAACAGATGATGCGTACCACACGCTTGCGCCGCACAACCTTGCAGTTGCGACAAAGTTTCTTGACGGAAGCTCTAACCTTCATCTCTTTTTGCTCCAATTGGGGATGCCTGACGAACCGCTGCCCCTGCTCAGTGGATTCCCATCCCGCCGCCGGTCAGATTGGCCCTCTTCAACAGGCTCTCGTACTGATGGGACATCAGGTGCGCCTGCACCTGGGCCATGAAATCCATGCATACGACCACGATGATCAGCAGCGAGGTGCCGCCGAAATAAAACGGCACGTTCCATTTGACGATCAGAAACTCCGGCAGAAGACACACCAGGGTCACATAGAGTGCTCCCGCAAGAGTCAGACGGGACATGACGCCGTCGATATAACGTGCGCTCTGCTCACCAGGCCGGATTCCCGGAATGAACGCACCTGACTTCTTCAGGTTATCCGCGGTTTCCTTGGGATTGAACACCATGGCCGTATAAAAGAAACAGAAGAATATGATCGCGGTCGCATACAGGATCACGTAGATCGGCTGTCCGGGGGAAAGCGTGGTGGCGATATCGCGCAGCCAGCCCATGCCCTTGGTGCGCCCGAACCAGCTGCCCAACGTGGCCGGAAACAGGATGATGCTCGACGCAAAAATCGGGGGAATCACGCCCGACATATTGATCTTCAGGGGCAGATGGCTGGTCTGGCCCGCATACATCCTGCGTCCCTGCTGCCGCTTGGCGTAGTTCACCGTAATGCGGCGCTGTCCGCGCTCGACGAACACCACAAAGCCCGTCACTGCAATGGCGATCACGAACAGCACCAGGACGAACAGCGGCTGAAACGATCCGGTGCGTGCCAGCTCGAGCGTGCTGCCGATCGCACGGGGCAGTCCCGCTATGATCCCCGAAAAAATGATCATCGACATGCCGTTGCCGATGCCACGCTCGGTCATCTGCTCTCCGAGCCACATCAGGAACATCGTTCCGCTGACCAGCGTTATCACCGATACGAGCTTGAATCCGATACCCGGCGATATGACAACCGGCACCCCTCCGGAATGCTGCCCGGCGAGCGCGATGGATATGCCCAGCGCCTGGAACATCGCCAGGAACACCGTGGCGTAACGCGTGTACTGCGTGATCTTGCGGCGTCCTGCCTCCCCTTCCTTCTTGAGCTCCTCCAGGGTGGGGATGACCGTGGTGAGCAGCTGCATGATGATCGATGCCGAGATATACGGCATTACTCCCAGCGCAAATACCGAGAACCTACCGAGCGCCCCGCCCGAAAACATGTTGAACAGACCGACGATCGAGCCCTGGTTCTGACGGAACAGCTCGGCCAAAGCCGCCGCATTGATCCCCGGCACCGGAATATGCGTGCCGACGCGGAACACCACCAGCGCCGCAAGCACGAAGAGCATGCGCTGCTTGAGGTCTGTCAGTTTCCCGCCAAGCAGACCTGTACCGGCCCCGGAACGTGCGTCTTTGCGCGGCATCAGTCCTCGACCTTTCCACCGGCCCGAGTGATGGCTGCCAAGGCGCCCTTGGTAGCGGCAATGCCCTTGAGGGTGACCGGCCGCTCCAGCGTGCCCGCCAGAAACACCTTGGCACGCAAAACATCGCTCGCAACGAGATTGGCGGCCTTGAGTGCCGCCAGATCGATGACGTCGACGTCGAGTTTGCCGAGCGCATGCAGCCGCACCTCGCCAATCAGCGCCTGCTGCTTCGAGCGGAAGCCGCGCTTCGGCATGCGCCGCTGCAGGGGCATCTGTCCGCCCTCGAAACCTACCTTGTGGTATCCGCCGGCGCGTGCACGCTGACCTTTGTGGCCGCGACCTGCAGTCTTGCCCAGGCCGGAACCGCCACCACGTCCTACGCGCTTCGGCCCTGATTTGCTGCCGGCGGTAGGTTTGAGTGTGTTGAGCCGCATTGTCAGACTTCCTCGAACTTAACCATGTACGCCACCTTGTCGATCATGCCGCGTATGGCGGGCGTATCGTCAACTTCTACGGAGTGCCGGATCCGGCGCAGCCCGAGACCTTTGACGCAGGCGATATGCCGCTTGCCGGTTCCGAAGGGGCTGCGGACCAGAGTTACCCTCAGTTTCTTTCCAGCACCGGTTTTCTGTGTTTTGGCCACAGCCGCACTCCTTATCCGGTGATTTCCTCCACCGTCTTGCCGCGCTTGGCGGCGATCCCGGCGGGGTTGTTGATTGCCTGCAGTGCCTTGATGGTGGCACGAACGACGTTGATCGGATTGCTCGAACCGATGCACTTGGCCAGAACATCATTCACGCCGGCCACTTCGAACACGGCCCGCATGGCGCCGCCGGCAATGATCCCCGTCCCTTCCGAGGCGGGCCGCATCACGACCTTGGCTGCCCCGTGCCGACCCGCAACAGGATAGTGCAGGGTGCCCTTCTTCAGGCTGACCTTCACCAGGTTGCGACGCGCGTCGTCCATGGCCTTCTGCACCGCCACCGGCACCTCGCGCGCCTTACCCTGGCCCAGGCCGACACGGCCGTCACCGTCGCCCACGACGGTCAGAGCCGCAAAACCGAACTGCCGGCCGCCCTTGACCACCTTGGCAACACGATTGACGCTTATCAGCTTTTCGCGGAGATTGTCTCCGCGCCCTTCGCTATCGGAATCCGCCACCTTGTTCGCCCTCAGAATTCCAGGCCGTTTTCGCGCGCTGCATCAGCAAGCGCCTTCACACGGCCGTGGTACTTGAACCCAGATCGATCGAACGCCACACGCGTCACGCCCGCAGCCTTTGCCTTCTCTGCTATGCGCTTTCCGATCGCGCCCGCGGCGGCAACGTTGCCCCCGGACTTCAACTGTTTGCGCACTTCCGTCTCCAGCGTCGAAGCGCTGGCCAGAACGCGGCCACCGCTCGGGTCGATGACCTGTGCGTAGATGTGACGCGGGGTGCGATGCACACACAGCCGGGCGGCCTGCAGAACCGCGATTCTCTGCCGCGTCTTGTGATTGCGCCGTGCGCGTGCCTGTGCTTTGTTCATGGTTGACTCGGCTACCTCGACAATGACCTTTAAGACTACTTCTTCTTGGCCTCTTTACGGACCACGTGCTCATCGGAATAGCGCACGCCCTTGCCCTTGTACGGCTCCGGTTCGCGGTACCGGCGGATCTCCGACGCCACCTGACCGACCATCTGCTTGTCGGCACCCCGTACCACAATCTCGGTCTGACTGGGCGTTTCTATCGTGATGCCTTCGGGAATCGCATAGACCACCGGATGCGAGAAACCGAGTGAAAGATTGAGGTTCCTGCCCTGCACCGCGGCACGATAACCCACGCCGACGATGGTCAGCTTCTTCTCGAAGCCCTTGCTCACCCCGGTGACCATGTTGTTCACCAGTGCACGCATCGTTCCCGACATGGCGTTGGAAATGGTACTTTCGTCCATCGCCTCGAAGGTGGCGCTATCGCCTTCCAGCGACACCTTCACCAGCGGGTGGAGGTTGTACTGAAGCTGTCCCTTGGGCCCCTTGACGCTCAGCACGCCGGCTGCGATCTTGGCATCGACACCCTTCGGAATGCTGACCGGATATTTTGCAATTCTGGACACTGTTCTGTACCTATCAGGAAACGACGCACAACACTTCGCCGCCGAGCCCGGCTTTGCGCGCGGCCCGGTCGGTCATGATGCCCCGCGAGGTCGAAACGATGGCCACGCCCAGACCGCCGCTCACCAGCGGCAGGCTGTCCTTGCCCCGGTACCTGCGGCAACCCGGCGTACTGACACGCTGGATGCGTTCGATGACCGGGCTTCCGGCATAATATTTGAGGCGTACTTCAAGAACGGGCTTGCCATCGGAGTCGACGACCCTGAAGTCCTCGATGTAGCCTTCATCTTTCAGCACCTGCGCGATCGCCTGCTTGATCGTGGACGAAGGCATCCGCACGCCGATCTTCTCGGCTGCCTGGCCGTTGCGGATGTAGGTCAGCATATCGGCTATGGGGTCGGTCATGCTCATAAATGGCTGTTCCTGTCTATGCTCTGTTCGCCGCTACCAGCTGGCCTTGACAACGCCCGGAGCTTCGCCGCGCATCATCACTTCACGCAGCTTGCTGCGGCTCAATCCGAATTTGCGGTAATAGCCGCGTGCGCGCCCGGTTACGGCGCAGCGGTTGCGGATGCGGCTGCGGCTGGAGTCCCGCGGCAACTTCTGCAGCTCGAACTGCGCCTGATAGCGCTCTTCGTCACCGATCTTCATGTCGCAGCTCATGGCCTTGAGCTCGGCGCGCCGCTTGGCATACTTCGCCACCAGCACCTTGCGCTTCTCGTCGCGCAAAACCATCGATTTCTTTGCCATGTATCCCTCAGCTCTTGATCGGAAAGTTGAAGGCCGCCAGCAGCGCACGAGCCTCGTCATCGGTCTTTGCGCTGGTCGCTATCGATACATCCATGCCGCGCAGCGCGTCGATCTTGTCGTAATCGATCTCTGGAAAGATTATCTGTTCCTTTATGCCCATGGAGTAGTTCCCGCTCCCATCGAACGACCGGCCGGAAAGACCACGGAAATCGCGCACCCGGGGTATCGCAATGGTGATGAGGCGGTCAAGAAACTCGTACATGCGCGCGCGCCGCAGCGTCACCTTGCAGCCTATGGGCCAGTTCTCGCGCACCTTGAAGGCCGCAACCGACTTGCGCGCCCGGGTCATGACCGGCTTCTGGCCAGCCAGCTTCTCCATATCGGACATGGCATTTTCCAGCACCTTGCGGTCTGCCAGGGCCTCGCCCACGCCCATGTTCAGCGTGATATGGGTTATGCGGGGCACCTGCATCGGGTTCTTGTACCCGAATTTTGCCATGAGCTCCGGCACCACCGTCTTCCGATAATATTCTTGCAGTCTCGCCATCTCGACTTCACCCGTCAGATATCAGCGACTTCGCCGCCGTGGCGGAAAAAGCGCACCTTGCGGCCGTCTTCCAGAGTCCGGAAACCGATCCGCCCGCCCTTCCCGTTTGCGCTGTTGAAGAGCGCCAGATTCGAAATATGGATCGGCGCCTCTTTGTCGACAATCCCGCCGGTCACGTTCTTGTTCGGATTCGGACGGGTATGGCGCTTCACCATGTTCACGTTTTCGACCAACACGCGATCCTCGGCGAGAATGCGCAGCACCGTTCCACGCTTGCCCTTGTCCCTGCCCCTGCGGACAACTACCTGATCGCCTTTGCGTATCTTTTGCATAATCCTAAGCCCTCACAGCACTTCCGGAGCAAGGGAAATGATCTTCATGAATTTTTCGCTGCGCAGCTCGCGCGTCACCGGTCCGAAGATGCGCGTGCCGACTGGCTGGTGCTGCGGGTTAAGCAGCACTGCCGCATTCGTATCGAAGCGGATTACCGACCCATCTGCCCGGCGTACGCCCTTGCGCGTCCGCACGATCACCGCATCGTAGACATCACCCTTTTTCACACGCCCGCGCGGGATAGCCTCCTTGATGCTGACCTTTATGATGTCCCCAATACCGGCATAACGGCGCTTGGATCCACCGAGCACCTTGATGCATTGCACAGTTTTGGCTCCGCTGTTGTCCGCCACCGACAACATGCTCTGCATCTGAATCATGACCTAAACCCCGCACTCGAACTTGTTATCCCGCAATTCCCGCGGTAAAGCAGCTGATTTTAACATCACACACGGGCGCAGCAAACCGATTTCGGCCTGCGCTTACGCCGCAACGGCCTTTTCCAGCACCTTCACCAGTCTCCAGGTCTTGGTCTTCGACAATGGCCGGCATTCCTCTACGAGAACCAGATCGCCTTCCCTGCAATCGTTGTTCTCGTCATGCGCGTGCAGCTTCGTGCGGCGCCGTATGAACTTCCCGTAAAGCGGATGCGGAACCTGCCGCTCGACCACGACGGTGATGGTCTTGTTCATCTTGCTGCTCAGCACACGACCGCTCACGGTACGTGCAGTGCGTGCGTCATCACTCATTGCCGACCACCTCTTTTTCGTTCATCACCGTGCGGATGCGTGCAATATCGCGCCGCAATTTGCCGAGCCGCGAGCTGTTCGCAAGCTGTCCGGTAGCCTGCTGCATACGCAGGTTGAACTGCTCCTGCAGAAGCCCCTTGATCTCTTCGGTTCTGGCTTCCGCCGACATACCACGGATCTCTTTCGCCTTCATCGCTGCACCTGTCAAATGACCTGGCGGGCTACAAACGTCGTGCGTACCGGCAGCTTAGCCGCGGCAAGCCTGAATGCACTCCTCGCCTCGAGCTCGCCAATGCCCTCCATCTCGTAGAGGACCGTGCCGGGCTTTACCTCTGCGACCCAGTACTCCGGGTTGCCCTTGCCGCTACCCATGCGGACTTCCAGCGGCTTTTTCGAAATCGGCTTGTCGGGGAAGATGCGAATCCACACCCGGCCACCGCGCTTGATGGAACGCGTCAGCGCGCGGCGCGCCGCCTCGATCTGACGGGCGGTGACACGCCCGCGGGTCGTGGCCTTCAGCCCAAACTCACCGAAGCTCACCTTGTTGCCGCGTGTGGCAACCCCACGGTTGCGGCCCTTATGCTGCTTGCGGTACTTGGTTCTCTTTGGCTGCAACATCTGTGTATCCCCGTGTTCAGGCCGTGGCCTTCTTGGCTGTATCCGGCTCAGTCTGGGCCTGTTCCGAACGGTCCAGAATCTCGCCCTTGAATATCCACACCTTGACGCCAATGACGCCGTAGGTGGTGTGCGCCTCGGCTGCACCGTAATCGATGTCGGCACGCAGCGTATGCAACGGTACGCGTCCCTCGCGGTACCACTCCGTGCGCGCGATTTCCGCACCGTTCAGACGCCCGGCACACATGATCTTCACACCCAGGGCACCCAGGCGCATGGCATTGGTGACCGCACGCTTCATGGCACGCCGGAACATGATGCGCTTTTCCAGCTGCTGGCATATGTTTTCCGCCACCAGCAGCGCGTCCAGCTCGGGCTTGCGTACTTCTTCGATCGAAATGTGGACCGGCTGCCCGGCCGCCTTGGTAAGCTCCTGGCGCAGCTTTTCGATGTCCTCGCCTTTCTTGCCGATCACAATCCCCGGGCGGGCGGTATGGACGGTGACGTTGATGCTCTGCGCAGGGCGCTCGATCACCACCGTGCTCACCGCAGCATGCGCAAGCTTCTTCTTGATGCGGTTGCGCAGCATGATGTCCGAGGCCAGGTTGGCCGAATAATGCTTGCTGCCCGAGTACCACTTGGCGGTCCAGTCCCGGATGATCCCCAGGCGCAGTCCGGTCGGATTGATCTTCTGGCCCATCAGTTGCCCCCTTTCTTCGCCTTGCGCGCGCCCTTGGCATGCACGGCATCGGACACTGTAATGGTGATATGGCTGGTGCGCTTCAGAATCCGTGCGCCGCGCCCCTTGGCGCGCGCATGAAAGCGCTTCATGGTCGGACCGTCGCCGACCTCCACCGACTGCACCCTGAGCTCGTCGACATCCGCTCCCTCATTGTGCTCGGCATTGGCAATCGCCGATTCCAGTGCCTTCTTGACCGGCAGCGCCGCCTTGCGCGCGCTGAACTGGAGAATCTCCAGGGCGCGCTCGACCGGCAGTCCGCGAATCTGGTCCGCGAGCAGCCGGCCCTTCTGGGGCGATACGCCAATGTATTTCAGGACTGCGGTAGCTTGCATCGCGGTCATCACTCCGTCGTGGCCTTCTTGTCTGCCGAATGCCCCTTGAACGTCCGCGTCGCCGCGAATTCGCCGAGCTTGTGGCCTACCATGTTCTCCGTGACCAGGATCGGCACATGCTGCCTGCCGTTATGCACGGCAATCGTCAGGCCGATGAAGTCCGGCATAATCGTCGAGCGGCGCGACCAGGTCTTGAGCGGCCGCTTGCTACCTTCGGCACGCGCCTTTTCCACCTTTGCGGCAAGGTGCGCGTCGACGAATGGTCCTTTCTTGATGGAACGTGGCACGGTTTACGCCTCTCTCGTCTTGTTGCGCCGCCGAACGATCATTCCGTCGGTACGCTTGTTCATGCGCGTCTTGTATCCCTTGGTCGGGGTACCCCAGGGGCTGACGGGGTGACGGCCACCCTTGGTACGTCCTTCGCCGCCGCCGTGGGGGTGGTCGACCGGGTTCATCGCGGTCCCGCGCACCGTAGGCCGGATGCCGCGCCAGCGGCTGGCACCGGCCTTGCCCAGCTTGCGCAGAGAGTGCTCCGCATTCCCGACCTCACCGATGGTCGCGCGACATTCCACGTGCACCTTGCGCACTTCGCCCGAGCGCAGGCGCAGCTGGGCATAACTGCCTTCACGTGCGACGAGCTGGATGGCGGCACCCGCCGACCGTCCGAGCTGGGCACCACGTCCCTGCCTCATCTCCACGCAGTGGATCGTACTGCCCACCGGGATGTTCCGCAGCGGCAGGCAGTTGCCCGGTTGAATCGGCGCATCCGCGCCGGAAACGATCCGGCTGCCGGCCTCGATGCCCTTGGGCGCAATGATGTAGCGGCGCTCCCCGTCGGCATACAACACCAGCGCAATGTTGGCACTGCGGTTCGGGTCATACTCCAGCCGCTCGACGCGTCCGGCCACGCCGTCCTTGTCGCGTTTGAAGTCGACGATGCGATAGTGCCGCTTGTGGCCGCCGCCACGATGACGCACGCAGATGCGTCCGTAATGGTTGCGGCCGCTGATCTTCGACTTCTTTTCCAGAAGCCCCGCGAACGGCGCACCGCGATGCAGATCGGGATTTACGACCTTGATGAGGCCGCGGCGCCCGGCCGATGTGGGTCTGACCTTTACCAGTGCCATCTCTGTGCTCCCGTTACTTCGCCTGGCCGCCGACGAAATCGATTTCTTGGCCCGGCTTCAGCCGGACATAGGCCTTTTTCCAGTCCTGCCGGCGTCCCGGGGTCTTGCCCTGACGCTTGACCTTGCCCTTGACGCGCGTGACGGTAACCGACTCCACCTCGACGCTGAACATCTTCTCCACCGCCTGCTTGATCAGCGGCTTGGTAGCGCTGCGCTGTACGCTGAAGACGAACTGACGGTTCTTGTCGGCCACCCGGCTGCTCTTCTCCGAGATGTGCGGCGCCAAGATCACGTGAAAAAGGTCCTGTTCGGTCATGCCAGCATCTCCTCGAAACGCTTCAGCGCCGACACGGTCATGATGACCTTTTCGTGCCGGATCAGGCTGATCGGATCAACACTCTGTACCGGACGCACGTCAATCTTGTGCAGGTTCCGCGCTGACAGCTGCAGATTGTCGTCAGCGCTGTCTGTCACGATGAGGGCATCGGCTGCGCCCAGCCTGTTCAGCTTCGCGACCAGGGCCTTGGTCTTCGGCGCATCGAGCCTGAATGCGTCCACGGTAACCAGCCGCTCCTGGCGCAGCAGCTCCGAGAGGATCGACCGCATGGCCGCACGGCGCATCTTCTTGTTCACCTTCTGGGTGAAGTTCTCGTCAGGAGACGACGGGAACACCTTGCCGCCGCCGCGCCACAGCGGGCTGCGGATGGTTCCGGAACGTGCCTGGCCGGTGCCCTTCTGACGCCACGGCTTGGAGGCGCCGCCGCTCACAGCGGCACGGTTCTTCTGGGCGCGCGTGCCGGCACGCGCGTTCGCCTGGCCGGCCACCACCACCTGGTGGACCAGAGCCTCGTTAAAGCGGGCGCCGAATGTCACGTCCGACACTTCAACATCGGCCGCGGACTTGTCTCCGGCTTCACTCATCACGCTGACTTTCATTGCTGAGTACCCTATTTCTTCTGTGCCTTGACGGCGGGCCGAATCATCACATCGGCACCCTTGGGACCGGGAACGGCCCCCTTGACCAGCAGCAGGTTGCGGCCGGCATCCACCTGCACTACCTCGAGGTTCTGCTGGGTCCGCGTCACATTGCCCAGGTGCCCGGCCATGCGCTTGCCGGGAAACACCCGGCCCGGCGTCTGCCTCTGGCCGATGGAGCCCGGAGCCCGGTGCGACAGCGAATTACCGTGGCTTGCGCGACCGCCGCCGAAATGATGGCGCTTGATCACACCCGCAAAACCCTTTCCGATCGAGGTACCCTGCACATCCACCTTCTGGCCGGGATTGAAAATATCAACCTTTATCTCGGCGCCCGGCTTGAGTTCGGCACCCTCGCCGTCGTCGAGGCGGAACTCCCAAAGTCCCCGTCCGGCGGCGACATTGGCCTTGGCGAAATGGCCGGCCGCAGGCTTGCCGACACGCACGGCCCGGCGTTCGCCTACTGTGACCTGCACGGCACGGTAACCGTCGGTATCTGCGGTCTTGACCTGTGTCACCCGGTTCGGGCCCACTTCGAAGACCGTAACGGGTACAGCGGTGCCGTCGGCCGTGTACACCCGGCTCATACCGACTTTTCTGCCAATCACTCCAATCGCCATCGTCGTAAACCTTGTCGTTTCGTGTTTACCGCAGCCTGTTCCCGCGATCCGCCGCCCGGAACCGGCAAAACGGCCGGGAACGCAACGCTCAGCTGAGCTTGATCTCCACGTCCACACCGGCCGCCAGATCGAGCTTCATCAGTGCATCCACCGTCTTGTCGGTCGGCTCGATGATATCCATGATCCGCTTGTGCGTCCGGATCTCGAACTGATCGCGCGACTTCTTGTCGACATGAGGAGAGCGCAAAAGCGTGTAGCGCTCAATCTTGGTCGGCAGCGGGATCGGACCTTTCACCAGCGCGCCAGTACGCTTCGCCGTATCGACGATTTCCATGGCCGAGCGGTCGATCAGACGATGATCGAAGGCCTTCAGGCGAATGCGGATCTTTTGACTTGCCATATTAACCTCTGTTGCAGACGGCGGAGCCGGCACACAGTCGCTGCCCGACCCCGGCCCGCCACGCGCTACTGGATAATCTTCGCCACCACACCCGCCCCCACGGTGCGTCCGCCCTCACGAATGGCGAAGCGCAGGCCGTCTTCCATGGCAACCGGGTTGATCAGGGTGATGGTCATCTTGATGTTGTCGCCGGGCATGACCATCTCGGTACCCTGCGGCAGATCGACCGCTCCGGTGACGTCGGTGGTGCGAAAGTAGAACTGCGGGCGGTAGCCATTGAAAAACGGCGTATGGCGGCCACCTTCCTCCTTCGACAACACGTAGACCTCGGCTTCGAACTTGGTGTGCGGGGTGATGGAGCCGGGCTTGGAAAGCACCTGGCCACGCTCGACCTCCTCGCGCTTGGTGCCGCGCAGCAGCACCCCGACGTTGTCGCCTGCCTCACCCTGGTCGAGGAGCTTGCGGAACATCTCCACGCCGGTGACGGTGGTCTTCTGGGTGTCCTTCAGGCCGACGATCTCGACTTCATCGCCCACTTTGACCACACCGCGCTCGATACGCCCCGTGACCACGGTGCCGCGTCCGGAAATCGAGAAAACGTCTTCGACCGGCATGAGGAAGGTGCCGTCGACGGCGCGCTTGGGCTGGGGGATGTAGGAGTCGAGGGCATCGGCCAGCCTCATGATGGCCGGCTCGCCGATCTCGCTCTGATCGCCTTCGAGCGCCTTCAGGGCGCTGCCGACGATGATCGGGGTATCGTCACCCGGGAAATCGTATTTCGACAGCAGCTCGCGCACTTCCATCTCGACGAGTTCGAGCAGCTCCTTGTCATCGACCATGTCGGCCTTGTTGAGGAAGACGACGATATAGGGCACACCCACCTGGCGGGCAAGCAGGATATGCTCGCGCGTCTGGGGCATGGGACCGTCGGCAGCACTCACCACCAGGATGGCGCCGTCCATCTGGGCGGCACCCGTAATCATGTTCTTCACGTAGTCGGCATGCCCGGGGCAGTCGACATGGGCATAGTGGCGCTTGGCGGTCTCGTACTCGACGTGGGCCGTGGCGATGGTAATGCCGCGCTCGCGCTCCTCGGGGGCGTTGTCGATCTGGTCGTACGCCTTGAACTCGCCGCCGAACTTGGCGGACAGGACCTTGGTCAGCGCCGCAGTAAGGGTCGTCTTGCCGTGGTCCACGTGGCCGATGGTCCCCACGTTCAGGTGGGGTTTCGTGCGCTCAAATTTTCCCTTGGACACCTTTGGTACCTCGTGGTTGTTGGTCGCAAAAAACCGCTAGCTTGCCTTCTTAATCACCGCGTTCGGCGCCAGCGCGTACTTCTTGAACTCCATGGTATACGTGGCCCTGCCCTGGGTGGCCGACCGCAGGCTGGTGGCATACCCGAACATTTCGGCAAGCGGGACCTCGGCGCGGATCACCTTGCCGGCAGGAACATCCTCCATGCCGAGAATCACGCCGCGGCGGGAGCTCAGATCACCGTTGACGCTGCCCATGTATTCCTCCGGTGTTACCACTTCCACCGCCATGATGGGCTCAAGCACGATCGGACTGGCCTTCTGGGCGCCTTCACGGAACGCCATGATGGCCGCCATCTTGAACGCGTTTTCGTTCGAATCCACTTCGTGGTACGAACCGTCGTACAGCGTCACCTTCACGTCCACCACCGGATAGCCCGCGATGATGCCGCGGGTGAGCGCCTCTTCCACGCCCTTGCGCACCGCCGGGATGAACTCGCGCGGCACCACGCCACCCTTGATGCCGTCGACAAACTCGAAACCCTTGCCCAGTTCCTGCGGCTCAAGGCGCAGATAGACGTGTCCGTACTGGCCGCGGCCGCCGGACTGCTTGGCATACTTGTGTTCCTGCTCGACCGGCTTGCGGATCGTCTCGCGGTAGGCCACCTGCGGCTTGCCGACATTGGCCTCGACCCCGAATTCACGCTTCATGCGATCGACGATGATTTCCAGATGCAGTTCGCCCATTCCGGAGATGATCGTTTGACCGGACTCTTCGTCGGTACGCACCCGGAACGACGGATCTTCCTGCGCCAGGCGCGAAAGCGCGATACCCATCTTCTCCTGGTCTGCCTTGGTCTTCGGCTCCACTGCCTGCGAGATCACAGGATCCGGGAACTCCATGCGCTCCAGGGTGATGATGTTATCCAAGGCGCACAGCGTGTCGCCCGTGGTCACGTCCTTGATCCCGACGGCCGCGGCGATGTCGCCAGCGCGGACTTCCTTGATTTCCTCGCGCGTATTGGCGTGCATCTGCAGCAGCCGCCCGATGCGTTCCTTGCGATGCTTGACCGGGTTGTAGACGCTGTCGCCGGAATTCAGCACCCCGGAGTACACACGGAAAAACACCAGCTGACCGACGTAAGGATCCGTGGCGATCTTGAACGCCAGTGCCGCGAAAGGCTCGTCGTCGCTCGCGTGGCGCTCGGCCAGCGTCTCGTCCTTGTCGTCCAGATGGCCCTTGATGGCCGGCCGCTCGCTCGGCGCCGGAAGGTAATCGATCACGGCATCCAGCATCGCCTGCACGCCCTTGTTTTTAAACGCCGAGCCGCAGGTTACGACAATGATTTCAGACAACAGGTTGCGGGCGCGCAGACCCTTCTTGACTTCCTCCGAGGTGAGGTCGCCCTCGTTGAGATACTTGTCCATCAGCTCTTCGGAAGATTCGGCCGCAGCCTCGACCATGACCTCGCGCGCCTTCTTGCATTGATCCAGCATGTCCGCCGGGATCTCGCGCTCCTCGAACTTCATGCCCTGGGTGCTGTCGTCCCAGTAGATCGCACGCATCTTCACCAGGTCCACCACGCCCTTATAGTGCTCCTCGGCGCCGATCGGCAGCTGGATCGGAATCGGGTTTGCACCCAGACGCGACTTGATCTGGCCCACTACGCGCATGAAGTTGGCGCCGGCACGGTCCATCTTGTTCACGAACGCAAGACGCGGAACGCCGTACTTGTTGGCCTGGCGCCATACGGTTTCCGACTGCGGCTCCACGCCGCCGACTGCACACAGCAGGAAGCAGGCCCCGTCGAGAACCCGCAACGACCGCTCGACCTCGATGGTGAAGTCCACGTGCCCGGGCGTGTCGATGATATTGATCCGATGCTCCGGCAGCTTCTGGTCCATGCCCTTCCAGAAACAGGTGGTCGCAGCCGACGTGATGGTGATTCCACGCTCCTGCTCCTGCTCCATCCAGTCCATGACCGCCGTGCCTTCGTGCACTTCGCCGATCTTGTGGGACACACCCGTGTAGAACAGCACGCGTTCGGTGGTCGTCGTCTTACCGGCATCGATGTGCGCCATGATGCCGATATTGCGGTAGCGTTCTATTGGGGTGTTGCGTGCCACGTTGCTAATCCTTGTTGGTCAAAACGGTGTTCGTACCAGTTACCAGCGGTAGTGGGAGAACGCCTTGTTGGCCTCCGCCATGCGGTGGACATCTTCGCGCTTCTTCATGGCATTGCCGCGCTTCTCTGCGGCATCGAGCAATTCCGCAGCCAGCCGCGCGCCCATGGATTTCTCGCCGCGCGCACGGGCCGCGTCGGTCACCCAGCGCATCGCCAACGCCGTCTGGCGCGCCGGACGCACTTCGACCGGAACCTGATAGGTTGCACCGCCGACACGCCGGCTCTTGACCTCGACCAGCGGACGCAGATTGTCGATGGCTTGGCCGAACAGCTGCAGCGGATCGGACTTGGTCTTCTCCGCAATGATGTCGAGGGCTCCGTATACGATCTTCTCGGCCACCGACTTCTTGCCGCTACGCATGATCACGCTCATGAACTTGGCAACCGATTCGCTGCTGAACTTCGGATCAGGCGTGACCGGGCGCTTCGGAACTTCTCTTCGTCTTGGCATGGCGCAGCTCTTTCTTTAAGGATGATGTTACAAACGTCTATATATTAGGTATCGCTTCCCGGCCGTTAAGGCTGCCGTATGCGGGCCTGTGCAAACCAGAACAAAACGCCGCACCGTACTCCGTGCGGCGGCATTGCAAATCGGACTGCCGTTACGACTTCGGACGCTTGGCCCCGTACTTCGAACGCCCCTGGCGGCGATCATTGACACCGGCGGTATCCAGGGTGCCGCGAACGGTGTGATAGCGAACGCCCGGCAAATCCTTCACGCGCCCGCCACGGATCAGGACTACCGAATGCTCCTGAAGGTTGTGGCCTTCGCCACCGATGTAACTGGTGACTTCATAACCGTTGGTCAGGCGCACGCGCGCTACTTTGCGCAGTGCCGAATTCGGCTTCTTCGGCGTCGTGGTGTAGACGCGCGTACACACACCGCGCCGCTGCGGGCAGGCCTGCAATGCCGGCACCGTCGTCTTCTTCGTCATCCGGGTGCGCGGCCTGCGCACCAGCTGGTTAATCGTTGGCATTATGCTGAACTCTCTGGCCCAAAAACGAACGACAGGCCGGCTTGCTCCGGCCTGTCAGAGGGGCGCGATTCTAGGCAAGTGCCCCTGCCGTGTCAAGCCGTTCCGTGGCCCCGTACCGGCAAGCTCCGTCCCGGATCAGGCTGTCGCCGCTTCTTCGCCTCCCTCGCTCAAAGCCGCCTTGCCCTTGGTTCCACTCAGCGTCTGCTGCAGCGATACCGCTTCCTGCTGCTGCTCCTTGCGCCGGCGCCGCCTGTCCTGGTGATAGGCGAGCCCGGTTCCGGCGGGGATCAGGCGCCCCACGATCACGTTCTCCTTGAGCCCGCGCAGGCGGTCGCTCTTGCCGGTAATGGCTGCTTCGGTCAGCACCCGCGTGGTTTCCTGGAAGGAAGCCGCCGAGATGAACGACTCGGTTGACAGCGACGCCTTGGTGATTCCGAGCAACACGCGGTCGTAGGTCGCCGGCTTCTTGCCGCCGGTCTCCACCGTCTCGTTCTCTTCGAGCAGGCGGGCACGTTCGACCTGTTCGCCCGGCAGGAACTGGGTTTCCCCTGGCTCCTCCACCCGCACCTTGCGCAGCATCTGGCGGACGATCACTTCGATATGCTTGTCGTTGATCTTGACGCCCTGCAGCCGGTACACGTCCTGCACTTCATCCACGATGTAGTTGGCCAGCGCCTCGACACCGAGCAGGCGCAGGATATCGGCCGACACCGGAGATCCGTCCACGATCACTTCGCCCTGCTCCACGGTTTCGCCCTCGAACACCGTTATGTGGCGTCCCTTCGGGATCAGGTATTCATGCTCCTGTCCATCCTTGTCGGTGATGACCAGACGCTGCTTGCCCTTGGTGTCCTTGCCGAAAGACACGATGCCGCTGGTTTCGGCCAGGATGGCATGATCCTTCGCCTTGCGTGCCTCGAACAACTCGGCCACCCGCGGCAGACCACCGGTGATATCACGGGTCTTGGAAGTTTCCTGCGGGATGCGCGCCAGCACGTCGCCGACGCCGACCTTGGAACCGTCCTCGACCGTGATGATCGCGCCTGCCGGCAGCATGTACTTAGCGGGGATATCGGTACCGGCGATATTCAGGCCCTTGCCGGCCGCATCGACCAGGCTGATCATCGGGCGGATATTCTTGCCGCCGGCACGCTGCTTCGGATCCAGCACCACATACGTGCTCAGACCCGTGACCTCGTCGGTCTGACGGTTGACCGTCACACCGTCGATCAGGTCGGAAAACGCGACCTTGCCCGCGACTTCGGTGATGATCGGGTGGGTGTGTGGATCCCAGTTGGCAACCACCATGCCGGCCTTCACCCGGTCCTTGTCGTTGATGGTAAGCACCGCGCCGTACGGAATCTTGTAGCGCTCACGGTCGCGTCCCTGCTCGTCCTGTATCACCAGTTCTCCGGAGCGGGACACGGCAACGTTGTGGCCCCCGGAATGCTTGACCAGCTTTATGTTGTTCAGCCGCACGGTCCCCGAGGTTCTGACCTCGATGTTGCTGGTGGCCGTCACGCGCGAGGCGGCACCACCGATGTGGAACGTGCGCATGGTGAGCTGGGTACCGGGCTCGCCGATGGACTGCGCGGCAATGACGCCAACCGCCTCGCCCAGGTTCACCAGATGCCCGCGTCCGAGATCGCGACCATAGCACTTGGCACAGATGCCGTAGCGGGTCTCACAGGTCACCGGCGAACGCGTCAGAACCTGATCGACATTGCGCTCATCGAGAAGTGCGACCAGCTTTTCGTCCAGCATCGTGCCGTTGGGCACGAGCACTTCGCTGTTTGCAGAATCAGTGATGTCACCGATGACGACGCGTCCAAGGATGCGGTCGCGCAGCGGCACCACGATTTCACCGCCTTCCACCAGCGCCGATTTGATTACACCCTGCGTGGTTCCACAGTCATCCTCCGTCACCACCAGGTCCTGGCACACATCCACCAGACGCCGGGTCAGGTAGCCGGAATTGGCTGTCTTGAGCGCCGTATCAGCGAGACCCTTGCGCGCGCCGTGCGTAGAGATGAAGTACTGCAGCACGTTCAGGCCTTCCCGGAAATTCGCGGTAATCGGGGTCTCGATGATGGAGCCGTCCGGCTTGGCCATCAGGCCGCGCATTCCGGCAAGCTGCCGGATCTGGGCGGCGCTGCCGCGTGCACCGGAGTCTGCCATCATGTAGATCGAATTGAAGGAGTCCTGCCTGACGGTCTTGCCCTGGGCATCGGCGACTTCCTCCGTTCCCAGCTTGTCCATCATGGACTTGGCGACCTTCTCACTGGTGCGGGTCCAGATATCGACCACCTTGTTGTAGCGCTCGCCGTCGGTCAACAGCCCCGAGGCATACTGATTCTGGATGCCCTTCACCTCGGTTTCGGCGGCACCGATGATCTCGGCCTTCTCCGACGGCGTCACCATGTCGTCCACACCAATCGATATGCCGGCGCGCGCCGCATAGGCGAAGCCGGTGTACATCAGCTGGTCTGCAAAGATGACCGTGGCCTTGAGACCGACGTTGCGGTAACACGAGTTGATGAGCTCGGAAATGTTCTTCTTCTTGAGTTCGCGGTTGATGAGCTCAAAAGGCAGCCCCTCCGGCAGGATCTCGGACAGCAGCGAGCGGCCCACGGTGGTGTCGTAGAGCTTGAAGGTCTCGCTGCGGCTTCCGTCGTGTGCCACGCGCACTTCGCGGATGCGCACCTTCACCCGCGCATGCAGCGACACCTGGCGCGATTCATAGGCACGATGAACTTCAGTCACGTCGGAGAACGCCGCGCCCTCGCCCTGAACGTTGAGCTTGATGCGTGTCATGTAGTACAGACCCAGCACGATATCCTGCGACGGGACAATGATGGGGTCGCCGTTGGCGGGAGAGAGCGCATTGTTGGTCGACATCATGAGCGTGCGCGCTTCCAGCTGGGCTTCGAGCGACAGCGGGATGTGTACTGCCATCTGGTCGCCGTCGAAGTCCGCGTTGTAGGCCGCGCACACCAGCGGATGCAGCTGTATGGCCTTGCCCTCGATGAGCACCGGCTCGAACGCCTGGATGCCCAGACGATGCAGGGTGGGCGCCCGATTCAGCAGCACAGGGTGCTCGCGGATGACCTCCTCCAGGATGTCCCAGACTTCCGGACTTGCCTGCTCCACCATCTTTTTCGCGAGCTTGATGGTTGTGGCCAGACCGCGCATCTCCAGCTTGCTGAAAATGAACGGCTTGAACAGCTCGAGGGCCATCTTCTTTGGCAGACCGCACTGATGGAGCTTCAGCGTGGGTCCTACCACGATCACGGAGCGTCCCGAGTAGTCGACGCGCTTGCCCAGCAGGTTCTGGCGGAAGCGCCCCTGCTTGCCCTTGATCATGTCGGCCAGCGACTTGAGCTGGCGCTTGTTGGCACCGGTGATCGCCTTGCCGCGGCGTCCGTTGTCGAGCAGTGCGTCAACGGCTTCCTGCAGCATGCGCTTCTCGTTGCGCACGATGATGTCCGGGGCGTTGAGGTCCAGAAGCCGCTTGAGGCGATTGTTGCGGTTGATGACGCGCCGATACAGATCGTTGAGATCCGAGGTCGCAAAGCGGCCGCCATCGAGCGGCACCAGCGGACGCAGCTCCGGTGGCAGCACCGGCAGGATCTCGAGCACCATCCACTCCGGCTTGTTGCCGGAATTCAGGAAGGCCTCGACCACCTTGAGACGCTTGGCGAGTTTCTTGATCTTGGTTTCGGAGCTGGTTCCGGCAAGCTCGTCGCGCAGCTTGGTCGCCTCGGCCTCCAGGTCTATGGACTTCAGCAGATCCCGGATGGCCTCCGCGCCCATGCGCGCATCGAACTCATCGCCGTACTGCTCGATTGCCTCGAGGTAGGCATCTTCGGACATGAGGCTGCCACGCTCGAGCGGCGTCATGCCGGGATCGACCACCACGTAGGCCTCGAAATAGAGCACGCGCTCGATGTCGCGCAGCGTCATGTCGAGCATCAGACCCATACGCGAAGGCAGGGACTTCAGGAACCAGATGTGCGCTACCGGGCTCGCGAGTTCGATATGACCCATGCGCTCGCGCCGCACCTTCGACAGCGTCACTTCCACGCCGCACTTCTCGCAGATCACACCGCGATGCTTGAGGCGCTTGTACTTGCCGCAAAGGCACTCGTAATCCTTGATCGGGCCGAAAATCTTGGCACAGAACAGACCGTCCCGCTCCGGTTTGAACGTGCGGTAATTGATGGTCTCCGGCTTTTTCACCTCTCCGAACGACCAGGAGCGGATCTTCTCCGGCGACGCCAGCCCGATGCGGATGGCGTCGAAATCCTCGTTCTTTCCCGACTGCTTAAACAGGTTGAATAGATCTTTCAATGTCGTAACTCCTCAATGTACGCGCATGTACCAGTGCCGTGCGGCCTGTCGCCGGCCCGGGCAAGCCTTCCTGCCGCCCATGTCAGTCCTGCTCCAGCTCGATGTCGATACCGAGAGAGCGAATCTCCTTTATCAGCACGTTGAAGGATTCCGGCATGCCTGCCTCCATGCGGTGATCGCCCTTGACGATGTTCTCGAACATCTTGGTACGGCCCGTCACGTCGTCCGACTTGACGGTAAGCATCTCCTGCAGCGTATAGGCGGCGCCGTAGGCCTCGAGCGCCCATACCTCCATTTCGCCGAAGCGCTGGCCTCCGAACTGGGCCTTGCCGCCGAGCGGCTGCTGGGTAACCAGCGAGTACGGGCCCGTGGAGCGAGCATGCATCTTGTCGTCGACCAGATGATTCAGCTTCAGGATGTACATATACCCCACGGTGATCGGACGATCGAAGGGCTCGCCGGTGCGTCCGTCGTAGAGGGTGGTCTGTCCGGACCGCGGCAGACCCGCAAGCTCGAGCATGTCCTTGATCTCTTCCTCGGTCGCACCATCGAACACCGGGGTTGCAACTGGCACGCCATTGCGCAGGTTGTACGCCAGATCCGCGACTTCGGCATCGCTCAGGGACTTGATGTCCTCCTTCTTGCCGCTGTGGTTGTAGACCTTGTCCACGAACCCGCGCAGGACGTCGGCCCTGGTCTGCTGTTCGAGCATCTGCCCTATCTTGCGACCGAGCTCGTGTGCCGCCCATCCGAGATGGGTCTCGAGCACCTGCCCGACGTTCATGCGCGACGGCACGCCGAGCGGATTGAGCACGATGTCGACTGGAGTTCCGTCGGCCATGTGCGGCATATCCTCGACCGGAACGATGCGCGAGATGACACCCTTGTTTCCATGGCGTCCGGCCATCTTGTCGCCCGGCTGCAGGCGGCGCTTGACGGCAACGTGCACCTTGACCATTTTGAGCACGCCGGGCGGCAGATCGTCGCCGGACGTGAGTTTGCTGCGCTTCTCCTCGAGCAGCTGGTCGAAATGCAACTTCTGACTCGCCAGCTGGTTGCGGATCTGCTCCAGGGTCTCGTTCACTTCCTCGTTCCGCAGCCGGATCTCGAACCACTTGGCACGCGCGAGATCGGTGAGATAGTTCTTGGTGATCTTGTCGCCAGCCGCCAGGCCCGACGGCCCGCCATCGGCGGTCTTGCCGGTCAGCAGCCGCTCGATGCGCGCGTAAGCATCATCCTCGACAATGCGATACTGGTCCTGCAGGTCCTTCTTGACACGTGCCAGCTCGGCCTGCTCATTGGCCTTGGCGCGTGCATCCTTCTCTATGCCGTCGCGCGTGAACACCTGCACGTCGATCACCGTCCCGGACATGCCGGAAGGAAGGCGCAGCGAGGTATCCTTCACATCGGAAGCCTTTTCCCCGAAAATCGCACGCAGCAGCTTTTCCTCCGGTGTCAGCTGGGTCTCGCCCTTGGGCGTGACCTTGCCTACCAGGATGTCGCCCGGGTTCACTTCCGCACCGATGTACACGATGCCGGACTCGTCGAGCTTCGCCAATGCCGCTTCGCCGACATTCGGAATGTCGCGCGTGATTTCCTCGGGTCCGAGCTTCGTGTCGCGCGACACGGTATTGAGTTCCTCGATGTGTATGGTGGTGAAATAGTCCTCCTCCACCACACGCTCCGAGATCAGGATCGAATCCTCGAAGTTGTAGCCGTTCCACGGCATGAAGGCCACCAGGATGTTGCGCCCGAGCGCGAGCTCGCCCATGTCTGTAGACGGGCCGTCTGCCAGGACATCACCCTTCGCGATCTGATCGCCGACCTTCACCAGCGGACGCTGGTTGATGTTGGTGTTCTGGTTGGAACGGGTGTACTTGATAAGGTTGTAGATATCAACGCCCGCCTCGCCCGGCCGGGCTTCTTCGTCGTTGACCCGCACCACGATACGGCCGGCGTCGACCGAGTCTACGATGCCGCCGCGGCGCGCTACGACCGTCACGCCGGAGTCGATGGCCACGATGCCTTCGATGCCCGTGCCCACGAGCGGCTTCTCGGTACGCAGCGTCGGTACCGCCTGGCGCTGCATGTTGGAACCCATCAGCGCACGGTTCGCATCGTCATGCTCGAGGAACGGGATCAGCGAAGCCGCGACCGAAACGATCTGCGAAGGCGCCACGTCGATGTAGTCGACCTTCTCCACCGTGGACAGGGTGAATTCGTTCTTGTGGCGACACGACACGATATCACCCTGCAGATTGCCCTTTTCGTCGACTGCCGCGTTCGCCTGGGCAATCACGAATTTTCCTTCCTCGATTGCCGACAGATAGTCGATCTGGTCGGTGACACGGCTGTCCACCACCTTGCGGTACGGGGTCTCCAGAAAGCCATACTCGTTGGTGCGGGCATAGACCGCGAGCGAATTGATGAGGCCGATATTCGGGCCCTCTGGCGTTTCAATCGGACACACGCGTCCATAATGGGTGGGGTGCACGTCGCGCACTTCGAACCCGGCGCGTTCGCGCGTGAGGCCGCCCGGCCCGAGCGCCGAAACGCGGCGCTTGTGGGTCACCTCGGACAGCGGATTTGTCTGGTCCATGAACTGCGACAGCTGCGAGGAACCGAAGAACTCCTTGATGACCGCCGAAACCGGCTTGGCATTGATGAGCTCCTGCGGCATGAGCCCTTCGGACTCCGCCAGGCTCAGACGCTCCTTCACGGCACGTTCAACACGCACCAGGCCCACGCGGAACTGATTTTCCGCCAGCTCGCCGACCGAACGCACGCGGCGATTGCCAAGGTGGTCGATGTCATCGATTTCACCCTGCCCGTTCTTCAGGCCTATCAGCACCTTCATGACATCCACGATGTCATCCTTGCTGAGGATGCCGGGTCCTTCGTCGCTCTGGCGACTCAGACGACGGTTGAATTTCATCCGGCCCACGCCCGACAGGTCATAGCGGTCGAGGCTGAAAAACAGACTGTTGAACAGGTTCTGGGCAGCATCGCGCGTCGGCGGCTCACCCGGACGCATCATCCGGTAGATTTCGATCTGCGCCTCCAGGGCATCGCGCGTGGAATCGACGCGCAAGGTATCGGCGATAAAGGGGCCGCGATCGAGATCGTTCGTATAGAGTGTCTTGACCTCCCCGATGCCCGCCGCAACCAGCTTCTCCAGGACCTCCCGGGACACGACGTCATTCGCCTGGGCGATGACCTCACCGCTGGAGCGGTCAACGATGTCCTCGGCAAGCGAGCGCCCGACGAGGAAGGTATCGGACACCACAAGGTGCTTGAGCTTGAATTTCTCGATCTCGCGCACGTGCCGTGCAGTGATGCGCCGGCCGGCCTCGACGATGACCTCACCCTTGGATGTCTTGATGTCGAAATCCACCTGCTCGCCGCGCAGGCGCGCCGGGATCAGTTCGAGGCGGATCTCCCCGCCGTCCAGAACAAATGTGTCGGTCTCGAAGAATGTCGCCAGAATCTCCTGGGTGGTCATTCCGAGCGCCCGCAGCAGGACCGTCGCAGGGAGCTTGCGCCGGCGGTCGATGCGCACGTACAGCAGATCCTTGGGGTCGAACTCGAAATCCAGCCAGGATCCGCGGTAGGGGATGATGCGCGCCGAGAACAGCAGCTTGCCGGAAGAGTGGGTCTTGCCGTAGTCGTGGTCGAAGAACACACCGGGACTGCGATGCAGCTGCGACACGACCACACGCTCAGTGCCGTTGATCACGAACGTGCCGTTGTCGGTCATGAGCGGGATTTCGCCCATGTACACTTCCTGTTCCTTGATGTCACGCACGGTCTTGGTGCCGGCACCCTCATCCTTGTTGAACACCACAAGCCGCAGCAGAACGCGCAGTGGCGCGGCGAAAATCAGGCCGCGCTGCTGACATTCCTTCACGTCGAACGGCGGCACGCCAAGCCGGTAGCTCACGAACTCCAGGGCTACGTCGCCGTTGTAGCTCTCGATCGGAAACACCGACTTGAACGCCGCCTGCAGACCCTGGTCGATGCGCTGCTCCGGGGGCACGTCGGCCTGAAGGAACCTGCGGTAGGAATCCTTCTGAGTAGCCAGCAGATTGGGTACACGCAAGATGCTCGGGCGCCTGCCAAAGGTCTTGCGAATGCGTTTCTTTTCGGTGAATGAGTAGGTCATCATTTTCCTCGGCTCTGAGAGCCCATGGGACAATCCAGCCGCCGTCCGGTTCGGGTCACCGGGAGCGTTACCGCGTTCCATCAGAAACGGGAAAAGGCCGGTGGCGCGCGCCACCAGCCCTAACCCGCTTTCGAAGCACCCGCGTCGCGATCACGCGGTACGACTTTGAGACAGGAATGCATGCCGACCAGCGGCACGCTTTCTTACTTAAGCTCGACCTTGGCGCCGGCCGCTTCCAGTTCCTTCTTCATCTTCTCGGCATCGGCCTTCGCCACCGCTTCCTTCACCGTGGCCGGAGCCGATTCGACCAGGTCCTTGGCCTCTTTCAGGCCGAGGCTGGTGACGGCACGCACCGCCTTGATGACGCCCACCTTGTTGTCGCCGACGGCCGCCAGAATGACATCGAACTCGGTCTTGGCCTCGGCCGCCGGGGCTGCGCCACCGGCTGCCGGCGCGGCCACGGCCACGGCCGCAGCGGCGGCGGACACGCCGAATTTCTCTTCCATCTCCTTGATGAGTTCGGACAGGTCGAGCACCGACATGCTGCCGATGGAATCAATGATCTCTTGCTTGGATACTGCCATGACTGGTCTCCTGAAAACTTGGTCTGAAGTAATCGATTATCAAGCAGCGGCCTGTTTCTGGTCGCGCACCGCTGCGAGGGTACGCACGAACTTCGCCGGCACCTCGTTCAGCGTCTGGACAAACTTCTGCACCGGCGCACGCATGGTGCCGAGCAGCATGGAAAGCAGCACCTCGCGGCCAGGCAGTCTGGCGAGGGCCTGCATTTCGGCACCCGATATCAGCCTGCCACCCATGCTTCCCGTCATTACACGCAGCTTGTCGTTGTCCTTGGCAAAGTCCACCAGCAGCTTTGCCACGGCAACCGGATCCTGGGACGCTGCAAACGCCAGCGGACCGGTGAGATGGTCCTTGAGGCATTCGAACGGTGATCCGGCAACGGCGCGCCGCACCAGCGTATTCTTGACCACACGCACATAGACTCCGGCCTTGCGCGCCCTGGCGCGCAGATCGGTCATCTGTGCCACGGTCAGACCGCGGTACTCGGCCACAATAGCCGCCTGCGAGTCCGCCAATACCCCGGACACTTCGGCGACCATGGCCTGCTTCTGCTC
The DNA here is from genome assembly GCA_021819085.1 of Pseudomonadota bacterium. Taxonomy (GTDB): domain Bacteria; phylum Pseudomonadota; class Gammaproteobacteria; order Acidiferrobacterales; family UBA6901; genus JAJYCY01. Next base: position 12,139 of record JAKASJ010000005.1, on the reverse strand, counting down.
CATACTAAGACTCATACGAGCCACCTCCGATCAAACAACACTGCTCTATTGCGGTGACCGTATTCAGGATAAACCCTGTCATCGGGTGCACCGTCTGCGCAGGCAGAAGACCTCGCGGTCCGGCCCATTAAGCGGTGAAACACTACACACCGCACCTGCGGTCTTTGACAGACCCGGTCTCACCGGGTCTGGACGCACGGTTCGTGCGCCGGTGGAATCCGCTCCTGACTGGCTGCGGACCCGTCCGCCGGAAAACGGTTCCGGCGGCCCAAAGCCCTAATCCCGGTCTGCCCCGTTCGATTGAGGCATCCGGTGCGCTGCCGCGTGGCTACAGAGGCAGCGACGACTGTTCGACGCCGATCCCCGGACCCATGGTCGTGGACAGCGTAAGCTTCTTTATGAACACGCCCTTCGCGGTAGCCGGCTTGGCCTTATTCACGGCCGCCAGCAGTGCCGCGAGATTGTCCTTGAGCGCTTCCGGCTCGAAGGAAGCCTTGCCGATGGAGCAATGCAGGATCCCCGCCTTGTCGATGCGGAACTGCACCTGACCGGCCTTGGCATTCTCGACGGCTTTCACAACGTTCGGCGTGACCGTGCCGACCTTCGGGTTCGGCATGAGCCCGCGCGGCCCGAGGATCTGGCCCAGCTGGCCGACGATGCGCATGGCCTCAGGGGTGGCAATCACCACATCGAACTCGATCTGTCCGCCCTTGATCCGGTCGGCCAGATCCTGGAACCCCACGATATCGGCCCCGGCCTTCTTGGCCGCTTCGCCAACCGCGCCTTCCGCGAATACCGCCACACGCACGCTCTTGCCCGTGCCGCGCGGCATGAGCGCGCTGCCACGCACGTTCTGGTCGGACTTCTTGGCATCCACGCCGAGATTGATGGCCACGTCCACCGATTCGTCGAACTTCGCGGTCGCTGTCTGCCGGATGAGCGTCAGTGCCTCGTCAAGCGGGTACTGCCGTCCGCGCTGGACCTTGCCGACCGTCGCCTGCATACGTTTGCTCAGTTTCACTGCCTTAGCATCCGCCATGTCACACCCCTTCCGTCTCTATGCCGATGCTGCGGGCGCTGCCGGCAATGATTTTCACTGCGGCGTCCAGATCATGCGCATTGAGATCCGCCATCTTGATCTTGGCGATTTCCTCAAGCTGGGCGCGCGTAACCTTGCCGACCTTATGGGTATGAGGGGTCTTGCTGCCGCTCTCGATGCCCGCGGCCTTCTTGAGCAGTATCGTTGCCGGCGGCGTCTTTCGGATGAATGTGAAGCTCTTGTCGCTGAAGACCGTAATGATGACCGGGACCGGCGTTCCCGGCTCCATGTCCTTGGTCTGGGCATTGAACGCCTTGCAGAATTCCATGATGTTGAGACCGCGCTGTCCGAGCGCCGGCCCCACGGGCGGACTGGGATTCGCCTGACCGGCCGCAACCTGCAGCTTGATGTACGCGTCTATCTTCTTTGCCATTTACCTTCGCTCCAATGGGTGCAATCGCGCCGTGCGGCGCTCCCCGAACCAGAACCGTGCGCGCATAGCGGACAACCCGGTCCGCCCTGCACACCGTTCACCGCTAACCCTTTTCGACCTGACTGAACTCCAGCTCAACGGGTGTCAGCCGCCCGAATATCGACACCGTGACACGCAATTTGTTCTTTTCGAAATTCACGTCCTCGACGGTCCCGTTGAAATCCATGAACGGACCGTCGACAATCCGCACCAGCTCGCCCGGCGCAAACGAGAACTTGGGCCTGGGCTTTTCCACGCCTTCCTGCACCTGCTGCAGGATTGACTGTGCTTCCTTGTCGGAGATCGGCGTAGGCTTCGTGCCCGACCCGCCAATGAAGCCGCTTACCTTCGGCACGTTCTTCACCAGGTGCCAGGTATCGTCATTCATCTCCATCTTGACCAGCACGTAGCCCGGAAAGAACTTGCGTTCGCTGGTGCGCTTCTCGCCGCTCTTCATTTCGACAATCTCCTCGGTAGGCACAAGGATCTCGCCGAATTGCTCGTCCATGGCGGCGCGCTTGATATGTTCCTTCAGCGAACGCTGGACCTGCTTTTCGAAACCGGAAAACGTGTGTACCACATACCACCGCATTGTCATTACGAGGACCCCTGTCCGGTCAAGGCTTTGATCGCTACGGTCAGGCCCAGGTCGACTACCCACAGAAACAGTGCGGTCGTGATCACCATGGCAATCACCACCAGGGTAACCTGGACCGCCTCCTTGCGCGTCGGCCATACCACTTTACGCAGCTCGGCACGCGATCCCTTTGCGAATTCCCAGACCGCACGTCCCGGCGCAGTCTGCAGTGCCACGAGTGCGCCCGCAATGGCGCAAACGAGCACGATCGCCACCCGGATCGAATCCGGCTTGGCTGCGAGGTAATAGTATCCTCCGACACCGCCCGCGAGGATCAGCATCGCCAAAGATAGCTTGAGTCTATCTGCCATTAACACACAAAATCCTTTGCAATCAGGGCATTCGGACTCTGGCAGGCCAGGAGGGAATCGAACCCCCAACCTGCGGTTTTGGAGACCGCCGCTCTGCCAATTGAGCTACTGGCCTTTGAATCTGGAGTCCTGCTTCAAACCCACGATGTCCCGGACCCTTGCGGAACCGGACCAACGCAGCCTTTTCTTGCCGCCGGGCCCTCTGCCCCTACTGGATAATCTTCGCCACCACACCCGCCCCCACGGTGCGTCCGCCCTCACGAATGGCGAAGCGCAGGCCGTCTTCCATGGCAACCGGGTTGATCAGGGTGATGGTCATCTTGATGTTGTCGCCGGGCATGACCATCTCGGTACCCTGCGGCAGATCGACCGCTCCGGTGACGTCGGTGGTGCGAAAGTAGAACTGCGGGCGGTAGCCATTGAAAAACGGCGTATGGCGGCCACCTTCCTCCTTCGACAACACGTAGACCTCGGCTTCGAACTTGGTGTGCGGGGTGATGGAGCCGGGCTTGGAAAGCACCTGGCCACGCTCGACCTCCTCGCGCTTGGTGCCGCGCAGCAGCACCCCGACGTTGTCGCCTGCCTCACCCTGGTCGAGGAGCTTGCGGAACATCTCCACGCCGGTGACGGTGGTCTTCTGGGTGTCCTTCAGGCCGACGATCTCGACTTCATCGCCCACTTTGACCACACCGCGCTCGATACGCCCCGTGACCACGGTGCCGCGTCCGGAAATCGAGAAAACGTCTTCGACCGGCATGAGGAAGGTGCCGTCGACGGCGCGCTTGGGCTGGGGGATGTAGGAGTCGAGGGCATCGGCCAGCCTCATGATGGCCGGCTCGCCGATCTCGCTCTGATCGCCTTCGAGCGCCTTCAGGGCGCTGCCGACGATGATCGGGGTATCGTCACCCGGGAAATCGTATTTCGACAGCAGCTCGCGCACTTCCATCTCGACGAGTTCGAGCAGCTCCTTGTCATCGACCATGTCGGCCTTGTTGAGGAAGACGACGATATAGGGCACACCCACCTGGCGGGCAAGCAGGATATGCTCGCGCGTCTGGGGCATGGGACCGTCGGCAGCACTCACCACCAGGATGGCGCCGTCCATCTGGGCGGCACCCGTAATCATGTTCTTCACGTAGTCGGCATGCCCGGGGCAGTCGACATGGGCATAGTGGCGCTTGGCGGTCTCGTACTCGACGTGGGCCGTGGCGATGGTAATGCCGCGCTCGCGCTCCTCGGGGGCGTTGTCGATCTGGTCGTACGCCTTGAACTCGCCGCCGAACTTGGCGGACAGGACCTTGGTCAGCGCCGCAGTAAGGGTCGTCTTGCCGTGGTCCACGTGGCCGATGGTCCCCACGTTCAGGTGGGGTTTCGTGCGCTCAAATTTTCCCTTGGACACCTTTGGTACCTCGTGGTTGTTTTCTTGCCTGCCATTCCACCACCCAGAACCGCCCGCGGACAGCGCGAGTCATCCGGATCTGGAGCCCATAATCGGAATCGAACCGATGACCTCTTCCTTACCAAGGAAGTGCTCTACCGACTGAGCTATATGGGCAATGTTCCATACTCCTGCACTTCAAGGCGGCCCGATCCCGCCGGAACTGGAGCGGGTGATGGGAATCGAACCCACGCTATCAGCTTGGAAGGCTGAAGTTCTACCATTGAACTACACCCGCGTGTATCACCCGCCAACCCGCACCGCACTCCGGGTCCGCTCACCCCCGCGTGCCAGGCCCGGTGGATGCAGGCTGGTGGAGGGGGGAGGATTCGAACCTCCGAAGGCAGAGCCGTCAGATTTACAGTCTGATCCCTTTGGCCGCTCGGGAACCCCTCCAAAATGTAAGCCGCGCATTATGCTGGAAAAAACCCCGGGTCGTCAATGGCCTGCTGCAACCGGATGATCGGGCCCGGCGCAACGCCCCTAGCCCTGTTCCCGGATCAGGTTCAGGGCCGATCCCGCCCTGAACCAGCCGATCTGCTCTGCCGTCAAGGTATGGCTGGCAGAAAAGGTCTCGACCGCACCGTCCGCATGCCTGATTTCGACGGTCACCGGATTTCCCGTAGCCAGCCGGTCGAGATCGCGAAATCCCAGCCGGTCATCGCGGCGGATGCGTTCGTAATCCGCGGCATCGGCAAAGACCAGGGGCAATACCCCCTGCTTCTTGAGGTTGGTCTCGTGAATGCGCGCAAAGCTGCGTGCCAGCACCACCCGGCAGCCCAGGTAACGCGGTGACATGGCGGCATGCTCGCGCGAACTGCCTTCACCGTAATTGCGGTCGCCCACGGCCACCCAGCCCTGGCCGCGCCGTTTGTAGTCGCGCGCGAGCTCATTCAGGGGCTGGCCTGCAGTCCCTGTGAACACGTTGTACCCGGTACCGGGCCGATCGGAAAAGGCATTGTCTGCCCCGGAAAACATGTTGTCACTGATCCGGTCCAGGTGACCGCGGTACCGCAGCCAGGGCCCGGCGGGAGAAATGTGATCCGTCGTACATTTTCCGCGCGCCTTGAGCAGCACCGGCAGATCGCGGTAGCCAGCGGTCTTGTCGACCGCTGCGAAGGGTTCGAGCAATGCCAGGCGTTCGCTCTTCGGGTCAACGCGCACCTCGGCAGCGGCCGGATTGGCGGCCGGGGCAACGTAGCCCGATACCCCGGGATCGAAACCACGTTCCGGAAACTCGTCGCCCGCCGGCGCAACCAGCTGCAGCACCGAGCCGTCGTCGAGAATCACGCCATCGTGGATCGGATCACGATCCAGGCGACCGGCCAGCGCGTAGGCCGTCACGACCTCGGGACTCGCGATGAAGGCATGGGTGGCCGGATTCCCGTCGTTGCGCCGCGGAAAGTTGCGGTTATAAGACGTGAGAATCGAATTCCTGTCGCTCTTTCCGATATCGGTGCGCTCCCATTGACCGATGCACGGACCGCAGGCATTAGCCAGCACCGTGGCCCCGATCGCCTCCAGATCCGCCAGCAGACCATCGCGCTCGACCGTGGCACGCACCTGCTCGGAGCCCGGGGTGACCAGGAAAGGCACGCGCGCCTTGAGGCCGCGCGCCCGCGCCTGGCGCGCCACATGCGCAGCCCGGCCGAAGTCTTCGTACGATGAGTTGGTACAGCTGCCGATCAGCGCCGCCTTGAGCTCCGCCGGGTAGTCGCGGGCCTGCACATCGGCGGCAAATCCGGACACTGGCCGTGCCAGATCGGGCGTATGGGGTCCTACGATCTGCGGCTCGAGCCGGGAAAGATCGATCTCCACGATCTCGTCATAGCTCTTCTCGGGCGTGCGCAGGACTTCGGGATCCGCCACAAGCTCCGCCGCCACCGCTTCTGCCAGCCCGGCGATCTCGGCACGGCCGGTGGCTCGAAGATAAGCCGCCATGCGTCCGTCGAATGGAAACACCGAAGAGGTCGCCCCGAGCTCGGCGCCCATGTTGGTGATGGTGGCCTTGGCCGTGCAACCGAGCGCATGCGCGCCCGGCCCGAAATATTCGATGATCTTGTTGGTGCCTCCACTGACCGTAAGCATCCCGGCAAGCTTCAGGATCACATCCTTGCCGCTGGTCCACCCCGACGGTTCCCCCACGAGCCGCACCCCGACAAGCTTCGGCCAGAGCAATTCCCAAGCCATGCCGACCATCACGTCCACCGCATCCGCACCGCCCACACCGACCGCGATCATGCCCAGGCCACCCGCATTGGGCGTGTGCGAATCGGTACCGATGATGAGCCCCCCGGGGAACGCATAATTTTCCAGGATCACCTGGTGAATAATCCCCGAACCCGGCTTCCAGAACCCCATGCCGTACTTGGCCGATGCTGATGCCAAAAACTCGTAGACCTCGCGGTTGGACTGGTCCGCGATCTGCAGATCCTGGCGCGCACCGGCTTTGGCACGGATGAGATGATCGCAATGGACGGTCGTTGGCACCGCAGTCGTCTTGCGGCCAGCGGAAATGAACTGAAGGATGGCCATCTGGGCGGTGGCATCCTGCATCGCCACGCGGTCCGGGCGCAATGCCACCGTGGTAGCGCCGCGCTCCGGCAATCCTTCGCCTTTATCCTCCCAGTGGGTGAAGAGGATCTTTTCAGCCAGAGTAAGTGGACGGCCGATACGGCGGCGCACGGCGTCCAGTCGTCCAGCGAGAGACTGATAGTGTCGGCGCACCGCCGCAACGGCGTCAGTCGGTGTCTGTTCCATTGCGGGTTCCTAGCATGAATTCTTGGGACATACTGTCGGGCGGGCAGGGATTGTAAATCAACCGGCTTGGCGGTGCTATGCCGTATGCCGCCGCAGGTCTGCGCTTCGTCTCGGGATGCGGGCAGCACAGTCTCGGTCTCGTCCGACAGCCCCAGGTTGTGATATAGTGTGTGCTACGGGTTATTTCAGCTCATTCCGGCAGGCCCGTGCGGGTCGGTCGTCCCCAGACAGACAGCTCCCGTTAACCACCCGCGCTCGCTCGTCACTGTTCCTGCCCATCTCCCGATCCTCGGACCTGGACAGACGGATCACCAAAAAAGCCGTGCACGAATCGGGTGCCCGCTGCGGCGGGGCACCTATTGACCGAGGACTCACATGCTAAAGATATTTGTAGGCAATCTTCCGCCCGAAGCACGCGAGGCGGAGCTGCGCGAGCTCTTTTCGAAATACGGGACGGTGCGCGCCATCAAGGTCGCGGTGGACGTGTTCACGGGCAATTGCCGTGGTTTCGCCTTTGTCGAAATGGAAGGTCATGAGGCCCGCGCCGCCATCGCCGCGCTTAACAGTACCTCGTTCAAAGGCCGGCCCCTGAAGGTAAACGAAGAGCGGCCGCGCGGCCGCCGCGGCCCCGGAAGGCGCCATTAATAATCAATCCTTACGACCCGGTCATCAACCATGGCACAGTCGGTGAACAGCACAAAAGACGCTGGCATAAGCAGCTCGCGGAACGACGCGGGATCCGCTACGCCCTATGCATTCAGGGTCGTACAGATAGAGAGTTCCAGTGCGCCTGACGGCGGCGAGGGACAGGACTGGCACCGCTATGTACTGAAAAGCAGCTCGTCCACGATAGTCGGGCACCGGCGCGGATCGCACAAAGAAGTCGTCGCCTATGCAACGGAGTGCGCCGAACGTCTGAGCGCACGCGGGCTGTCGGCGCAAACCATATGGCGCCCACACGGACGAAAGCCCGCATCCCGCGAATAAAATAAAAAGACCCCGCCGACTTGGCGGGGTCCCGGTAAAAAAACCTAGTTTACGCGGTGTAAGATACTCAGGCTGGCTGGACGTTGGCCGCAGACGGACCCTTCGGCCCCTGCTGCACGTCGAACTTCACCTGCTGGCCTTCGGCCAGGCTCTTGAAACCGCTTCCCTGGATGGCTGAGTGATGCACAAACACATCCTTGCCACCATCAGCGGGGGTAATGAAGCCGAAGCCCTTGGCGTCGTTAAACCACTTTACTGTTCCTGTAATCACGGAAATACCTCTTAAATGTTTAAATTGAATTGCGATGGTTTGCAGTTCATTCCTGGACGTGGCATTACGGAAGTACTACCGAAGTATATGGAGGAACCACCGAACTGACTACAAGAATTAGGCTGCAACCCCCCCACTCTACGCCCGCCCGCAGCAAATAGCTACAACTGTTTTTTCAGTCAGGTGGGTCCGTGGATACCGCATACACCGTGCCACAAACACCGGCCCGGCAGTCTCCCGCCAGACAGCTGTCCGTCCGGAGTTCCGGTGCCGTGCTCATGAAACCCATGTGCCGGACCCCAAAAACGGGTGGCTTGCTCGATCAATGCCGATTTCGCCCGTTTTCGCTGTCGCTGCCCGGCTCCGATACCCGCTCACGGACCCGATGAGCACCGGGTGCCGCCAGGGGCAATCAGGCTGTGTATCGGCTGCACAGGTCTGGTCTTCGGCCTTTTTTGCTATGCATTCGGCAGTAACAGCGAAGTGTACCGGCTGATGGCGGTACCGCGAATTGTCCGTCAATCCGCCGCACGTGCCTGTGATTCCAGCCCTTCCCACCGGTGATAAGCGGCTTCGATCTCTTTGCCGACCGATTCCAGGCGCTCCAGAGTCGCAGCGATCCTGTCGCCTGGCTGCTGATAGAACCCGGCCGCCCCCACCGCCGTGTGCAGACGCGACTGCTCCGCTTCGAGCTTCTCGATCCTGCCCGGAAGATCCTTCAGTTCCTGCTGTTCCTTATAGGAAAGCCTGCCGGCTTTCCTGGCCTGCCGCACTGGCGCACGCGCGGCCACCGGCTGCCCGGGCCTGCCGTCGGCTGCCGGCTTGTCCCGCTGCACCGGCGGGTCGCCGCGCTGGCGCAACCAGTCGGAGTAGCCTCCGACAAACTCACTCACGCGCCCGTCGCCTTCCAGAACCAGCGTACTCGTGACCACCGCATCGAGAAATGCGCGATCATGGCTAACCAGTAGAAGCGTACCCGGGTAGTCGACGAGCAGTTCCTCGAGCAGTTCGAGCGTTTCCACATCGAGATCATTGGTGGGTTCGTCCAGCACCAGGAGGTTGGCCGGCTGTGCAAACAGACGCGCCAGCAGCAGGCGGTTACGCTCCCCGCCCGAAAGCGTACTGACCGGCGACTGCAGCCGTTGCGGCGGAAACAGGAAATCCTGCAGGTAACCGGCGATGTGCCGACTGCGACCGTTGATGGTCACCGTCAGGCTGCCGCCGCCGACGCTCTGCATGACCGTGGCCGCCGGATCGAGCTGGGCACGCTGCTGATCGAAATAGGCAACCTGCAGCTTCGTGCCGCGCCGCACCTGCCCGGCGGCGGCCGCATTCTCTCCCAGAAGCAGCCGGATGAGCGTCGACTTGCCAGCCCCATTGGCGCCGATGATGCCGATGCGATCTCCGCGCATAATGCGCACCGAGAAGTCCCTGATTACGGTCTTGTCGCCGAAGCGCACGTCGGCATGCTCCGCCTCGACGACGAGATGTCCGGACGCCTCGCCCTCGTCGAGCTTGAGTTCCACCTGACCCCGTCGCTCCCGCCGCAGGCGGCGCTGTTCGCGCATGGCCTCGAGCGCACGCACCCGTCCTTCATTGCGCGTACGCCGTGCCTTGATGCCCTGGCGGATCCAGGCTTCTTCCTGGGAGAGTTTCCGGTCGAACAACGCGTGATGCTTTGATTCGGCCGCAAGCTGATCATCCTTTCGACGCACATAATCGTCATAGGTCCCGGGCCAGGACGCGAGTACGCCGCGGTCGAGTTCGACGATGCGCGTTGCGAGCCGTCGCACGAACATCCGGTCGTGGCTGACGAAAAGCACCGCCCCCGCGTGACCCGATAGGAATTCCTCCAGCCAGCGGATGGCATCGATATCGAGATGGTTTGTCGGTTCATCCAGGAGGAGCACGTCCGGATCACCGACCAGGGCACGCGCAAGCAGCACACGCCGTCGCCAACCGCCGGATAGGGTATGCAGCGGCGCGCCACCGTCCAGGCCGAGGCGCGACAATACCGATTCGACGCGCTGCTCGAGACGCCACCCGTCGACTGCTTCGAGCGAATGCTGCAGTCGCGCAAGGCGCTGTACGCCAGCCTCGGTAGTCGCGTGCGCGACTTCCATTGCGGCATGGTGGTATTCGGAAAGCAATCTGCCCGCATCCGCAAGGCCGGCCGCGACGACGTCGAATACGGACTCGGAACTATCGACGACGATTTCCTGGGCAAGATGGGCGACTTGCGCCCCCGGGCGAACCCAGACGCTGCCATCGTCGGGCATTATTTCGCCGCTCGCCACCCGCAGCAACGACGATTTGCCCTCGCCGTTGCGGCCGAGCAGACACACGCGCTCGCCCCGGCGGATCTCGAACTTCGCATTTTCGAGAAGCGGCAGATGGCCGAAGGCAAGCGATACCTTGTCCAGGCGCAGTAACGGCATATTCCCGTGGATTCAACTTAATAGGTGGCTACGGAAGCGGCAGTGTATCCGTTGTGGGCTCAGCCCGCGAGGACCCGGCATGGCGCACCCCGATATATGGGGGCCGCGCGCGCATGTTCAACTCGGTTGCGCCTCCCGCCCTGCATCACCGGTGTGCACTGAGCAACCTTGGCCCCCTCGGGTGGTGACAAACTTCAGCCGTACACTCCAATCGGGGACCGCGGGAGGCTTGGACCGACGGCATGCGATTCCTACAGAAGCACGCGGCATCCTAAACCGCGATCCCCGCCGTTCCTGGCAACCCGGCCCTGCAGAAATCCGGGGTTACATCAACCCGTCTGCAAGAGGCTCCAGAGCACAGCCGTTGGTGCTGGTTGAAATCTGACCACATGTACCGATTGGAGATTGACCAAGAGGCCACTTGCAACGTCCTGTCGCTGGACATATTCAGGCGAGTAAGGGATGGTCAATCGATTTTCGAAACGAGGTTCCGGAAAGGTCAAATTTCGCCTGGCATCAACAAACACAGACTGCTTGCACAGCCTGCCAGGTGTTCCCGCACAATGCGGACAAGCGCGCCCGGACTTCAGGTGAATACGTCTTCGACTTGTCTGTGGCTCCATTCTCTCAAATGCTGGAGCCTCCACCATACCCCGGGGACGATCCTGATTACACATCAACACCATTAGGTCACCGCACTTCAGTGGTCTTAGCCGCTTCTCTCGAATAACGCTTTACTGCAATAGACCTTTCTTTTTTGCGCGCCTGCGCGAGATCAAAGGCCGTCTGAAGAGAGAGCCAGCCCTCGGCCGTGCCGCCGAAGGCCTTGTCGAGGCGGATCGCCATTTCCGGCGAGATTCCCGCCTTGCCGTTCACAAGATTGTTCAGGGCCTGACGGGTTACGCCGAGGACCTCCGCTCCTTTGGTGACGGAGAGGTCAAGCGGATCTAGGCAATCAGAGCGCACCGATAGTCCGGGGTGCGGCGGATTTTTCATCGTCATTTCATTACCTCCATTCTGGTCAGTGGTAATCGACCAGATCAACATCACACGCATTGCCTCCGTCGAAGCGGAAGATGATCCTCCAGTTGCCCGTGACCCACACGGACCAGAAGCCCTTCAGCCCCCCTTTCAGGGGATGCAAGCCATAGCCGGGCAGGTTCATCATCTCCGGCCCTGTCGCCACGTCGAGGCGCGCTAGAATCCGTTCGATCTTCGGAACCATATCCGCCGACAGGCCCTTGGCTATGTCCTTCTCATAGAGCCGTTTCAGTCCCTTGTGCCGGAAGCTCTGGATCAAAGCGCCTGTTCATCCCTATTTTCTTCTACCCTAAACTGACAAGTGATAATTGTCAATATACATTCTGTCGGGCGACCCGCCCTGCCTTGAACTTCCTTCGATTTCACAGACACCGATAAATGAACCACGCGCGATAAATTGTTCTGGAGTGTCCCCCGATTTTCGAGCCACTGGTTGGTTTAGGATAATCAACCCGTCGAGGCAATGTAATGGACGCCCCCTTCCTCAGCCGGCATCTCGAGTGCCACAGTGGATAGGGTTTCGCTCAAACTACGCAATGACGAAGGAGGTGTCCAATGGAAAAGTCTACGACGGCGAAGAGGGCAACGACTGTGGACATCGACATCGCGAAGAAGGTCTTTGTGCGACCTGAAAGTCGCGTGAGTCTCTGTTTCACAGGAGCCACAATGACCTGATGAAACCGGTTGTTCCATCAACCGTTCCCTACCCAGACATGCGGAGCCGGTAACAGCTCAGTGTGAAGCT
>JAKASJ010000030.1 GCA_021819085.1 Pseudomonadota bacterium | reverse complement strand
TTTCGAATGGAAATTCACGCGCCATGACCTTGAGGTGCTTCTCTCTAAAATCCAGGCGCACGAGCAAATGCTCGCCCAGGCTGCGTGAGCAAATACGTCACCGAATTTATGGGCCAGGGTACTAAGGCAGCGGCGAGGCGGCCCCTGTCGACGGCGCTCGTTCCATACGTCCAGGGCCGCCACGGAGGGCGGTGCCAGCCCATCGGCAAACCGCCGGGCTTAACCTTTGGCACCATATTTGCTAATACTTGTGTAAAGGCACCGGCCCAGGATGGGGTTATGGACGAGCGGCCAAGCAGACCCAGGATCGGACTGATCATGTCCGGTGGCGGAGCGCGTGCGGCCTACCAGGTGGGCGTGCTCAAGGCCATAGCCGAGATGCTACCGCCGGGAACGCCCAACCCGTTTGCAATCATTTGCGGGGCCTCTGCTGGCGCGATCAATTCCGCTGCACTGGCGATCTATGCACGCAACTTTCAGCAGGCGGCACGCCGCCTTGAAAAAGTCTGGAGCAGCTTTCACGTCAATCAGGTGTTCCGGGCCGATGCGCGCGGACTGTTTGTAAACTGGGCTCGCTGGCTGGCCGCGCTGTTTCTCGTCGGCATGGGCAGGGGCAATCCGGTCGCGTTGCTGGACCGGGCCCCTTTGTGCCGCCTGCTGCAGCGCTATCTTCCCTGTGATCGCATCCAGCAGTCGATCGATGCCGGCTATCTGCACGCACTCTGCATCGCGGCATCCGGCTATACCTCCGGCCAGGCGGTCAGCTTCTTCCAGGCAGCGTCAACGCAGATGTCCTGGAAACGTGCGACGCGGGTCGGGGTAGCGACGAAGATAACAATCGAACATCTAATGGCGTCATCGGCAATCCCGTTTGTGTTCGAGGCAGTCAGGCTCCAGCGTGAATACTTCGGTGACGGGTCGATGCGCCAGATGGCACCCATGAGCCCGGCGATACATCTGGGCGCCGACCGCATCCTGGTGATCGGTGTTCGTCCAGAAAACAACGGCCAGCCGCCGCGAGCGGCGAGCCCCCAGGATTATCCGTCGCTGGCGCAGATCGGCGGTCATGTCCTCACCAGCATCTTCCTCGACGCTCTCGAGGCAGATCTCGAACGCCTGCGGCGCATCAACGAAACCCTGCGTCTGATTCCAGCGGAGCACCTTACCAAACAGGATCGCACCGCACACTTGCGTACCATCGGCGCGATGCTTATTTCACCCAGCCGTGATCCACGCGAAATCGCCGAGCACCATAAGCACAATTTCCCCAAGCCAGTGCAATTCATGCTGCGCGGTCTTGGCGCATTTGAACGGGGCAGCGGAGATCTGATCAGTTATCTGCTGTTTGAGAAGCCGTACTGCCAGGAGCTGATCGCGCTAGGTTACGCTGACACGCTGCAACGGCGTGAGGAGTTGCTGGCATTTCTCGGTCAGGAGTCAGCGCGGGACCTGCCGGGACTGGACCTCAGGTCCGGCTCGATTTCCTGATGGCGATGGTTGCGCGAACGCTCGTTATCGTCGGCGTCGTCCTGGTGGTCGCCGGCCTGGCATGGCCCTGGCTATCCCGTATCGGACTAGGTCGTTTGCCCGGGGACATCATCATCAGGCGCGGCAACTTCCGCCTCTATTTTCCGATCACGACGTCGATCGTCGTGAGCCTGGTACTCAGTATCCTTTTCTGGCTGTTCCACAAATAGCCGCCGAGCAGCGCCGATCAGAGTCCACGGGTGGTATTGCGCCGGTGCCATGCACTGTCAGGCGCGTGACATTGGCCTGCGATGTGGACATCCGTGTGGCGGACCTATACCTGTTTTAAGTGATGGTGCTTACACCCCCCGATGCAGCTGTGCTAAAATTTGCGGTCTGTTGACGGGGACCCATGCAGGCACCGGTCTGTCCGATCCGGGAACAAGCCCGAAACTGGCAGGCGCCAAGGCTGGGTTGGAGACCAAGGCCGTGAATAACACGGCCAGTCGTTGCGGCGCAATGCGGGTGCGACTGCCGGCTCTGTTGTGTTGCTGACGGCATGTGCTCGCGCCGATGGCGCGGATTGTTCTACGGTGACTTCTGCTCGTATCAATATATCGGTGTCATTGCTCTCACTGGCAGTACGTGCCATTTCATATTCAGACGCACTGCGGCTGAGGGCGCGGTATTCCGAGCTTCGGGGCAGGCCCCATGCCAGGTGACCGTTTTTCAGGCCGCGATCGCCGTCGCTTCCCGCTACGCCGGTGGCCAAGGAGCAACGACCGGCCGTCGTGCCTGTGCCTGAATTCATTCCGGATTTCGTGGACCTGCGTGCCCCAGTCTCAATGTAATGTTCTGCCGGACTCGAGCAGATCCAGGCAAATGGCCCCGCGTCGCAACTCCGCTGCCCGTCGTGCCCATACCCCAGGTTGTTTTGCACCGGAAAGCGCGCTGCCCATGAATCGAAGTACCAGAAGGTGTTTCGATGCGAGCCGAGATGGGCTGTGCCGGTGTCCGTACGGTGTTTCGGGACTGATCATTTTTTTGTGCCAGCTGCCCAGCGTGCAGGGCCCAGGGGTGGCCGTCCCCCGTCTGTCCTGCCAGGCGGCGCAAACTGACCAAGGAGATCGACGCACGTGTTAACCGCAGTTCAAAGCCGCCTGCTGGCATTCTGGCGAAATCTGGATCCTATGGTGCCGATGATGATGGTCGCGGCGCTGGTGGGGGTGATCGGTTCGATCGCGGTCGAGGGTTTCCGCCAGGCGATGTATGCCATCATCCATCTGTACAGCGTCCATGAACATCTGGTCGCCGCGGCGCAGGGGCTGCCGCTGTGGCTGCGGGTGCTGATTCCGCTCGGGGGCGCCACTGCCGGCGGGCTGATCATGTGGGGCGGGCATCGCTGGATCAAGCAGCCGCGTGGACCGGAATACATGGAAGCGGTGCGCGTTGGCGATGGTGTTCTGCCATTCGCGCCGAACATTACACGCACGCTGTCTTCGCTTGCCGGCGTAAGCGGCGGCATCACGATAGGACGCGAAGGCACGATGATCCAGTTCGCCGCGCTGATTTCGTCGATCTTCGGACGTTTCACGCGCCGCGATCCCGAGCATCGCCGGCTGATCGTCGCCTGCGGCGCCGCCGCCGGCTTTGCCGGGGCATATCACGCACCCATCGCGGGGACGATGTTTGTATCGGAAATCATCCTCGGTGGTCTGGCCCTGCGCGAGATCACCGCAATTCTGGTGGCCGCGGTAATGGGCGAGTTGACTACCCAGGCGCTGTTTGCCACCGGCCCGCTGTATCTGGCCCATGCCATTCCCGCTGTCGGGTTTCCCGACCTCATCGATGCCACGCTCCTCGGGCTTCTTTGCGGCCTGCTGGGCCCGGCGTTTCTATGGCTGCTCGACAACGCACGCCGCCGCTATCAGTCGAAGATCAAGTTCATACCGATGCGAATGGCGCTGGCCGGACTGGTTATCGGACTCCTCTCGATGTTGCGCCCGGAAGTGTGGGGCAACGGATACAGCGTGGTCCAGTCATTCCTGGTTCATCACTGGGCACTGTCGACGATAGCGGCAGTGTTTGTGTTGCGCCTCCTGGCCGTCACGGCGGCGAGTGCTGCCGGTATTCCGGGTGGTGTGCTTACACCCACCCTGTCGCTGGGCGGAGCTCTGGGACTGCTCGTTTATCATACGCTTCTGACTTCTACGGCTACCCATTCGCAAGCGCTGTGGGTGCTGGTCGGTATGGGTAGCCTGCTTGCGGCCACTACACATGCGCCGGCGATGTCGGCCATCATGGTGTTCGAGACCACGCGCAGCTACAACGTGGTGCTCGCGGCCATGCCCGCCTGCGTGGTGGCGTCAGTTATCGGCAGCCTGCTGCGCGGCCGTTCGGTATATACCGAGGCGCTCGGGTTGGAGGAAGGTGCCCCCAAGCCATCGCTGCTCGATGCGATCACTGGACGCCGCCCGCGTGCGCACGCTGAAAACGGCCCGACGGTAGCCGCCGAAGCGTCGGTCGCTGAGCCAGTGCCGCCGGCCGCGCCAAACCTGGAACGAGTCATCTCTGATCTCGAGACGGCAGAAGAGGCGGCGCAGCGTCGTCGCGCGGCGGGGGAATCCAACGATTCCTGAGACCTGACGGGCCAGGATGCGGTGCTAGATATGCGCTGCATGAGCAGGTGCCGAAGGGTTTGCCGGACGTCGTCTTGCCCAGCCCTTGCGATGGGGCGGCTCACGTTTCCCCGGCTGCCATGACTGTCGGACGCCAACGGCAGCTTCACGTCGCCGCAGTGCCGATGCCGTGCAGCGCGTTCCCGGGGACAAGGCCGGGTCAGATTGGCATTGCTTTGCTGCGCTTGCTTCGCAGCCACTTGAGCAGGGGGTCCCACTGCTCGAGATCGGTTGCTACGGAAGCCGAACCCATTTCAAAGATTCCCACGCCGCGTTCCGCCGCCGTGACGTAATTCTGGCTGTCCCGCAGGCTCGTGAGGAACGGCAGGTCGAGCCCTCCCAAAAATTCTTCGAGTGTATCGAAGGCGCGGGTATTCTCCCGTACGCGGTTTGCCACGACCGCAATCTTCGGTGCCAGGCGGGCCTGCGCATGGATACCGAGCAACTCGCCGATGAAATCCGTGGCGGCGCGCATATCGAGGGCCGATGGCAGGACGGGGATGATTATGGTTTGTGCCCGGCGCAGCAGCCGTGCCAGAAGGCGGTTGCGCACGCCGGCCGCGACATCCATCACGACGATGTCGGTGCCCTGCGGTACCCAGAGCATGTCGCGCCAGGCCGCCAGGCCACGAATCGGAGCGTTCTCTCCAGGTCGCGCCGCGAGCCATGCCAGGCTCGAACTCTGCGGATCGAAATCGGCCAGTACAACCGGCCTCTTGCGGGACGCATAGTAGCTCGCAAGGTTGGTAGCGAGCGTTGTCTTGCCGCTTCCTCCCTTGCTGTTCATCACCATGATCGTGCGCGTCTTGTGGGTGAGAGGCTTGTATTCACCCGACATCAGCTCAATCAAATTCATTCTCAGGCTCCTCCACGAGTTCTAGGTCCTGTCAGGGAGACCCGGTTCGGTAGTGATCGAAAGCCGTCGTGGCGGCAATTTGCGCTAAGTGTGTTCATCGGGTGTGCCGGCGTCAACCGGAGCCCACGCTGACGGTACCGGACGAAGCCTAAGTCTCGGGCAGGCCGGCCGGGTCCGCTGCCGCCGTTCTGGCCGGAATTTACGCCCGCTGCTTCGAACGGGGGACAAAATATCGGCCCGATCGCGTTTTCCGCGCTATCCTGTTCCCACCCAGGGACGAAGAATGCCAGGAAAAAGGCAGCGGCTTGTGCATCCGGCTTCGGCTGCGGCAGACTGCAACGCACTAGCGGCTATGACGACGACGCGATCCTCTCCTGAGGCAACGACCCCAAGATACATCCGCCATGACCCGATGCGAGAAGAGTCCTGCGCCCGTGTTCGAACCGGGTGTTGCGTCGGACGCGAACATATCCGTTGCCATCCGCCGTCAAAGGCTTGCCCCGGGCTCGCAGCCGACCCGTCAACGGACACAAAGCGAAGACTTCTTGGCGGGTCTTCGAGCGGCGCGGCTGGCGGATCTGATCGCGGCCAATTTTCCGTCCCGTGACCGGAAGACCAGAATTCCGCCGCTGAGGATAGTACGCGCGATCCACTTGCAGATTGCCGCCCGCGCCGTGCGTAATTAAATCACATTCAGCTCTGGTGCCCCCTGCTCAGGCTGCGGCAATGAATCGCGGTCGTTTGCGAAGCACACCGCCTGATTGCGAATAGGTCACGGGTGGATTGATTGCAACGCAGCGCGTGATGCGGTGGCTGGACCACCTCCGGGTGACGCGCTTCGGCAGATACTACCGCCGGCGAGGGCAGCAAACCGCTCATGGCGATACGGATCAGGCGAGCCGGTACTCCATGTAAGTATTTGATTTTTGTGCATTCCTCGGCTTGGAGGGAGTAAATTGCCGGGGGACCCCCAACATTGGCGCAGATTTTGCAATATTAATCATGAACTTATTGCCGCATGGCAACCCCCTATGAAGAAAAGGATCAGCGTTCACGATCTCGAGCTGGGGATGTATGTCTCCGACCTGGATCGCCCATGGCTGGAAACGCCGTTCCTCTTCCAGGGGTTCGAGATCCGTTCGCTGGAAGAAATCGCCCAGCTGAAGCGTTACTGCGAGTTTGTGCACATCCAGGTTTCGGACTATGGAAGTGACCGGCGTGGCCGGGCCGCGATCGGGACTCTAGGAACCCCGAGTGCGGCCGCATTCGGCGAGCAGCAGAAAAAGATCGAGTTCGAGATGCTGCGCAATGCAGCGGCGCCAGTGCTTTCCGGGCCCTGCTACGAGGACCTGACTACCATCGAGGAAGAGATTCAGGCCGTGCATGCGGTGCACGAGGAAGCGAAATCGCTCATTCGTAGCGTCATGGACGACGTGCGCCTCGGACACGCAATCAATGCCGGGGCCGCGAGGAAGGTGGTCACGAAGCTCTCCGAGAGCGTGATCCGCAACCCCGATGCTCTGGTCTGCTTCAGCCAGCTGCGCAGCAAAGACGAATATACCGCCCTCCACAGCCTGCGCGTATCCATTCTGGCACTGGTATTCGGAAGGCATATCGGCCTGGATGTCGAGACACTCAATGTGCTTGGAATCGGTGCGCTGCTGCACGACATAGGCAAGATGAAGGTGTCCAACGATATCCTGAACAAGCCCGAGCCGCTCACCGGGGAAGAGTACCGGATCATGCAGACCCACGTGCCCCAGGGTGTTTCAATCCTTGAGGGCACGCCCCACATTCCGCGTGCTGCAATCGAGGTGGCGCGCTGTCATCATGAGCGTCACGATGGTTCCGGATATGTGAGCGGCATGCGCAGCGATGAGATCGGGCTGTTCGGCCAGATCGGTGCCATCGTCGACTACTATGACGCGATTACGAGCGATCGCGCCTACCACACCGGCCTCTCGGCGCATGTCGCGCTCAGGCAGATGTATGCGGCGCGGGGCCGCACTTTCCACCCGGAACGGGTTGAACAGTTCATCCAGTGCATGGGCATTTACCCGATTGGCAGTATCGTTGAACTCAGTTCCGGAGAGGTGGGCGTCGTCGTTGCCATGAACCGGCAACGCCGGCTCAAGCCACGCGTGACCGTGGTGCTCAAGCCCAACGCAGTACCCTACGAGGTCCCGCACACTGTTGATCTGGTGAACCAGGCCGCGGGCAATGACCGGCCGCTGGAGATAGAACGTGTTGTGGAGCCGGGACTCTATCAGATCAATGCAGTGGATTATCTGCCAGTTGCAGTGAATCTGTAGGACCAGCCTCTTTTCCGGACATCAGATACTGTCCCGGGCCCGAGGTCCTGGACGCGGGGGAGCGCCCCATCAGCATTGGCGGTGTCTGGGCACTCTCGAACTTGCTTTCCCCGACCGCTCGCATCCGAATGAAAATCCCTCGACGGACATTTGGCTATCAGCAAATTCCGGCACCCGCCGAATGCACTGAGAGACGGTCAGGACGACTACCAGCCCCGGCAACGGCGAACGCCGCCGTGACGCCCTCTGCTCACGGATTGCGCTGTCTCTTGGGTCCAGGGCGGTGGGTACGGAAGGTTGCGCTCAAGGGGCGGGAATCTGCGCCGTGTTCCGTGAGCGCAGTCTGGGGATGGTGATGTGCACTTCAGGTACGGCTGTTTCGAGCCGGATTTTGTCCGCGAATCCGCGCGGATACCGGTCAAAAGACCGTTTACGACGCACGCCAGATATTCAGTCAGTGGGCGCGGCTGACTGCGCGGTGGGTAAATCGCCGGCCAGATACGGCAGAAGACGGATGCGGTATTTTTCCGGAGTTCTGGCCGGAACGCGATCACACACGCTGCAGCTTGTGCCTGGCAAGCAGATGATCTAGCCACAAACCGGTCAGATATTCCTGTACCCGGTTCTGTGACAGGCGCTCGTCCAGGTTGTCGAGGTCGACGATGTCCGCGGGTTGGTCCTGCCATGAACAGGCAAACACCGCCTTGGTGCGCCGTCCGGTATGCGGGTCGATCTGCCATTGAAGGCATTGGGAGCAGACCCCCTTCAGCATGCACTGCATCGGTGTGCCGATGGAGGCGGTGGTCTGGGGGTTCTTGACCAGGAAACCTCCGAGTTCATGGCCGCGTGCATCGCGCAGGCGCCGCACCAGGCAGCTTGATCCGATGATCAGGAGCCTGTCGATGTCCTCCAGCCGTACGGGCGGCGCATCACCCGCGGCCCCGAGCGCACCCGTTGCGTAGCGAACCAAGACCTCTACCAGGTCGCCGCTTGCCGCCAGATCCTGTGGACGGCGCGCGGCGGGCGGATCGCCCCGTTCGACGATCCACAGGACACAATCTGCCGCATCCTCCACTTCGTCACGGCAGATAATGGCGTCCGCGGAGGGAAAGACGGCAACATAGAGCACGCGGTTGCCGGCGCTGCGCAGCGCTGTACCCACCGATCGCAGATAAGCGGCACCGAGCACGCCGCCTACGATCATGACCGTTTCGTTGCCATCGGGAATTGTTGCACGCACGCCGGTCGGACCCATCAGTGTCACCGGGTCCCCGGGCTTCAGTGTTGCAACGAGGCGTGAGCTGGCACCCTGTTCGATGACGACTACAGACACCAGTCCGCGGTCCTTGTCGACCTTTGCGCCGTACAGGGCAAGCGCCTCGGACTGCAGCCGGGTTCCGTCCACGAATGGTGCGCGCGTCTCGAAGTTCTGCAGACGGAAGAACTGGCCTGGGCGGAATCGTCGCGCCGCCATCGGCGCGCGTACGGTTAGCTCTACCACCGTCTTTGCAAGACGTTCAACCCGCTCTACTCTCGCGGTCAGCAGTTCATCGAGCTTCCCGCGGAAGCGCACGTACTCCTGCGCGTCGCCGCGTTGGCCCGTGCGTTCACCCAGGGCCCTGAGTATTTTCGGATAGGTGCGTTTCCCGGAGGCCACCGCCTTCACGACGCTGCCGTGAAACACCGGATGGGTATCCCCAAGAAAGCTTACGCGCCGGCCGTCCACGCCGTAGGAGGTAAACGGTCCGAAATCATCGATTTTGCAGTGGGCCGCGACCGGCACAGCAATCAAGCGGTCACCGGCGTCGTGGAACGTCTGATAATGGCCGCGCTCCTTGTCAAAATGCCCGCGATGCTCGAATTCATACGCAACATTCGGTCGCGCCCCGGTCGCCACGAGTATAGACCGCGCCGGAACCGAGATTTCCTCACCGGTGTCCTCCCAGCTTCCGTCCGCGCCGCGCCTGAGTTGCCGGCACCGCAGCGCCTCGACCTGGCCATAACGGTCGGTTAGCACCTCCTTCGGGTCCAGCCCCTCGGCGTAATAAATTCCCTCTTCCAGGGCCTTGATGATCTCTTCGTGGTTGCGCGTGTACGCCGGAGATTCGTTCATTCCACGCCGGTACGTGACAGTCACCCCGCCCCAGGCACGCAGCAATTTCTCGAAATCCGGCTGCGTTTCCGTCGCTGCGGCCCGCACCCGTTCTGCGCGCACCAGCCGACCGTGGGCGACCAGCTCGTCAAGGATAACGCGGCCCCCCTCATCCAGCCCGCTACGCACCCCCTCTTCACCGAGACTGTCGCATAGCAATTCGTAGCGCTCGAGTGTCTTCTCCGTCTGGGCTATGTAGTACGCACCGACCTCGGTCGCCGTGTCTATGCCGGTGAGGCCACCGCCGACGATGACTGCGGGCAGGCGCACCTGGAGGTTGGCGAGGCTGGCGGCCTTGGCTGCACCGGTCAGCTGCAGTGCCATGAGAAAATCATTGGCCTGACGCATGCCGGGTGCGAGGCTCCCGGGTACCGGCAAGGCCTGCGGCAGGCCCGCACCGATAGCGATGGCGACGTGGTCGAATCCCAGATGCCACGCGTCCTCGACCGTGAGGGTCCCGCCAAAGCGTACGCCTCCGAAGACTTGGAATCGCGGTCGACGTACCAGGCTTAAATAAATAAGCCTTAGAAAATTCTTGTCCCAGCGGTTCGTGATGCCGTATTCCGCCACACCGCCGAAGCCTGCCATTACCCGCGTGTCGAGCGGTTCCTCGAGGGAGAAGTAATCGCGGATAGGGTGCCGCAGAAGTTCCTCGGGCAAAGGCTCTATCTTGAGGCCCTCGATGCCCACGACGGCAAACCCTTCCATGAGCATGTGGTGCGCCAGGGTGAAACCTGCTGGCCCCATGCCTGCGATCAACACCTTCAGGCCGTTGTAGGGCTTCGGTAGCCATTGGTGCCGCCGCAACGGGTTCCAGCGTATGAGCAGATCATAAATCTCAACGCCCCAGGGGAGGTTTAGGACATCGGTAAGAATCCCGGTCTCTGCCTGCGGAATGTTAACCGGATCCTGTTTTTGGTAAATGCAGGCCTTCATGCAATCGTTGCAGATGCGGTGGCCCGTGGCGGCGCACATGGGGTTGTCCACGGTGATCATGGCAAGGGCGGCGATCGTGCGGCCATCCCTTTTCATCACGTGCATCTCAGAGATCTTTTGGTCGAGCGGGCAGCCCGTAAGCGTTACGCCGAGAGGATTGACCTTGAGACCCTTTTCCGGCTCGCCCTTTTTCTCCGGAAACCCCTTGGAGCAAAAGTCGCCGTCATGATCGTGGCAGTAGATGCAATAATGAATCTCGTTCTGGACCTGGCGGGGTTCCATGCGCAGATCGGTCAGCCTGAAGCCGTCACGCCGGCGACGGTCGCTCTGCGGACCTTCGACGCGACCCATGGGATCTGCGGCCACCGGGACGACCGGTACAAGGCGGCCGTGGTCGATCCCTTGAGGCAGTCGGAAGCTTACCCAGCCATGAACGCGGGCCTGGCCTTCGGCGGTCTTGATCGCCTGAATGCACCAGCGCGTGAGCATCTCAATCGCATCTTGGTTTGACTGCTGATCCGCCAGCAATTGCTGTCCCCACTTTGCGATTGCGAGCTCGCGATCGGAGTCATTCTGTCCTGCCTGCCGCAGCGCACGGTCCAGCGCTGCGTCGAGCTCGGCGAACGGCTCAATCTCTTCCTTGGCGAGCAGGCGGCGGCGGGCACGGCGCTGAACGAAGAGTTTTTTGAAAGCAAACACCGGATCATGTGCGAGAGTGTGCAGACGCGAGCGCTCAAGGGCGTCGTGGATGCCAAACAGTTCAGACAGGAATTCTTCGAGTACCGGGCCGGCGGCCAGGAGCAGCTCGCTCACCTGCAGTGCGCTGAGCTCCCCGCCAGCCCGATAGACGAGCAGTTGACCGTGATGCGACGGGTCGCACTGCGCGAGACGCTCGAGAAACTCGCGGTCGAGCTTCTCCAGGCCTTCCTGTTGAAACAGATCATCGTACGTGAAGCCCGGCAGGCCTGGTCTGAAATCGCTCACGCTGTTGTTGCTGGCCATACACTCACAAAAATTCAGGGGTATCGGGTGGAAGACCCGTCTATTGTAGTGGCCGCGCTATCGATTACCTAGGGTCTCGTGTCGCTGGGCCTCGGGAAGTGGAACGACGTGCCTCGGCCGTCCCAAGAAGTTCAACCGTCGCGGCAGCCGTCTTCAGTGCTTCTTGGAGGACGTGCTCAGGCCTATCAGCGAGTAGGCCGGGCACCAGCCGACGAATGCCGTGAAAATGGGGACCAAGCCGATCAGCCCCAGCCAGCGGACGCTGCCTTTCACGAAAAACACCAGGCTCAGCAGAACCAGCCCGATGACCACGCGTATCACTTTGTCTGTGCTGCCGACATTCTGTTGCATGAAAGACTCCTCAGGATACAACGTTTTGAAATAGCGTCGCCGCGGGCAGCAACCAGGATCGCCTCCCGTTCGCGCACCGGGTGGTGGGCGACCATCAGGTGCGCATCCACTTGCCGGAGCGCCCCCCCGATTTTGCCAAAAGCCTAATGTCCGTCATCACCATGGCGCGGTCCACTGCTTTGCACATGTCATAAAGCGTCAGCAAAGCCAGCTGAACAGCAGCCAGTGCCTCCATTTCCACGCCGGTCTGGCCGCATGTGCGTACCGTGGCGTGACAGTGAATGGCCGACGCCGCCTCGTCGGGCTGCAGTACCACATCCACGGCGGTCAGCGCGATGGGATGGCAAAGAGGTATCAGATCTGCAGTTTTCTTGGCCGCCATTATCCCTGCGATTCGGGCGGCTGCAAGTACGTCCCCTTTCTTGTGTCCGCCGGCCAGCACCAAATGCAGGGTCTTGCGCTGCATGCGGATCGTACCGGTTGCCACCGCCTCGCGACGGGTCATCGCTTTCGCGCCTACGTCTACCATGCGCGCTTCACCTGCGGCATTGACGTGGGTCAGCTCTTCCGTTGCCCTTGCGCGGACGGCGGGCTGTGCGGTCCGGGACGTGCTCTTGCGACGCGGACTACTCATGGCGAATGCGTGGCAGCAACTCGACGAGGTTGCAGGGGCGGTGACGGCTGTCGAGCTGGCTAAGTATGATCTGATCCATGCCCAGGCGGCAGGCGTTGGTCGATCCGGGAAGCATGAAAATCACTGTACCGTCAGCGATTCCAGCCTCGGCGCGCGATTGTATCGTAGAAGTTCCGATCTCCTGGAAAGACAGCATGCGGAACAGTTCTCCGAATCCCGGGATCGGCTTGGTGATGAAGGGTCGAACCGCTTCGGGTGTAATGTCGCGCCGGGTCATGCCGGTGCCCCCGGTAGATATGATCACGTCTATCCCGGGGTCATCGACCCAGCTGCGAACCTGGGCGCGCAGTTTTTCCATGTCCTCGCGCACCAGAGCGCGTTGTGTCACACGATGACCGGCACTTTGTGCGCGTTCCTGGATGAGGTCGCCGGACGTGTCATTTTCTGGTGTGCGCGTGTCCGACAGCGTCAGCACCGCGATATTGAGGGGAACGAAGGGCATTTGTGCTCTGGTCATGCTCGATCCTCTGGAAATGAGCGCCGCGCGCTTCATGTAGTATCGTCTGGAACCGGCACATAGGCCAAGCTGCGCAACCCACGCAGGTTGCGCAGCGTAATGTGGTTTCCGTTCACCTCTACGAGGCCGAGCCGCTTCAGTTTGGCAAGGATGCGCGAAAAAGTCTCCGGCTGGATCGCCAGTTGCGAGGCGATCACCCCTTTGGGGGTCGTGAGCTCGATTTCCGTGGTTTCGGCCAGACCCTGAGGCGCATGCTCGAGCAGGTACATCACCAGGCGGTAGGTCGCATTCTGCAGAGTCAGCCCGTCGATCTGGTTGATGAGCATGTGCAGCCGGCGGCTCATTGCTGACAGCATGCCGAGGCAGATCTCCGAGGACTCGGATAGGACCTTGAGAAATTGCTTCTGGTCAAACGCGTACAGCCGGCTGTCGGTCATCGCCTGAGCGTTCACCGGGTAGCGCCCCTGGCTGCCCATGAACATCACTGCCTCGGCGAAGGTCTGTCCGGGTTCGACGACTTCGATGATCTTCTCCTGTCCTTCGGGCGATATCCGGAACAATTTGACCCGTCCCGAGCGCACGAAGAAGAAGCGCTCGGCCGCCTGGCCGTGGGTAAACAGCATATCCCCGGGTGCAAGTTCGGCCTCCTGCATGACGCGTGCGAGCGTCGCAAGCTGCGCGTCGTCAGCCTGGGCAAACAGATGTGCACGGCGCAGTTCGTCGAATTGTTTAACCATGTCTTTCATTAAGTTATCATAGTCCCCAGCGGACTCGGCTTGACCGGAGTCAAAGGAAAATTGCTCGCTTGGTCCTATTCTAAGCAAAAAGCGAGGTTTCAGCATGCATAGACGAAACCGTCTTTTCGTTACCCTGAGTCTCGCCTATGCGCTGCTCGGTGGATTGATAGGCATCACATGGTTGTTCGATCCGGGGCTGATACCGGGCGATGTTGCTCGCCTGCACGGACATATCATGCTCCTGGGCTTCATCGCCATGATGATCTACGGTATTGGCCTGCATGTCCTGCCACGATTCTCCGGCAATCCGTTGTTTTCGGAGCGCCTGGCGAACTGGCAGCTGTACGTGTCCAATGGCGGATTGTGGGTGATGTCGGCAGGATGGCTCGGGACGTTCAACCTTCTGGTGCTGATTGGCGGTATGATCAGCTGGATCGGCATCGGGATGTTTGCGCTCAACATCATGCTAACCGTCAAAGTGCACGGACCTGCGGGTTGAACCATGTCTGAATACCGAGGCTGCGAATTGCCGGAAGACCTGTACTATGACCTGGATTACGTGTGGGTTCGTCCGGAAGCCGACGGCACCTACACGCTCGGCATCACGGATGCAGCCCAGACCATGGCCGGTCGCGTGCAGTACATATTTTTCAAGAAACCGGGAACGCATCGCGCCAGCGGCAAGCCGGTAGCGCGGCTCGAATCCGGCAAGTGGGCAGGAGGCATACCGGCTCCCTTTGACGGTGAGATCCTGCGCATCAACGATCAGGTTGCGGCCAAGCCCGGGCTGGTCAATGTCTCTCCCTATGGCGATGCCTGGCTCGTGGTCATGCGCCCGGATGACCCGGCCAAGGCAATGGTGCGCCTGCACACGGGAGCGACAGCGATCGAGGCGTTGCATAAATGGATAGACCGGTACGACGTCCAGTGCATGCGCTGCCAGGATTAGCCCCGGACGCAGCCAGTTCCGCCGGAAAGCGCGCATGAAAGTGCAGCTCCTGGTTTCGGATTGGTGCGCCTCCTGCCACCAGGCTGAAAAAGTCTGGCGCGAAGTTTCGGAAGAGCGCGAGTTCGAGTTTGACGTCGTGGACATGGGCCAGTCCGAGGGCAAGGAGCTGGTCAGCCGGTTGCGGCTGAAGACCATCCCGGCGCTGGTGGTCGACGGCAAGCTGGTGGCGATCGGCGTGCAGAGTAGGCCGCAGGCGCTCGCCATCGTCGGCGCCGCGCCACCCAGGGCTACCACGCAGGCGCACCATGTAGGACTCAGCATGGGGTTCAGCGGTCGGGTTGCTGTGCATTCCTCGCTAGCCTATCTTGTTGCTGCCGGTGGGTTTCTTGCCGTGAACGGTTCGTTTTTCCTTGCCGGTTTCGCGCGTGTTGCGCCCGTGCATCTGTTCACGCTCGGGTTCATGACGTTCATGGTGTATGCGCTTGGCGAACACATGCTGCCGCGGTTTACCGGCAATCCCATTCGTGGTGGTTCGCTCGTGTGGTGGCAGCTCGGTCTCGCCCACGCCGGAGTGTTGATGCTGGTCACGGGGTTCCTTACCGGCTGGCGCTGGCTGGCGCTCAGCGGCGGTGGCCTCGCCTGGATTGCGCTGCTGCTGTTCTGCCTGAGGCTCTGGCCGGTGCTGTGGCCGAAAGTGAATGGCTCGACTCCGGCGGAAGACAGTACGCTGCGCCTCTAGGGCGGCGCGGCTTCAATTCAAGCCGGATCCGATGGTGTGCGGAACCGACGTTCCGGCCAGTCGAGACCTCCCGGGCGCGCCGCTTCCGCAGATGCAATGGGCGGCGGAGCGCGTGCGTGGCTGCTGGTGGCGTGAAACCATCCGTGAGACTGGAGGAATTTGACCATGTTGTCGCTGGAAGAAGCCCGCGCCGCGATTCTCGGCCGCATCCGCATCTGCGGCGAGGTCGAAGAGGTATCGTTGCGGCAGGCGCTGGGGCGTTTCGTCGCGAAGGAGCTGTGCGCGCGGGTGGACAATCCGGCGTTCACCAATTCCGCCATGGATGGTTACGCTCTGGCTCTCGCCGATCTGGTTGCCGCCGGTTTCGAGTTGCCGCTGCGGGGTGAGTCGCGCTGTGGTGATCCTCCGGGGATCCTGACGCGGGGCACGGCCATGCGCATATTTACCGGAGCGCCCTTGCCGGACGGTGCGGATGCCGTGGTGATCCAGGAAGACATCCGGCTTGAGCGCGGCAAGGTGGTGTTTCCACGCACGGTGCAACCCGGGCAGAATCTGCGGCGGCGCGCAGAGGATTTCCATGCGGGTGACAGCCTCTATGCGCCGGGCCGGCGGCTGACTGCGTACGATTTGGCGCTCCTGTCTTCTGCCGGAGTCGACCGCATCCCGGTCTATCCCAGGGCGCGGGCGTTGGTGGTGGCGACCGGCGACGAACTGGTCGCCCCGGGGACGCCGTTGAAACCTGGACAGATCTACGAATCAAACCGGCTGGCGACGCTCTTGCAGCTGGAGGCGCTGGGCGTCGAGGTTGTCGATGGCGGTACGGTGCCCGACGAACCGATGGCGCTGCGCGCGCTGCTCAAGACCTGTGCCGGCTACGATTTTGTCATTACCAGCGGTGGTGCTTCGGTAGGCGACCATGATTTCGTGCGACAGGTATTTTCGGAAATCGGTGAGATCGATTTCTGGAGGGCAAGAATCAAACCTGGCAAGCCCCTGGCATTCGGATGCCTGGGCGAGCGCGGCCACTTCTTCGCGCTTCCTGGAAATCCGGTGTCGAGCCTCGTCACCTTCAAGCTGTTCGTCGAACCGGCGGTATTTGCGTGGAACCATGCAGTGCCCGACACGATGCCGGAGTTTGCCGCCAAGGCCGGCAACGGGCTCAAGCGTCATCCCGGGCGCACGGAGTTCGTGCGCGCGCGCCTGCATCTCGATCGCGCGGGGCACCTGATCGCCACAGCGCTGCGTGGTCAGGGCTCGCACCAGATTGGAACATTGCGCGACACCAATGGCCTGATCAAGGTTGCCGAGGATAGCGCCGGTTTCGAGCAGGGCGATACGGTTATCGCGATCCCGCTCAGCCTGGACCGTCTTTAATTAAGAATCGCCCGCTTTTTTCTGTTGTCCCACTGCCCTGGCCAGATGCCGATTTCCGGAAATCGACCCAGCCGTCGGGCGCCATCTCCATGATTGCGGATCATGGCCTCAGTGACGGAGGACTCATGGCGCAGGCCATTTCCGTGAGTGTGCTGATTCCCAGTCTGCGGCTGCCAGTGGCAAGCATGCGCAATTCCCTGCTAGGTGTCACCAAGCAGCCATTCTGCGCAATCTTTTTTCGCTGCAGGTCGTCAACGCTCGGGAAAGGGCGTATATATATGAGGGCACGCCGGGTGCGCATGAGCCGCCGCAGAGGAATGCCGTACCATGAATTCAGCAGGGCATCCCGAGGATTGGCGTATGGACCTTGGGGGCCCGGGCACAGCGCTAACCCATGTTCCCGCACGGTGCATGCCCGGACTTCCGACCATGGATTCCCGGGCCAGCCAGATTGCCGGCGTGTTCCAGGCAGCGGCGATGATAAGGCCGCCGCGTGGCTTTGCGAACCCGTCCCTGGGGCCCGATGACCGCCACCTGCCACATAGGTACTAGCGGCTGGCACTATCCGCACTGGCGAGGACTGTTCTATCCAAGCGGACTGGCGTCTGATGAGTGGCTGCCGTTCTATGCGCGCCAATTCACCACGGTCGAGGTCAACAACAGCTTTTATCGGTTGCCTGATCTACGGACCGTGCACGCCTGGGCAGAGAAGTCGCCACGCGCATTCCGCTTCGCGATCAAGGCCAGCCGCTACATCACCCACATGAAGAAGCTTGCCGACCCGGCCCACAGCCTGGAGCGGTTTCTGAAGGTTGTCGACGGCTTCGGTGCCAAACGCGGACCGGTATTGTTTCAGTTGCCGCCGCGCTGGCATCGCGACCCGAAACGTCTTGCCGCATTCCTGCAGGCGCTGCCCCACAGGCTGCACTGCGCCTTCGAGTTGCGCGATCAGTCCTGGCATGATCCGGAAATCTTCGGTCTGCTGCGGCGCCATCGTGCCGCATTCTGTATCTGGGAGCTTGCCGGATTCCGCGCCCCAATACAGCTCACCGCGGATTTCGCGTATGTGCGGCTGCACGGGCCGGATGCGGCCTATGGCGGTTGCTACAGCAGACGTGCGCTCATTCAATGGGCATCGCAAATCCGATCGTGGCCGGACATATCCGAGGTGTACATCTTTTTCGACAACGACGAATCCGCCTGTGCTGTACGTAATGCCCTTCAACTCAAGGCGCTTCTCGATGGAAGTTGCTGAGACGATCGGTCAGTTCGGGTCTGCGCCAGTCTCTCACCGCGAACGAAGGTCTTGTTGCCCGTGGGGCAGAGGATTGTGCATGCCGACAAGTATAATCGAAGCCCGGAAATGACCACTGTGCCGGGAGACTGATTTTTGGCACTGTCCCGGTCTTGGATTTATCATGGGTGTCCCCATATCAATTGTTACAATATGGACAATTTGGAGGAGTTCCCATGTCCGCCCTGAGCAAGCCCGAAATCCAGATGTTCAGGAAGCAACTGCGTGACCGGGAGATGGATCTGCGCAAGGCTATCCACGCGTCGCTGTTGAACTCCGACAACAAGGACTACTCGGAAGTGGCAGGCCGTGTACTCGATATCGGAGAACAATCTCTGGTCGATCTTCTTGCTGATTTCCACATTATCGAGCTCGAGAAGGAAGTGGCCGAACTCGCTGACGTGGAGGCCGCAGTCGCGCGCATCACCGCAGGAACCTATGGGCAGTGTGCCGACTGCGGGGTCGATATTGACGTGGAGCGCCTGCGCATCTACCCCACCGCCAGGCGCTGTACCGAGTGTCAGATGCGGCACGAGCGTATGGCCAAGGACATGACGCCCAGCTTGTAGCCGGTCGATGCATACCAGGAAATGCCTTGGGGGAGGGAGGTATGATCAAGGGCGAGCGGTTTAATAGCATTACCCATCTGCTAGGTTTTCTGTTCGCGGTTACCGGCCTGGTGGTGCTGGTAACGCTTGCTGCTTTGCAAGGAAACCCCTGGAAAGTCGTCAGCTTTAGCATCTATGGCACGACGCTGGTGCTGCTCTACGGTTTTTCGACCCTCTACCACAGCCTCAGCGGACCTGCTAAGCGCATCTTCCGAAGCCTCGATCATTATGCAATCTACCTGCTGATTGCTGGTACCTATACGCCTTTCGCGCTGGTTACTTTGCGCGGGGACTGGGGCTGGTCGCTGTTCGGAGCGGTCTGGGGACTGTCAGTCGTCGGAATCGTGCTGGAAACATGGTCGCGCACCGGTCCGCGCATCGTCCCTGTCGTGTTGTACCTTCTCATGGGTTGGCTGGCGGTGGTCGCGATGCATCCATTGCTCAGGGCCCTTCCCGCGGCCGGCATTTTCTTGCTGTTTGCCGGAGGCGTGTTCTATACCGGTGGGGTCGTTTTCTACGCGTTGGACAAACGTCTGCGCCACGGACACGGCATCTGGCACCTGTGCGTTCTCGCCGGTTCCGTCTGTCACTATCTCGCCATCGCATTTTACGTTCTGTAACTGGACGTGTGTCGATGCGGCAGCTGCGCAGGCCAAAATGGCTTGGACTGGCAGCGTTCATGCGGTGAGGGCGCCTGGTGAAGATCCCGCGTCGAGCCGGAATCGC
Source organism: Pseudomonadota bacterium (assembly GCA_021819085.1). Classification (GTDB taxonomy): domain Bacteria; phylum Pseudomonadota; class Gammaproteobacteria; order Acidiferrobacterales; family UBA6901; genus JAJYCY01. Next base: position 16,027 of record JAKASJ010000030.1, on the reverse strand, counting down.
GATCCGCATCGCAATGGCAATGATGTCCGCCATGGCCTGCATTTTTGTACTTGTGCGGACCCGTTGCGCGGGTGACAGCCGGCGAGGTCCTGTGCCCGGTACGGGCAGAGCGCTACGCTGGACGAAGTCAGGCATTGTGCGGCACCGCGATCGTCGATGGTATCGGCGATTGCCGCAGACGCTCTTTTCCAGCCGCATCGGCCCGGTTTACTGTGCTGACGTGGGCCAACTCGTTTTCCATCGCCTGTGCGGCGGTTCGCGAACACGTCGACAGTGTGGGCGATGAGCCAGATCGCAAGCGTGGCTGTCTCCGGTGTCGTCAAAAGACTGTTCCCGGTCTATCATCACCGCACGATGCCGTGAGCGTGCGCTGCCGAAGCCAAGGACGCAACCCCATGTCTGCCCCCCGTTTCTACTGTCCGCTGACTCTTACCGTCGGCATGGTTTTAGATCTGCCGTCGCGCGCGGCACATCACGCGACGCGCGTGCTGCGGCTGCGTATCGGTGCCGGCATTACCGTGTTCAACGGTATGGGCGGAGAATATTCTGCGCAAATCGTGAGCGTGGCGCGTGATCATGTTACGGTCGGGGTTCAGGCCCGAGTCGAGGTCGAACGCGAGTCGCCTCTTGACGTGACTCTGGTTCAGGCGGTTTCCTCCGGAGATCGCATGGATCTTACGATCCGCAAGGCCGTGGAACTCGGTGTTACCCGCATTGTGCCCGTCATCAGCATGCGCAGTGTCGTGCAGTTGAGTGGCGACCGCGCCGCAAAGCGGGTGCAGCATTGGGAAGATGTGGTCATCGCGGCCTGTGAACAGTGTGGCCGCAATCGCCTGCCGCCGGTGGCGGCGGCGCTGCCACTAACAACCTGGATCCGAAGTGCGCAATGCGTGCCTGCACGGTGGATGCTGACCCCGGACGCGGCCGATTCGGTACGCTCGCTCGCACGCCCTGAAGCAGCCGTGCAGCTGCTGGTTGGACCGGAGGGGGGGTTCACCGCCGAGGAAAAGCAGGCCGCCGCAGATGCCGGTTTCGTCGGAGTCAGACTCGGCCCGAGGACGCTGCGCACGGAGACTGCGGCGCCGGCCGCACTTGCGGTCTTCGCGGCTCTGTGGGGTGACTTCTGACAAATCCGTGAGGCGCTGAGCCTGGCGACCAGACGTTGTGCAGCATCGCCATTCATGGCGGCTGCCGGGTGGATTGAGTGCGGCATGCGTCCAGGTGCCACCCGTTGGCAGGGAGGATTCGTGCGCGACAACGAGATTGACCTCGCTTCAATTCCGGAGCGGGCGCTGCAGGTGCTGACGCGGCCCGCCGCGTTTTTCCGGGACATGTCCAGGGCTGGCGGATTTCTCGAGCCCATGGTGTTCGTCGCGGTCATGGGTATCGTGAATGGCCCGCGGGTGGCCGTGAGGTTTCCTGCACGCATCGGAGGCGGTACCGGCCTGATGATCGCTGTTGCCGGCTTTGTGGCGGTTATCCTAGGCACAGTGATCGGAAGCTGCATCCTGGCGAAGGCCTTAATCTGATCTGGCTGGTGATGGGTCCAAAGGAGAACTACGAAACGGCGTGTCGCTGCAATGCATACAATGTCTGCGATGCTGCCCATCGCCGTGCTGTTCAGCTTTGTTTCCTGCATGAACCTGGTCGCGATCGTCTGGGGCCTTTATCTGGTTGTGGCGGCGAGCGTCGGGGGTTCAGGGGCATCCGCAAAGTCCTCCTGGATCGTGTTCGGCCTTTTTTCGCGTTCATTTAGGTGGTGCTGTCTTTTCAGTGTCCAGTACGCCGTACGCAGTATGGGCAGCTATCCGGCCAACCTCGAGCGCATGCGCGGGCATATGGGCCGGTCGGGCTACGACCCCGGGCGAAGCCGGATGGAATGCGTCGCGACGGGAACGCTTCTGACGACTAGTGTCCGTGCCCGCAGATCAAGCCGTCTGCGGCAGGACGGCTGCAATAGCGAGGACTCAGTCAATGCGCAACGACATAGAACCCGATGATCCATATTCTTCGTGCCGGCGATCCGCACTACTGAAGACGGCAAATCTGGTTCTGGTGTTCTTTCTGTCTGCAACAGGAAGCGCCGCGGCCCAGGCATCGTCGAATATGATTCGTCAGGGCTTGTGGCAGATTGTCGTGACCCTGAGCGTTCCCGGCATGCGTGCAGGCGTACAGCCATTCACGCACACACAGTGTTTTACGACCCGGGACATACGATACGGGCGCGATATACTCCAGGTCAATCCGGCAAGTCTTTGCCGGTTCATGAATACTCATCGATCCCGTGGCCGCGTCAGCTGGGACCTGCAATGCCGGGGCCGCCCCGCAGCGAGCGGCCATGCCTGGCTGACCTATGGACGCGACCGGTACGAAGGTGCGATCGCGTTGCGTGTCGACGTGCCGCGTCGCGGTCAGATGTCCATAACGGAGCAAGTGCACGGACGGCGTATCGGCGCCTGTCGCTAGCGCATCGTACCGGAATGTCCTTGCGAGCCGACCAGGTAACTATCCGGGAGGGGCCGCACAAGGCGGCAAGTCTCCGCAGGCTGTTTTGTGATCGCTGTCAGCATGAACAGCTCCCGGATTCCCGATCGAGTTCACGGCATGTAGTGTGTCGGCGGTTGCCGGGGGATCTGAAAGCTGGAATGCGTGTATCGGCCTGTCCGCCTGTGCTTGCAGCGTTGACCTGAACGGCACCACTAACCGTAGCGGAAATACAGGCGCCTGCGTACAACCTTCCGGGTTGGTCTAATTTTAAGTGTTTCGAGCGATTCCGGGCAGACCGGTGTATACCCGGAATTTGCCGTGAAATACCCATGGCTATCTTGACGTGGGTCAAAGCCTGAACTTTTTCGGTCATGTATTGTCGCCTGCAAAGTGGCTGCATTATGCGGCGAATGGCCTTAAAAATTTCCGGATTTTGGGATGTGCGTCGCGTGTGAGGGAGTGGGTGCGACGTCGTCGGTCAGATTCTGTCAACGAAGCAAGGGGGGTTAGCGATGTCCAAGTTATCCATGTCCAGAAGTTTGATCCTCGCCGGCGGGGGCGCTTTCGCCCTGCTGGCGTTGTCCTCGCCGGAGGCGCTCGCGGTGCCGAGCTACGCGCGCCAGACGGGTCTTGCCTGCGAAGTTTGCCACACGATTTTCCCGGAGCTCACGCCGTTCGGGCGCCTGTTCAAGCTGAACGGGTATACGCTGACGGGTCTGCGGCAGATTGAAGCGGCCGGCGGTAATGCACTCAAGATCAATGCGGGCGCCCCGCTGTCGGTGATGTTGCAGGTCGGAATGTCGAACGAAGGAAAGCGAGCGCCAGGAAAACAGAACAACAACGTCGAATTTCCGCGTCAATTGAGCCTGTTCTACGCCGGCGAGATTTCGCCGCACATGGGCACGTTCATGCAGCTCACCTATGAGCAGAAGGCTGCAGGTTCGAGCTTCCAGTGGGACAACACCGATGTCCGTTATGCCAACCATTTCACCATGGGCGGCCAGGATGAAATCTACGGCGTGACGCTGAACAACAATCCGTCCGTCGAGGACGTATGGAACGACACGCCGGCCTGGGGATTCCCCTGGATCCACTCGGCTGAGCATCCCTATGACCATTATGCCAACGGGGCTTCCGGCGGTCCGCCTGATTCCATGCTCGACAGTCTGGGCGCCAACGTCGTCGGTCTCGGTGCCTATACACTGCTCAATAACCAATGGTATGCCGGGCTCTCTTTTTATCGTTCCGCCGTTCAGGGGACGCTGGTCGAACCGACATACGCTAGCGGCGCCACCATCAATGGTCTTGCGCCCTACTGGCGGCTGGCGTGGCAGCACCAGTTTGACAATGCCTATTGGGAGATCGGCACCTTCGGGATGCAGAGCAAGTTCCTGGAAAGCCCGGGAGTCGAAAACAAGTATACGGATGTCGGCGTCGATACGCAGTACGAGCTGCCGCTCGGAGCCAATCTGCTGGGGCTGCACGCGCAGTATCTGCATGAGAGCCAGGATTACGGCACGGGTACCGCCTTGGCGACCAATTCGAGCGATCATCTGAATGATGCCCGTATCGATGCGGAGATGCACTTCCAGCGCATGTACGAAGTGGCACTGGGCTACGACAACTGGAGCGGGTCCACAGACGCACTCCTCTATCCCGTGTGGACCAACAGTGCGGCAAACAGTCCGGACACGGCTTACTGGACCGCCGAAGTGGATTACCTGCCTTGGGAGAACACCAAGCTGGGACTCCAGTACCGCGGATACACCAAGTACTACGGATCAACGACCAGCGTCTCGAACGATAATTACACCTATCTGTACGGATGGTTCGCGTGGTAGGCGCCGGGTCATTGTAAATCCGCAGCAGATGCGTCGCTTCTTTCGCGGAAATCGCGGGCGGGAACCTGCCCGCGGTGACCGCGGAAGAAGCAAAGGCCTGAGGGCAGGAGTAGTGGCTTAAAGGGGGCGTTCCGGTCTTGGACGGATTGATGCACAGGCGCGAAACCGCATTGGTCCGGACCAGACCGGGAGGCCATCAGAGAGGGTCCATCCCGTTCGGGGACGTTGCGGACGGTTTCTCCGGTGGTGAAATGCGCGATCAATCCATGTTTTTTAGTCGGCATGTGAAATACATGTTTGATCAGGCGGGTTTCCGGTTTCCGAAATCAGGAATCGTTTCGGTGTCTACTGGAGAGTCGAATTCGCTGTCCGGGAGAGCAGGAATGGGCCCGTGCTGTTGGGCCGAGTTTAGATCTATGATAAATTGTTCGCGTATCGCCTGATGATCAATTTTGCTTCACAAAATGAAAGGGGTAATAACATGCGCAAATTTATTATGGTAACGTTTTTTGCAGGACTGGCGGCAGCTTCCGTCGGCGCAGCACTTTCAGCGGGTCAACGCAGTGTCACCGTGATGATCCATCCCGAGCCCGGTTTCTACGTCCACGAAAGCGGTAAGGCCGTACTTACGGCGGAAGGTGACAAGACCCGGGTTGTGGTCATGCTCCGGGGCGAGCCGAGAGGAGCAGTTGAACCAATCCATATCCATGAGGGCGTGTGTGGCCACATCAATCCGACTCCGAAGTGGGGACTCAATTCTCTGAAGAACGGACGGTCAGTGACCGTAGTTCCGGTATCGCTCGAAACGTTGCTCAAGGGCAAATACGCCATCAACGCACACAAGAGCGCCAAGGAATTGGGCGTCTACGTTGCCTGCGGTAATATCACGGAATAGAACACTCGCTGCAGAACGCGGTGTTCAATGAACCTCCGGGCTTGATGCCCGGAGGTTTTGTTTTTGGAGGAGTAGATGTACCAAAGACGCCGGTTTCCCCAAGGTGGTTCCTGCCATGCGTTGTTTCTTTGAAACGCTCAACCCTGTGGCAGACGGCAACAGTCCAGCCCGGAATGAGACTGCTCACGGCCGCATGTGCTCGGTCAGAATATCCCTAGCGGGTGTTGCGTCATTGTAGCGCTGCGGTTCAGGCGGGCGCAGTCACGGCCGGCGTCCCGGATCAGCGTTGGATGCAGTCCGCCCCCTCTCCGGGGTTGCCTTATCTCGAGTCCGGCCCTGGCTGCTGCCGGGCCTGCGTGGCAGAATCGCTGCCCGGCTGCGGGACAAGACCAGCCCTGACCTGCTGAATCAGGGCGCCCGCGTCTGCACATCGTCTGAGCAGGGTATCCCATAGCGGGAAAAGGCGGGTTTCCTCGCGATACTCGTGTTTGGACAGAGCCGCCGCCAGCAGACCGAACCAGATTTCCGCCTCGACCGGATCCGGGCCTGTCTCACGGAACAGTTCCTCGATCATGATCGTCTGTTTGGCAATGTCCTCGTGTTCACGCAGCATTGTGGCGACCGGGTTGTCCTCTTCCGGTCCATACAGGGACGGGAAGGCTGGTGCGAGCAGGTTGTTCTCCACGGCGATGTGACGACGCAGCCCTTCCAGGAATTCCATCACTTCGGGCGTTGCCGCGATAGGCCCGCGGGCGCGCAATCGCGTCAGCGTCCCCACCAGCAATGCATCCAGCCGTTCATGATCGCGGCTGAGAATATCCTGAAGTGTTGATGCCTCGGTATCTTCGCGCCTGCGTATGGACACCCGCCATACCTGTTGCTCACGTACGCACTGCCAGCACAGACGATTGCGAAGCTGCAGTTGCAGCTGTTTGAGCAGCAGCGCCGGATCTTCGGCGGAAATCAGAACCATCTCCGTGCCCGGCTCCAGGTCCCTGAGTGCATAGAACGCGTAGGTGTGTGCCGGCATGCCGGGCGGGGTGGAGCGCAAATCGAGATAGCGCGTCTTGAAGTTCATGGCGTCACGTCGGCAACTGGGGCAGGCGAACCCGGTGCCTGTGACGGCCTGGCTGACGGCCCAGCTGGCCTAAACCTTTTGCGATCGGCGAATGGGCTCGTCCCGGGGTTCTGTTCCTGTGCATGCGCAGCCGGCGTAACGGATCCCTGCCCGAGCGGCAGCGGATCGCGCGTCACTGCTACAGCGACGATATAGCCCAATACGAGCAGCGCCCCGACCCAGGCAGCCACGCGTATGCGCCAGGTCCTGCCGCGCTTGAGTGCAACCGTGCCCAATCCGATATAAGCGACGACGGCGAGAGTCTTTGCGGTGAGCCAGCCATTGACGAATGGATACTGGTGGATCTGCAAGGCAAGGTCGGCTCCGGCGGCAAGCAGCAGGGTATCGACTACGTGCGGTGCGATACGCACCCACCGTGCCTTGAGGAGCGGTGAACCCGTCATCATCCAGATGCCGCGCAAGACAAAGCCTGTGATAGTCAGAATCACGCAAAAAACGTGCACCAGCAAGATCCAGTTCATCCGGGAAATCCGCCAGCCAGAATCCTTGTGTACAGGCGCCAGGCGCTCATCAGATTCAACCATAAAAGCAGGTTTGAGAAACCGAGCGCTGCCGCAGCCGGATAGGCCAGCAGGCGGGGCATCCACGCCGCACCCGCCAGCAGCAGCAAGGCGGCAAGATGCAGCCAGAACTGAATGTAAACACGTCGTTCCGGAATGATCTGTTTCATATTGGGCAGTTTGCCGCGCCCGGACGGACTGGCTTGAAGGTGCAGCCAGACGAGAAACGGTACGATCTTGTACAGCATGCCGCTGATCACCGACACGCCGAAGCCGAGAATCGCAAGTATACCCCAGGTGAACTCGAGCGATATGGGAACGCCCTGTGACCTACATAGTCCCACCCAGCCGAGCGCTGTGCAGGCGAGCAGACTGGCCATGCCGATACGCCAGAAGCGCACCGTGATATCGGGCATCTCGCGCCGCCGCTGCTGCTGCAGCGCAAGTGTTGTGACTGCGAACACGGCATAACCCAGACCCAGCAAACACGCAAGCGCCGGTGCAGATTCGTGCGCCAGCGCCAGGTGGCCGGAGAGGCACTGAGCCGACGACCAGAGCAGCAGCGTGACAAAGATTGCCCGCGTAAGCTGGCCAGTCAGGATGCGCGGATAGGGAGGTGTGGTCTGAAACATGGGAACGACTTGGAAGCCGACGCCGACCACCAGCAATCCGACCCAGCCGAGCAGGCCCCAGGCCAGGTGCAGAGCCGTCAGTCTGGACACGGGCAGCGGCTGATGCCAGCTGCGTCCGACCCCTAGCAGCAGACCCAGGCACACCGTTACCCCGAGCGCGCCAATGGAAAACCGGATGCCGCGCACGGTGATGGCCGCTGCGCGGGCGCGCACCAGGCTTCCCGCAGCCGCACCGATGAAAACGACGAAGGCGAGTGCGAGCAGCGCCAGTGCCGGTGCCAGCAGTGGCACCCGAGCGGCGAGGAAACTGCCGGCAAGCGCCAGCGTCCCTAAGCCGAGCAGGGCGTGCACCATACCGCCTACCCTGCGTGCCTGCGCAACGGGTGTGCCGGCGACGACCGGAAGCATCTGCATCAGAGCGCCTATCATGACCATGGCGAGAAAGCCGAGGGTCATCAGGTGTGTTACCGCAAGCGCTCCCGCTGACCAGCGCGATGCCCAGACCGCAGGTCCGAGTGACAGGAGCGCCAGCGCCGCAGCGATCGCGAACAGCGGCGCGGTCAGAAAGAAACGCAGGGGAACCGAGATGGGAGGCGCTTGCTCCAGAGACAGCGTCGCAGTGCCCATGCGAACGGCCGCGCCCCGCGCGCCGGCGGCGGTCTGCGGCTTCTGTTGCCGACCCGCCATCGCCGCCTAGGCTGGCCGGTCGGCACGCATGCGCTGCAGGAGTTCAGGAACTTCGCTGGCGAGTGCGCGGTCGGCCATCGGGTACAGGACCTGTTCTTCCTTGAGGTTGTGCTGCTGCAGCAGCGTTAGCAGGGTTTCCGATGATCCCAGATAATGTCCCCGATCGCGTGACTCGATGTCCCGCCGCAGGTCCTCGAACAAGGCGCGCATCTGCTCGTGTTCCGTGCGCATGATGCGTGTCGGCCCCATGGCCTGTCCGGTCCGCATTTCGAACGCAGGAAACAGAACGGTCTCTTCGGCTTCAAAATGCCGCAGCGTGGCGCCCAGAAAATCCTGAAGGCTTTTCCCTGCGCTGAGCCAGTCGCCGCGGTGAACCTGGTTTTCAGCCGCGCCGAGCAGATCATCGCAATGCCGGTGATCGGTGCTGAGCTCGGAATATATGGAATCCACCATGAGGTCATCCTCTCCGCGTAAGCCGCAGCCGCTGACTTTGTAGCAAGCGCCGTGCGTACGCCTTGATCAATGTCAAGGCATGAAGACCGAACTCATCCGGCGCGACCATCAATGCGCGGCCGCAGATACATCGGCGCATAGCGCCAGACCCAGGGTGCAAGACAGACGAGCCATGCTCCGGCGGCTGCGAGATTGAAAAAATGGGCGTAGACAAAAAACGGCGCCGTCAGCGCCGCAGCCAGGCGCAGCAGCGCGGTTACGTTGATGCCGAGTAACGTAATCCACGTGAGGTGATCGGCGACCAGTGCCCTGCCCGAGTGTCCGAGGCTCACTCGCGAGACCATGGCGACCACCATGCCCAGCACGAAGCCGATACCCAGGGCGTGCAGCGGTGCGCGGCCGAACAGCAACCGCCCGCTGCCGAGCAGCACAAGGCTCTGAAGGCTATACAGCGCCGTCGCCAGCGTGAACCAGAAAAACGCGATATGGAGCATGGCCAGCAGGCGATCGTGGAAGCTGCGGCGAAAACCCCAAGCGACCGAGTGGTAGAGGCCGGTCAGCATCAGCGGCAGGTCGCACACGAAAAGCCAGCGGCGCTCGCCCCAGAGCACGAGCACGGCATGACCGGTTGCGCACACCAGCACCAGTGGCAGGCTCCATGCGGGGCGCACGATGCGGTAGTTTTCCAGCACGCTGTTGCCGAAAAACGGGATCATACGGTGGCTGACGCCGAATACTACGGGAACGAGAAACATCCACAGTCCGAACTCGCGTGCGGCGACAAACCACGTCGGGTTCCCGCTGACCGCGGCAACCGCGAAGCATGCGATACCCAGGGCCCCGGCGGCAAGCGCCAGATTGAGCGCGCGTTCGTGCGGACCGCGCTGGCCCGCCGCGTGGTAGACCCGCAGCAGCGCGACGAGGATGGTCAGCCAGCCGCACAGGAATACGGCAGTGGCAAGCGCTACAATCCCGGTTCCGGCATACAATCCAGGGTAAAACAGCGCCCCGCCCCCCGCCATGAGCAGGGATGCGCTGACGTAGGTACGGCGTGAGAGCGCAGGAGTATTCATCCAGCGGGGGTAGACTGTTGCAAGAAAGCCAAAGATGAAGAACGGGAAAAGGCCGTAGATCATGAGGAACGCATGCGCCCAAACCGGATTCAGGCGTGTCCCGCCGGCAGGAAGGATTCCATAGAGGCTCGACAGCGTGACTGTCCACCAGCCCATAATCAGGACGATCTGTACGGTACCCGCCAGAAAGAACATGCGATGGGGAGCGGCACTGAACACGTGCCAGATACCTGAAGGGCGCACCGCGGTGGCACTTTCGCGGGACGTGGTCATGGTTTCCGGTTCCTGGTGGGGGTATCCACTTATCCTCATCGCCCGCACTGCTGTCCTTGACATAAATCAAGTGCCGGAACACGCCCCAGGAGGGTGACGCAAGGCCATGGGGCCGGGCATTGCCAGGACTCTACGAACTTGGCGCGGCCGCTCTCGGCGAATTCATGCTGTCTCCGGCCTGACGGCCGATATCCCTGCGGGTGGTACCCCTGAACTCAGGAAACAGGTCGTGCGTTGCGCATTGCGTGGCTCACGAACACGGCGATGGTGAACAGTGTCAGTGCGCCCGCCTGGTGCGTTGCAGCGAGTGGCGTAGGCACCACGAGCAGCAGCGTGGCGATGCCCAAGGAAATCTGGATCGCCAGCATCAGCAGCAGCAGATGGATTGCAATACGCGGACGCCTGGGCAGGGGCGCGCGCCGTGCCATGAGCCAGAACGATGAAATGACGATCACCAGCAGATAGGCGATCATGCGATGGTCGAACTGGACCGTACCCATGTTAGCAAAGAAGTTGCGCCACAGCGGGTGCAGCGCAAACATGCCAAGCGGCAACCAGCGTCCGTTCATCATCGGAAACGTGTTGTAGATGAACCCTGCCCTGAGCCCGGCGACGAACCCGCCGGCGATGACCATCAGAAACACGAGCCCAGTGACGCCGTAGGAAAAGCGCCGCAGGCGGGTGAATTCCGACGCCGGAACCGGTACGGTCGGACCCAGCAGATCGAGCGCCACCCACAGAATGAAAGCGTAGATGAGAAATGCCAGAGACAGATGCGCGGTCAACCGGTACTGACTGACATGCGGATTATGGATCAGCCCGCTGCTGACCATGTACCAGCCGAGCGCTCCCTGCAGCCCGCCGAGCACAAACATGGTAATCAGTTTGGGTACCAGGGGTTTCTCGATTCGGCCGCGTGCCAGGAAATAGAGAAAAGGCAGGAGAAAAACCAGGCCGATGCTGCGGCCAAGGAGGCGGTGGGCATATTCCATCCAGAAAATGGACTTGAACTGGGATAAGTCCATATCTGAATTGACGTCACGGAACTCCGGTGTCTGCTGGTAAAGATGGAAAGCCTTGTTCCACTGCGCGGTATTGAGAGGCGGAATGGCGCCGACGATCGGATCCCACTGCACGATCGAAAGACCCGAATGCGTCAGGCGGGTGATGCCGCCGACAACCACCATCGCGAAGATCATGGCACAGCACAGCAGCAGCCATATGGCGATAGCCCGCTGGGAGCGTGTGTTCGGCGCGGGGTTTCCGGGCCGGGTTTTCTGGGCAAATGCGAGGTCTGTCATGGTTCAGTGTTCCGTAACGAATTGAACGGCATTCTTGGAAATCCGGAAGCGCGCGGCGCGGATCCGGAAATTCGAGGTACGACCCGGGCTGCGGCGTATCGCAGTGTTGCTTAAAGCGGGCATGGCTTGCAGGAAATCCCCCGGCCGGGCGGCAGATCGGAGCGGTATTATAAATGATCTAGCCGCGGTTTGCCGCGGCTAGTCTCTTCCAATATGGTTTGATCCCGAACGGGGGCGCGTATTTCCAACGAGGTATGAGCCTGAAGGCTGAGGTTTGGGTCGATCATTACCCCCATGGTGATCGATATGAACGAACAACAACTCAATACGGTGGCGCGCTTACGCGCCTTTTTAGACGGTACGCAGGAGGTGCGCTTTGAGCCGATGGGCGAGGATACCGAGCGCTACGCCTTTATTGCCGCGGTGGTGAAACGTCTGCACTATGGACGTCTTTCCCGGCCCGAGAAGGGGGTCGTGATACGCTATCTGGAGTGCACCACCCGCTACTCGCACGCGCAGCTGAAGCGCCTGGTATGCCGGGCCCGCGCGGGCGAGCGGCTCATCAAGCGCTATGCGGTGCCCGAACAGGGCTTTGCCCGCAAGTTTACGGTGGCGGACGTGGCGCTGCTGGCCGAGACCGATGCGCTGCACGGGACGCTGTCGGGCCCGGCCACCAAATGCCTCATGCAGCGCGCCGTAGCGGTCTTTGGGGATGCCCGCTATGAACGCCTTTCCACGATCTCGGTGGCGCACCTGTACACCCTGCGCCGGGCCGGAGGCTACCAGGCACGGCGGCGGCATTGGACGAAGACCCGGGGCCACAGCGTCCCGATTGCCGAGCGTCGCGCCCCCGCCCCCGACCACCGCCCGGGCTTCATCCGCATCGATTCCGTGCACCAGGGCGATCAGGACGGGGTGAAAGGCCTCTACCACATCAATGCGGTGGACTGTGTGACCCGGTTCGAGATCGTCGCCACCTGTGCGCGGCTGAGCGAAGCCTATCTGCTGCCGGTGATCGAAACGCTGCTCGCGAGCTTCCCGTTCCGGATCCTCGGCTTTCACGCCGACAACGGCTCGGAGTACATCAACAAGACCGTGGCCGCGTTGCTGGAGAAGCTGCGGGTGGAGTTCACTAAATCCCGCCCCCGGCACAGCAATGACAATGGGCTCGCCGAGACCAAGAACGGGGCGATCGTACGCAAGCACCTGGGCTACAGCCACATCCCGCAGCACTATGCCGCCGAGGTCAACGCCTGGTGCCAGGGGTTCCTGAACCCGTACGTCAACTTCCACCGCCCCTGTTTCTTCGCCGAATCCATCACCGACGCGAAAGGCAAGACCCGGAAGCGCTACCTCCTCACGGACATGATGACGCCGTATGAGAAACTGAAATCACTGGGAAACGCCGAGGCCTTCCTCAAACCGGACATGACCTTCGAACAACTCGACCAAACCGCTGCGGCCATGAGTGATAACGAGGCGGCAGAGCGGCTTAACGCGGCACGAAAGAAGCTCTTCCAATCCCTCAACCGTCGATCCAGACAGGCAGCCTGATGGAGGTTCCTACCCCCTTGGTTCTAGGTTCAGATATCCTTTGTTCAGGCTCATACCTCAATTGGAATTGACTCGGCTGGCGCGGGACGGTTTCCTCTGCGGCCGGCAGCGAGCCGGTTTTCCGCATGGGCCCTGACGGCGCTCGGGCGCGCATGATGGGCAGACCCTTAGAATCTCTTCGCCATGCCCTCTGCCGCAGTGGTGCTTCGAGCGTGCCGGAACCGTCTGCCGCGGGGTGGGGACGGATGGATTCGTGTTGCGCCGGCTAGTCGGCGCGCAGGGTGCTCAAGCCGCGCGCGAGGGTGCGGACCCGCTCGGGTGTGGAGAACACGGCACGCAAGCGGGCCCTGGGGTCGATCAGAAAGATCTCATCGCTGTGACCGACCGCGTAGCCCGCGCCGGCCTGCCGGCTTTGGGGCTTATAGTAGACACCCATCTGCCGGGCAATGTTGCCTAGCTCCCGATTGTTTCCGGTCACGCCCACGAATCCGCGACTGAACCGCCTCAGGTAGCGTGTCAGGACACGCGGAGTGTCGCGCTCCGGGTCCACCGATACGAAGACATACTGGATATCGTGAGACTTGCCACCGACGAGCCGGTGCAGCCGTTTCAGGGTGGCAAGCGTCGCCGGACAGACGTCGGTGCAGTGGGTGTAGCCGAAATACATGAAGCTCCAGCGCCCGCGCAGCTGTCGCAGACTGAACGCGTGATCATGCGTATCGTACAAGGTGAACGCGGCCAAGGCTCTTGGTGGCTGCAGGGTTGTCATTGTCCCGCTGCCGGATGCCAAGAATGGCGTGTGCCATCCGCGATGCGAGAACCGGGTGATCCCGATGCCCACCACAAGGGCGATAACCACCGAAAGCGTCAGGGCTGCGGCGGTATTGCGTTTCATATGCGGACTCTCCTTGGTCTGCGACTACGTACGTCATCGCTGAGCGGCGACGACCTACGGTTTGAGCGGGTCGCGTAAGGGAAGTTCGCAACCATAGGCCGCCATGGTCAGCGTGCGTATCGCTATCAGACGGGCAATACCGGATCGTCATGTCTTTCCCACAGGGACCCGAATTCGTAAATTCAGTCGCGAAGTTCCCGGCCGGTCGTACCCGTGGATCGGTATACGGGATGTCCGGACCGAGCGGAGCCCGCCTGATCTGGCTTTGACCCGCCAGAAACCACCCGGAAGGCACGTTGGGTCCACGGACAACGGCCACACGCGATGCGGCGGGTCGTGTCCAAAGCAGGTTCGGACGCGGGCACTCATAAAGTAATGCCACGTATGTCCCAATGTCACCATTTTTCAATTTATAAACAGTGCCTTGCGGACAGATCCGCGCACTGGCATGGTTTTTTTTCTATCCCAAAAGAGATGTTTGCAGCTATCCCAATGGTTCCCGACGTTCTGCGGTTCACTTGATCTGGATCAATCACTCGTTCTGGCCGGTTGGTTACCGTCTGCACCCGATGCATTGCCATTGCCCGGCCGACACGGCCGTAAGAGCGCCGTTGTCCTGTTGCAGGACGCGCCTGGCTGTCGCCGATCAACGTAAGGAGAACCGTCGTGACAAAGAAGATGTCTGCAACACCGATGATCGATCAACTGGAGACCGGCCCATGGCCGAGCTTTGTGTCCGGCCTCAAGCGGCTCGCCAAGGACAAGGACATGATGGTGGACCTGCTGGGACAGCTGGAACACTCCTACAAAACGCGCAAGGGGTACTGGAAGGGTGGTACCGCAAGCGTCATCGGCTACGGCGGTGGGGTGATTCCCCGCTTTTCCGAGGTGGCTGACAAGTTTCCGGCGTCGGCGGAGTTCCATACGATCCGTATCATGCCTTCGCCAGGCATGCACTACGATACCGCGATCCTGCGCAAATTCTGTGACATTTGGGAGAAACACGGTTCCGGGCTGATTGCACTGCACGGCCAGAGCGGCGACATCATGTTTCAGGGATGCACCACCGACAACGTCCAGGTCGCTTTCGACGAGATGAACGAACTCGGATTCGACATGGGCGGAGCCGGACCCTCGGTGCGCACTTCCATGTCCTGTGTCGGTCATGCGCGCTGCGAGCACTCCTGCTTCGACGAGGGCCGTGCACACCGCGCCGTCCTGAACGACTTCACCGACGATCTGCATCGCCCCGCGCTTCCGTACAAGTTCAAGTTCAAGTTCTCCGGATGCGCCAACGACTGCATGAACTCGATTCAGCGTGCCGACATGGCGGTGATCGGCACCTGGCGCGACGACATCCAGGTGAAGCAGAACGAAGTCAAGAAATTCGTTGCTGCCAAGGGCCGCGATTACGTGATCGACAACGTGGTCAGCCGCTGTCCGACCCAGTCGCTCAAGCTCAAGGCCGACGATACCCTCGCGATCGACAACCGCAACTGCGTGCGCTGCATGCATTGCATCAATGTCATGACCAAGGCCCTGTCTCCTGGCAAGGATCGCGGCGTAACCATACTGGTCGGCGGCAAGCGCACCCTGAAGATCGGTGATCTCCTGGGAGTTGTCGTCGTGCCCTTCATGAAGCTGGAAAGCGACGAGGACTTCGACCGCCTCGTCACCCTGGCGCACACCATCATGGACTTCTGGGCCGAGAACGGCCTGGAGCACGAGCGCTGCGGCGAGATGATCGAACGCATTGGTCTTGCCAATTTCCTCGAGGGTCTCGGCATCGAGCCCGATCCGGCCATGCTGGCGCATCCGCGCAGCAACCCGTTCATTCGCACCGACACGTGGCAAGAAGAGGCAGCGCGGTGGGTTGAGCGCCACGCCGCGGCCAAGTAGTGACGGCCGGTCTGGATATTCAGCGAAACCGATTTAGGAGACAGCAATGACTACAGCCCAGACAACGGGTAGCAGCAAGCAGCGCATGCCGATAGAAAGCGGCGTGCCAGACCATTTCCAGTACATGCATCCCGTCATGCGCCGCAACTACGGGAACTGGGCATGGCATGATCGCCCGCGCCCCGGCGTCCTGCACCACGTGGCGGAAAGCGGCGACGAGGTCTGGACGGTGCGCGCCGGCACCCAGCGCCAGATGGATGTGTACACGATCCGCAAGCTCTGCGACATCGCCGACCAGTTCGCCGAAGGCTACGTGCGTTTCACCATCCGCAGCAATATCGAATTCATGGTGAGTTCCTTCGAGAAGGCGAAGCGCCTCATCGACAAGCTTGGGAGATC
>JAKASJ010000004.1:1310-143453 GCA_021819085.1 Pseudomonadota bacterium | reverse complement strand
GATGGCTACGCGCAACTCTTCAGGGTGAGTTGCGTTAAACAGCATTCTTTTCATTTATCCAAAATTTCCCGACGCCCGGCCCACTGTACCGCACCCGCGGACGACCACCTGGAGCCAATGAAACAATAAAGGCACACACCCCGCCAGTGATGAATATCATCCGCCCGGCATGGGCACGGTGGTTACCGCCCGGGCTGCTACGTCCCGTGGCGTCTTAATCGTTGCACCACTTCGGTCGGGTGAGCGGTGCGGAACCCATAGGCGGCCCCACGGGCTACAAGCCTGCCGAATGCGTTTTCGGCGAGACGAGACCCCGGTTGCGGCCGATACCCGGCTTGCGCCAGGTACAAAAACCGGCAAAAAAGAAAACAGCGCACCTCACTGTTCGTCGCAGACGAACGGGTGGCGCGGGTCCGTCAATATAACAGCGCATCGCTATCCCTGCAAATCTGTTATCATTTTTGCCTATGTCAGCAGCCAAGAAGGCAATGCGGTCCGCTCCCGCCTCGCGCGTCAGACAAGTGCAGGTGGACGAAGAGCACACGGGACAGCGTCTTGATAACTTCCTGATTTCCCAGCTGAAAGGGGTTCCGAGAACCCACATCTACCGGCTGCTCAGGCGCGGGGAGGTGCGCATCAATAAAGGCCGCAGCCGCGCCGATTACCGTATCCGTTCCGGTGACATCGTGCGCATTCCTCCCGTGCGAACCGCCCAAGGCCAGGCGCAGCTGCAGGCATCGACCCAGGACCGTGCCCAGTATGCCTGGCTCGAGCAGCGCATCCTGTATGAGGACGAGGCGCTTATGGCTGTGGATAAGCCGTCCGGTCTGGCGGTGCATGGGGGCAGTGGAGTGAGCCTCGGTCTGATCGAGATGCTGCGCCGGCTGCGTCCGCAGGCGCGCTCGCTGGAGCTGGCGCACCGGCTGGACCGTGACACTTCCGGCTGCCTTCTGATCGCCAAGAAGCGGAGCGTGCTGCTGCGGCTGCATGCGATGTTGCGCGAAGGGAAGGTCGACAAGCGCTATCAGGCCGTGCTGGCCGGGACATGGAGCGGTGGAACACGTACCGTTACCGCGCCACTGCGCAAAACCGAGCTTAGTTCCGGGGAAAGGCGGGTGAACGTCGACGAAACCGGCAAGGAGTCGGCGAGCCGTTTCCGAGTGCTGCGGCGTTATGCCGGCGGGGAACAGAGCGATTTCGCCGCCACGCTGGTGGAGATCGAACTGCTTACCGGGCGAACCCATCAGGCGCGGGTGCATGCGGCACACGCCGGACATCCGATCGCCGGCGACGAAAAGTACGGGGACAAGGTGTTCAATGCAAAGGCGCGCGCCCTCGGCCTGCGGCGTCTGTTTCTGCATGCCGCCCGCCTGCGATTCGACCACCCTGCGCAGGAGCGCACGCTGGAACTCGAGGCGCCTCTGCCTGAGGAGCTGGCCGACCTGCTGCGGCGGCTGGATCGGCGGCAGGCGTGAACCCATGAACGCACGTTATGACCTGATCGTATTCGACTGGGACGGTACGCTGATGGATTCCGAGCGCAAGATCGTGCGCTGCATGTCGGCGGCTGCCGCCGATTTGGGCCTTGCCGATCCCGGTGCCGATGCGATCCGCCAGATCATAGGTCTGGGTCTCGACGAGGCCATGGGAGAGCTTTTCCCGCAGGCGCCGGCCGCGCTGCGGCAGCGCCTGACGCTGCGTTACCGCGAGCACTTCCTCGGTCTTGACCAGACGGACATGCCGCTGTTCCCCGGCGTGGAGGAGGGGCTGCCGCGCCTGGCGCAAGAGGGTTTCCTGCTGGCAGTGGCGACCGGCAAGGCGCGGCGGGGGCTCGATCGGGTCCTGGACGAAACAGGTACCCGCCGCTATTTTGCCGCCACCCGCTGTGCCGACGAGTCATTCTCCAAGCCCCATCCGGGAATGCTCGAAGACATCCTCGAACAGACCGGAGTCGCGCGCGACCGTGCGCTGATGGTCGGTGACACGACCTACGACATACTGATGGCGCGCAATGCGGGAATTGCGGCGCTTGCCGTGAGCTACGGTGCGCACGACCGCGCACAGCTGCTTGAATGCGCGCCGCTCGGCTGCGTGGACTCGTTTGCCGAAATATGCCGCTGGGTTTCGTGAGGCCGGAGCAGACTCCCGCAAGTGCTTCGGCGACGGAGGGTGCGCGCTGCGTACGTCCCGGCGATCGCATATGCGATGTGCACGAGCTGGAGGACGGCGGCCGCGGTGTCCGCTTCATGCTGGCCGCGGCCGGTGGGCTGCGAACGGCGTTCGTCGTCCGCCATGCGGGCCAGGTGTACGGCTATCTGAACGAGTGCGCCCACCGCGCGCTCGAACTCGACTGGGTGGAGGGCGAGTTTTTCGACACGCACCGGGAGTTCCTGATTTGCGCCGCCCACGGCGCACGCTATGATCCGGTGAGCGGGGCCTGCATCGATGGAGCGTGTGCCGGCCGGGGGTTGGCCGGACTGCCGCTGGAAATTTCCGGCGACGAGGTGCGGCTCGCGCGGGACTTATCCGTTCTCCGCCGACCGGCTGACCGAACCCTTGATACAGCGAGTATGCAAAAATGACGGAAAACAGCATGGAACCGGGCAGCGACGAAAAGGGCCACAGCGGGCAATGGGAGCGCGACCTCCTCGAACGGCTGGCATTCGCGGCGTTGACCGAACAGCGCAGAGCGCGCCGCTGGGGAATCTTTTTCAAGCTGCTGCTCGTTGCGATCGTGCTCGGCATCATTATCCTGTCCGAGACGGGCAACTGGGGAAAGACCGCCCTGGTCGGGAAGTACACCGCGCTGGTCCATCTTGATGGCGTGATTTCGGCCGACAGCCAGGCGAGCGCCGACAACGTCATCTCCGGCCTGCGCGCGGCGTTCGCCAGCAAGCAGACCGCCGGGGTCATCGTGAGCGCGGACAGTCCGGGCGGCAGCCCGGTACAGTCTGCCGAGATCTACAATGCGATAAGGCGGCTGCGTCGCAAATACCCCAAGATACCGCTGTACGCAGTGATCGGCGACGAGTGTGCGTCGGGCTGTTACTACGCGGTTGCTGGTGCCAAGAAGATCTATGCGAATCAGGCCAGCATTGTCGGGTCGATCGGCGTGCTGATAGACGGGTTCGGATTCGTTGATGCGATGCACAAGCTCGGAATCGAGCGGCGACTGCTTACCGCCGGCCGCTACAAGGGGATACTGGATCCGTT
Organism: Pseudomonadota bacterium; assembly: GCA_021819085.1. Taxonomy (GTDB): domain Bacteria; phylum Pseudomonadota; class Gammaproteobacteria; order Acidiferrobacterales; family UBA6901; genus JAJYCY01. The sequence goes on along the minus strand of JAKASJ010000004.1, from coordinate 140,240 downwards.
TTCGCCGCTCGCGCCGAAAGAACGGAGCTATGCGCTGGGCATGCTGAGCGAGATCCACCACCAGTTCATCGACGCCGTGAAGCACGGACGCGGCAGCGCCCTCAAGAACAACAAGAACCTGTTCAGCGGATTGTTCTGGACCGGAGAAGACGCCCGCAAGCTCGGCCTGATCGACGGTTTCGGCAGCACCCGCTACGTGGCGCGCAAGATCATCGGCGCCCGGCACATCGTCGATTTCACGGTACAGCAGAACTTCTTCGATCGCGTGGCCGGTCGCATCGGCGCAAGCATCGCACAGCGCTTCGAAGCCGACCTGTTCCAGCCGGTGCCGCGACTGCGCTGAGCGCCGGTGCGCGCGGCGCTTTACGCGTAGCGCATGCGCGTTCCGTGCAGCAGAGACAGCGTGATCTCTTCGGCCGAAAGCTCCTGCGGAAAAAGCGTGCCGGAAATCTTGGCGCCGTTGATGCTGGCGCCCTCCAGGCGGGCGTGCGAGAAATCGATGCCGCGCAGATCGGTCTGGCGGAAATAGCAGCCGCTGAAGTCGATTCCCTCGGTGATGAGTCCGCGCAGGTCAAGGCCGCGAAAATCGCAATCCCTCAGATCGGGCGTGTCCCCGTGCTGGCGACGTTCGTTGAAATCCTTGACCCGGGCTTCGCGCAGCAGCCGGTAGAGAGGGTCCGGGTTGTTGTGTATCGGTTTCAGGGCCACGGCCGTACCTCCGGGAACGGGCAATCCCCGCGGGATCTGCCTTCATCTCAGAATAATTATAGCGGCCCACCGCGGCTGCGGAATCCCGCATCAGAGAATGCGGACCGCCTCGTTCTCGAGCATTCTGCGCAGGGCGATAAGCGGCAGGCCGATGAGCGCCGTAGGATCGTCACCTTCGAAGCGCTCCAGCAGCGCGATGCCCAGCCCTTCCGACCGCAGGCTGCCGGCGCAGTTGTAGGGTTTGTCCTTGCGCAGGTAGCATTCGATTTCCTCGTCGCTCAGGCGCCGGAAAACCGTAGCAAACGGAACGACCTCGCTCTGCGTACGGCCGCTCGCCGCGTCGATCACGGCGAGCCCGGTATGGAGCACGACCCGGCGCCCGGATGCCTCGCGCAGCTGCTGGACTGCGGCTTCGTGGCCTGCCGGCTTGCCCACGATGCGCCCGTTCTGGACCACTACCTGGTCGGAGCCGATGACCAGCGCCGTCGGATGCAGGCGGGCGACGGCATTCGCCTTGGCGACAGCAAGGCGCTCGACCAGTGCCTGTGGCAACTCGTGTGCGAGCGGCTGTTCGTCGACCTCCGGGGCGATGGCGCGGAACGGAAGCTGCAGACGCTGCAGCAGTTCGCGCCGGAATACCGAAGAGGAGGCAAGGATCAGTTCGCGCTGTGGCACGGAAGCGGGCACCGGTGGCGTACGGGAAATAGGCGCATCAGCCGATCTCTAGCAGTACTTCATCGGGATTGACGCTGTCACCTTTGGAGGCGTAGACCGCCTTGACCGTGCCGGCGACGGGGGCCGGCACCTCGTTTTCCATCTTCATCGCTTCGATCACGAGTACCGGATCTCCCGCTTCGACGTGCTCACCCGGCTGCACCATCACCGCTACGACGGTCCCGGGCATTGAGCTGGTGACGTGTCCTTCCTTGCTGGCCTTGGGTCGGTGCGAGACCCGGGAAGGCCGGGTGGCAACGCTGCCTTCGGCAGCGATCCCTTCCGTCAGCGTTTCCACGAGTATCTCTTCCGGCATGCCATCGACGGTGACGTAGAAGGGCCGGCGGTGTTCGCTGCGGTGTCCGGCGCCGGTGATCTTCAGGTGATAGGTCTCGCCGTGCACGGTAACGTTGAATTCGGTAGGCGCCGCCGTTGCCGGCCCGGGTACGACCGGCGCGGTTTGAACCTGCTCGGGCACGAGCAGTGACGCCGCGCGCGCTTCAAGAAACGCGCGCCCGACTTCCGGAAACATGGCATAGGTGAGAACGTCCTCCTCGCTGCTCGCGATGGATCCGGCAGCCGCGGTGAGTCGCGCCATCTCCGGTTTCAGCGTATCGGCGGGGCGGCAGCTGATGACTTCCTCGTCGCCGATCGCCATTCTGCGGACGGTTTCGTTCACCGGTCCTGGTGCCCGCCCGTAGCGGCCCTGGAGATACAGTTTCACCTCGCTGGTGATGTTCTTGTATCTGCGCGCGGTCAGTACGTTGAGCACGGCCTGTGTGCCGATGATCTGGGAGGTCGGAGTCACGAGCGGCGGGTAGCCGAGGTCCTCGCGTACCCGCGGAATCTCGGCCAGCACTTCGGGCATGCGTTGCAGCGCACCTTGTTCCCGGAGCTGGTGAGCCAGATTGGAAATCATCCCGCCTGGAACCTGGTTGACCTGCACCCGCGTATCTACGCCGCTGTGCTCGCTTTCGAACTGATGGTACTTCTTGCGTACTTCATGAAAATAGCTGCCGATATCCTGCAGCAGTTCGAGATCAAGCCCGGTGTCGTAGGGAGTGCCGCGGAAGGCGACGACCATGGACTCGGTCGGCGAATGGCTCGTCCCCCAGGACATCGAACTGATCGCGGTGTCCACATGCCTTGCACCGTTCTCGACTGCCTTGTACATGCTTATGTTGGCGATACCTGCGGTCGTGTGGGAGTGAAAGTGGAGAGGAATCTTCACTCTCGCAGACATCGCCGCGAACAGCTCGCTCGCGCGCACCGGGGTGAGTAGCCCAGCCATGTCCTTGATGCACAGGCTGTGGCAGCCCATCTTCTCGATCTCGACCGCCTGCTCGACGAAATGCTCGATCGTGTGGACCGGGCTTGTGGTATAGCAGATCGCGCCCTGCGCGTGCTTGCCGGCGGCGATCACCGCGGCCACCGAGACCTGGATGTTGCGCAGGTCGTTCATGGCATCGAATATGCGGAAGACTTCGACGCCGTTGAGCGCAGCCTTGTGTATGAAAGCGGTGACCACGTCATCCGAGTAATGGCGGTAACCGAGAAGGTTCTGGCCGCGCAGCAGCATCTGGATCGGGGTGTTGGGCAGCGCCGTCCTGAGGTGCCGCAGGCGCTCCCAGGGGTCCTCTTTCAGGAATCGGATGCAGGCGTCGAAGGTGGCACCGCCCCAGGCCTCGATCGACCAGAAGCCGGCCCGGTCGAGCTTGTCGCAGACCGGCAGCATGTCCTCGGTGCGCATGCGCGTGGCGATCAGCGACTGGTGCGCGTCGCGCAGTGCGAGTTCGGTAACGAACACCTTCTTCGACTTCATTGCGGCGGGATCCCTGACTGGTTAACGGCCGTAGTGCGCCGCGATCGCGGCCGCCACGGCCGTCGCGATGTGCGCCGGCGGCCGGCGCGCGGTGTAGTTTACCAGTTCGGGGTGCTGTTCGACGAAGCCGGTGTCGAATCTTCCGGCGCGGAACTCCGCTGTCCTGAGGATCTGAAGATGGTAGGGGATGGTGGTTTTCACTCCCGCCACGCCGGTGTCGCGCAGGGCGCGCGCGGCGCGCGCAACGGCCTTGTCCCATTCCAGCGCCCAGACGGTAAGCTTGGCGCACATCGAATCGTAGTGGCGCGGAAATTCGTAGCCGGTGTAGATCGCGGCGTCGGTCCGTACGCCCGGCCCGCCGGGGGCGTAATAGCGCGTGATGCGCCCGAAACCGGGAAGGAAGTCGTTCTTCGGATCCTCGGCATTGATGCGGAACTGTATGGCGAAGCCGCGGCGCTGGACCTCGCTCTGACTGAAGCCGAGACGCGCGCCCGCAGCGATATTGATTTGCTCCTGCACGATGTCGATCCCGGTGATCTGCTCGGTGACCGTGTGTTCGACCTGCAGACGGGTGTTCATCTCCATGAAATGGAAGCGGTCGTCGTGATCGAACAGGAATTCCACGGTACCGGCGTTCTGGTAGCCCGCGGCACGCGCCGCGCGCACCGCAAAATTGCACACCTGCATGCGCTGATCTTCGGTGAGCTGCGGGGAGGGTGCTGTCTCGACGAGCTTCTGATGGCGCCTCTGAATGGAACAGTCGCGCTCATACAGGTGCACAATGCTGCCGTAGCGGTCGGCAAGGATCTGAACCTCGATATGACGGGGGCGGGCAATGAACTTTTCCAGGAAGACATCGGCAGATCCGAACGCCTTGGTCGCTTCCGATACCACACGTTCGAAACTGCGGCGCAGCTCATCCTCGCTGTCACAACGGCGGATGCCGCGCCCGCCGCCGCCATTGGTGGCTTTGAGCATCACCGGATAGCCGATCCGGCGCGCAAGCTCCGCGGCTTCGGCGACGTCGCTCAGGCTGTGATCGCTGCCCGGTATCACCGGTATGCCGGCCTCGGCCATGGCCCGGCGCGCCCGCACCTTGTCTCCCATGCAGCGGATGACCTCGGGCGGCGGTCCGATGAAGGTCACGCCGCGGCGGGCACAGACTTCCGCCAGTTCGGGGTTCTCGGAGAGAAAGCCGTAACCCGGGTGCAGGGCATCGCAGCCCGTGGTCACGGCCAGATTCACGATCCGGTGCGCATTGAGGTATCCGCCGACCGGATCGGGTCCGACGTTGTAGGCCTCGTCGGCTTTTTTTACATGCAGTGCGCTGCGGTCGGCATCGGAGTAAATCGCCGCCGATTTAATACCCATCTCGGCGCAAGCGCGCACGATCCGGACCGCGATCTCGCCCCGATTGGCGACCAAAATCTTTTTGAACAAGGCAGGCTCCGTCGGAAGTCGCGGGCTGCGCCGGAAGCGGCACAACGGCAGGGCCGGGAAACCCATTAAAGGCCCGTTTGACCGTTTTACGTAAAGCCCGGGGGTGTGTCAACAAGTCGGGCCAAGTCCACCCCTTCCGGCCCGTCAGCCCGTTTCAGCGAACGCGTGCATGGCCCGCAGTGGGTTGGCAGATTCCAGTCTGATGGCGGCGTGTTCGGCCAAATCCGCACCGATTTTGACAGTTTTCCGATGCAAATATATGATGCGCGGCCTATGTCCGCCATTTTGCCTGACGCCATAGACCCGATCCGGCTTGCCGACGAAGGATCGAGCCTGGAGGGCGAGCTGTCGGTACAGGCGATGCCACGCTTGCGGGAATTGTGCCAGAACCCGGCGGCGAAGGTGCAGGTGGCCCTGCGTTTCGACCGCGGTACGCACGGGCGGATGATGGCGGGAACCATAACGACCCGGTTGGGATTGACCTGTCAGCGCTGTCTCGGTGCGCTGGAACAGGACATCGTGGCGAAGACACGCGTGGTTCTGTTACAGGCCGGGGAATCGCACCCGGTCCTGGCCGAAGAAGTCGATTTTATCGAGGTCGCAGCGCCCGTTTCCCTGCCGGAACTGGTCGAGGACGAGCTGCTGCTGGCATTGCCGATGACGCCGAGGCATCCGCAGGGAGAATGTCCCTCACCCGGGGCGGGGCGTGCCGGCCGTCCGGATACGGACGCCGTTACGTCTCCGGGGCCGTTTGCGGCCCTGGCGGATCTCAAACGCAAGCAATGAGATTTCAGTTCCATGATGACAGAGAGGAATACCTATGGCCGTACAGAAAAGCCGGAAGACCCCATCAAAGCGTGGCATGCGCCGTTCGCACGACGCGCTGAAGACGCCCCATTTTTCCATCGAGCCGACGAGCGGAGAAACGCACCTGCGTCACCATGTCAGTGCCAGCGGCTATTATCGCGGGCGCAAGGTGTTCGACACCAAGACCGACTGAGTCGGCCCGGTTCCAGCCGATCCGCAGCCCGGGCCTGCCGGCTGTGAGCATAACGGTAGCCCTGGATGCCATGGGGGGCGATCGGGGGTTGCAGGTGACCATGCCGGCCGCTCTGGCGATGCTGCGCGAACAGCCGGACCTGAGGCTTATCCTCGTCGGCCTGGGCGACGAGGTCCGTGCCGAGCTGAAGCGGCTCAATCGCAGCGAGGACGAGCGGCTTAAGGTGCACCATGCATCGGAGGTGGTCGGCATGGATGAACCGCCGGCCCAGGCGCTGCGCTCCAAGAAGGACTCGTCGATGCGCGTGGCGATCGATCTGGTCAAGTCCGGCGATGCGCAGGCCTGCGTCAGTGCCGGCAACACCGGCGCGCTCATGGCCACCGCACGCTTCGTGCTCAAAACGCTCCCGGGGATCGACCGGCCGGCCATCATTACCGCCTGGCCGACCATGCACGGTCATGTGCACGTGCTGGATCTCGGCGCCAACGTGGACTCCTCGCCGCAGCAACTGCTGCAGTTCGGCATCATGGGATCGTTGCTCGTCGGAGCCATAGAGCATAAAACGGCCCCGAAGGTGTGCCTTCTCAATATCGGAGTGGAGGACATCAAGGGCAACGAGACCGTCAAGAAGGCATCGGAGCTTTTCAGGCAGAGTGGGCTCAACTACGGCGGCTACGTCGAGGGCGATGAAATCTTCACCGGCACGGCGGACGTCGTAGTCTGCGACGGCTTTGTCGGCAATGTCGCCATGAAGACCAGTGAGGGCCTGGCACGCATGATCTCGCATCTGATGAAGGAGGCGTTTATGCGCAACCTGTTCACGCGTGTGGCCGGCCTGATCGCGATGCCTGCAATGCGGTCAGTGCGCAACAAGGTGGATCCACGCCGCTACAACGGTGCCTGCCTGGTGGGCCTCAACAACATTGTTATCAAGAGTCACGGCAGCGCCGATGCTTACGCTTTCCAGAATGCCATACGCGTGGCGATCGCCGCTATTCGCAACCAGGTGCCACAGCTCATCGGCAGCAAGCTGTCCTCGATGCAGGTCCGAAGCGCATCCGCATGAACTACTCGCGCATCGCCGGCACCGGCGGCTACCTGCCGCAGAAGATCCTCAGCAATGCCGACCTGGAGAAAATGGTCGACACCTCCGATGACTGGATTTTCTCGCGCACCGGAATCCGCGAGCGGCATATTGCCGCGCCGGGAGAGACAACCTGCGATCTGTCGGAACAGGCGGCATTGCGCGCCATCGCCGCCGCCGGCATCGATTCGAAGGCGATCGATCTGATCATCGTGGCCACTACTACGCCCGACCGGGTGTTTCCGAGCACCGCCTGCCTGCTACAGGAACGCCTGGGGATACACGGTTGCCCGGCGTTCGATGTGCAGGCCGTGTGCACCGGTTTCGTCTATGCGCTCGACATCGCCGACAAGTTCATCCGTACCGGCGCATCCCGCTGTGCCCTGATCGTCGGCGCCGAGACGCTGTCGCGCATTCTCGACTGGACAGACCGCAGCACCTGCGTGCTGTTCGGAGACGGCGCCGGGGCGGTAATCCTGCAGGCAGCGACGGAGCCGGGTATCGTCTCCTCCCATCTGCATGCCGACGGACATTACAAGGAGCTGCTCACGGTGCCTGCCGGAATCTCACAGGGCTATGACAAGGTCCGGAGCAACCAGGCGTTCGTGCAAATGCGCGGAAACGACGTGTTCAGGGTGGCCGTCAACACCCTGGAGCGTATCGTGGACGAGACGCTCGATGCCAATGGTCTGTGCAAGGGTGATATTCAATGGCTCGTGCCTCACCAGGCCAACATCCGGATCATAAGCGCCACGGCCAAAAAACTCGGGATGCCCATGAAACAGGTGGTCGTGACAGTCGACCGGCACGGCAACACCTCCGCGGCGTCTATTCCGCTGGCGCTCGATGAGGCAGTGCGCGACGGCCGCATCCGCCGGGGAGACGTTCTTCTCATGGAGGCATTCGGCGGCGGCTTCACCTGGGGCTCCGTGCTGCTCAAGTACTGATAGCCGCGCCGGCGCCGCCGGGCGGAGATCCTCTTGCAGGCTGCTGGTGCTTTCCGACGAATTCGAAAACCTAATCCAGATTGGAGCTATAGTATATAATTCGATGAATCCAAACGATAAACTTGCGCTCGTATTTCCCGGGCAAGGTTCCCAGTCGGTCGGTATGCTTTCATCTCTGGCCGAAACCTGTCCCGAAGTAAGGGAGACATTCGGCGAGGCATCGCGGGTGCTCGGCTACGACCTGTGGGCGCTCGCCAGCAGCGGGCCCGAAGAGCAGCTGAACCAGACCGAGTTTACCCAGCCGGCCATGCTGGCCGCCGGCGTCGCCGTCTGGCGGGTATGGGTAGGCCGCGGCGGTCCGGTGCCGGCAGTCATGGCCGGCCACAGTCTGGGAGAATACACCGCGCTTGTGTGCGCCGAGGCGATGGGCTTTCCGGATGCGGTGCGGCTCGTGGCCGACCGTGCGCGCTTCATGCAGCAGGCCGTACCTGCCGGCATGGGGGGGATGGCCGCCATACTGGGGCTGGATGATGCGGGCGTCGCCGCTTTGTGCGTGCGTGCGGCCCAGGGCGAGGTGCTGGAGCCCGTCAACTACAACTCGCCCGGACAGGTGGTTGTGGCCGGGACGGCTGGCGCGGTCAGGCGCGCGGTGGAACAGGCCAGCGCGGCCGGGGCGAAGCGCGCCGTGGTCCTGCCAGTGAGCGTGCCGTCGCATTGCGCTCTGATGCATCCGGCGGCACTACGCATGGGCGAGCGGCTCGAGGGGGTCGAAATCCATCACCCGCGCGTGCCCGTCATCCATAATTTCCATGTGCGCATGGAGACCAGTGCGGCAGGAATCCGGTCGGCGCTGGTGCAACAGATCGAATCGCCGGTGCGGTGGGCGGAGACCGTGCTCAGAATGGCAGCTGACGGAATAGACAAGCTGGTAGAATGCGGCCCCGGCAAGGTGCTTTCGGGACTGAACAGGCGCATCGTCAAGGATGTCCAGGCGCTGCCGGTGTACGACCCCGACACGCTGCAGCAGGCGCTTGCAGCCGTGGGGCTGAAATGAGCGGGAAGGAGGGGGTGGCTATGTCGCTGGAAACGGAGGTGGCCCTGGTGACCGGAGCAAGCCGCGGGATCGGTGCCGCGATTGCGCTCGAACTGGGTCGACAGGGTGCCACGGTGATCGGAACCGCTACGTCAGAAGAAGGTTCCGGAAAAGTACACAAGTTATTGCAGGAGAATGGTATTCGTGGCACGGGTTTGGTGCTGAATGTCACCGACCAGGCGTCCATTGACAGCGGACTCGAACAGGTGCAAAAGTCCTGGGGCGCACCGAGCATTCTGGTCAACAACGCCGGCATTACCCGCGACAATCTTCTGTTGCGCATGCAAGACGAGGAATGGGACGCGATCCTGGATACGAACCTGAAGTCCGTATTTCGCATGTCGAAGGCCTGCCTGCGGTCGATGACCAGGGCACGCAAGGGCCGGATCATAAGCATCACATCGGTAGTCGGCTACACGGGCAATGCTGGCCAAAGCAACTATGCAGCCGCCAAGGCCGGTATCGTGGGATTCACGCATGCGCTGGCGCGTGAGATCGGATCGCGCAACATCACGGTGAACGCGGTAGCCCCCGGGTTCATCGAGACCGACATGACCCGCAGCCTTTCGGACGGGCAGCGCACCGCCCTGACCGGACAGATTCCACTGGGCAGGCTGGGAAGTGCGGCGGACGTGGCCCATGCCGTAGCTTTTCTGGCGTCGGGCGCCGCCGCCTACATCACCGGCCTGACGCTGCATGTCAACGGAGGCATGTTCATGAATTGACGGCGCCGGGACCGTCGGCGGCTGGTGGACTTGGCCGGACTTATCGTGTTAACTATGCGGCCTCGTGAGGCCGGCAAGCGTGAATTTTGGCAATTTCCTGGAGGATACCGTAGCCATGAGCAGTGTAGATGAACGCGTCATGAAAATCGTCGTGGAGCAGCTGGGAGTCAACGAAAATGAAGTCACCAAGGAGTCTTCTTTCGTTGATGACCTGGGCGCGGACTCTCTCGACACGGTTGAGCTGGTGATGGCCCTTGAAGAGGAATTCGATTGCGAAATTCCGGACGAAGAGGCTGAGAAAATTACCACGGTCAAGCAGGCGATCGACTACATCAACGCGCACCTGAAGTAAGCAACGATCTATGCACAAGGGGCCGCCTGCCACGGTGCGTGGGGCGGCCCTTTTGGTTTTGCTTGCCGTGCCGTAGCCTTGTAAAGAGCGAGAGGATGTCCGATTGAGCAAGCGTCGCGTTGTCATTACCGGGTTGGGAATAGTCTCTCCTCTCGGTATCGGTGTCGAGGAGAACTGGCTGGGCGTCACGACCGGCAGGAACGGAATAGGCACGATCACCCAGTTCGATGCCACCGGCTTTCCGTCGACCATCGCCGGCGAGGTGCGGAACTTCGATCCCGCGAAGTTCCTGACCGAGAAGGACGCACGCAAGATGGACCGGTTCATGCAATTCGGCATGGCGGCGGGCATCGAGGCAATCAAGGATGCGGGGCTCGAGGTCAACGAAGGCAATGCCGAACGCATCGGCGTGCATATCGGGGCCGGCATCGGCGGTCTGCACAGCATCGAGAGCGGAACGCGCACGATGCTGGAAAAGGGCCACAGACGCATTTCGCCGTTCTACATCCCGATGACGATCATCAACATGATATCGGGAAATCTGTCGATACTCTTCGGCATGCGCGGACCGAATCTGGCGATGGTTACGGCGTGTGCGACCGCAACCCACGCGATTGGCGACGCCGGACGCATCATCGAGTACGGCGACGCGGACGTGATGGTGGCCGGCGGCGCCGAGGCGACCGTTACACCCACCGGCATGGCCGGTTTCGGCAACGCGCGTGCGCTCAGCACGCGCAATGACGATCCGGCCACCGCAAGCCGGCCATGGGACCGGGACCGGGACGGGTTCGTGCTGGGTGAGGGCGCGGGCGTCGTTGTTCTGGAGGAACTGGAATTCGCACGCAGGCGCGGAGCACGCATCTATGCCGAGCTTTGCGGCTTCGGCATGAGCGGTGACGCGTATCATATGACCAGTCCGCAGGAAAGCGGCGACGGCGCGGCGCGCTGCATGCGCAATGCCCTGCGCAATGCCGGCATCGACCACGGAGAGGTCCAGTACATCAATGCCCACGGAACTTCCACGCCGCTGGGTGACCGTGCCGAGACCAATGCCGTCAAGAGCGCGTTCGGCGATCATGCCTACCGCCTGGCGTTGAGCTCCACAAAATCCATGACCGGCCACCTGCTCGGTGCCGCCGGAGGCGTGGAGGCGGTCTACACGGCGCTCGCTATCCATCACGGCGTGGTGCCGCCGACCATAAACCTGTTCACGCCGGAGCCGGGGTGCGACCTGGATTACGTGCCCAATACCGCCCGCGACATGCGGATCGATGTTGCGCTGTCCAACTCCTTCGGGTTCGGTGGCACCAACGGCACGGTGGTGATGCGGCGATTGAAGTGAGCCGGTCGTCTGCCGCCGGCGCCGCGCCTGGCGGCGAATCATTGCTGATCCAGGCGCTGGAATATATTCCCGATCTTGCGCAGCTTCACCGCTTTCGTCCCGAACGCTATCCGCATCTGCTTGAGAGTGCGGCGGACGGCACGCCGCAGGCGCGCCATGACATCCTGTTTGCCTTCCCCCGAAGCACCCTGTCGCTCGCGGCTGACCAGCGGGTCAGCCTCGACGGCCGGGAACTCGGCGGCGATTTCCTTGCGAATCTCGGGCGGCTGTGGCGTGCTGAATCGGTTGTGCGGGAGCAGGCATGCGCGCGGATCCCGTTCCGCGGGGGATGGTTCCTCTACCTGGGTTACGAGCTGACGCGCAATATCGAGCCGGCACTCGCATCGCTGCCGGTCGAGCCCGGACTCCCGGTCGCGTTCGCCACACGCTTCGATGCGGCCGTCGTGCACGATCGTGCTGCCCGCAGGGCCTACCTGGTTGCCGAAGCCGGACATGCCGCCTCCCGCAGGCTGGCGGCGATGTCGGAGGATGTGCGTGACTGTGTGCCTGCGGCGGAAGCCAGGGTTGAGGTCCTCGCGGTGCGGGAAGAGGATCCGGCGCTTTATCTCGACCGCATCGGGCGCACGCTCGGCTATATTGCCGCCGGCGACACGTTCCAGGTCAACCTGTCGCGCGGGTGGGAAGTGGAGCTGCGCGACGCGCCGCAGCCGGTGGATCTTTATCTCAGATTGCGGCAGGCAAACCCCGCACCGTTCGCCGGCCTGGCAAGCCTCGGGGCAGGGCAGGCGGTGCTCAGTTCTTCGCCGGAGCGTCTGGTATGCGTGCGCGGTGACCGCATTTCCACACGCCCCATCGCCGGGACCTACCCGCGCGGTGGCGATCCGGACGAAGATCAGGCCCTGGCATGCGCGCTCCACCGGGATCCCAAGGAGCAGGCCGAACACGTGATGCTGATCGATCTGGCGCGCAACGATCTCGGGCGCATCTGCCGCCCGGGCACGATCCGCGTGGACGAGCGGATGCAGGTTGAGACCTATCGCCATGTGCACCATCTGGTTTCGAGCGTAGAGGGAATCCTGCGTGCGGAAACCACCCCCGCAGACGTGATCCGCGCGCTGTTTCCCGGTGGTACCATCACCGGCTGTCCGAAGGTGCGCACCCAGGAAATTATCGCTGAACTGGAACAGACGGCGCGCGGCCCGTATACCGGTTCCATGGGTTACCTGAACCGCGACGGCAGCATGGATCTCAACATTCTCATCCGCACCCTCGTTCAACAGGGCCGGCACATCCGCCTGCGTGCCGGCGGTGGCATCGTCGCGGACTCGCAGCCGCATCGCGAGCTGCGCGAAACCGGTGCCAAGGCCAAGGGGCTGCTGGCAGCTTTTGGGGCGGGTGCAATCCGATGAACAGGAGCGCCGAATGCGTGCCGGGGCCGGGCACAAGCACGCTCGTTGACGGGGCGGACGCGGACCGGATTTCGGTGCTCGACCGGGCACTCCAGTACGGGGATGGAATATTCGAGACCCTCGCTGTGCACGCCGGGCAGCCGCTGCTGTGGGAGCGGCACGTGGCGCGTTTGCGCGCCGGCTGCCTGCGCCTCGGTCTGGATATGCCCGACGAGGCGGTACTGCGTGCCGAGGTCGAGCGCCTGGGCAGTCGCCCCGAACGGAGCGTGATCAAGATCATCCTGACCCGCGGGTGCGCAGGACGCGGCTATGCCCCGCCGCGGGTAGCATCGCCGACGAGAGTGGTGAGCGCCTGGCCGTGGCCCGAGCATCCTGAGCGCAACGCCCGCCTTGGCGTGGCTGTGCGCTGGTGCCGCACGCCGGCGTCGATCAATCCGGCTCTGGCCGGAATCAAGCATCTCAACCGCCTGGAACAGGTGTTGGCGCGCGCGGAATGGGGAAACGAATATGCCGAGGGGCTCATGCGCGATCCCGACGGGTTTGTGGTGGAAGGCACCATGAGCAATGTGTTCGCCGTTTCCGGCGGCAGCCTGATCACCCCTGAACTGTCACGTTCCGGTGTTGCCGGCGTCATGCGCGCCGAAGTCATGGCTGCGGCACGGTGCCTGGGATTGCGCTGCGAGGAAGCGTGGATCACGGCCGCCGATCTGGAAAGGATGGACGAGATCTTTCTGACCAACAGCATCATCGGTCTCTGGCCGGTCACGGCCCTGGCGGGCAGAACTTACCCGGTCGGAGAGATGTCGCGGCGTTTGCGCAGGACCCTCCGCGAAGCCCGGTGTTTTGAAGGCGATGCATCGTGAGCCGTACCGGGATCGCGGATCCCGCTGGTCGCCCGCGCGCTATGGAGCAGCCGGAACCGCCCGCTGTTCGTGGTTGCGGCCCGGGTGACGATGCGGACTGCATGGCTGCAGCGGTCGGATTTCCGACATGACCTGGGCCGCAAAAAGTATTCCCGCCGAATGCACCGGCAATCCGCCAACATGCAGCGCCTCAGCCGTCCAGGTGTTGCAGGTATGCAAGGCATCGTAGGTGCCGGTGGACGTATAGAATTCGCCATGAGATGGGCTGGGTTCAGCACGAACAAGTCTTCCCCGCCTGTCCTTTCGGAAATATGTCTCGAGAAACCCGTCGAGCCTGCGCATTCCGGATGCTGAAATGCACAGCCAGCGCAGATCGGTGCCGGGCGATGGTTTCAATTGTTCGTGTCCTCGGATTTCCTGGACGAATATGACGCTAGAAGAGGGAAACAGCGCCGCGATCGCCCTCCCTGCGCCCGGGCTGGCTGCCTCGTAAAAACGCCGGTTGCCCCAGCCGAACACCAGATACCGAGCGTCGGGAAATCGATGGCGCAGGTCAGCCAGTCCCGGACCGAGCGCTTTCGCAGATAAAATGATGCCTGTGTGCCAACCGTCATCGATGACGCCGACCGATTCCTCCCGGGTGCTGTGCTGCGCGCGCGCCGCCGCGTGCCGGCCAGGTGGTGCGGGTTGCGAAAGCAGCGCGCCGGACGCACATCCGGACAGCAGACCGGTCGCCGCAATTGCGGCTTTCACCCACGTTGGCGAGAAACGGGCCATCGCTCAGCCGCGATGACTGTTTCCCGATCGCCGCTCAGCAACCGGAACCATGAGATCACCTCGCTGGCCATGCGCGCCATTCGATTTCACTGCCCGCGTGCGACGATGGCGTCGAGACATTTCAGCGTCTGGCCCTTGCCGGCGGGTTTGACGCGCTTTACCTGCCACAGCCGGGGCCCGGGCAGTCGGTTGGCCGGAAGTTCGCCGTGGCGTCTTTATGACAGGCCAGCATCGGCCGGGCAGTGCCGATGGCAGGTGCGAACAGGGATTGCGTGATTCCCGCGCAGGGTGCGGCAAGGCGGTTTTGGCACCCAGCCCCTTCGCCACCGGCGGATATGGGCGCGGAAACATCGCCGTCTCTTGCTCGCAGTTCCTGCCGGCTAAATGTATCATAACGTTATGAACATGCCGCAGTTTTTCCGCCTTTCCGGCCGGACTCGAAATCAGCCGTACGGGCATGGATCGGCGATTCGGAATCGTCTTGATGCCGACCCCAGGCAAGTTGTGTTGCGTCGGTCCGCGGCCGAGGGCAGGTACGCGGCGTATCGTCGCGTTCCGCTGCAAGACCCCGGAATCCGGGTATCGCTGTGCGCCTGCCGCGGTCCGCGGCAGGCGGTGCGCGCCCACGGGACAGGGAAGCCGCACACTGCAGTGGTGGCCGCAGGAAATCTCGTCACAGCGACATGAGGAGTCGGATTTTGGGAAAATTCGTCAAGGTGCTGAAGTATGGACTCATGGCAGCGGCGGCCCTGGTGCTGGGGATGGCCGCTTACCTGTTCTGGTTCGGAATTACCCCGCTGTCGCCGGCGCGCAAGATCTTCGTAGTGCAGCCCGGCACCAGTCTGCATGCCTTCAGCCGCGCGCTCTACGACCAGCATGTCCTGCCGGATCCGAATACCCTGGTGCTGCTGGCCTACCTGCGCGGTGAGAGCCGAAGTCTGAAGGCCGGCGAATATCGCTTCCACCAAGGCGTCACGGCGTTCGACATTCTCGAGCAGGTGATCGCCGGAAAGGTGGCTCAGTACCCGTTCACCATCGTTGACGGCTGGACATTCGCCCAGGTCATGCAGTCGCTCGATGCGGCACCGCACCTGCTCCATACCTTGCGCGATCTGACGCCGGCCGAGATCATGGCGAGCCTGGGACATCCCGGGGTTTCTCCGGAAGGGCGGTTCTTCCCGGACACTTATGACTATGCGGCGGGCATGTCCGATCGGATGATCCTGCAGCGCGCCTATCTCAGAATGCAGCGCACGCTGCAGAAGGAATGGGCCGACCGCGACCCGACCGTTCCGCTGAAGACGCCGGGTCAGGCCCTGATCCTGGCTTCCATCATCGAAAAGGAGGCGAGTCTGCCAGCCGAGCGCCGAATCATCGCCGGAGTGTTCGTAAACCGCCTGCGGATGGGCATGAAGCTGCAGACCGATCCGACCGTGATCTACGGCATGGGTAGCCGTTACCACGGCAAGATCACGACCGCGGATCTGCACCGCTGGACACCGTACAATACCTACGTCATATCCGGCCTGCCGCCGACGCCGATTGCCATGCCGAGCGAGGATGCGCTGCATGCTGCACTCAATCCGGCTGACACCAAGGCGCTTTATTTTGTGGCACGCGGGGATGGCACCCATGCGTTTTCCGATACCCTGCAGGGTCAGGATCGGGCCGTCATCAAGTATCAGTTGCACGGCAGAAGTTCACCGCAACCGCCGGCAGCGGCGCGCACGGCGAGATCGATGCGGCCGGTGCGCCACTCCGGTCCGCCGTCCCGCGTCAGCGACAGCGACAGCGCGCCATGATCAGGGGGCGGTTCCTCACGCTCGAGGGCATCGAGGGAGCCGGCAAAAGCACGAGCCTGGAGTTCATCCAGCAGCTGTTGCGGTCCGCCGCAATTCCTCATCTCGTGACACGCGAACCCGGAGGCACCGTTCTCGGCGAGGCATTGCGCGAAATCATGCTGCGCGCAGATCGCACGAACATCTGTGCGGACAGCGAACTGCTGATGATGTTTGCCGCGCGCGCCCAGCACCTCGCTGAACGCATCCGTCCAGCCCTGGATGAGGGCATGTGGGTCGTGTGCGACCGGTTTACCGACGCCACCTATGCCTACCAGGGAGGCGGGCGCGGCATACCCGATGAGCGCATCGGTATTCTCGAGAACTGGGTGCAGGGCGCGCTGCGGCCGGATCTGACACTGCTGTTCGATATTCCGGTCGACCAGGGACTTGCGCGGGCCGGCAGGCGCAGCGTTCCGGACCGCTTCGAGCGCGAAAAGCGGGAGTTCTTCGAACGCGTACGCCGGCACTATCTGGTGGCCGCTGCCCGCGAGCCGGGCCGCATCCGTGTCATCGATGGCGCACACACACCGGGACAGGTCCAGGACGCGATCCGTGCGATCCTGCAGGAATTCCTGCCGTGAATACCGGCGCACGGCTGTATCCGTGGACGCTGGGCCAGGCGCGCCGCATCACGCAGGATACCGAACGCTTGCCGCACGCCCTGCTGCTCGCCGGACCGCGCGGTTTGGGCAAGGCTGCATGCGCTGCCCATGTGGCGCAGGTCCTGTCCTGCGAGCACCCGGACGGCGCCGCACCATCGTCGTGCGGAACCTGCCAGAACTGCCGTCTGCTGGCGGCCGGCACGCATCCCGATGTCCAGTGGGTAGTACCGGCGGAGGAAGGGAAGGCCATCGCCATCGATCAGATCCGGGCGCTGGCGCAATTTCTGCACCTGCGGCCGCATATCGGACAGCGCAAGATCGTCGTCATTTCACCGGCCGAGGCGATGAACACCCATGCCGCGAATAGCCTGCTCAAGCTGCTGGAGGAACCGCCACCGGACAGTCTGCTGTTCCTGGTCAGCTCCGATCCGGTACGACTGCCGGCCACCGTGCGCAGCCGCTGCCAGCGGGTGACTTTCCCCCGGCCGGCACGCAGCGAAGCGCTGGCCTGGCTGCGGGCAATCGAGGGATTTCCCGGAGAACAGGCCGAGCTGCTGCTGGAACTGGCCGGCGGCGCGCCGTTGCAGGCTGTGGCGCTGCAACAGGACGGTTTTCTGGCGGTGCGCGGTGAATTGCTGGAGGATATCGAGGCGCTCGGAACCGGGAAGGGAGATCCGGTGTCCTGTGCCGCACGCTGGAAATCGCATGGGGCACGCCGCTGCCTGGAGTGGCTGGAGGGCGGGGTCATGGATCTGATCAGAATCGGCATGGCGCCCGCGCACGGAACCCTGGCGAACCGCGATTCCAGCGAGCGGTTGCATGTGCTGGAAAAGAGGTTAAACTTGAAACAGTTATTCCGTTTTCTTGAGGCGGTTTCCGAGAGCAGGCATCTTCTGGACGGACCCGCTGACGAACTGTTGCTGCTCGAGGACGTGCTGATTCGCTGGAGCAGACTGGCACAGCAGAAATAGCCCATGGCCGAAAACATCAAACCGGTTGCATCTGTCGCACGACCCGGCGTGCTTTCCCTCACCATCAAGGACAAGAACGCTTTGTATGCGGCCTACATGCCGTATGTGAAGGGAGGCGGCATATTCATCCCCAGCTCCAAGGCCTATAAGCTCGGTGACGAGGTATTCATGCTGCTCACGCTGATGGACAGCAAGGAGAAGATCCCCGTGGCGGGCCATGTGATATGGGTTACCCCGGTCGGGGCCCAGGGCAGCCGCGCCGCGGGCATCGGCATCCAGTTCAGCGAAAAGGACTCGGGTACTGCACGCAACAAGATCGAGGCTCTTCTCGCCGGCCAGCTCACTTCGGACAAGCCGACCCATACCATGTAATGCCGATGGCTTTTCTGACGGATTCCCACTGTCATATAACCTTCGAGCCTCTCGCCAGCCAGCTTCCCAGGATTCTGCAGAATGCCCGTGCGAACGCGGTAGGCTGTCTGCTCTGCGTATCGGTGAATCTCGAAGGGTTCCCGCAGGTGCTGCAGGTCGCACACGACCACCCCCAGGTCTACGCCTCGGTTGGCGTCCATCCCGGCGAGATCGAAGGCCAGGACCCGGCGGTCGAGCAGCTCCTTGCCCTGGCCGACGACGCGCGTGTCGTGGCGATCGGCGAGACCGGACTGGACTACTATCGGTCGGCCGGTAACGAAGCGCGCCAGCAGGACCGCTTCCGCCGGCATATCCGCGCCGCCCGCGAATGCGGCAAGCCGCTGATCATTCACACACGTGAAGCGGCGGCCGACACGTTGCGTATTTTGCGGGAGGAGGGCGCGGAGCGGGTCGGAGGTGTCATGCACTGTTTTACCGAGGACTGGGATACGGCGAGCGCCGCCCTGGATCTGGGCTTTTACATCTCCTTCTCCGGCATCCTGACTTTCAAGAACGCCGACGCCCTGCGCGCTGTCGCCGTGCGCGTTCCGGAAGACCGGCTGCTGGTCGAAACCGATGCCCCCTATCTTGCTCCGGTGCCCTTCCGTGGTCAGGCGAACGAGCCGGCCTATGTGCGACATGTTGCCGAACGGCTCGCCACATTGCGCGACCTGAGCCTGGAGCAGATCAGCGACGTCACCACCGACAATTTCTTCAGGCTGTTTACCGCTGCCCGAATGCCCGACGGACCCTCGCTGCAGCCGGCTCAGTCCTGAGCTGCGTGGATCCGTTCTCCCCGGACCCGGCCGCGGTGCATTTCGCGGGCGGAGGTTCGCCGGCGCGCGGGGGCTCCCGAAACAGTCCGGCCCGCACGAGCCACGCGGTCTTGTCGAGCACCGTCAGGGCTTCATCTATGATCTCGCGAGTCCTGCCTTCCCTCGTTGCCGCGATGATCTGCCGCGCGCCAACGCTCAGACGCAGGGCGCTCAACGGTGTGGTGCCATCGCTTCCGCATGCGACCGGCTGACCGAGCTGGCAGCGCAATCCGGCGGCTTTCTCCTCGGCGCATGATCGGGGCAGATCCGGTCGATCGGTCAGGCGGGTCCTGATCAGCCGGTATACCGCCTGGGTTTCTTCCGGACCCAGGAACGCAGTGCCGGCACGGACTCCACTGCAGCGCAGCAGGAAGGGAAAGATGGTGGGGATGCTGTCCCAGCCATCCGTCCCCGCGAGCGGCCGGCGGTCGATGTCCGGCACCGGCACCGCCCGGAACAGCGGATCGTCCGCCAGCCGGCCGGCAATTGCCGTGGCGAAGGTGCGCAGGAAGGTTCGGATCTCGGTTTCCGGCACTGCCCGCAAGGCACGCAGCTCGGCGAGCGCCGCCTCCCAGCGCAGCAACAGTCCGGGATTGGCTGCCTGGTCGAGGGACTCGGCGCCCTCCCAGTTACGGGGCCATTCGGCGCGCGCCGAATAGGCCGACAGCGCCCGGCCGAGAGACCGCTGGCGAAAACGGTCAGCGGCCGACTGCGGGACGAGCAAGGCGCCCGAAAAACTGGGTCCGCCGAGAAATTTGGATCCGGTCAGCGCAACCATGAAGCCCTGTTCCAGATAAGCGCGCACGGTCGATGCAGCGATGCGGAACTGACACGCGTCGACAAGCACATCGATCCTGTCCGGCATGGCGGTACGCAATGCCGCCATGCATGCCGGGCTCGGCGCGAGCATTCCCGTTTTGCTCAGATCATTGAGAATCAGGAGAACGCGGCGGCCGCGTGCCGACGCCTGCATCGCATGCTTCTCGACCGCCGCATCGATGTCCTGCAACGCGAGCGGACTGCCGTCCGCGCGGCGGATGGCGACGTTCGCCACCGGTAGCGCAGCGTCCGGTCCGACCGGACTGTCTTCAGCCACGCGGTCGCCGCGTGCGCTGCGCGAGCTGAAATGGCGGCAGGTGACGGCAGCTGGAACCCCGGCGCCGGTTTCGGCTCCGTCGATCATGATGACCAGCGGTGGCACCGGGCAGCTGGCACGTGCCAGACAGGCTGCAATCAGGTGAATGTCGGTGCCAGAGGCGGCAAATATGATCTCGGCACCAGCGGCGCCGGAAAGCTGTGCCAGCTCCAGGCGCATGCGTTCCAGTTCCCGGACATAGAGCCCGGCGCGCGCGCTGCCCGGCGCGCCGGCGAGCCGGTCGCGGAGACGGTCGGCGGCGTGAAATGCCGGACCGGAAATCACCGATGCCGTCGTGGATCCGAAAGCGGCCATGCCCGGGTCCGGGAACGGCGTGCAGCCATAGCGGTTGGTGCCACTGTACGGATCGAGCGCGATGCGGGCATCCCCGCCTTCGACGAGCAGCTGACCGGTTGCGGGGAAAGCGCGGGTCTGCCGTGGCGGCGAGAGCACTGTGTGCCGGGCTGCTGCGGATGCCCTGTAAAGCACGTTTCTCATCCATTGCTCCGCGGACTGGAGTGCGGCGCACGCGCCGCCGCCGCGGCAAGCAGTTCGCGGAATGCCCGGAACACCTTGCGCATCGGTGCCTGCTTGTAGGGGAAAATATCGACCGGATCCATTGCGTGCACCACCGCGCTGCTGTCGATCTCGAAAATCAGAAGCTGTCCGTCGGGTGTCTCGGCGCAGTCGATCACGAGATAGTCGAGTCCGATCCGCTCGTTGATGGCACGCAGGGCGGCGCCATGCCGGAGCGCAAACCCGTCGTCGAACTCTTGCATGAAGCGCTCCTCCTCCAGTCGCTTCTCGGCGCTCTGCATCATGCCGGCGTTGATGTAGTGGATCATCCAATGTTCGGACACCGCCATATGGCAGGCGAAGGCACGGCCCTGGATCAGCGCGATCCGGAATTTGCGGAACAGATGATCCTGGCCGCTGTAGTCGAAAAAGCGTGCGATGCAGAAATGCTCCTGCGGCATGCCTTCCAGATAGCCTGGAATCGCTTCGGGACCGTCAACCTTCTCCAGGCCCCGGCCGGCATGCGAGTCAGTCGGGCGTATGATGATGGGGAACCCGCCGTCGCCGAGGATCGTGCTGACATCGAAGGCTCTGCGGGCGATCTGCTGAAGAGCGGCACGCTCAATGCGCACCGATACCGGCGTGACGGCTCCGGGGATGTCGCGCAACAGCGCCGACGCAGCATCGCGCGACAGTCGCGCGATCCGGTCAGGAAGATTGAGCACCGGTCGTGGCCAGTCCTTTAGCGCGTTCACCAGTTCTTTCAGCAGCGGTCTGTTGGCTTCGGACTCCCCGATAGCCACGAACAGCAGGTCGTGCTCCGGAATGGTCTCCGGAATCTGCAGGGACGGAGCCAGGTACAGCATGTCCAGCTGCACATCGGAATCCTGGATCAGAAATTCAAGCGGAGTATTCGACATCAGGTCGCCCGGCGCCATGAGTGCCAGCACGCGTATTGCGACCCGGCCATCTTCCGGCGCGATCCGGTACAGCCTGCTCAGGGCCAACGCCTGCTGCTGGGCATTGAGCGCAAGATCCGGTTTTCCGACCAGCTGCAGCATCGTGGCCAGGTCCATGAGGGCATTGGCATCGCCCGGATCCTGCCGGACACGTGCAATGAATCCGGATCCGATCGCGTTCAGATCCTCCCCGGCGCACAACTTCTTCATCAGCGCCGCCATGCCCTGCAACGGTTGATGGATTTGGCGGGTGTCCGTGTCTGCCCGCCTGACTGCCTCACTCATCATGATGCCTCCGGTTGCGGGCGCTGTATCCGCGGCCAATCCTGAGCGTCGCTTCGATGAAGATGTCCATGTCCTCGTCTGCCGTGCGGTGGTTCACGATAGCGGCGCGGATGGCAAGCCGGCCTCCGACTGTCGTGGTCGATGGAGCGGCGATTCCCGATTCCTGCAGGTCAGCAACGATGTTCGCATTCACCGTGTCGGACGCCTCACAGCGGTAGCGGAAGCAGACAATGTTCAGCGATACCGGGGCAAGGAGTTCGAGTTCCGGTTCTGCCTCGATCCTGCCGCCAAGATATCTGGCCCGGGCACAGCAGCCGGAAATGCCCTGGCCAAGGCGGTCTGCGCCATATACGCTGATCGTGAACCAGGTCTTGAGGGCCCGGAAACCGCGCGACAGATCGGGCCCGAAATCACAGGGCCACGGCGATCCGGCAGCCATTCCGCGTTGTCCACGTGCCAGATACGGGGCAGGGGTGGCAAACGTGTCATGATGCAGAGCGCCATCGCGCACCATCACGAATCCCGCGTCATAGGGAACCTGGCCCCATTTGTGGAAATCGAAAGCGATCGAATCCGCGCGCTCTAATCCGGCCAGACGCGGCGCAATATCGGCAGCCAGCATCCCGAGCGCGCCGTAGGCCCCGTCCACGTGAAACCAGACTCGTTCGCGCTGCGCCACGTCCGCCAGTGCTTCGAGATTGTCTATGGCGCCGACGTCAACGGTCCCGGCCGTTCCAGCGATGAAAAAGGGCGTCAGTCCCGCGCTCCGGTCCTCGGCGATGGCCGCTTCGAGCGCACCGACGTCCATCTGATGCCGGGCGTCCAGGGGGATGCTCCGCAGAGCATCGACCCCGATACCCGAGAGATCGATCGCGCGGGCAAGCGAACTGTGGGCGGATGCCGACGCATAAGCCCGCAGCCGGGCCCCGGCGGCGGCGACGCCGTGTGCACGAACTGCCGGGCCGAGGGCAGCGGTGCGGGCGACCAAAACCGCGATAAAATTGGCCATCGAGGTGCCCGTCACGAACAGTCCGCTTGCGCCGGCGGGAAATCCGAACAGTTCCCGCATCCAGTGCAGTACCTGCCGTTCTAGCGCAATCGGCGCCTGGTCGCGCCCGCCCAGATTGGCATTGAGTCCTGCTGCCAGCATCTCAGCCAGCATGCCCACGGCCGTGCCGCCGCCGTGCACCCAGCCCATGAAACGCGGGTGCGCATTGCCCAATGCATACGGCAGCACGGACTCCATGAACATCTCGTGAACGCTTTCGAGGTCCGATGGGTGGCGGGGCAGGGGCTGATCGAATCGGCGACGGACCGCTTCGGGAGCCGGCTGCCAGACCGGGCGCTCGCGAATCCTTTCCAGGTAATCCAGCATGTCATCGAGCATCCGGTGGCCCTGGGCGCGTAGCGCCTCCCAGTCCCGGGGGTCGAGCGATTGTGCACCGTCCGGCTCCGCAGGCGGCTTCGGCTGCGCCAGAATCGGGTCGTCCGCAGCGCCAGAATTCTGGCGTATGCGGCGTTTGTAGCTGGGCAGAGGATTTGGCGTTCGCAAGTGACGCAACGTATTCCAGGGTTAACAGGGGTTCAGGGCCGGACAGCGCCTTCCAATACCCCGTGGCTTGCAATTTCTGTTCCGTGCACGGCTATTGAAGGAGGCCGCGGCAGGCCGGATCGGGCCAGCAAGGCATAGAAACCGGTATCTGACCCGGGCGCGGTTGCATTAAACCCATCCCGCTTTGTTGCGGTGTCAACGGCTCCGCCACCGTCGGTGCTTGCCGGGGCAATCGGCAGGCGGCTACCCACGAACGCGTGCCGGGAACCCGCCAATAAAAGTGATTGTCGATTTAAACGTACAGCACGGGTTTTTCTGCGATGAACGTGACACCTACGATCCGGCTGCGGGTGACCAGGCGTGGAAACGAACTATAGGGATAGGGATATGGGGAGGTTTAAAGCTGAACGAGAGTTCGGCAAAAATGGTCGCCATTTCGGGGACGGCAACCCGGAAGATCTTCCGAACGTAACGGTGAGCGGAAAAGGAGGCACGTGGCCATGAGCAGGGGCTGCCTCTCCGGTACCTGCACTGCCAAGTAGTGCCAAAGCAGTATTTGCGATATTGATCGGGACCGCCGATCGGTAGGGATGTTGCCTTGGCCTATGACTGAGACCCCTCAAAATTGGCAAGATTCAACTTGAAATATATTTCATAATATATTGTTTATACGTATAAACTATAACGCAATTAGGTCAAGTACCTGTTCCAGTACTTCGGTCCGGTGATAGGCATGCGGCGATAGCCGGATACCGCCGCCGCGCTGTGCGCAGACGACACGCTGCTCCTGCAAGTGCTGAAAGAGCGTTGCAGACGGGATGGTCCGGTGGCGGAAGCTGACAATTCCCGCGTAGCGTCCCGGTTCATTGCGAGTGAGGAGCTCCAGTCTCGGGTTGGCGCTGATGCCCTCCATAAGCAGGCGCGCGTGGCCGAGCACGCGGTGTTCGATCTCGGCCAGGCCGACCTCTTCGAGCAGTTCCAGACTTGCGGCAAATGCATGGATACCCAGCATGTTGGGACTACCGCATTCAAAGCGGCGCGCCGAAGCGGCCGCGCTCCACTCGAGGCGATCAAAATCCTCCGGATGGTCGGTCATGTGCCAGCCATATTCGTGCAACGTAAGCCGCTCGCGCCATTGGGGGGAGCAGTAGAATACTGCGATGCCCTCGGGTCCGAGCATCCATTTGTGCGCATCGGAAGCCAGAAAGTCGATGCCCATTTCCTGCACATCGTGGGGTACCACACCCAGTCCCTGAATCGCATCCACGCAGAACGCGATGCCGCGCCCGCGGCACTGGCGCCCCAGGCGGGCGAGATCCAGGCGCAGGCCCGTGACATAGTGGACACTGCTTACCGACAGCAGGCGGGTGCGGTCATCCGCCGCGGCCAGCAAGGCCGATTCCGGATCTTCGCAGCGTGCCAGCGGTACCTGGCGCAGTTCGACTCCGTATCGGCTCAGCGACTCCCACACGATGCGGTTGGAAGGAAACTCGCCCGCCGCAATCACGACGTTATCGCCGGCGCGCCATGGGAATCCGTGGGCAATCATGGACAGCCCTTCCGAGGTATTCTTGACGAGCGCGATATCCTCGGATGACAGGGCATTGACCTGACGCGCAAGCTGTCCACGCAGCGTGTGTTCCTGGTCCAGCCAGGATGGGTAGTCGTGCGCACCCATGTCGACGCACTCGGCGGCAAACCGGCGCACGGCGTCTCCGGTACGCGTCGGCCAGGGAGCGACGGCCGCGTGATTGAGATACAACAGGTTCGAGTCGACGGGAAATTCCTGCTCGAAAAGCTCGCTCAGATCTGTCATGGATGGTGCTGATATCCCCGGGGAGAAACGATCTTGTTCGATTCGCAAAGGCGCCTGGAGAAACGCCCCATACGCCAACCATGCTGGATGACAACGGCACGGATCATAGCAAGCCGCGCGCCGCGCGTCTCGTTCTCTGGCACGCAGCAGGCGGTTCCGGCATTCATGCAGTACCGTCATCGAGCGCATCCCGGATGACGCCGCGCGATCCGGACAATTTGAGCGATTCCGTTGCCTGGCGGCAACGGATGGTGTACCAATCTCAGATGCGGTGCGAAAAACCGGTTTCCTGTTTTACGCAAATGAAGGCAGGAATGCAGCCTGCCGGCGTGGGTAATGATCTGATGACCGGAACCATCGCCGATTCCGGCGGTATTGTGCATCCTGTTTGCAACGATGCCCTGGATGCCAGAGATGCCATCCGTCGCGCCTTCCGTGGCCTATTGAAGCGGCGCAGCGTGAACTTCGGCTGGCCGGCGGCGGGCGTCCTCAGGGCGCACGGCCGCCATGCGAATCCGGACTCGACGTGTCTGTGCATACGTCCGGCTGACGGCCAGGATGGAACGGCCATGAGGTGCCGCTTCTGCCGCGGTTCCTGCCGGCTGCCCGGGCGTGCTTCTTATGGATCCGCCACGGAAAAACCCGGGCCGGTGCGCAGGCTGCGGGAGGGCGTCGCTGGTGCTTCAGAAATGAAGCGGTCGGTCCAATGGAATTCCTGCCGCACGCCGTGCCGTATGCGGTCGCTGCAGTACCGGCGTGCCGGGGTCTGCAGGAGGGGGCTGTGACCGAGACCCAGTCCGGCTGGCATGCAATGGCGGCGACCGAGGTGGCACGGCATTTCTCGGTCGATCCCGCAAGCGGACTCGATGAAACCGAAGCTGCGATCCGCCTGAGGGCTCATGGTCCCAACCGGCCGACAGTCCGCACGGGGCGAGGCGGATTCGCCCGGTTCTTTTCGCAGCTGATCCAGCCGCTCGTGCTCGTGCTGATCGCCGCCGCAACGGTGACGGCCCTGCTGCGCGAATGGGTCGATGCCGGCGTGATTTTCGGGGTGGTGCTGGTCAACGCCATGGTCGGCTTCATCCAGGAGGGAAAAGCGGAGACCGCGCTGGCCGCCCTCGCGCGGTCCGTCGCAGCCGAAGCGACGGTGCTTCGCGCCGGCGCCCGGCGCGCGCTTGATGCGGCGGATTTGGTGCCCGGCGATGTGGTCGTACTGGCTGCCGGGAACAAGGTGCCTGCCGACCTGCGCCTGCTCGGCGACCGCGAACTGCGCACCGCGGAAGCGGCGTTGACCGGTGAATCGGCGCCCGTCGCAAAGCACGTTGCACCACTGCCTGCCGATACGCCGCTCGCTGATCGCAGCAACATGCTTTACAGCGGCACGCTGGTGGTGGCGGGGCACGGATCAGGAGTGGTGGTCGCCATAGGGGATGCCACCGAGGTCGGGCGCATTTCCAGGCTGATCGCCCAGGCGCCGGACCTGACGACGCCGCTGACGCGCAAGATGGATGCGTTTGCGCGCCGCCTGCTGGGGATGATTCTGGGGCTTGCCGCAGTCACCTTCGCGGTCGGCATTCTGCGCGGTGAATCCATTTTTAAGATGTTCATGGCGGCGGTGGCGCTGGCTGTCGGTGCGATTCCGGAAGGGCTGCCGGCAGCCCTGGTCATAACGCTGGCGATCGGCGTTTCGCGCATGGCCGCGCGCCGGGCCATCATCCGCAGACTTCCTGCGGTCGAGACGCTGGGCAGCACGACGGTGATCTGTTCCGACAAGACCGGAACGCTGACCGAAAACGCAATGACGGTCCGCGAAGTCTGGGCCGGAGGCGAGACCTTCGCCGTCACCGGCAACGCCTATGACCCGGTGGGCGACATCAGGGCAAGCGGTGTATCCATCGGACCGGCGAGCAGTCTGCGGGAAACGTTGCTGGCCGGCATTCTCTGCAACGATGCCCGCCTCGTGCGTGAAGAGCAGCAATGGAAGATCATCGGCGACCCGACCGAGGGTGCGCTGCTGGTCCTGGCTCGCAAGGGCGGATTGGACGAGAGTACGCTGACTTCGGTCTTTCCGCGGCTCGATGAGCTGTCGTTTGACTCGAACCGCCAATACATGGCGACGCTGCACGAGATCGAAGGGGCACGCATAGTCTATGTGAAAGGCGCCGTTGAGAAGCTGCTGCCCGCCTGCACGACCCTGCTGGATCACCAGGGGCACGAGGTAAAGCTGGATGCGGTCGCAGTCCATGCCGCCGCAGCCCGCATGGCGGAAAGCGGTTTGCGGGTGCTGGCCATGGTCCGCTCGACCTTGAAACCGGGCCGGCAGCTGGAGCACGCGAGCATTGCCGGTGACCTGGTGTTCCTCGGGCTTGTCGGCATGATTGATCCGCCCCGGCCGGGCGCGATCGCCGCGGTCCGTGCCTGCCACACAGCGGGCATCCGGGTAAAAATGATCACCGGCGATCATCCGGGAACAGCCATCGCCATAGCCCGTCAGCTGGGCATTGTCGGGAACGATGCCGGTGTCCTGACCGGCCGCGAACTGGCGGGAATCGCCGATCCGGACCTCGCCAGGGTTGCCGCACAGACCGATGTGTTCGCCCGCGTCGAACCCGAACAGAAGCTGCGGCTCGTGCGGGCCCTGCAGGCCAATGGAGAAGTGGTGGCGATGACCGGCGACGGCGTCAACGATGCGCCGGCGCTCAAGCAGGCCGATATCGGCGTGGCGATGGGTCGCGTCGGGACCGAGGTGGCCAAGGAGGCGGCAGCCATGGTCCTGACGGACGACAACTTTGCCACCATCGAAGCGGCAATCGAGGAAGGGCGCGGCATCTACGACAACCTGGTCAAGTTCATCGTCTGGACGGTTCCGACCAACGCCGGCGAAGGGCTTGTCATTCTCGCGGCCATTTTCGCGGGCACGACCCTGCCGATCGCACCGCTGCAAATCCTGTGGATCAACATGACCACGGCCGTGCTGCTCGGATTGATGCTGGCCTTCGAGCCGGCCGAACGCGGCATCATGCAGCGTCGACCGCGACCTCCGGATGCACCGATCCTCGACCGCGTTCTTCTGATGCGTACCGTGCTGGTGATCCTGTTCCTGCTGGGAGGGGCCTTCGGCCTGTTCGAACTGGCGCTGCATCGTGGACAGCCGGTGAACGAGGCGCGGACGATCGCCGCCGATCTGTTCGTCATGGTCGAAACTTCCTACCTGTTCAACTGTCGCTCGCTGACCCGCCCCATCTGGTCCTCCGGCGTCAATTTGTGGGTATGGATCGGCAGCGCAGCGATGCTGGCCTTGCAGGCGGTCTTCACCTATGTGCCGATGTTCAATCGCACGTTTCAGACCGCACCGATCGGCTTCCGGGACTGGGGTTGGATCGTCGCGACCGCAGCGACATGCGCGGTGGCGGTCGAAGTCGAGAAATGGCTGCATTCCTCTGGCCCGGCGCGCAGGCGGGGACATCGGGCAGCCCGGTAGAGAGGCGGGACGGTTGCCGCCCGGCAGACGTTGCAATCGCTTTTTTCCAAAGCATCGGCGGTATGACCGGCCGCAGGAACGGATTGGCCGGATGCCCTCATGCTGCCGGGTATTTCCACTTCGAATGGGGCGGGGGATTCGGCATATCCGGTCCGCCCCAACCGGCCGGCCATGATCTGTGGACCCGGCATGGTGCGTGATCCGCTGACGTTTTTTTTGTTTGAACGCGAGTATACTGGTCGGGCGTAGTTGATGCTCGTCAAAGTACAGGGCAGAAGGTAAATGTAAGAGTCACATCTTCCATCCCATAAACGGAGGGCGCAACAATGCCAAGCCTCATTGATGCGATTCGGCAAGGAGAAGCGGGTATCCTGACAGAACCGGGTTTTCCGCATGCCCCGCCGGACTGGACGAAGCAAACCGCGGCCGATCTCGCCAGACAGGAAGGACTCACGCTTGGGGCCGACCACTGGGCAACCATCCAGGCACTGCAGGAATATTATGCGAAGCATCAGGATGTGCCGCTCAATACCCATGAATTGCACGACGCGCTCGACGAGAAGTTCCACCCGCAGGGCGGTATCAGGTACCTCTATGAGCTCTTCCCGGGAGGTCCCGTAGCCCAGGGCTGCCGGCTGGCCGGACTCAAGGCTCCCGCCGGGACGGTAGACCGGGGTTTCGGGAGCGTCGTCTAGGTTCGCGCAAAGAGGGCGGGCGCAGCCCAGGAACACCGGCCTGCCGCGGCAGGTCCGGCCTCATCGCGGTGCCGCAGTTCCGGCACCGAGGGATCGTTGCGCGGCGTGCCCGGAGCCGCGCCGGCAGTTACCCGGAGATCTGCGCTGCCCGGATTGGCGCGCAATGGTGACTGCTGGCCGGCCGCCCCCGCGGGGCGCACTGGAATGGCGGGGACAGCGCGCACTCTGCAGTGACCAGCCGTACTGGCCGGAGTTCATGCTTCGAGGATATTGATGAAACAGACCAAATTCGATGTCGGCAGCAAAAAACCGGATATCGAAGTCAACAAGCCGGAAAAGCCATCGAAGATGAAGTTCTGGCAGCGGCCCGACGTAGCACTGGTAATGTATGTCCTGTTCTTTATCGCCATGATCTACGTATGGCAGTACTCGAGCGGTGTGGCGCAAACGGAAATTCCCTACAGCCAGTTCCTGCAGTACCTCGACAGGAATCAGGTCGAAAACGCGGTCATTACTGACAACCTGATCAGCGGCAAGCTCACGATCCATGACCCGAAGACCGGCAAACCCCGCAGCTTCGTCACGGTGCCGCTGCAGAACAACGCCCTCGCGCAGCTGCTGCAACAGCACGGCGTCCAGTACACCGTCGAGCACCAGAGCCACTGGCTCGACATTCTGCTGGCCTGGGTTTTGCCGTTCGGACTGATATTCCTGGTGTGGACCTGGCTGTCGCGCAGAATGCAGGGTGCCGCCGGCGGTTTCCTGAACATCGGAAACAACCGCGTGCGCATCCATGCCGACGATCTGCCCAAGGTCACCTTTGACGATGTCGCCGGAGCGGACGAGGCCAAGGAAGAGCTCAAGGAGAGCATCCAGTTTCTCAGGGATCCGGGACGCATCCAGCGGCTGGGAGGGCACATGCCCAAGGGCGTGCTGCTGCTCGGCGCGCCTGGCACCGGCAAAACGCTGCTCGCGCGCGCGGTGGCGGGGGAGGCGGGAGTTCCGTTTTTCAGCATCAGCGGCTCGGAATTCATCGAGATGTTCGTCGGGGTCGGCGCGGCCCGGATGCGGGATCTGTTCCAGCAGGCCCGCGCCAAGGCGCCATGCATCATTTTTATCGATGAACTGGATGCCGTCGGTCGTGCGCGTGGCGGGCCGGTCGTGATGGGCGGACACGACGAACGGGAACAGACGCTGAACCAGCTGCTCACCGAAATGGACGGCTTTGATCCTTCCACCGGCGTGGTGGTCATGGCCGCGACCAACCGTCCCGAGGTGCTGGACAAAGCGCTGCTGCGCGCGGGACGCTTCGATCGGCAGATCGTAGTGGACAAGCCGGACCTGATCGCGCGCATCGAAATACTCAAGCTGCATGCACGCAAACTTACCCTGGCGGGCGATGTGGATCTGAGCGTGGTGGCACAGCGCACCCCCGGATTCGTCGGCGCCGATCTGGCCAACATTGCCAACGAAGCGGCGATCCTTGCGGTGCGCCACGATCACCCGGCCGTGACCATGGGCGACTTCGAGGCGGCCATAGACCGGGTGATGGCCGGCCCGGAGAAGAGGCATAGAGTACTGAATGCCGACGAGAAACGGCGTGTCGCCTTTCACGAATCGGGGCATGCCTTGGTGGCGATGACGGTACCCACCGGCGAACCCGTGCACAAGGTATCGATCATTCCGCGCGGTGTTGCGGCGCTCGGCTATACCATGCAATTGCCTGTGAGAGAGAAGTTTCTGTCGACGGGAAACGAACTCAGAGACCAGCTCGCCATCCTTCTCGGCGGCCGGGGGTCCGAGGAGATCATCTTCGGCGATATTTCGAGCGGAGCCTCCAATGATCTGGAGCGCGCCAGCGAGATTGCCCGTGACATGGTTACACAGCTGGGCATGAGCGAGAAACTCGGGCCGCTCACCTATGGGCGACGCCAGCAATCGCCCTATCTGGGCGGCGAATACGTGGAGGAAAGGAATTACAGCGACGAGATCGCGCGTCAGATCGACTCCGCGGTGAGAGAACTGGTGGAGGACGCACACCGGCGCGCCCGCGAGATTCTCACCGCGCAGCGTCCGGCACTGGAAGCCCTGGCCGCCGTGCTGCAGGAAAAGGAGGTCGTCAGTGGCGAGGAGGCGAAGCGGATCATCGAACAGGCAAAATCCGGCCAGCGGGAACTGGAGGATCCAGGCAAGAGCGAGACCGGCATACAGGCCACGCCGGGGAATTGACCCCCAACCGCAGCACACAGGAACATTCGGAGCGCGGCCGGCAAGACGGCCGTGTGCAATTTCAGGGATCGCCAGACCGCCGGACCCCGGATATCCCGGCGGGGTGAGGCATCATGGATATAACGCCAGGCGCTGGAAGAACCCCCGACGCATCGATGCGCGTCGACGTGCCGCGCCTCATCGCTGCCCATTGCTGCACGGTCCCGACCCGTTTGCGCAGCGGTGCGTCGCGTTCGGCGTCTCCGGGGCATCGCAGTTGCGCATTCCGCGCAGGGTTAGGTAAGCGACGTATCCCTGTCACCAGCCAGGCCATCTGCGCGTACCGCAAGGAACAGTCATTTCCCGGACCCCGTTTTCTCGGCATGGACGCCCAGGCATTGTCCGCGCCGGACGTGTTGGCCGCAAGCCGGGTCGAGGTCGTCATCGCAGATTGGTGGCGCACCAGGACCGATCAGTCCGCTCTGGTTGCGCGCCAGATCTGACAGAAATCTGCGTACCCGGCCGCCTGCTATCGGACGCTTTCTTCCGGGCGGGCGAATATCGCTCCGTAATGATAGGGGGGAAACTCGACCACGGCCTCGAGCCTGAAGCCTGGCGGTTCCATCGCTTCGCAGGTTTGTGCGGGGGACAGGCGAAGCCGGGTGTCGGGCCCGCGTGGTTTGCCGCGGACAACCGTCAGTTCCCGTGCAATGGGATGCCAGTTGACGATGGCCATGCGCCCTCCGGGCCGGAGAATGTCCCAAACCTGCTTGGCCAGTGCGGGCTTGTCCGGCACGCCGTGAAGCGCATTGGCAAAAAGAACGAAATCCACCGGGTCAGATATCAGACGCCCGAGCTCCATCGCATCACCACGACACCAGATGCAGTTCGTCATCGCCCTGCACGCGACTCTGGCCCGCTCCAGCATCTCGGAATCGATGTCGATGGCGATGACGTGCCCGGGGCCGGCCTGGCGGGCGAGGGCAGCGGTGAAGTAGCCGGACCCGCAACCTAGGTCGACCACCTCCATGCCGCATCGCACGCCCAGGGTTTTGACGATGCCCTCGGGGTCGGGCCACAGGATCTGCCACCAGTCCCGGTCGGGCATTTCGCTGGCTGAAAACATCCGGTCTTGCGACGTCATTTCGAAAACCTCCTTCGTGCGTTTATTTTTTTGAAAGCAGTGGAGCATGACAATGGACAGGCGTGCCGCACTGATTTGCGCGTTGTCCCTTTGGCGACTGTTGTCATGCAACGCGCGCACCGACCGGACCGGAAAAACCTGCGCCGCAGACGGAATGTCCGGCAGACGTTGCCTGTGCCCGAGAAACCAGCCGTCCCAGCGATTCATGCGCCCGCACCCTCAGGCTACGTCGCGGGCTTACGCGGCCGCCGGCTTGTCGCGCGGTCGCTCTGACCTGCGCCACGCAGAGGCGAAGCCGGGTGTGCGTCCAGCCAGCCTTTCCGTGCGGGCACGATGCGCAGCGGTTCCAGATCAGCGAGACAGCAAAAGATGGTCGCCCCGCGGCGCTCGGCGCGGACGAATCCCGCTTCGCGTAGCACACGCAGGCGGAACAAAACCCGGGGTTTGTGCCAGAACCGTAGCGTTGATGAGCTCCGTCACCAGACGACCGTCGTGCCTCCGTCCGCGCAAGATGCACAGACGAGTAGGCTCGCCCAGCCCCTTGAGAGCCGGAATGGTCCTGTCCTGATCGTGCCGGAGAACCTTCGCTGCTGTATCGGATCCATGAATCATACAAATGTAGACTCACATCCGGACCTCCGCCAGTTGCCGGCTTCGGCCGGGCGTCGGGATCGGGCAAGCCCCGGCCAGTTGTTGCTTTGCTACCCGGGATCTGTGGGCGCAGCCGGGCGCGCCGCGGGTTGCTTCCGTCCGGGGAATTCTTCCAGGTTTGATCGGTGTCAAAGAGATGGGTCTTCAATTGCGCTAAGAATCCACCATGGCCCGATATGCGGCGGGGAGTGATCGCATCGCTGCGGTGTTCCCTGCCAATATCAAGGAGGTATACATGAGCATTCAAGACGATCTGCAGGCGACCGTCGGCGCACTGGTGCAGAAGGGCAAGGGGATCCTCGCGGCCGACGAGAGCCAGCCAACGATCGCGAAGCGATTCAAGGCCATCGGTGTGGAATCGAGCGACGAAAACCGGCGCGCCTACCGGACACTGCTGCTGACGACGCCTGGGGTAGGCGAGTTTCTGAGCGGGGTCATCCTGTTCGAGGAAACGCTGCTTCAGAAGGCTGACGAGGGAACGCTGCTGCCCGTGGTTGCGCAGCGTCAGGGGATCGTTCCGGGAGTCAAGGTGGACAAGGGCACCGTACCCTTGTCCGGCGCCCCCGGAGATCTGGTAACACAAGGCCTGGACGGACTGTCCGAAAGACTGAAGATCTACAAATCCCAGGGAGCCCGATTCGCGAAATGGCGGGAGGTCTACCCGATTACGGACCGCAATCCGACGGCGCTTGGAATCGAGGTGAACGCCGAAACGCTCGCGCGCTACGCGGCGGTGTGCCAGGAGCAGGGGATCGTTCCTATCGTGGAGCCCGAGGTGCTGCTGGACGGTGATCACAGCCTGCAACGCTGTGCCGAGGCAACCGAGTCGGTGTTGCATGCGGTGTTTCACGCCCTGCACCGCCACCGCGTGATGCTGGAATACATGCTGCTCAAGCCGAGCATGGTGTTGCCGGGCAAGGAGCACGCCCGGAAAGCCGCTCCGGAAGAGGTGGCACGCGAAACCGTGAAGGTGCTCAGACGAACCGTGCCGGCGGCGGTGCCAAGCATCAATTTTCTCTCCGGAGGACAGACTGCGGAACAGGCGACAGCCAATCTCAATGCGATGAACGCGCTGTTTCCGCAGCCCCCCTGGGAGCTGTCTTTTTCCTACGCGCGCGCCTTGCAGCAGCCGGTTCTCGATGTCTGGCGCGGCCGGCCGGAAAATGTCGCCGCCGCGCAGCGGGTATTTCATTTTCGCGCGGCACTGACCGGTGCCGCGCGCCGCGGCCAATACCGGCCGGAGATGGAGCGCACAGCCTGAACCGGACGGCTCAGTCCGGTCGCAGGCTTTTCCGGGAGCACGCAACGCAGGTCGCAAAGACGCCGCGCGCCGCGACGCTGTCGGTCTTCGCCATGCCCGGGCGGCGGTACCGAACCCGGACTGCCCATGACCGATAAGCACGATGTGCCGGTCAGGCATGCCGGCCGCTTCGGCGCTGGCCACGGCCGGACGCCGCGTTCTGCTCGTCGAGCGCAACGCGGGCCACGGCGGCACCGGTCTGTTCGAAAGCTGCATCCCTTCCAGGATCCTGCATGAAAGCGCACGGCGCCTGCGGACCATGCCGCATGCCGCGGAGTCCGGGTTGCGTCTTCCTCCGGGAGGGTCCCGCATCGACTGGCAGGTCATCTTCGCGCGCAAGGACGTCTTGCTGGAACAGAGGGCCTGAAGGGAGCCGGGACATGCACGGCAGATTCCGTCGCTGGACGTGCGGTTCGGCCAGGTCACGCTGCTCTATCCGCACCGGGCGCTCCTGAAGGCGGCGGCCGGCGATCCTTTCGAGGTCGAATTCGTCAACGCCATTATTGCGACCGGCGTGAAGCCTGCAGCACCGGCGGCGCCGGGCGGCGGACTGGCACGGCTGATTACCAGTGCGCAGCTGTTCGACCGCGTGCGTCCGCTGCGCGGCCTGGTCGTTCCCGGTGCCGGACCGGCAGGCGTGGCGCTGGCGCAGATCTTCGCTGCCTTCGGCGTCAGGGTGACCGTGCCCGAGGAAGATTTGCGGATTCTTGAGCCAGCCGGCGAGGAAATTGCGCATATGCCTGAGGCACGGATGCTGCGCCAGGGCGGTGCGCGGGTGCTTGACGCGCACGTGAGCAGGGTAGGCCATGCCGGTGGTGGCGCCTTCGTCCAATACCGCGATCAAGCGGGCGGGGCACATCAGGCTTGCGGAGAGTACGTACTGCAGGTGGCCAGGCACGAAGCGCGTACCGGCGGACGGGCGGCACGTCCCGTACCGGCGATCGGACCGATCCCATAAACGTATCGCCCGGACGGTTGCGTCGTCGTGCTACGCCGGCGGTGGCGGCGTCCACCGGTTCTCAGGGCAGAGCGCCCCTTCCGGCTGATTTCCCGGAACCCCGTGACCCGGGACCGGTTCGGTCCCTGCGCCCCCGGATGGCCGCCCGGATTTCGGGAGCGATCATCACCGCCGTCCGGACTCAGTGCACGCGCCACTGGACCACGGCATTCACCCCGGCTTTTGAAAACACGAGCGGTGCAGTGGGTGTAACCGTCTGCTGGGTCCCGCCGAGTACCGGCAATCCGGTGCTCGAAATCGATACCGTCGGTGAATAAGCGACTCCGACGCCGATATATTCATCGCCCGTGAGATAGCTGCCATTCGAACCCATGATCGTATTTGTCGGGAAACTTCCAGTCGTGAGGTTGAAGAAATCGTAATAACCCGAGCCCAGGATACCGCAGCTCGCGGCGGATGCCGAGGGCGGCACATACGCCGGGACGACCAGGCTGTTGTTGACCACCACCGGCATCGCCGAAATCTGGGCCGTGGCCTGAAGAGACCCGACGCTGCTGCTGATCGTCCAGGAACTGTTCGCGGAATTGTACACATAGCCGGCAGAAGTGTCGGTTGCCCACAGCGGCTGCCATCCGGCAGTCCCGATTCCGAAGACAGTCATCCCGCTTTGCGACGCGGCCCAAAGATACGGCGCGGTGTTCTCCTGCTGGAAGCCCAGAAACTCGATCGGCAGCCCGTCTTTCGTGGTCCCGAGCGACGCAATGTTGCCGACGTCGGACTGGGCGTTGTCCGTGATGGGCATGACGTAGACATTCCCTGCTGAATCTCCGAAATACAGCTGCTGCGAAGCGGCATCGAAAAACAGGTTGCTCGACACCTGCGCGGCGATCATGCCGCTGTGGCCGATCGAGATTGCGTAGGAGTTTGTGCTTCCGGTTGCCACGTTGAATTCATACAAGGTGCTCGTGGCTGAGCTGCCGGAGCCTGTGTTCGCCACAAACGCGGCAATTTGCTGGACCTGCGTGACATTCTGGCCGTTTACGGTCGTGGCGACCGGTACGTTCGCAACCACGGGCGCCTGACGCTGCGGATAGGTCGCCCCGGCGGGGACGGCGGGCGCCGGGATCACTGCACCGGGAGCGCCGCTGCTGTTGAGCTTGAGGTCATACCAGTAGGCGCCGCCTTCGGCCGAGCCGATGACATAGGTGGCCCAGCTTCCCGATGCGTCGACGGCATCGACCGTGGAGAAGTTGCCGTCCAGCAGGCCCGGGGAATCCGTGGGGATGACCGTGTAGTTCTGCAGCTGGGAAACGAACGCCCTGGGCATCCAGCCCCAGTTCAGGGCCCCGGTCTGCGCATTGACAGAATAGAGGAAGCCGTCGTTGTTCGTGAACAACAGTGCATCCGCGCGGGTGGACTCGCTCTGGGAAAAGGTCACGTAACCGGGAAGCGTCAGGTCCAGCGGATTATTAGGCGGCGTGAGCAGCCCGCCGGCATCGTCCGACGAGAATTCCCCCAGATACCAGCCGGATTGACGCCCGTCAAGGTAGCTTGGACAGTTGGAGGGTGTGGGGTAGCTCGGGTCGATCGTGTAGTCGATGATCGTGCCGGTATTGGGAACGCAGGTCGTCGGCGTCAGCGCGAAGGCGGCGCTGTCGAGCGCGGTAAACAGGACCGGGGTCGTATTGTCGGATGCCGTCGACCACAGATCGTCCGTCCGGTTGGTCGTGTTCATTTCCGCAGCGGCATCCCAGGCGGCCGTCGTGGACGGCGTCCCGTTCGCGGACACCGCGTAAGCATCGGCGTGCCCGGCGATGGGATCGAGCCCGCTCGTCAGCATGTAGATGAAATTGCCGGAGGTAATCGACAGGGGCGCGACCGGGGCGCCGACCGAACTGTTTGCGGGGCTGGCAGTAAAGCAGGTGATCTCATGGTAATTGGAACCGCCGCCGCTGGAAGCACCGAATCCGAAGCGAAAGCTGCCCGGCATCGGGCCATTCGACGCCGAGATGCTTTGCTGCGAGATGACGCTCTGGAATCCCGTGTTGTTGTAGTTGTACCAGAAACTCAACAGCCCGGTGGGCGAGATGACCAGCTTGTAGGTGATGGGTGTCGCCTTCGCGCGCGAGGGCGATGAACTGTTTTCCTGACTGAAGATCGGTTCATTCGAAGGAAGGATCTTGTAAGCGCCCGGGATCATGGCGTAATCCGGGAGCGTCGTGGATTGCTGCTCGCCATTCACCATGTAGGTATAGGTGCCGCCGTTTTTGCAGACAGTTTGCACATCGCTCGGGTTATTTTCATTGGGATTGATGGCCTGAAGCGCCGCCATGTTGACGTTGCCATAGCCGCGCAGGCCGA
The DNA here is from genome assembly GCA_021819085.1 of Pseudomonadota bacterium. Classification (GTDB taxonomy): domain Bacteria; phylum Pseudomonadota; class Gammaproteobacteria; order Acidiferrobacterales; family UBA6901; genus JAJYCY01. The sequence goes on along the minus strand of JAKASJ010000004.1, from coordinate 102,260 downwards.
TTTCTCCGGGGTTCGCGTGGCCGTTGATGCCGGTGGCCGTGTTGTCGCTTTGGTTGAGGAAATTCCCGTATTCATCGATACCGAGCCCCATGTAGGCGCCAGCCATACCGTTGTAGGGAGAATTCGTGTTGGAGCAGCTGTATCCGAGGCTGCCGCCGAAGGCGCCGACGTTGGGAGCCTGAGTCCCGTCAAGAAGATAAAAGGCAATGCCGTCCGCGCCTGATTGAATACTGTTATAGTTTGTGTATCCGTTGCCGCCGTAGGTATACGTCGTGAAGGTGACCTGGATCCCCTGGCTGGACGGATAGGTGAAGTTCGACATGATCACCCCCGCCTCGTTGGTCGCGTTATTGGTCAGGCGCAGCGCCCCGGATCCCACGGGATCCGGAGTACTGAGGTTGCAGCCGGGGATCGAGCCGGTGTTGTTGCCGGCCGTGAGACAGGGAGTCCAGTTGCCGACGACGCCGTTGAGGGTGCCTGCGGGAACCCAGTTGAGCATCGCCGACGAGCCCGTGAAGTCATCCTGGATGATGTTTGTTTGTGCGAACGCCGTCAATGGCATCAGGCCGAAGGTGATGACCACCGCCAGCCACGGCCCGATGACGTGATCCCGGATTTTTCTTGAGTTATTCATAACCACCTCAGCCGCTGAGTACGCAGAGCTTGTACAGTGATTCGGTATCGGCAGAAACCCCGCCGCGCGCGTCAGTCGTATGGATCCATACGTCGTAATAGATTGCGGTCAATCCCTGGGTGTTGCAGGCATAGGGATCGACCCGCCCGGTCGGTTCCACGAAGACCAGGGCCGACTGCGGCACATGGGCCGGCATCGGTACCTGGGCACAGGTGTCAGTGCTGGTCCGGGTGCTGGAACTGGAGCAAGTTTGCCAGTAAGCCGGCAGTGGCCAGCCAATCGGCAGCGGCGGTACCGGCGGTGAGCTCAGGTACCACGTCTGGCCGGTCGCCGATATCTCCAGCGCCTGCGTGGTGCCGAGAAGAGCAATCTGGTTCGCAATCCACTGCAGCGCCAGGTCGCTCGCCTGGACGTCCTTCTGGCGCTCCGAGAAACGGTCGGTCAGCCCGCTGTCCGTCAGCACGCCGCGCAAGGTGAATATTGCGCCGAGAAATACCAGCAGCAGGGCGACCAGCGCGAAGAGCAGCGCGGAGCCGCGCTGCCGCCGAAGGGACAATTTCTGCATGCTCAGTTCCATGTCAGATTGCGCAGTGCGAGCTGCGCCGTGTAGACGGAAAAGTGGTCGTGGACCTCGTTGGTCTGCGGCACGTAGTTGACGAATGCATCCGGGGAGACGAGACCCGAGGCCGGCTGTGGTACCACGATGGTTGCGGGCGCCGTGTACGCGGGATCGGAGTGCAGACTGCGCGCGACGATGGCCACGTCGGCGGTGACGATCTGGTCGGTCGATGCCACGTCCGGCCACGACTTCCATGTGAGCGGCGTCCCCGTTGGGGAACCTTTCGGCACGGTGTCAAACAGCACCTGCAGGCTCACCACGCCGGGGGCGAGCGCTTCGGATTGAATCATCGCATCGGTGAGCGCACTGTAGGTGGCACGCCAGAGCACCGGGAACCCCTGGCTATCGTCGATCCAGTACTGAATGATCTCAAGCGTGTCCGCAGTCTGGCCGAGATCGAGAATGCGGGAGTGCAGCAGGTTGCTGTTGGTCAGGGTTCCGTAGCTTGAGGGAATCTGCGACGCAAAATCACTGTAGCCGTTTGGCGGCATATAGCTGGACGGCTTGCTGTCGATGTAGGTCGCGCCGCCCCCGGTCGCTGTCCCGATGTTGACGATGGGGATTCGCATGCAGACGTTGCCCCCATTCATCGGCACCTGCAGGAACGCCGTGTCACCCTGACTGATGCCCGTGGTACTGTTGAGCTGCAGCGTGGACACCGGCAGCTGGGTACTGGAGATCGCGCCGCCCCCGCTGCTCGACTGTGTGGTGCCGAACTGCACGATATAGATCGGTGCTGAAGTCTGCGCGATATAGGTACTCACGGACGGCGCTGAGGATATCAGCAGCACCTGCGCGACACCCGCGGCATTGGTGTTTGTGCTGGCCGGGTAATTCTCGATCGCACCACTCGTGGACGGTATGGGCGAACCGCCCATGGGCAGGGTCTGTCCTGCCGCCTGCGGCACCGTCCAGATCGGGTTCATCGGCACATAGCCGGAGGGGAAACCGCCGTCGTAGGACAGGGTTATGGCGCACTGCGACTGCGCTGCGCCGAACATGAATCCGGCGCTTGCCACATCCCGGGTGAGCAGCGTCAGGGCGGCGCGGGCGTTGTCGTTGAGATCGGTGGCATTGCTGCTGGCCCGGTCCCGGGCCGCCCCATACGTGATCACACCCAGGATCGCGAGCCCCAGGATCGTGGCAACTGCCAGCGACACCATCAGTTCGATCAGCGTCAGCCCGCGCTCAGTGGATTCCGATTTGTCCATAAAATTCCTGTGTGCGCAGCGAGCCGAACTGGGTCCAGCCCAGGGTTAGGTCAATACCGCAGCTTAAAGTCGAACAGGGATTGCCCAGCGCATCATTGCCGCTGACTACGGTTACGGTCAGTCCCGGCAGATTCTGTACCGTCTGGCTGAACCATTGCTGCAGAGGTGTCGTGGGCATGCCGGAGGGACTCGTGACGCTCGATGCGTTTAGCGGCAGGCTGGACGTCTCCGTCGCGAGCGCTGCCATGAAGCTGTCGGCAGCAGTCTGCACCGCCATCGCATCCATGTTCTGCAGCGGGGCAGGGGCGGCGCGCACATAGAGGGCCGCCAGGCCGAGGAGACCCAGCGAAAACACCAGCATGGCCACGAGCACATCGATCAGCCCGATTCCGCTCTGGCGCCGGACAGCACGGCTAGGACACATGCTGCGGGTCCTCCACGATCGCCCCGGAGCCGAACACTTCGATACTGACCGGCAGGCCGGGGCTCGGTGCAAACGTGATGGTATTCGTGGTCGTCGACTGGACCAGTCCCAGATTGTCGAAACTCAATAGCAGACCTCCGCCCGGCACGTTCTGACAGGTGATCCCGGGGGAATCCGTGGCGAGCTGCGCCGCGCTCATGGAGTGCTGCGCATCCGCAGCAGGCGAGCCGGTGCTGGCCACCCACGAACAGTCAGTCGCGAGCGTCAGCGTCGCCGTGCTCGCGCCCGAAATCGCCTGGCCGCGTACCCAGGCAACGTCCTGCTCGAAATTCTCCGTCACCGAAACGACCTGCTGGTGACGGATCGAGGAAAGAAACGAGGGCACGCCCAGTGCCAGGATGATCGCGGCCACCGCGATCGTCACGATCAGTTCAAGAAGTGTGAAGCCTGTCTGCCGCATCGGTCTATTCCACCGCACAATCGCCCTGAGGATCCGAAATCCAGCACGTACTGTTTGACGTCCATCCGGACGCCACGTTAGTCGTCGACCGGTCGCCGTTCTGATCGAGCGTGAACGTGAACCCGCTCAGGCTGCCAGTGCCTGTGGCCTGGATCGTATACGTTGTCGCTGTCAGCGTCGGGCAGGACAGCGTGAAATCCTCGGTGGGCGGCGGAGTCACGGGGCACCCGCCCACATAGGTCTCACGATCCTGTGCGTACTGGCGCAGATCGTTTGCCATCGACATCATAGCCGCCTGTGCTGTCTGGATATCGGACTTCATGATGTAGCGCCGGTAAGAGGGAATAGTGATGATGGCCAGAATCACCACGATGGCCATCACGACCACAAGCTCGATCAGGCTGAACCCGTGCTGCATCCCCGACGCCGGTCCGCATAGCGCTCTTGCATGAGTTCCATGCGTCGCGTGGCCTGGCCCGGAACCGCGCGGTGCGGGCGGCGAGTCCAGGAACGCTGAAACTGCCGTGATGGATCCGCGGTGCGCCGAATCCGGTGGCGTAGGAGCTTGAAAACCCGCGATGAGGCTCATAAGAAGAGACTCATAATACGACGGGCGATTACCGCACAGCCCTTTCTGCTCGGCAGAGAACGGCGTGCCACGCGATCGATCTGGGTGAATGTCAACGGCACGGCCGTTACGGAATTCCCCATGCCATATGAGTTCAAAACACCGTACATCACGACTGCGCTCCCTGGGCGGTGAATCGCTGTCCGAATGGCATCCGGCAGGATCCTGGATCAGCTTTAAATCTAATGACCCTTTCAGGGAAGTATAGCCTGTAGCAGACGATCATGACGGCCGCCCGGGCATAGACAGGCTGCCGAGTCTGTCCAAGATCCGATTGAAATTACTTTGTAATGAATACGATATGCGATTTGAGTTAAAGTGTTTTCGACTGATCATGGGAGACGAACTTATTTTAATTAATGAATCCGGTAGTCGGGCGAAACAGGGCGTGATGCCAGAAGCAGGATCACGGCCTATACCCAGGGCGATCCGTACCTACCGGACTTCTGTTGCATGCGCCGGCAAGATCGCGTCGCCTCTCTCATTTCCAGACTCATCGTCGACAATTCAGCCACTTCCACGACCGGATATGGCCAATATGCGTCCGCCAAGTCAGATGAGGACTTGCCCTTACGACGCCTCTGCGTTCCTCCGTTACCGCTGTATAGCGAGTGTAGCCGAGCGCCAGATCCTTGACGTCCGCGACGAGTAAATAAATTCGCTTATTGGCTCATTGAACCGGACGAGCGGCAAGATCCTGGATCCCTGGGTAATCGCCATTCATATCGTACATGCAAGGCTGCCCCTCGGGTTGCATCCACACAACGAGTACATCAGTCACAGCGGAAAATTGTAGTAATAGATAGATTAGGTGTTAATGATTACGCGGAGCACAAACACTCAGGTGTGTTGCCGGGGTCGCCGGCGGACGACAGAACCACCGGTTGCCAATGAAGTTCGGAAACATCCCGCACGTGGGGACCCTGTGCCGACCATTATTTAACATAATATACATTATGCGAAGTTAAGAAACACCGCGTGATAACCTCGATCTCTATCCCGGATATCCCGCTTGCCCCCAATCCTGAAACGCCAGAATTATAATTACCTGGACTGCGTTCATGCGCAGGCCGCATGCGCCGTTCTTCTTCTCGTCTCGACGTAACGGTTCTTGCCAGAGATTGATGTTCTGCCTGAATTGTCCTGCATAACTGATTGATGCTGCTTATTTTATAATGTGATGCACAGGCAGTTTTTCCATGCGCCATTCGCCGGTCTTCACGTCGTACTGGGAACCAGTAAACACGTGCCAGTCTTTGTCGTCGAGCTTGGGACAATCGGCGCGATAATAGTAGCCGGGCCAGCGGGTTTCCTCCCGGAACAGCGTATGCCGGGTGACGGATTCCGCCGTCCAGACCCGGTGATGGAGCTCCCAGGCACGCTGCAGCTGGTGCAGGTCTTCGGCGCCGAGGTGGCTGAGATCCTCCTTCAGCATCGCGAGCAGTTCCAGACCCCGGTCAAGCAGCGGTTTGCTGGTGACATAGAAGGTGCTGTAGCCGCCCACGTACTCATCCATGAGCTTCTCCAGACGCTGCAGACCGTGGAGCGGCAGCAGATAACTCGGCGATACGGTGCCAGCGACGATCTCGTTGCGGCCCAGCTTGTAGTTTTCGAGCGGCTTGAACACCGTCTCCCTGAGTTTATTGACTTCGTGTTCATCGGCCTCGGGCTGGTCGCCTTTCAAATCCCTGACATAGCGGACCGCCGACTTTCCGGCCAGTCGGCCCTCGGTGAAGGACCCGGACGAGAACTTGTGCGGCGCACCGCCCATCGTGTCCCCGGCCCCGAAGAGCCCTTCGACAGTCGTCATGCGGTTGTAGCCCCACTGGTAGTCATCCGGCGCGCAGTCCTCCGGGCCGCTCGCCCAGGCGCCGGAACAGGTGGCATGCGAACCCATGACGTAGGGTTCGGAGGTGATCAGCTCGGACGGTTTCTCCCTGGGATCGATGTTCTGAGCGGCCCACACCACCGCCTGACCGATAGTCATGTCGAGGAAATCCTCCCAGCCGATCTCCTCCTTCTCCCGGGTATCGAGCACTGCCGGCGTCTGCATGTAGATGGGGCCCCGGCCGGCCTTCATCTCCTCCAGCATCGCGTGATTGCGCAGGCAGGTCGGGAACGGGTGACTGGTCGTGTATTTCTCTCCGACGATGGCCTTGGTGTGCTCCAGCCACCTTGCCTCATATTGCTCGCCTTTGGCGTTGGTGGCCACGGATTTCAGCAGCAGGAACCAGGCGCCGACCGGGCCGTAGCCGTCCTTGAAGCGGGCGAGCACGATGCGGTTCTCCATCTGTGTCATCTTGGCGCCGACGGGTATCAACAGGCCATAGGCCGAGGCGCTGCTCCACGGCGCATACCACGTCCGGCCCGTGCCTTCGCCGATCGCCCGGGGGCGGTAGATATGCGAAGCGCCGCCCGCCCCGACGATCACCGCCTTCGCCCGAAAGACATAGAAATCCCCGCTGCGTACGCTGAAGCCGACGGCGCCGGCGACGCGATTGGGTTTCTTCCGGTCCATCAGCAGATGGGTCACCATGATGCGGTTGTGCACCTCGCTCGCCGCCTTGCGCGCGGCCTCGGCGACGATCGGCTTGTAGCTCTCGCCATGGATCATGATCTGCCATTTCCCTTCGCGCAGATAACGGCCGGTCTTTTCGTCCTTCATGATCGGCAGGCCCCACTCCTCGAACTTGTGGACGGTCGAGTCTACGTGCCGGGCGTTGTCATAGACGATGTCTTCCCGGACGATGCCCAGCAGGTCGCCGCGCGCGTAGCGCACGTGGTCTTCCGGCTGGTTTTCGTTCCAGCGCATGCCCATGTAGCAGTTGATCGCCGACAGGCCATGCGCCACCGCGCCGCTGCGCTCGATGTTGGCCTTTTCGACCAGCACGATCTTCAGATCGCGTCCCCAGTAGCGGGATTCGTAGGTGGCGCCGCAGCCGCCAAAGCCGCCGCCAATGACAAGGATGTCACAATCAACGAACCGGGTCTTTCTGGATGAAAATAGTCCCATGGCGCTATTCCTTTTTCATGGCGGTCAGGGTGGGGAGCGATCCGACCATGAGCGCCTCGGGCTCGTGTGCCAGCAGGACCGAGTTCAGCCCCTTCGGGTCAGGCACCGCGTACTCGGCCGGCCCCTTGATGGAACCCCAGGGCGTGGTGCGGATCGGGAACATGAATTCCTTTATCCGTCCGTCGCGGTATCTTATCTTCCAGGACACCGTTCCCTTGTCCTCCTCCCGAAGCACCCGCACGCTGTGGCCGAGCGGGGCAAAGTCCGCATAGCCGCGGACGTCGATCGCGTGCTGCGGGCAGGCCTTGACGCACGAATAGCATTCCCAGCAGAAGTTGGGCTCCATGTTGTACGCACGCCGGTAGGTCCGATCGATGTGCATGATGTCGGACGGACAGATATCCACGCACTCGCCGCAACCGTCGCAGCGCGTCATGTAAACGAAGGTGGGCATGGGTTCACCTCTTTATATAGCGGACTTCAGCGGGTCGCGGCAGGCTAGAGGAACCGTTCGCCTCTTCCACTCTTTTCTGGAAAGCCGCCGCGGGTTTGTAGAACATGTGAGCGAACTTGGACCAGGGAACGCCGACAAACAGCACCGTGGAGCAGAAGATGTAGAGGGCGAAGGCGATCTGTGTTGCCCGCAGATTGCCCGTTGTCTGCACGAACTCCCATATGAGCGCGAACGTGACACTCGCCAGCAGGCTGACGATGAACAGGTCGGCGCGCATCAGGCGAAACGGCGAATGGCCCTCCTTGGCGACGTCCACCCGGATGAAGAAAAAGAACCAGTAACCACCGCTCAGGACCATCAGCGCACCGATGTTCCACAGGACCGGCCAGGCCGCCGGCACCGGCGTGTCCGGAACGGGATAGGCGAAGACCATGCCGATGGTCGTGACGAGATAGACCACGAAGCCGTAGAACATCAGCAGATGCGAAATCCGCCGCTTCGGGTTGCAGAATTCACCGGAGGTGAGGACTTCTTTCATGAATGTCCGGACCGCCAGGGAAGTGTTATCCACGACCCCAAGCCGTTTCGTCGCTGCCGCTGCTGATTTCTTTCTTTGTCGCACGAAGAACTCGGCACTGCCCTTGTGCAGCATGTCTAGCACCGTGCCCACGGCAACCGCGAGGATCATCACGACGATGTAAACCTGCATGACACGCGGGGACAGGAAAACGGTAAGGTCGGCGAAGGGATTGCTGGTGAACATTCGATTGCTCCCAATTAGCCAGTTCGTATGTCAACGAAGCTGACGCCAGGATGGCTGTCTCAAGCGCCAGCCACGGATCCAGAAATCGAACCAAGCAAATCAGCGAACAGCGTATCACTTGCTTAGCAATCATACCGGTACCATATTCCTACTGATAAAGTCAACTTTCTGTGAATACCAAAGCTTCATCGGCGGATGCATGGCCAGGCATGGCTTATTCCAGCAGACACTCCATCTTCACAAAGGGAGGTGTTCTATATATGCCAAAAGTGGTGACCATCCACGCCTGCAATAACCTGACAATTTATAGCAGTCGCGCTATACACGCTTGTTTTAAGGTACGATATGCGAATGACATTGTCCGGCCTGTTGATGGAACAAAACCGCATTACGGTTATTTCAGCTATTGCAGTTGAGCGTATCCGGGGAGGTGCGCCCTTCTCTCCTCGGTGTTTTCCAGAGAGTGGCCAGATACCGGAATCAAAATTGGATCGCGACGGCGCGAATTGATCCCGGCCCGTTTTATCGATTTTCCCCTATCCTCCATGTTACGACTGACTGAAGTGCGTCTCGGCCTCGATCATCACGAGATTGAGATCAAGGCTGCAATCCTGCGTACTCTTGGCATAGCCGAACATGACCTGCTGGGCTTTCGCGTGTGCCGCCGGGGCCACGATGCACGCAAGACCAGTGAAGTCGTATTCGTTTACACCATCGATGTCGAGGTGCGCGACGAGGCAAAACTTCTCCAGCGCCTGCACTGCAATCGTCACGTGATGAAGGCACCGGATGAAACCTACCGCTTCCCGGTACGGGCACCCGAAAAACTCAAATCGCGCCCGGTAGTCATCGGCACCGGCCCGTGCGGCCTGTTTGCCGGACTGTCGCTCGCGCGTATGGGTTTCAGTCCCGTCATTCTCGAGCGTGGAAGAACCGTGCGACAACGGACTCAGGACGTATGGAATTTCTGGCGCCACCGCCGCTTCTGTCCCGAATCCAACGTGCAATTCGGCGAGGGCGGTGCGGGCACTTTCTCCGACGGCAAACTCCATACTGGTATCAAGGACCGGGGTCATCACATCCGGCACATACTGCGGGACTTCGTGGACTGCGGCGCGCCAGAGGAAATCAACTACATCAGCAAACCGCACATCGGCACCTTGCGTCTGGTAAAGGTAGTGGAAAACCTCCGGCACCGGATTATCGAGCTCGGTGGCGAAATTCGATTTGAAAGTCACGTCGTGGACATCGTGATCGAAAACGGCGCGGTGCGTGGTGTTATGCTAGCCAGCGGCGAAACCATCAGCACCGATCATGTAATCCTCGCCATCGGCCACAGCGCACGCGACACCGTCGAAATGCTGTACCGTCGCGGTGTACACATCCTGCCCAAGTCATTTTCGATTGGGTTCCGAATCGAACACCCGCAGAGCATGATCAACGCCCGCCGCTTCGGGTCGGATGCCGTGCACCCGGCGCTCGGGGCTGCCGACTACAAACTCGTGCACCATTGCAGGAACGGCCGTTCGGTCTACAGTTTCTGCATGTGCCCCGGCGGGCAGGTGGTGGCGGCAGTCTCGGAAGCCGGCGCAGTCGTCACCAATGGCATGAGTCATTACTCGCGTAACGAACGCAACGCCAATTCCGGCATCGTTGTTGGCATCACGCCCCAGGACTTTGGGGACAAACATGCGCTCGCAGGCATCGCATTACAACGCGATCTGGAAAAAAGGGCATTTCAGCTTGGCGGCGCCAATTACAATGCCCCGGCACAGCTCGTAGGAGATTTCCTCGCTGGCAGGTCTTCTACGGCGCTGGGTGCGGTGATTCCTTCTTACACCCCCGGTGTCACGCTCACAGATCTGGCCGACGCCCTCCCCGACTTCGCGATCACCGCCATTCGTGAGGCTATCCCGGCGTTCGACCGGATCATCCAGGGCTTTGGCATGAACGATGCCGTGCTTACCGGCGTCGAGACACGCACGTCCTCTCCTGTCCGGATCGAGCGCGACGAGCAATTCGAAAGCGTGAATACGAAAGGCTTGTATCCCGCCGGTGAAGGCGCCGGCTTCGCCGGCGGGATCATCTCCGCCGCGGTAGATGGAATGAAGGTTGCCGAATCCGTGGCCCAAAAGATGATACAGCACAGACCGGGTTGAACGATGATGCTCCGCAAACCTGCTCGACGCAGATTTGTGCCTGGCTGCCGGGGACGGGAGCGGCGATGGCGCGCGGCCCGCATCGCATGATGTGTCAGGCGTGCTCCGGCCGGTAACTTCCGGGCACCATGCGAAACGCAATGGCCAACCGGTTCCAGCCGTTGATGGTCACGATCGCCAGCGTGAGATCGGCCAGTTCCTTTTCGGAGAACTGCCGGCGCACGCGATCGTAAACATCGTCGGGCACGCGGCTGTCGGCGACACGCGTCACGGCCTCGGTCCAGGCGAGCGCAGCGCGCTCACGCTCTGTGAAAAACGGCGTCTCCTCCCAGGCATCCAGCGCGTACAGCCGCTGCTCGCTTTCGCCCCGCACTCGCGCGTCCTGGGTATGCATGTCGATGCAGTACGCACAGCCGTTGATCTGCGAGGCGCGCACCTTGATCAGTTCGATTAACGGGCGCTCGAGCCCGCACTGGCGCACGTAAGCCTCAAGCCGGCGCATTGCCTCGACAACACCCGGCGCCTTCTCGTGATAATCCATTCGTGCCTGCATGGAGACCCCACCTGAAGGAGCCGACAATGGCGCATCCTTCACTTGGATGAAATGACACAGCTTGCCAGGAATTTAACGTGCGAATCCGACGTTTCGCAGCACACGCTTCATCCGGATTCCCGGACAGGACTATCGCTGATGTCGATAGCGCTGTCGAGAGCCAAGGTACGAATCTGGTGTACGGCCTTCCACCAGCAGGAGTTGCAGCGGTGGGGATTTCCGCCGAGGATCTGATTGTCGTAACCGGAGCCTGAACCCCGATAATGAAAGTCATTCAACCGTAATGAAAAACGCTCCCGCGGTCTACGGGAATGCGCCTCAGGCAGGACAATCTCGTTCGCCGGAGCACCCGGCAGGTCATCGAGGCGCGTTTGGCGTAATCGGTGGAACAACGGGAAAACCCGGGGACCTCCACCGGCCCGCGCGCGGTTGTGCGCAACGGCTACCTCCCGGAACGCCAGATCGTGAGCGCCGCGGGCCAGGTAGCCCTCACGGCGCCGGAGCTCCACGACCACCCGTTCGCGAAAACACCTATTTTTTTAACCCGTATTCACGTCCCCGGGCGTCATTGTGTTGGCAAGACCAACAAGGAACAGCTTGTGTATCCTTCTTTTTTGCAACATACGTCAGGAAACAACGGGTCAAGATTTTTGGACTTTGGGAAGACCCAGACCGGCTGGTAGCGCGATCATGCCCTGCTATCCGGCCTGGGCATTCTGCATTGCCTGCCGCACCTGGGTCCGAGCCGTACCCTGCGGTTTCATTTCTACGTCACCGGCGGCAAACGTTTCATCAAGAAATTCGATCCAGTGGCGGACCGGCACCGGCGAAGCAGCCGCTACATGCATCATGCAGCCGATATTGGCGGTTGCAATGGCCTGTGGACGTGTAGCCAGCAGTGTACCCAGTTTGCGCATGCGCAAGGACTCCGATAGTTTCCTCTGCAGAATCGAATAGGTGCCGGCTGCGCCGCAGCACATAAAGGAATAGGATACGGACACCAGCTTGAACCCGGCCCGGCACAGGAGTTTCTCGGCTACGGAGTTGAGTTTCTGGCTGTGCTGCAGGCTGCAGGACGACAAAAACGCGATGCGCGGGCCCTGCTGCTGTCCAGGAGACGCATTCTCGTCATTCCTCCAAGCGTCCGTGACGACCTCGGCGATGTCTTTTGTCAGCTCGGAGACGCGTTTCGCCTTGTCTCGATATTCGGGTTCGTTCCGCAGCAGATGAACGTACTCACGGAAGAATGCACCACAGCCGCTGGCTGTGAGGACGATCGCCTCAGCACCGGCCTCGATGTACGGCCACAGGGCGTCGATATTGCGGCGCATGAATGCGCGCGCCTCATCCGCCGCTCCCATATGCTGGCTGACCGCACCGCAGCACCCATCCCCGGCCCTGATCAGCCGGATTCCCAGGCGATCCAGCACGCGCGCCGCTGCAGCGTTGATGTCCGGCGCCAAAGCCGGTTGCACGCAGCCTTGCCAGACGAGCATGCTGCGGGCGTGCGGCCGGTCCGGCCACTCACCCATCGGCCTGCGCCGTGGCACTCTGGACTGCAGATCACGGGGCAGGAACTTGCGCAACGATTGTCCGATGCGCAACAGCGCCGTAAACCTGCGGCGATGCGGGACAATGGCACGCAAGGCCCTGCGCACCAGTCTTTCTATGAACGGACGCGGTGATTCCCCCTCGACCAGTTCCCTGCCTATGTCGAGCAGGCGTCCGTAGCGGACTCCCTGCGGGCAGCTGGCCTCGCAGGATCGGCAGGTCAGGCAGCGGTCCAGATGCTCCCGGAGGTTGGCCCCGATCGTGTCATGCTGGAGTGTCTTCAGCGTATAGGCGGGAAGCAAGGAAGCGGCGCTGGGCATCTCGCCCTCGAGCATCTGCTTGATCAGATAGATTCGTCCACGGGGCCCGTCCCATTCATCGTCGAGAAGCCGGAAAGTGGGGCAAATAAATGTACACTGTCCGCACTGTACGCAGGGACCGAGGAGCGCCGCCGCTTCCCGTCCCATATCGGTGCCACGGTAATTTTCAGCCAAATCGACTTTCATAGGGCATGGTCCGCGAATTTGAACAGTTTCGGCCGGAAGCGCACCGCTGCCGGGGGTTCCGGGGTGCTTCCGGAAGCTGCAGTCGCTTCAACACTATGAGACAAGCCCATTCCTGTTTCCAAGACTTTATATCGATCACATCAATAGGATTGGATTATGTTTGGCAGGTCTCGCTCCGGTTCGGCATGCCGCCAGACCAAGCCGCTGGCGTCTCAAGGCCGTAAAGGACAAGGGGCCCCCTCGGTCCACTGGCAATGGTCGCGGGACAGCACCCGGCGTACCGACGGCTGAAAAACGCCGGATCAGGCTGCGGTTCCCGTTTCCAGCTTTTGGAGCAGCATTTCCGCTTCTGCGATTTCATCCTCACTGAAGACGTGAATACCAGCCTGGCGCAGCTTCGCGGCAGTCACCCCGGAGCCGCGCACTTTGGAGCCGGTAAAGCTTCCATCGAAAATGACATGCGATCCGCACGACGGACTGCCTTCCTTCAATATCGCGATCCGGATGTTCCGCTCCTGCGCAACCTCGAGCGCCTGCCCTGCCCCCTTAAGGAAATACACCGTGACATCGCGGCCGCCGGAATCGACAACTTTCGCCGAACCGTCAAGCACGTTTCCGGCGGCGAAGGCGATCTCCGAGCGCGGACGTGGAACCGGCAGGCCGCCGGCAACCTCCGGGCACACTGCCACGATGCGTCCCTCCCGATACCAGCGTTGCAGGACGGGGTGATCGCAGAGCGTATCCCTTCCGTCGTAGCGGACAGCCTGGCCCAGAAGACAGGCGCTAACGAGGACTGATTCCATCCCGTATCCTTGCTGCGGCGAAGGCGGCGGCCGGCGTCACCGGTCGCATGATGCGGCTATGACGCCGTTGCCGTGCGACACTCACAGCAATTCTCCCTGCATCGTCGCGACAACCTGTCCGCCGACACTGACTTCTCGCAATCCGCCGTTCATGCATGCGCGCAGCCTGATGAGCGACGGGCGGCGGACCTCATGGCCCTGCTCGATGCGCAGCGACAGGTCTGTCCCGCCCAACAGACGGTGTTCCAGCAGATACGCGCCAAGAAATGCCGCACCATTTCCGGTGGCCGGATCCTCGCGCACGCCATACGCCTCGAAGAAGAAGCGCACGCACAGATCGTTTCGCGGATCATGGGTCTCGTGGCAAAAGAGGTAAACGAGCGGCGGAAACCCCTGTGCTGCCAGCGGAGTGAACGCATCCAGGTCAAACATGCTGCGCTTCAGCGCCTGGAGGCTTCGCAGCGGCACGATTATCGCCGAGATGCCGGCTGTGGCAATCTGAACGGGAGACGCGGTATCGATGTCACCCGGCGATATTCCAAGCGCGGCAGCGATCGATTCACGATCGCAGACCGCTCCGAAGCGGACCTGCGGCGCCAGGAACCATGCAATCTCGCTGCCCTCGGCGGTGCGCTCGAAAGTGACCGGGATCTGTCCCACCGAAAGGTTAAGCCGCACGGCGTTCGAATTGCCGAACGCCACATGCCGCCGGATCACCCACGCCGTGCCCACGACCGGATGTCCCGCAAAGGCGATTTCCCGCGCCGGCGTGAAAATCCGCACCCGATATCCATCATCGTGTTCCGGTGCGGTGTCTGCAAATACGGTCTCGGAATAATTCATCTCTGCCGCAATCTGCTGCATCGTTTCGACGGACAGACCTTCGCCGCCGGTCACGACGGCCAGCTGATTGCCCGAGTATCGCTGTTCCGCGAAGACATCAACGATGTAGATATGCATCATTGTCCTGAAGGCATTTCGACGAAAACCCTTTCGGCCACCCATGGCCTGCACAGCGTAGGCGCATCCATCCTGCCAGATCCGATCGCTCCCGACACCAGGGTCTATGGAGCGGATTCGGGCAAGAGGATGCTCCTGGCGCGCCAGAAACTGCTTGCCCTCTTCTGGCCGGCCTGCCGGTATATGCAAGCCAGCGCGTTCCTTGCTTGACGCTGGACGGAATCATCTGCGTCCGGCCAGATAGGTGTAATAATTGCACGCAGCGAAGAACGTGCCGTCGCTCATCGCGCGTTGCTGCTCGCTCAGCCAGACTTCGATCTGCTGCGCGGGCAACAGGCCGGCTTTCTCTACGTACGGCACGTATGTCTCTGCGAAAGACTTGAAGTACCTGCCGGTTCCGATTTCGACCACCGCGTCGCCCCAGGCGTCGACCAGACTCAGCCCCAATTCAGGCAGCAGTCGCGGCAGGTCCCGCATGATCCGCGGATTGTTGAACGTGGCGCTTGCCAGTGCTGCATCCATTTGACGGCCGAAGCTGTGATCCGCAAAGGAGTAGGTCAGAGAGGCGTAGTCACCGTCAAATATCACTATTGTGCCGCCCGAACGGACCACCCTTCCCATCTCGCCAACCACCATTGCCGGCTCGGTAACGTGGCTGACCAGCGTGTGGGCGATTACCACATCGAAAGATGCGTCAGGAAAATCCAGGTGGTGGACATCTCCGACCCGGAAAGTGATCCGGTCTCCTACTCTCTCATTGTCGGCGAATCTACGCCCGGCCTCAATGAAGGGACTGCAATGATCAACACCTATGGCCTCACCGGTAAAGTCAGCGCGCCGCACCAGCAACCGCAGCATGGCTCCGGTACCGCATCCGACTTCAAGTATCCGTGGGGATTGAGGCATGGCCAGGCGGGCCACGTACTTGTCAAACAATCTCGTGAAAACTGCGTCCCGCGAACGGCCTTCCAGGCGGGCAATAAGGCGCTCGAGCGTACCTTGATCCAGTTCGTTAGCGAAACGGTGGGGATCGCGTGCAACCATGTTTTACTCCATGCCTCATCATTCCGGAAAATATCACACGCAAACCTGCTCCGTCCCCTCCCCATTTTTCCGGGCAGCAGCAGGTATCGGGCGCCGACATCATGGCGTTCCTCCCGGGGCGCTGCGGCAGTGCGCACAACGCCCCGAGGGCCGGAAAAATGACAAATTCAATGAAGCTTCAGCTTCCTGCGGCCCCTACCATGCCTTGTAGGGCAGAAACTTGCCGCTCATCTTGATCAGGACACGGTCACCTTTCGGATCCTCCTGCTTGTCGATGTCCATGGTGAAATCGATCGCGCTCATGATGCCATCGCCGAATCTCTCGTGAATAAGTTCCTTGATCGTAGTTCCATAAACATTGAGCATTTCGTAAAATCGATAAATCAGGGGGTCCGTCGGAACGGCAGTAGGCAGAGACCCCTTGTAAGGAACTGCCTGCAGCAGGGCTATCGCCTCCGAAGGCAAATCAAACAGTTTTGCCACTACTTCTGCCTGTTCCGCCGTGAAAACCATCTGCCCTAAACATGCCGCAGTGGTCCACTCCTTGCTCTTTCCGACCGTACGCGCCACTTCGGCCCAGCTCAAGCCCTTCCGAATCCGGGCTGCAACAATTGCCTCGGTTACATCATTGCGTGTCATGATATTTATATCTCCTTGGGATCCATTTCTTTGGTTGCTTCGCCCGACGGCAGCTGTCTTAAAAGGACGGCCTTGCACGCGAGCGCAGGAAGGTTTCCTCTGGGTTGACTTCAGCCAGACCTTCTGTTTTTCCGAATCCGGGAATTCCGGAAAAGTGGATGCCGGGATCCCCGCAGACGAAATGCGGCTATCACAATTTCTCGTAGTCATTCATCCGATAGATGGTCACGGACACGATCCAGCTCGCGATGAATATGCCAATTATCAGAACCCCTATCGCTCCCGAATGGTCATCCAGAAAATTGATTCGGTCCCACAGATATCCCTTTAGATGGAACTCCTCCGATACAAGTCCGACGGTTTCGATCCCGCCGATGAGCAGGGCGACTACTACCGAAACGGACGTTACGGTGATGTTGTAGTACAGCTTGCGAATCGGTTTCATGAAGGCCCAGCCGTAGGCGCCTAACATCAGGATTCCGTCCGTCGTGTCCATGAGAGACATGCCGGCAGCAAACAGGACTGGAAACACCAGGATCACCCATATAGGCATGCCCTTTGTGGCCTCGGCTGCCGCGATGCCCAGCAAGCTGACCTCGGTAGCGGTATCGAATCCGAATCCGAAGAGAAAGCCGACCGGAAACAGATGCCAGCTTTTCGTAACCAGCCGAAACAATGGCCGGAATATGCGCGAAAGGAATCCCCGCTTGTTTAGGAGCAATTCCATCTCGTCCTCATCGTAGACGCCACCGTTGCGGACGTGCTTGAAACTTGCATAGGCGGATCGCGCTATGACGATGTTGATCACCGCCATGATGAAAAGAAACGACGCCGATATAATGGTTCCGAAAATGCCGGCCGAGTCGTTGAACGAGCTGAATCTGCCGTTTATGGAACTCAATGTTACACAGATTGCTGTTGTAGCGATGACCAACACCAGCGAGTGTCCCAGCGAGAAAAACAGACCTGTTGTCACCGGCCGCATGTTCTGCTGCATCAGTTTGCGCGTGACATTGTCGATGGCAGCGATGTGGTCGGCATCAAAGGCGTGCCGCATCCCGAAGGAATACGCCAGCACCGCGGTACCGAGCAGCACCGGACTGCCGTGAAACACGATCAACGTCCAGGTCCACGCAACGACGTTGAACGCGATGAGCAGGCCGAGCACACCCATCACCCTCTTCTTGAGACCCGCATCGCTGCCGAGGAACGTTCGCAGATGTGCGATCATGTGCTGACCTCCCAATTCTTGCCAGGATTGATCAATTTCCGAAAAGAATACGCTTTGGTGTGCGCCCACTGTTCTTTCGCCCTGCTTCCACCAGCAGCATCTCTGCTGCATGGCTCCATATCAGCCTTCGAAGAAAGCCGGCATGTCAGGTTTCGGGGAATTGGCGACCCGTTGCAGCGCCGGATGCCGTCGTGCACTTTTCCGAGCTTTCCCGCAGCCTGGCGCATCAGCGACACCGCCGGCCCGCATCACACCGAACCGAGTGCTCAATCGAAATTACACAGCCCATCGATACGTCCGCATTGCGAAAGAATCGCTTCTTGCCTTCTCCACCTGGGATTTGTGAGGAATGACTGATCCCGTCCCGCATTCCACCGCAAACCCATTGCCCTTATCCGGACCGCGCTGCAGGACATCGTGCTCCTGCTGCTCCTGCGCCAGGCGTCCGACACTGTTTTCAGTCAGTGCGCGCTTACGCAATACGGTGCCATTCCCGCATCACGCTCCGTCGACGCGCGCAGGATGCCAATGCCGCTGTGCCGCGAATCACTCCCCGACCGGAGAATGGGAGCGCAGGCAGAAATAGATTCAACTCCGGGCCCGTGGCTGCAACACCTGACATTACATTGCTTGTTCAGCATCTTACGTCATGGTCTTTCGAAGACGATTTCACTTTCCCGGCCTTGAACCCCGGCGCATCCCGGTTGTCACACAAACAAAACACGCAGCCTTAACCAGGTTCTCCTGACAAACGGTACAAGACCACCTCTGCAATTGTGCGTAACTATGCAACATGAGAGTATGGTGTACCAAGACTAAATTCTGATGAGTGTTATAGAAGGTGGCTATGGATCGAAACATTGTTTTGCCGCGCTCGATTCGCTACCTCATTGCGGTAGCTGAACATCGCAGCTTCACGCGTGCAGCAGAAGTCCTGTTTGTATCGCAACCCACCCTCTCGCAGCAAATCAAGCAATTGGAACAGTTATTGGACGTCCAGTTGCTGGATCGCTCCGGAAGGGCTGTGCGCCTCACAGCGGCCGGCGAAGTCTATGTACGTCATGCCCGCCGCGCATTGGGGGAACTTGAATCGGCGAAGCGGGCCGTTCAGGATCTGAGCGATCTGAAGAGCGGCTCGCTCCGTATCGGGATGACTCCGATCACTGATTACCTGGCTACCCCGTTACTGGAGCAGTTCAGCGTGCGCTATCCAGGCGTCATGGTGAATATGCTGGAAATGCCCCAGCATGAAATTGGAGACGCCCTGGCGGAAGATCGCGTTGACCTGGGCATCGCTTTCAGCAGCGCTCTCTCAATCGAGAACGGTTCGGAAGAAGTCGATAACCATATCCTGTTCATCGAGACGCTCGGTCTTGTTGTCGGCACGGGTCACCCGCTCGCACAACAGCACGGGCCATTGAGCAAGCACGTGCTGGAACAGGAACCGCTGGTGCTGTTTAAGAGCGATTATGCGTTACGGCGCCATATCGACCAGTATTGCATGGAACAGGGCATCAATCTGAACATTGCGATTGAAGCGACGTCACTGAGCGTTATCATGGAAATTGTCCGTTTCGGACGGCTCGCGACGATACTCCCCGACGTAATCGCCTGCGTGCAGCCGGGACTTCGCTCCATTGCGCTGCTCCCAGAGCTGCCTCGTCACACCATCGTTCTGATCTGTCGCCGGGGACAGTACAAGAGCCCGGCTTGCCGGGCATTTGGACAATTGGCCACTGAATGGACCGAGTCAAGATGTCTGCGCGGATCCCACAGGCTCCGACCCTGCCCCCTTCCCGACATTTGCGCTAAAGCCGAGGTGTGTGTCGATCCGAAATGCATGGTGGATAGCGGCAACGTCGACCAGAATCCGCTGAATGAGCCTGACGGCGCTTCCAAAGCTGCCGTCTGAACCACGAGTTCTCGATGTGGCCCGGTCAGGGCACTGAAAATGGCGCCGTAGCCGGGGTTGCCGAGAGTTCCGGAGCGATTGGACGTGCCTGATCTACGCATCTTAGGTCATGCTTGCACTGGGCTTCAGGAATTCTTCGTCGGTCTTTTGCGATAGGTGATGCGCCTGCAATGAACATCAGGCCCTTGCACCGCGTATGCTCCGCTTCACCTTCCGGCAGGGTTGTCGGGCGGCCAGATGCAATCCTCGCCGATACCAAGCTCCCTGCAGAATCCGCCCGACTACCCCCAATTCTGACAACGCGCATAGTCTGGCGATATCGACAATCGATGCCTGAAACCAAGGTTGACGACTTAAGCATGCCGGACTCATTTCACGAATGCATCCGCTGCACCTCCGATTATCAAATCTGCTGCCGGCCAGGCAAACCGGCCGATCCCCTCGGTCGGTGTATGCCACAAAGTCGTGCGGCGGCGCCTGACCATCAGCACGCGCAGTTCTTTGACGTGCCACGCAGCAATGCGAACCTTTCTTATCATCCGGGCGTTGCAGACGGCATGGAAGAAAATGCCTGAACGGCGCAGAGCCTGTCACCTGGCACATACGGCAAGCTTCGCCCGCGCCGTGCACATGCACTATAGGCACAGGCGGGCGGCAGCAAGCCTAACCGCCGTTCACGGCCGTACAGCTGCAATTGAAGTTTCATGCACTCCCTGGGTCAGGGCATAGTGTGCCGCTTCTGCCGTTCTGCCCGCCTGCAAAGCCGCTCCACACATTCGCATGACGGCAATTGCTCGGTATACGCTCTGTGCCGCTGGGGTTGAAAATATCCGTTTGCAGACTGCACCGAACCACTCCGGCATGCCGGATTCGGCTTGAGACTTGTCCTCACAGTCGGATTTGAAATCGGCAAAGCAGCGTGGACTTTCAAATGTTATGCGTTGGCACTAAAGCGTTTGCTAATATTCGTTGGCCATAGCAACCCGGTTTTCGAGGCATTTTCCTCTCTTTCATCCATAGCAATCCCCTATACCACAAATCGAAATTTAGTCTTGGCGGCAAAAATTCCCCTGTTCCATAGTTAGCGCCAGTCGCGGATACCGGTTCCGATCAGCTTTGCCCGCAACCGCGTAGCGGGAGCGTAGGTACATAGGCGTTTGCGAACCGACGGGCGAATCGGCATTCGGATTCAATGACGCCAAAGATGGCATGGTCGCAGATCGGGAAGAAAGAGCATGCACAATTTGGACTATCTGCAGTTGCGCAATGGGTCTGATGCAATGAGCACTATTCCGACAATTTCCAACCGTTGGCTAATTGCGTCCGGTACCGCGGAGGTTAATGCAAGCGTATCCGGCGATTTTCGCGCCGTCGCGGAAATCGCACGACGTGGTCGCAGAACTGATTGCTTCCTTGTGCTGGAGATGTAGGAAAGAGAATCGATACAAGATGTACGGACCACCCGACTTGCGAATGTCTCGCTTGACGTGTGGTTTGGAAAGCCGATTAAGGCGGCAGCGGAACGCATACACCTGAGCCACACCCCTTATTCATCCACATTATCGGAGGAGATAGCGTGAACACGATAGTCAGAGACAGTAACGACATCGCTGCGCAGATGAGGCCTAAAACAGGCCTTGCGCATGAAGTGGTGCACGAAGATGATCCGTTCGAGCCGCACAGCGTCGAGGTAACTCTCGACAGGCTCGTCAAGGTTGCCGTAAATAAGTGGGATTATCCGCTTAGCTACCTGTTTCAATCGCTGGCTGGTGGAGCAATGGTAGCGTTTGGCGTGATCCTGGCCATTGCCGTCAGCACCGGCATCACGACGCCGGGTCTGGCAAACCTTGTGAGCGGCCTGGTCTTCGGCTTCTCCTTCGTCGTGATTCTGGTTTCGAACTCGACCTTGATCACGTCTGACATGGCGGCCGGATTCATCGCCCTGGTGCGGCGCAAAATGTCCCTCAGCGGCTACCTCGGATTCATCACGGTCGGCTGGATAGGAAACATAATCGGAGCCCTGATATTTATTGGGATAATCGCCGCCGGTCCAGGCCCGTACGCGACGCTTCCGTTCCTGCAGAGAGCGCATATGCTTGGAATTGCAAAGGCAGGGGTCGGAACGGAATCGATTTTCACTCTGGGCATTATCTGCACCTGGTTCCTTCAAACTGCACTGTTTCTCTATTGCAAGGCCCGCACGGACGTCGGCCGCATGATGCTGGCTTATTACGGCCCGCTCGCCTTCGTCGCCGGCATGACCGAACACTGCATCGCAAACGTCGGCTTCATTGCACTGCCCTTGCTGATGCAGAACAAGCTTGCACAGGCACTTGGAGGCACTCTGCCCGCCGATGGCCCGATGCGCGCGATCACCTGGGGTCTCGGTCCGACAGGGTTCCTGCGCAACGAGCTGCTATCAGGCGCGGGCAATCTGGTTGGCGGTACCGTTTTCATGGCCCTGGTCTTCCTTGCGATTGCAAAGTTCAGAAGTCGTGGCGCCGTCAAGGCGTAAAGACATACCCGGGCTGTCGGGCGGCTTTTTCCCGACAGCCCGGGCCGGTTTACGGCCTGGTCTGCGCATAGCTGAATTGGTGGAGCCTCCACCCATTTGAGAAAATGGCGTCATGACCAGGGCGAACACGTTTTCCCCTGAGGTCCGTGAACGCGTCATGCGGATGGTGCTGGAACACACCCGGGCGTCCTTGTGGGGCGATTATCGAGTCCATCACCCCGAAGTTCGGTTGTGTACCTCAGACATTGCAGGAGTGGGTACGCCGGTACGAGATTGACAGCGGCATGTGTGATGGTGTGCCCAGCGAAGAACCTGATCGCATTAAGGTCTTGGGGCGCGATAACCGCGCGCTGTGCCCGTACCTAGCGCGATGATATCCCGATCCCGGATATCAAACGCGTCTGGCAGGCCATAATGCGGGTGTACGGTCATGCCAGGCTCCGGGAGCGGATGAACCGCGACGGGGATCAGGGGTGCGCGGCATCCTCCGTGGCCAGGAGGTGTGCGCGACCTGAGCGACGCCAACACGCGGACAATAACCGTTGTTCTACGGACATATGCGTCCCCCCGCTCCCAAAGCTGCTCCCATAGGAGAAAGCCCTATTTGTACTGTCGCGTCCCGGCTCCTCCTCCGGCATTTCTGCCAAGGACCGGGTTTTCCCGTCATCGACGCCGAACAGGGTGGTCGCAAGAGACCACACACCGGTACACCCGGATCCGTTTTCCGCTACTTCTGGCCTTTCTCTTTTCCGGAGGTACTTCCGCGGCTCCCCTGCCCTGCCATGACTGCCACGGGGGCAACGGCGGTCTGATCTATGATCACGTCTATCACCGCCGGCATGTCTGCATCTAATGCGTCCTTGACCGCTTTGCCGATATCATTCGGATTTGACACTCGGACACCCCAGGCGCCCATATCCCGCGCGATATTGGCAAAATTTGTCCTTCCGAATTCCGACAGCTTGTCCAAGTCACGGGACCCAGGCCAGTGCGACCGCAGAAAATGCGTCTGGAAAGCCATCGCCTGATTGTTCAACACAACCGTTACCGAGTTGATCTTGTTGCGCACTGCTGTTTCGAGCTCACCGAGGTGGTAAAAGAATCCGCCGTCGCCGGTGAATGCCACTACCGGCCGTTCCGGCACAGCCGCTTTGGCGCCCATCGCTGCTGGAAATGCCCACCCCAGGCTTCCCTCGCAGTGCAGGAAGTTTTTTCCTGCCGGAAGATCCATAAAGGCGCCCGCCCACGTACCGACATAGCCAGTGTCGGTGACGTAGAGCGTATTCTCCGGGCATGCTTTTGTGAGTTCGATTACCAGCTGTTCCGGACGAATCGGGATTGCATTTCCATAAATGTGCTGATGTTCCTTCTCACGCCATGCGCGCAGCTCCTTCTGTGCGCCCGCTACCCAGGCACCGTGCGCACTCCGCTTTTCTGAGAGCGCAACCATGAGCATCTGCTGCAAGACAGTCCGGGCATCGCCCACGAGCGGCAATACGTTGGGAAAGTTGGCGCCAGGCTGCGCCGGATTGATGTCAACGTGAATGGCCCGGCTGCCCGGCTTCGGCAGCTGCCTTGCTTCCGTCTTCGCCCCGCCGTGATGGCTCCCGATATACAGAAGCAAGTCCGCGTCAGCGATCACGCGATCAGTCGATGGCCTGCGGTAGGAGCCCATCACTCCCATTGCCAGGGGATGCCGCTCGTCGATGCTTCCCTTGCCGCCCAATGTCGTCATAACCGGTATATCCAGCTGTTCGGCCAGAGCTGTCACTTCCTTCCATGCACCGGATACAATTGCCCCGCGGCCACATACGATCACCGGGCGCTCGGCACGCCAAAGTTCCTCGACAGCCTGTTCCACCAGATCTTCGTCCGCCCGCGGCCGGAACGCCGGATAGGAAAAGTAGCGCCGGTCCAGAAACTGGAAATCGAACTCCCATTCCTGGTCTTCAAGTGCGCCATCCAGGTACAGGTGGACAGGACGCGGAGCTCCTGTTGTCATCTCCCTGTAGGCCTTGCCGAAGAATTCCGCCATCCGGTCAATCGTCCGCACTTCGGTGTCGTATTTGGTCACCGGCCGGAAATCCACGTAGGCTTCCTGATAGGAGTTGCCCTGGTAGCGCGAATTCGGAAGAACCGGGGTCACCGCAAGCACCGGTGTATTGCTCTGCCAGGCATCGACGAGACCCGCATACAGATTTGTCGCTCCGGGGCCGCCCTGGGCAATGACGATGGCCGGCCTGCCCGATGCCTGCGCGTGACCATCGGCCATATATCCTGCGGCTTTTTCCGAATGACACAGGACGCGCTTGATTGGGTCCTCAGCCAATTCGACCAGCGTCGGGTACAGGAATGTCGGCACGAAGAATACTGCCTTTGATCCCGAGCGGCGCACCAGCTCAGCCAGGTACTGCTGGCCCTTCATTTTCCGCCGCGGACGCTCGTCGCTCGCCTGCTCTCCTGCGGAATAGTCTTTCAGTTTCGTGGTTACCGATCTGTTCAAGTTCTTCCCCTCCTGTTGCGTCCCTGTCCGGACAAACACATCACCGTGCCTTACGCACCGGAACAGGGATCCACTGGTAACACCGCACGCTGATGTCTGCCGGGAAGCCGTTCGTCACCGCCAGGCACGGAGGCAGACACCGGTCTATCACGCCCGAAGCACGGATCAATGACAGGCGTGCCGCACCCGTACGCTTTGTCCATCAGGAAGACTGGCGCTGCTGAGCCGGACGAATTTCCCTGGCAAGCTCCGCGACGTGCGGATAGAACCGCTCCACATCGCTGTCTTCCGCATCATAGCCATAGCGCTTCTTCAGGCCAGGTTCCTGCAGCTGCAGGTAGCGGTCAGGCTCCACGCCATGACGTTTCAGCGTGTTCTGCACGCAAGCCAATGGGCAGCCATCCAGAGCCAGAATGGGCCGTCCGGAAGTGGCCTGGCGCACAAAACTCTGAATGTCTCCACCTACTCCGGCGATGCACGACATTTGCGCTTCGCCTTCGCGGTCCAGACGCAAAGCCAGGGTATTGGCAAGCTGTGCGAGGTTGGAACAACCGGAACAACTGTACACCAATGGACGGTCAACGAGTTCTCTCGCCATAAATCCTCCGAAAAAAGTGATGTCACGACATGTCCGCTTGGGGCGATCAGACAGCGCTGCATCCTGACATCTTCATCCGCCGCCCCGCCTCCTCGATAAAGCCGGAAAGCTATGTCGGTTCGAGCCACCGCTCAGGAATCTCGGCCTGCACGGTATCGTTCTCGTTGGCATCCAACGGATCGTCGCCCCACAGATCCTTCCGCAGGAAATCCAGCACATAGAACCATTCGACCACGTCGATATGACCCCAGGCCTCGTCTTCCGGCGCCGGACTTTCGTAGGCCAGCGCCGTAACGGTTCCCACCTTCCCGCGCGTGTATCCCGGAGTCTGGTTGTAGAAGATGTCCGGAAGGTCCCGGATCCGCAGGCGGTCTCCGATCTTGAATTTCGGCGGCCCACCGGCCTTGCCTTTGTAGCACTGGGGATCGCCGACCCCTTTGGCGATTGCAACAGGCTGATTAACGCTTTTGCTCATGGCGCCTTTTCACCTCCTCTATCTTATTCGTCAACTCCGTCAACGTTATGTGCTGCTTGTCGAGCATGACTCGTGCAGCCGATACCAGCCACCGCCCGTAATAGGGCAGCCCCAGATACTGCTTCTGGCCGAGGTCGGCATGCCGCCGGTGCTTCTCCACTGTGTTCCACACGCCACGCCACGCCAGACACTCACAGGTAACGAATGTGCTGGTCTCCCATTTATTTGCAACCCGTTCCTCTATGGGGATGGGGCCGCCCTCTTCACCACCGAGATCATGGACGGTCCGCATCATCTCCTTGAAGTCGGAACTGTCGAAAAAATCCGGATTCGGCGTCTGCTCCATCTTTGATGTGCTATTAGATGTCATGGTCTGATCCTCATCTATTCAAGAACCGAATGGTCGACAGGATCGCTCTGCGATGCATCCATTCCCGGATATGCAGCCCTGGTAAGCACCCCGTCGCTCTTTTATTTGGTGGAATCGATCTGAACCGGGGAAATCGCGGAATCGCTGTTCACTCTCGCTCCGGCTGTCCAACCACCAGGATGCCGCACCATCGACTCACACCGCACAACAACACTGATTCGCTCCTTCTGTTGGCGCGACCGACTATATGATGTCTGTCTTCCATGCATCGAGGTCGTGCCGATACCTATTTTCGTTCTAAGACCAGTTCTCGCCAAACGAAATCATCGTATCGATCAGCTCATCGAATCTGATGTAGTGAGTTACATATATATTGGCACTCAATTGCGGTCCAAGACTTTGTCCTTATTGTCTCCATAAGGTGCGCCTATTGATCTGTGTCACGACATATCGTCAACATCGATTTGCGTAATCCCGCGCTCTTTTTCTCATCTCAAACCGTGCTCGGGTTTTCGGGCACGAAAATGCCCACGAAAATGAGAAACGATATCGGATTCCGACAACGAGGCGTCTCGAGTCATTCCAAAACGTAACGGATCACGCATTCGCCGCACGAACAGGTTTTTTCCATTCCAACTACGCGCGTAGAGCAAGTCGTGGCTTCGCGGCAGTGGTTCTAGCCCAGGCCGCGCCTGAACTGATGCGAAGTGCTGATCTGTCCCTGAAGAATTCCGGACGATTGATTGACCGGCCCATCGGATTCTGACTGCCACTCGACAACACTCCATTGCGTTGCCCATGAGCCTGCGCATCATTCCTGATGGAGTAACGACAGCATCCCCAATGCGCGCATCAACAACGATGCCGTGCCGGATGGATGTCTCTGGAAGCGTACTGCACGCCAAAGACAACGCACGCTCCTCGTTCTTCTTTCGGCTACCGTCGGATTCCACGCTATCGTTGCAGATCAGCAATGGTCCGAAACCACCGTCACCGGAGCCCGGTGCCGGCAGCGCGCTCGGCGTTCAGTGCGGTCTCATAGTGTTACGTGCAAAAAAGCCGTGCAGTTGTGACGGCTTCGGTGCCCGAAAACAAAAGCGACCCATGTGCGCCATCAGTGGGGCTGCAGAATGCCGGCGCATTTCATTGCTGAAGACCCGCATGGCGGCGGGTTATCGTTCGCGCTGATCGTGGCGCCCGAAACGTCCGCCACAAGGTTTCCGGAATATGGAGTCAGGATGCGAATCTGCCCGAGCGAACCGCAGACAAACCCGCACATGGCGAATGACGGACCGGAACCGTCTCCGATGCGCATCACGCACACGATCCGTTGCAATGTTTCCGACGCGTAGTTCCGCGATGCAGTCAAACCACGACGGATCCGAATAATTCACAGTCTGCTGTCACTCTGAATACAGATCCCCCTACGAACATTGAATTTATTTTTTACCCTATGTCCGTCGCATATTTCGCCTGCCAGGTCCATCGGCATCTCCTGACCGGCGCCCGATCCATGCGGTTGTCCCTCCTCCGGCCCCCGATCTGATCAATGCAGGCTTCGCCGCTGGCTGCCAGAGCACGCTGCTGAGCCAGGACGGCCGCAGTCGGGAAACATGCTCTAGCGTGTTACTGTCGATAAGTCCCGCACAATATCTGCCGGTTATCGGGCGATTCCACTCTCACCCCAGTCTGCCACCAGGATCGCAGCTGGCGGTATCTACCGCGCGGGAAGTCCGGAGCCGTGCAAGCCTCGGACTCGACTGGATGCGTGCCGGGACCACCAATTGTGGGCATCATGTCCGGAAGTCCAGAACATCTCTCCGGTCAGGATCTCGTAGGATCCCGAATCCTGCGCCCGACCAAACACGGCTCAACCGGCGCCAGCGGGAACGATCGCGCACCTGCCGGCAACCCGGCCCGCGTTCCTGGCAGCGCTGCCGGCATGGGCGACCCCGGCCGGAGGGGGGTCGCAACACCGCGTGTTCGAGATATTTTCCGGACCTGAACCTACCCTCCTCCACGACCCCCATAGCCGTCGGTGGCCAGCAGCAATATGCCCAGAAAAAACGCGATTACGACTTATAGCGAAACCCTATGGAGATAATCGGAATTTGATCTTGGAGAAACATAAAAATCTAGTTCATATTGGGCTCGTGGTGCTGTTTTGAGCAGGCTGTGTCGCGACTGACGCTGGAAAATGCATGAAGTTGCCGATGTCTCGGCATCAACAGGCGTGAAGTGTGGATATTCTTGGCATTTTGTAAAGCACCACATGCAAGCACGATTCGTCAGCAATCACCAAGAGGAGCTCAAACTTATGTCTACGAGAGAAGAGGTGCTTCGACATCTCGAATCCGTGGGATACGTGCAGCCGGCTCTGCACAAGCAGACGCAGGCGCCCTATCCCGATGCTATCGACCACACGCTCTGGCGGACCTATACACGGTCGGTGCACGACGTCGGCGGCGAGGCGGATGTCCCCATCCAGTACGAGGAGAAGCAAGAAGAGCAGTGGGAGCTGAATACCTTTGCCACCTGCGAATGTCTGGCCTGGCGCGGGGTCTGGAATGCCGAGGAACGCCGGCGGCGCCAGAACGTCGACATTGGCCAGACGGCGTATCTCGGTCTGCCTTACTACGGCCGGTGGCTGATGACTGCAGCACGGATATTGGTCGATAAGCAGTATGCCACGCTTACTGAACTGGTAAACAAGATCGATGAGGTGAAAAAGCGCCATGAGCACAAAAAGTCATCACGATAGAAACCATCACGCTTCCATCGCGACGGGCATCGGTGATCCCCAGTGCTTCAAGGGCAAGGGTGGCAAACCGAAATTCAAGGAGGGGGATGCCGTACGCATCAAGAATCTCCCTGACATCTTCTATACGCGTTGCCAGGTGTACACCCGTGGCGCGGTCGGAAGGGTAACCAAGCTGGTCTACGAGAGCCCCGCAGCCGAAGACGAAGCATGGGACAACACCGAAAAGCCGGAGTGGTTCTACAGCGTGGCGTTCAAGCAGAAGGATCTTTGGCCGGAATACAGCGATACGTTTTCCAACGACACGGTCGAAACCGAGTTTTGCGAACGCTGGCTCGAAAAGCCGTAACGGTGCCAGCGGATTCAATTGACAGGAGGAAATGCAGATGTCAGAGCATGATCACAAACCGGCCCCAATGGTGGACGAAGTCAGCGATTTTGAAATCCTTGAGATGGCCGTTCGCGAGCTCGCCATCGAAAAAGGGCTCTTTTCCGCGGAAGATCACCGGATCTGGACGGAGTACGTCCATACCCTTGGCCCGACACCCGCAGCACGTCTGGTTGCCAAAGCCTGGCTGGATCCGGAATACAAGAAGCTCGCCGTAGCCGATGGAGTCGCGGCCAGCAAGGCAGTCGGCGTCGACTGGGTGAATAGCCCGCCGACCAAATTCGGCACGCCGAGCGACTACTGCAATCTGCGTGTCCTTGAAGACACGCCGACGCTCAAGCATGTCGTCGTTTGCACCCTGTGCTCCTGCTATCCGCGGCCGATTCTCGGCCAGTCTCCGGAATGGTACCGCACCCCGAACTATCGTCGCCGCCTGGTTCGTTGGCCGCGCCAGGTGCTGTCCGAATTTGGTCTGCAGCTGCCTCCGGAAGTGCAAATCAGGGTGGCTGACTCCAACCAGAAGACCCGCTACATCGTACTGCCGGTGCGCCCCGCAGGCACCGAAGGCTGGACGGAAGACCAGCTGACAGAAATCGTGACTCGCGACTGCCTGATAGGCGTGGCAGTTCCCAAGCCTGGCGTCAAGTCCAACATCAAGCTTCCCGTGCACAAGGCTGTTCATCCGGTCCAGCACGGTCACGGTCATTGAGTTGATCTTTTGCAAGGAGTGAGTCATGGCCAAATCAGACAGGAAGGAGCTCGGCTCAGAAAACATGGGGCAGGAAGCGGACGTTACAACCATCCCTGTCCTTGAAGAAATCCGAAACCACGGGAAAGTGTGGGAGGAATTGGCTGCGCAGTACGGTGTCACAAATCCGGATCCACCGTGGAAGATCACGATGGATGCGACTTGCGACATCCTCGCTGCCGACTCCAACGTCGTGCCGCACGCGCAGGTCGTACCCGGATCGTGCGCCCTGCCCTTGCTCGAACGTCGCACAGAAGAGGATGACTTGTCCACGACGATATACGCGGATGTTCCTTTTCCCGAGCGACAACTTCTGGCACTGGCGCATTCGATGATAAGGCATGGATTAATCAACGAGGAAGAGCTGGCGCGACAGATGGAAGAGGTCGGACGTCGTTTGAAGAGCGTCTGAAGAGGATGCCCGGGCGGTTCGTCTGGCACGAGCCGCCCGGCTGGCAGGTCGACTTGAACGGCCGCCGCTCGGAATCCGGGGCCAGCCCGTGAGGGCGGACCCCGGCACAATGATGGGATGGCCGGATTGTTAGCCATGCCGCGAGCGTTGTCACAGGCATCCATAGTGCTCTGATAACAGCGGGATTCCGTTTAATAGCGAAATTCCACTTTTTCGGGAGGTTTCTCCGGAAAATTCCCGGGTTTGATTGCCTCGCCAATGACGCATGCGGCGGCCTGCAAGCGTGACCCGTCCCGGCGCGGCTTCGCCTTGCAGGCATTTTCAGCTATGCAACGGAAGGCGTCCGGACATTGCCTGGCACCGGATTTCGGTCGGCGTCGTAGAGATAGTGTTGAGGCGTGTTCATCGTTTGATGGCGCCTCGTATCCGAATAATTTGCGTTTTCCTAAGGCGTCTGGCGAAAAGCAGCGAACCGCCACACGCTTCTGGAGCAGATCAGTAAATCAAATTAGGGAGTGGGATAGAACTAGCATGTCTAAGAAGATCAGTATCGTCTGCGTATCAGGAACCCGCGAGAAGCTGCAGATGGCCGCGATGTTTGCGTCGGTGGCAGCGGCAACCGGCGATGCCGTTACAGTGTTTCTGTCCATGAATGCCCTGCCCTTTTTCGTAAAAGGTCGGGCCGCCGAAGCCCAGGCCGAGGGTGAACTCGGCGCGCTCATGCAGCAGAAAGGTGTGCCCCCCTTCAAACAGCTGTTCCAGCAGGCAGCGGAGCTCGGCGATGCCCAGCTGCTGCCCTGTTCCATGGCCATGGATCTCATGAAAGTGACGAAGGACGATCTTGACCCGGAGCTCGGTCCGCCGACTGGACTTACCCGCTTTCTCGGCGACGCTGAGGACGGTCAGATGCTAACGTTTTGAACCGGGCCCGGAATTGAACTGCAATTGATACAAGAGGACATCAGAATGGCTGAAAACAAAGTTGTCGACGCCTGCAACACGTTTTGCCCTGGACCGCTCATGGAGCTCATTACCTACATGAAGCAGGCCAGCGTTGGCGATACGCTTGAACTGCTATCCACGGACGATGGTTCCGCGACAGACATTCCGGAATGGATTCACAAGGTCGGCCACGAGGTCATCAACAACGAAAAGGTGGACGGGATCTGGCACATCAAGGTACGCAAGACCAAATGACGAATTGTACCGGCCTGTCCGCTGGACAGAACGTGCTGTGAGTTAATTCTGGATAGGAGAATGCAATGAAAATCTTGATCGTCGGTGGCGGCACAGGTGGCACGATACTTGCCAACCACCTGTCTCGCAGACTGGGTAGCGAGATCCGCGCCGGCAAAGTTGAGCTCACCCTGCTCTCGGCATCAGACCGGCACATGTACCAGCCCGGCCTGCTGTATGTCGCGTTCGGACAGATGACTGCGGATCAGCTCTACCGGGATGAGGCAAGCCTGCTCGAGCCGGAGGTCGATTTTCATGTGGACCCAGTCGAGAAATTTCAGCTCGACCAGAACCACGTGGTAACCAAGAGCGGGAAGAGCTACGCCTACGATATCCTCGTTATCGCAACCGGCTCGCGAATCGTTCCTGAGGAGGTTCCGGGTCTGAGCGAAGGGGCGGAGACCTTCTATACCGAGGAGAGTGCCGTGCGGCTCCACAAGCGTCTCATGGAGTTCCAGGGCGGTACGGTCGTGATGGTGGTTTCTATTCCGCACAAGTGTCCCGTGGCGCCCGTGGAGGCGATGTTCATGTTGCATGACTTTTTCAAGTCACGCGGCATCCGCGACAAGGTCACACTGCGCTACCAATACCCGACCAACCGTGTCCACGCCACCGCCAACGTCGCCCGCTGGGCGAAGCCCGAATTCGACAAGGCCGGCATCGAATACGAGACCCTGTTCAATCTAAAATCGGTCGACCCGGTCAAAAAAATCGTCTACAGCGAGGAAGGCACCGAGGTCAAATACGATCTGCTGATCGCGGTACCGCCCCACCGGGGCATGGAGATCATCGAGCAGAACCATCTGGACCAGGGCGGCTGGATTCCCACCGACCGGTTCAAGCTCACCATGAACGGTCGGAACAATGTCTACGTGATCGGCGACGCTACCAACATCCCGGTAAGCAAGACCGGATCGGCGGCCCATTTCGAGTCGGAGGTGTTGGCTGCGAACATCGTCGCCAGGATCAGGACCGGCACTGACAATCCGGTTCGCGAATACGACGGCAAGGTGTACTGCTTCATCGAGGCCGGCTTCGATCGTGCCACCTACAACGCCTTCGACTACGTCAACCTGCCGGATCTGAAACCGCCATCCAAATCCATCCACTGGTTCAAGGTGGCGTACAACCAGATGTACTGGACCAGCGTACGCGGACTGCTCTGAGGAAACCAATACATGAACTCGAAAGTTGAATCTCCGATCGACCCGATCGCCAAGGACGACCTGCAACAGCTTGTTGAGCTCACGCACTTTATTGCATCGGCCCGGGACGCAATGTCGGATGAGATGGTGGCACGCATCGCCAGGGCAATGAGCGAGGGTCTCAATCTGCTCGACCGGCTGACACGCAACGAAGGCCTGATGCACCTCCTTCACATGATCAACCGTGAAGAGGGCCAGCGTCTGCTCATCGCTTTGGCGGAGGTCCTCCGTGCGCTCAGCAAAGACATCGCGGAGGCTGCGCCAGCCGCAGGCGGCATCGGCGGCGTGCTGCGTGTCGTGCGTGAACCCGGAACGCAGGAGGGTCTGCAGCTTCTTTCTCTGGTTGGCAAGCATCTCAGCCATAGCCTGCGGGAGCAGTCCCGAAGCAACGGATGATTTATCATAATGAGAACAGCGCGGCAGGAACGGGACAACACGGTCCGTAACTGCCGCGCCGGTCAGCACCCGGAACATCGATGCGCTCGGCACCAGCTGATGCAGAAAAGCGAAAACGCACGCACGAGGCATTGCCTTTCCGTCCCCACCCATTACGTTGCTACGCATGCCCGGGTTTCTCCGGATCGAATGCTCGCGCCAGTCCGGACATTCTCCGTTCCGCCCGACGTTCTGTCGACCATGCACTGCAGACTGCGGACAGCGATGCTGCAGCACTGTCACATCGGGCAGACCGGCCATTTCAGCGGAAATCCCGCCAACGTCGAATGCCGACGGCTTCTTTCCCTGTAATGCCAGGTGTTTCATCTCGCACAGTTCCTCCTGTCCGCCACAGCCTGCCCTATTTTCGATCCTCTCACCCGTCGGATTTGACCGGGATTTCCGAAATTTGCGGCGCAATTCCGGAACGGAGACGGCAATTGCCGGTCGAAGCAGTGAATACGATGCTGAACCGGAGTGATGCGCGCCAACCGGCTCACGTGGACAGCCTTCATTTATAACTAAATAATGTGCTTGAGATGAAAATAACCCTGGCCAGCGGAACCGTCTGTGCCGGGTTGAACGGGTCTGAAGAAGTCGCGACCGGAAGGAACTAGGCACTCAAGGCGGAATCACATGATACACTTTCACAAACGTGCGCTGCGGTGGATTACCACCACGCCCGAAACTGGCCCAGTGTGCGTCTGGACTGCAGTAACGGGACCTACCGTCAGGCCTGGTTCCGGTAGCGAAGACGCTTCTATTCTATAAAATATCCGGCGCCGGATGTCGCCGCGACAGACCATCCGCACTGGACTGTCGGACAGTCATTCCATCAAAAACCGTTCAACCGTACCGTCTTTTCCATCAGGAGGCACAACATGCATGCTCCAGGCCAGCCTGGAACTTCCCCCACCTGGGCCAGCAGTGCCAAAGATATGGTCGGTACCGCCTTGGGTCCTTCAAAAGTCTGGTTCACTACTGGCTACGGTATCCTCAACGAAATCTATTACCCGCGTGTTGACATCCCGCAAACACGCGATCTGGGCTTCATCGTTGCCGACGGCAAGGAATTCTGGGTCGAAGTCAAACGTATGGGCAGTTACCGCACGTGCGTGCCCGGCCCCGGCATCCCGGTGGTGGAAATCGTGCATACGCATCCCCGCTTTGAGCTGCGCCTGCGCGTCGCACCCGATCCGCTACGCGATGTCATGCTCATCGAGGTTGTCCTGTCGGGCGAGGAAGGCCTGCGTCCTTATGTACTACTTGCGCCACATTTAGGGGGAACCGGTCATGAGAACACCGCCTATACCGGGGTGTACAACGGGCGCGCCGTACTGTGGGCGGAGCAAGGACCGTTCGGCCTGGCGCTGGTAGCGGGCGATGAGCGGCAACATGATGCCTTGGGAAGGGCCAGCGCCGGATACGTCGGTGTAAGCGATGGCTGGCAGGATTTTGCGCACAATGAAGCCATGGCGTGGAGCTACGATACGGCGGGCCCCGGTAACGTGGCCCTTACCGCCGAGCTTGCGCGCCGTACCGTGTTGGCACTGGGATTCGGCAGCAGCAAGGAATCCGCCGCCACCCTCGCCATTTCAGCCCTGATCCAGCCATTCGAAAATGTCTGGCAGCACCAGGTCGAGTGCTGGCAAGCATGGCATGCTGACCGCACACGGACCAGCGCCCCGCCGCCGGGCCTCACTGCAGATCTGGCAGACATCTTCCAGATGTCCGCCATGGTGCTGCGCACTCATCAGGACAAGACCTACCCTGGTGGCATGGTAGCGAGCCTCAGTGTCCCCTGGGGCAGTACCAAGGATGATCTTGGCGGCTATCATCTGGTGTGGCCACGCGATCTCGTGGAGAGCGCGGGCGGACTGCTCGCTCTGGGCGCAGTGAACGAAGCACGCAATATTCTGCGCTATCTGATCGCCACCCAGCAGGAAAACGGTCGCTGGTTCCAGAACCAATGGCTGGGGGGGAAACCCTACTGGTCAGGGGTGCAGCTCGATGAAGCCGGCTTTGCAGTGCTTCTGGTCGCCGCGCTTGCCGAGCGCGGCGCTCTGGACGATATCGTCGTTGACGACATGATCGAGCGTGCGCTGAGCTTCATCGCACAGGAAGGTCCGACCACCCAGCAGGACCGCTGGGAAGAGGACGCCGGCGTCAATCCCTTCACGCTTTCGGTGTGCATCGCAGCACTGGTGTGCGGGGCGGAGTTCCTGCCTGAGCCGGCGCGCGGCTTCGCCTTGGAACTGGCAGATTACTGGAATGCACGCATTGAGCACTGGACCAGTGTGAGGGATACCCAGCTGGCCAGGAAACTCGGGGTGGATGGTTACTATGTACGCATGGCGCCCGTACAGGTGCTGGAAGGCCGCAGCGCGCTGAGCCAGGTTTTGCCGATCAAGAACCGTATTCGCAACCTGGGTCTGGCTGCAGAGGACCAGGTGGGCGGAGATTTCCTGCAACTGGTTCGCTTCGGTCTGCGTCGGGCTGACGATACGCTGATCCGTGCCAGCGTCAAGGTAACCGATGCGTTGCTCAAAGTGGATACGCCTAGCGGGCCCGCCTGGCACCGCTACAATGGTGACGGGTACGGCGAGCAGGCTGACGGGCACGGATTCAACGGTACCGGTCGCGGAAGGGCTTGGCCACTGCTTACCGGCGAGCGTGGTCACTATGCACTCGCTGCCGGGGAAGACGCCCTGCCCTACCTGCGCGCCATGGCTGCCATGAGCGGGAGTTGCGGTTTGATTCCGGAACAGGTGTGGGACAGTTCGCCGATCCCGGAGCGTAATCTTTACCCTGGCCGACCTTCGGGCTCAGCCATGCCTCTGGTCTGGGCCCACGCTGAGTTCATCAAGCTGGCTTCGAGCATAGCTTTGGGGCGCCCGTTCGATCGGCCCGAGGCCGTATGGAAGCGTTATCAGGGTCGCCGGCCTGATACCCCATGGGCATTCTGGTCCCTGCATGCCTGTCCCAGGCGCCTTCCGTACGGCAAGCGCTTGCGCATCTGTCTGCCAGAGCCGGCACTGGTCCACTGGGGCACAGACGGCTGGCACGAGATCACCGATACGCCTACGCGCGAGGCCGGCCTCGGTCTTTACGTGGCAGAATTGCCCACCGACAAATTGCATCCCGGACAACAGCTTGATTTTACCTTCCGCTGGACCCGCGATGGCCGCTGGCAAGGCCAGGATTACGCCATCGTAGTCAAGCCGCATACCGATTCCGATCATTATGGACGCTGATGTCATCATCATCGGTACCGGCGCCGGGGGCGGCACGCTGGCAAGAAGTTTATCCGGCACCGGCTTGAAAGTTCTGCTGCTCGAGCGCGGCGATTTTCTGCGCCGCACCAAGAGCAACTGGGAGCCCGACGCGGTATTTCACCGGCGTGCGTATCATACCGCGGAGCGCTGGCTGGATCGGCAGGGAACTCCCTTTCAGCCGGTGACCGGCTATCATGTGGGCGGCAACACCAAGCTGTTTGGAGCAGCGGTGTTGCGTCGCAGGGAACGCGATTTCACCACGGTGCGCCATGCCGGCGGAGAGTCCGTGGCATGGCCCATACAATACGCGGATCTGGCGCCATTTTACGATCTTGCCGAGCAGTGGTATTTCGCGCATGGCCAGCGCGGCGAAGATCCCACCGAACCCCCGGCCAGCGGACCCTTCCCCTACCCTCCGGTCAGCCACGAGTCGGCCATCGAAGCGGTTTTCCGGCGCCTGCAGGCATTCGGTCTGCATCCCTTTCACCTGCCGTTGGCGATCCACCTCGATGAAGCGCGCTATTTCGCAAGCCCGTGTATCCGCTGCGACACCTGTGATGGATTTCCCTGCCTGGTGCAGGCCAAGGGAGACGCAGAGAACTGCGCCATACGCCCCGCACTGGCACACACCAACGTATCATTGAAAACAGGCCTGCGCATCACTCGACTTCAAAGCTCCGCGGACGGGCGGCGCATCGTCGCAGTGCACGGCGAAGGTGAACAGGGGCCGGAAAGCTTCAGTGCACGGGTCGTGGTGTTGGCAGCGGGTGCCGTCAACTCGGCTGCCTTGCTGCTGGCCTCGGCCAGCGATGCTCACCCCAGAGGACTTGCCAACAGCTCTGACCAGGTGGGGCGCAATTACATGTGTCATTTGAATTCGGTCATGCTGGCGCTTTCGCCCTGGCGCAGCCATTCCACGATCTTCCAGAAAACCATCGGCGTAAACGACTTTTATTATGATTCCGGCGATTCCCGGTTTCCCTATCCGCTGGGTCATATCCAGCTGCTCGGTAAAGTCACTGGCGCCGTGCTGAAAGCTGAGCGTCCGGCCGTACCCCGCGTTGCTGCCGACTGGTTCGGGCGTCATTCCGTGGACTGGTGGTTGACTACTGAAGATCTGGCCCGACCGGACAACCGCGTTACACTGACGAACACCGGACAGATCCGGCTCAGTTATACGCCCAACAACGTCGAGGCGCATACCCGATTGCTGTCTGTCTGGCGATCCGTGCTGCGCCGTATCGGCTTTCCTTTCATCTTCTCGCAGAGAATCGGTGTCGACGGTGTTGCCCACCAGGTAGGCACGGCACGCTTCGGTGAGGATCCCGCGCAAAGCGTGCTCGATCCGTACTGCCGTGCCCATGCGCTAGATAACCTGTTCGTTGTGGACGGCAGCTTCATGCCCTCGATCGCGGCAGTCAATCCGTCGCTCACCATCATGGCCCAGGCACAACGTGTCGGCGAATATCTCAAAGCACGACTTGCCCAAGGGGACTGGCGTGTCTAGATCGGCGATCGCAGTGTCAACAATCTACGGCGCAGGTTTGCTGCAGGGCTTCGCTTTCGTGCTCATTCCCGCTCTGGGAACGCTCCTCAAGGGCGCCCCTTATCATCTGTCGGCGACCGGTTATGGCAGCCTGTTTCTGCCCATGACCGCGGGGGCCATCGTCAGTGCGCTCACCGCCGGCATCCTGGACCGCCGCATCGGCGCCAGTGGCGTGTTCCGGCTGGGGCTAGCGGCCAATACGCTGGCGCTGTGCCTGCTTGTCGGCAGTGCCGCATATGCCGGACATCCGGCCGCCTACGCCATGCTGATGGCGGAAACCGCGCTCCTTGGACTGGGATTCGGATTCAACCTCTCCGCCATCAATCATCTTGCCGCCATGCTGTTTCCACAGAGCGAAACTGCGGCGGTAACTCTGCTTAACGCAGTGATCGGCGGGAGCACCGCTCTCTCACCGCTGATACTCAACCTGTTCGAAGCGGCACATCAATGGTGGCTTTGGCCGCTGGTACTGATCGCCGGATTCCTGACAGTCCTGGGTCTGTCCGCAATCCTTCGCAAAACTCATGCCGGCAGTACGTCTGCTGACGGGAACGCGGTCCCCGGACCTCCCTTATTGATGTTCGGCCTCGCAGTACTGATTTATGCGATCGTCGAGGGCACGTTTGGCAGCTGGGCAGCCCTCTACGTCAGCGGCAGTCATCATCTGCCTTCCCGCTATGGCGCCTGGGCGCTGTCCGCATTCTGGGGTGCAATGACGGCATTCCGGCTGCTGTTCGGTCTTGTTCCGTCTCGCTGGGCGCCGCCGCAGATCGTCTATCGCACATCGCCGATCGTAATCGCAGCCTGTTTTCTGGCGCTGCCGTACGTGTCCGCTCCCTGGGGGCTTGTCGGCGCGTTCGCTGCTGCGGGAGCCGCATGCAGTATCTACTATCCGTATACCATGTCGTTCGCCCTGGAAGCACATGCCCAGCGCCAGACGCAAGCAGCGGGTCTGCTGGTTGCAGCCCTGATGAGTGGTGAAGGCATTGGTTCCTATGCGCTCGGTCCACTACAAAAACACCTAAGCCTATCGATGATTTACGGATTCTCGGCACTATGGACTTTGCCATTATTCGGACTGGCCTTTTTGCTGAGCCGCTTCAACACCGGCCAGGGGCGGAAGTCCACCGATCCTCATCCGGCTATCAACAAGACCTGACAAGGAGTAAGCCAATGATTACCATCGATTTGAAAGGCAGACGCGCGCTGGTCACCGGGTCCAGCTCCGGAATCGGCGAGGCCATCGTCCATGCCCTGGCAGAGGCCGGCGCCGATGTGGCAGTGAACTATCTCGAGGATCCCACCGGGAAGGATGCAGCCGATGCGGAACGGGTTGCGGCAGCGGCCCGGCAGCACGGCGTGCGCGCAGTGAGCCTTGCAGCGGACATATCGAACGCCGGCCAGGTTGAACAGATGTTCGCTGCGATGGACCGTGAACTCGGTGGCGTGGACATTCTGGTAAATAATGCCGGCATTGACGGTGTCGCTGCCCGCTGCTGGGAGTCGAACCCGACCGACTGGTATCGGGTGATACAGATTAATCTGTTCGGCGCCTATCACTGCGCGCGCGAGGCTCTGAAACGGATGACGGCCGCACACCATGGTGTCATCATCAATATCAGCTCGGTGCACGAAAGCATT
This sequence comes from Pseudomonadota bacterium, assembly GCA_021819085.1. GTDB lineage: Bacteria > Pseudomonadota > Gammaproteobacteria > Acidiferrobacterales > UBA6901 > JAJYCY01. The sequence goes on along the minus strand of JAKASJ010000004.1, from coordinate 62,591 downwards.
CCGTGGAGCGGTTACAGTGCCTATACCTGCTCGAAAGCGGCGCTGACCATGCTGACCCAAACGCTCGCGCAGGAAACCGCGGACCTGGGCGTGCGCGTGCTCGGAGTGGCGCCCGGGGCCATCAAGACCCATATCAATAAAGCGGTATGGAGCAACCCGGACACCCTCAAGGACCTGCTCAGAAAAATACCCGCCAATCGCATGGGCGAACCCGCCGAGATCGGCCGCATGGTGGCACTGCTGGCCAGCGACATGGCATCCTATGTCACCGGACCCAGCCTGCTGGTGGATGGGGGCATGGTGCTTTATCCCTCCTTCCGTCATGGCGGATGAACACCAGGGCATCATGAAGGTGCATTCCGGATTGCGGTACAAACTAGCGCGCGAGGCGTTTTCCGGCGTTCCCGCGTTCTAGAGCTTACATTGTGAACTCCAGAGTTACATATGATCATCGCTAGCCCGCATCCGTCACGGCGCAACAGATTGTGCAGTGAGCCAATAACAGTATGGCGATCCACGGCGGCCTGCTCAGCACTGTGTACTCGAGCGCACCGCGCTTCCGGCATGCTGGCACACCGGGTCTCGGCGTATCGACGGTCTGATGCCAGGGGGTTTTGAAGTTTTTCCGCCTGAAGCTATACGGCAGACAACGTAACGCACACGCGCCATGCATCGAGCAATCCTGCATCCCTTGTTTGTAACGACCAGCCTTGTCGCTTTGGCTGAAATTGGCGACAAGACGCAAATTCTGTCGCTCCTGCTCGCGGCACGCTACCGTCGGCCCGCGCCGATCATTCTCGGCGTTCTCGGGGCAACCGTGCTCAGCAACGGCTTGGCCGCCGGCCTGGGTGACATATTGGCGCGCGTGCTGACGCCGGCGATCCTGAATTGGGCAGTCCTGCTGTCCTTCGTGGCGATGGGGCTGTGGATCATGATTCCTGACAAACTGCGCGAAAATGACCTGCCGCTGCGGTCCGCTGCGGGCGTCTTCATGGCCACCCTGATGTCGTACTTTCTGGCCGAAATGGGTGACAAGACACAGATCGCCACCGTGGCACTGGCCGCACGGTTCCAGGAATGGCTTCCGGTCGTTGCGGGGACAACCTTGGGCATGATGCTGGCGAATATTCCTGCGATCGTCTTCGGACATCGCTTCGCCGACCGCCTTCCGGTGCGATGGATCCATGCCATTGCTGCCGTGTTCTTTCTGGTTCTCGGTGGACTTGCGCTTCGTAGAGCACTTGAGGGATGACTTCGGGCAACCCGATCCGGGGTAGTGGGCAACCCGCGGATTGGGGCCAAGCGCAGCGAAGTCCGGCAAGATAGCCGAAACGAGCCGCATGGACCTATTCGCCGAGGACAGGTCTGGGCAGTCGATTCAGACAGGCCGGACTACTTGCCGGAGCGTGACGGTCTCAGCGTGGCGGCGGTGCCGACGGCGGCGGTGGTGCGTAATACCTCGGCGCCGGATAGCCTGGGATCAGGTTGCCTTTGGAGTACATGCATTGTTCGTAAGCGATGTTATAGCGATCCTGCAGAGACATGGTACTGCCGGTAGCGGCATTGGCGCCGGCAGCCGAGCCCAGGAGCAGACCCGCACCCGCTCCCGTCCCGACCGCCTCCTGACCATGGCCCAGGAGCGCACCGGCCGCCGCGCCAAGCACCGCTCCGGTGGCCGCCCCGGTCAACACCTGTTCGTGCGCAATCTCGTTCGGCCGGGCGCCAATCTGCTCGCGTGCGAATTCGCGGCAGACAAGATTATCCTCCTGAAACTGGCTGAACGGTTTGCCAGGTCCCGGCATAACCGCCACGCTCGGCCCAGTCGGGATCGAGACGCATCCCGCAAGCACCATGCCTATGGCAGTACTCAAAACCAGATTACGCAGTCTCATTGCTGTACTCCTTCCCAATATCACTGATTTGGTGCGGACGGGGTGGCAGGCACGCGTACCCAGCCACCCGGGCAAGTCTGAACGTAGGGATAATAGGCCTTGGCGGCGTTACAATAATACCAGTATTGCACCGGCGGTGGTGCCGGTATCGGCAATTCCGGCTGAACCGGAGGGTAATACAGTGGAGCATAGGGCTCCGGATAAGGATAGACCGGCTGCGGATAAAAATACCACAGGCCGGCGACAACCCACCACCAGCCCAGGCGGCCATCATGATCTCCGTGGACCCAATAGCCACCACGCCAACGGTCCATATCGGGCCCACGAAAACCCCAATCGCGATGCCAGCCCTCACGCCAGCGCCCACCACCACGCCAGCGCCAATCGTCGTGATCGGCGAAGGCGGAGAACGACACCGCCAGCATTACACCGGCGATTGCCCAGCTAATCGTTTTGCTCATCTTCACTTGATTACCCTCTCGCCGATCAACCGTTTGTCCCGACATATTCTGATAATTCACACCACAAAATTCAATGGATCTGCAGCCGCTTTGCGTCACAATGCCTGTCCCGGCTCCCAGCCTCTCCTAACGGAATGAGCAGCGGTTTGTTGACCCGCCTTACGCAAGAATTTGCAAGGTTTTGTAAAGATCCAACCAATATCAGCAGCCTTTCGTGGACCATCGGATGATCGCCAGATTGATCCGAAACACAGTAATTTATTGACATTACGGCGGCAATAGTGCACCTGCCTTGATACAAATCAATAACGGCTATACGCCGACGGCGGCAGGCTCCCGGGATTTCCGATGCGCCTTGAGGTGGGTGAAATCAGGACAACTTGCTGAAATGCTCCAGGAGAAAACGTTCTGCTGAGGTCCTCCATTGCCGCCGGAGTGATGTATCTTATGGGACGTATCTGAAAACCCGGCGTGGGACAAATGTAATGTTGCCGCGACTCAGCCGAAGGACAACCGGCTGCTTGCCGCTTCATCGGGGCTCGGACATTGGGTTTTGCCACACGCCACTGCAAGCCACGAAGCCATCCATCGTTTTCGAACGGCGCTATGGAAAATCCCTGAATCTGCGATCCTCTTCGAACCCGCGCTTCTTTCTCCTGGCGACCACAATGGATGCCAACCAGGCGCCGCCAATCAATCCCAGGCTTCGAAGAAGCTGTACCACGAGCGGGTGCGGAACAGACATGCCCAAAAAACCGGCACCATACTCATGCACGTGCCACCCATCGATACTGCCGGAAATGAAGATCACGCTCACCGCTGCAATGACGAGAACCACACCCCACGCCAGCAGATTCCTCTTCGAGGCGGCCCAGGCAAGCCGAAACACGATTGCGCCGATGACGCCACTCAACAGGAACTCAATGATAAGCGCTCGAATCACGTGCTAACCTCGCAGGTCGCACCCGCACATCGCCACCCACCAGGCCGCAATCACATTGGAAGTCCGAACCGTCCGGAACCTGATCATATCTCGCAGGCAGGATCGGGAAGAAGCGACCGGCATCGAATGTGCCCTGCTCGTTGCGCTAGCACGTCCGTCCGCGGACCATCTCTATTTCCGCAATCCGGTTTCCACCGTTCGGCAATCCATGCCCCGGCCCTAACTGCAGGCAACCGCCAATTCCGGCCAGTCAACAGCGATACCAGCCCCCACAACAGACAGGGGGCCCCATGCGGCGATTCAACCGTGCGCCGGAGACTGGCCTCTTTCGCGACCGTAGATGGCATCACGCAGCGTCTTCACGTTCTCCAGCTTGAAACCGCTGAACATGAGCCCTGCCCCTTCAGCGCCGATACGCACGACTCGGGCTGGAATGGGGTGATCCTTCTGCTGCCCGGAATTTCCGAGATGGAGATCGATGTAGAGTCCCTCATTGAGTGAAATCGCCTGCGGGTCTATCTCGACATACATGCCGCCGAAGCCGAGGTCTCGGCACACCGCCTGCTGCGGCGGCTGCCCATCCGCGTTAAGATTGACTTCGAACTGAACCGCTCGCCGTTCGTTCCAGCGCTGCTCAACCTGTCTTGCCGTTGTCATGATCTTCTCCTGTCACCGTGTTGTGATCGTCGACCGAATCCGCGGCTGGGACCTCACCCGCTATTGCGGCCTTCCGGCGGCTCATGGTAGAAAGAAGCGCGCCATGATTGCTGATGTATTCTCCGAAACCGCCATGTGAGTCGGATCTCCGGACCCTGAGCATCGACCCGCTGCTCCGCAGCAATGCGACGAATCGGGAAATTTTGCCGGCGTCGTGCAGCGCAAACATTAACCCGATGCCCTGTTCGGTCAAGCGCGCCACTTCCGCGGGTATCTGCTGAGTCCACGTGACGCCATGCGCATGCCGTGTCACCACCAGATCCACCAGCGTTCCTAGATGCAAAGCGGCTTTCCGTCCGGCTACGAAAATTCCGTCGAAACTCACATTTTGAGTTTGCCCGCAAACCGGCTTCGCACCACGACCATATATCACGGCTTCACGTTCGATTGGTTCGCGGAATCCCCAGCGGTGATTCATTCTCATGAAGTGTTTCCCTTAAACGGACTTGCCCCGCTCGCGCGGGATAGCCCTGTGCGCAATTTTCCCACTATGGCACCCCGGCGGCCGCGGACGGTCGGAGAACATGGATTAGACCACCGGTGGCACAACGCGAAAATCCGTGTATCTACTTATCTGACCGCAGTCCCATGAAGTAGCCACCCGTGTGACTGCCCGCATCCCCGCTCCCGCCCGGGTCCCGCATTTTTTTAATGGCAAAAAAATCCTCATTTGTCCGTAAAGCGGCATTTCACTCATCCGGTCACCCGCAAATGTTCCGCATGGCGCCAGCCTTGGGGCTAAACTGGGCCGCTGCTGAATTTCGTATTCGCGCGTGCTCGGCCGGCCCGATTCCAGGCAACACGGTGCCGCTCTTGCGGCCGACCGGCTGCCCGGATTTACGGACGGGATAATGGTCGTGCTAAGCTCAAGACGGGTCGGGATCCGCGGCGCGGTTGTCTCGTTCGTTGCACCCAAACATACCGGCTGCCCCGAATGCGGCATGCACACGTCGATCTGGGGCGGGACGGATTGCCCAGGGTGCACGCGCACCCACGGGGACGTATTCCGGAAATTGCAGCGATATGAACGAACGTGCTGAGCCTGTCGGCAGATCCTGGGGTCCGATCATGAATAGATGGCGGGTCGAATCGCAGATCCTGTTCGCATTTACACTCGCGCTCGTAGTGCTCGCGATCGTGGGTGCACTTGTCTATCGCGCGATGTCCGGATTCATCGATACCAGCAAGGCCGCTGCGGCCTCCCGGCAAGCACTCGCGGCATTCGATGGTATCGATTCATCATTGAATCAGGCCACCGCCCACGAACGCAGCTACCTCATCCTCGGAGACAATGGCGACCTTGCCGCGCGTCAGGCCGCAGTCACCCGCGTCAACGCGTACCTTGCCGAGCTCGATCGACTTCTGTCCAACGACCCGCAGCAGAATGCGCGGCTGCGCATACTCCGCCGTACTGTTGCTGATCGGTTGCTGGTGTTCGAGCAGCCGCCCTCAGGTCGCCTGCGCAGCTTTTCAGCAATCCGCCAGCGGCTCACCCGCGGACCGGGACGCACCTTGATGCGCCAGATCCGCAACCAGGTGGGCCAGATGGAGCGCGCGGAGATGGCTCGGCTGACCCAGCGGCGGGCGGCGATCGACCGGCACCTGCACGAGACGCTCGCCACCCTTGCGCTTCTGCTTCTTTTTTCCGCTGCATCCCTGTCACTTTTATATGTCGGTATCCGACGCGAGATTCACGAACGTCTCCAGGCTGAAGCTGCATTGAAGAGGCATGCGGAACTCCTGCGTGAGAGCGAGCAGCGCATGCATGCCATCGTCGACACTGCGGCTGAGGCGATCATCGTGATCGACGGGAATGGAATCATAGACCGTTTCAATGCTGCTGCTGAACGCACATTCGGCTACAGCGCGACCGAGGTCATCGGAAAAAACGTCTCAGTCCTGATGCCTGACCCGTACCACGAACAGCATGACAGCTACATCAGCAACTACCTGCACACCGGCAAGGCGCGTATCATCGGCATGGGGCGCGAGACGGAAGGAAGACGCAAAGACGGTCGCATCTTCCCCATAGAGCTTTCTGTGAGCGAGATACGGATTGCAGGAAAGCACTTGTTCACAGGGGTGCTGCGGGACATCAGCCGACGCAGGCAACGGGATCAGGAGCTTGCCAACACGATGCAGGAACTCCAAAGCAGCAACGAAGAGCTCAAGAACTTCGCCTACATTGTATCGCACGATCTCAAGGCGCCGCTGCGTGCCATCGGCTCGCTCGCCGACTGGCTTCGTGCCGATTACACCGATCGACTGGACTCCGAAGGCAAGGAGTATCTGCGCCTGCTTGCCGGCCGCGTACGACGCATGGATCAGCTCATCGAAGGAATTCTTGAGTACTCGCGCGTTGGCCGTGTCAGGGAGACAAGAGTTTCTGTCGATCTCGATGAGATGATCCACGAGATCCTGGACCTTCTTTCCCCGCCTCCGCACATTCGCGTCGAAATCGAAGGTCCGCTGCCGGTTCTGACCGCCGAGCCGACACGCATGCGCCAGCTCTTTCAGAATCTGATTTCCAATGCCATAAAATATATGGATAAGCCCGAAGGGCTTATCCGCATCTCCGGACATGCGGCTAATGGCGAATTGCACTTCAGCGTCTCCGACAACGGGCCGGGCGTCGAACCCCGGCATCATGAGAAGATTTTTCAACTGTTTCAGACGCTCGCTCCTCGCGACCGCATCGAGGGTACGGGCGTAGGGCTGGCGCTGGCAAAGAAGATTGTCGAACTTTACGGTGGTCGAATCTGGATCGAATCAACACCCGGCCAGGGAAGCAGCTTCTTCTTTACCTTGCGACAAGCATCATCGACACGACTTTCAAATACGGAAGGCGCGCTATGAAAATAACAAGCAGGCCCATATTGCTGGTCGAAGACGACGATGTCGACTCAATGGCGGTACATCGTGCATTCAAAGCACTGCACATCACGAACCGCCTGGAACGTGCCGAAAATGGTGAGAAAGCGCTCGCCTACCTGCATGACGACACCAAGGAGCGCCCCTGTTTGGTCCTTCTCGACATCAACATGCCTGTTATGGGCGGCATAGAGTTTTTGCGGGTGGTCAAGGACGGCAACCACAACCTGAGACGCATCCCGGTGGTCGTGCTCACGACCTCCGCAGAGCAGCAGGACAAGATCGAGAGTTTCGACCTCGGAGTGGCCGGCTACATGAAGAAGCCCGTGGACTACCAGCAGTTCATCGAGACCGTGCGCACAATCGACCGCTACTGGACGGTCAGCGAGATGCCGGAGTAGCCAGACCGCATGAGTACGCCAATCGTACGCCTGCTGCTCATAGAGGATGACCAGGTAGACCGTCTGGCCTGCCGGCGCGCGCTCAGCCGCCTGACCGATAGCGTCTTCGACATACACGAGACTGATCTGGCCCGGGATGGACTCGCCTACGCGCGCTCCCATCATCCCGACCTCATTCTGCTTGATTACCGCTTGCCCGATCTGAACGGCGTGGAAGTCCTGTCTGAGCTCCGCATGTTCGAGGACGCACCTCCGGTGATCATGCTGACCGGTGCCGGAGATATCTCGATCGCGGTCGAAGCCATGCGCTCCGGGGCGCGTGACTACCTCCTCAAGGATACGGCCGGCGAATACCTGGCGCTGCTGCCCACGGTCATTGAGCGCGCGATGCGGGAGCAGCAGATGCGCACGGAAAAGCGTTGCATGGAAGAGACCCTGCGGCTGGAACGGGACTTCATCTCCGCAGTACTTGCCACCGTGGGCGCCGTGGTCATTGTGCTCGATCGCGAAGGGAGGATCGTGCGCATGAACGAGGCCTGCGAAACCATATCCGGATACAGTTTCGAGGAAGCACAGGGGAAATTCGTCTGGGACCTGATGCTACCCGCCAAGGAAATCAGTACGGTAAAAAAAGTTTTCGCTCAACTGCAGGATGGCCTGTTTCCAAACAGCTTCGACAACTGCTGGCGCCACAAGAACGGCTCGGAGCGCCTCATTGCCTGGTCGAATACGGCGCTAACCAACTCTGCCGGCAAGGTCGAATACGTGATTGCGACCGGACTCGACATTACCGAACGTCGCGCTGCTGAGGAAGCGGCACTTCGCTACCAGGCCGAAATCGAGCGGATCTACCGCCAATACGCTCTTGGCGCATTTGCTTCCGTTTTTGCGCATGAACTCAGTCAGCCGCTTGCAGCGATCGTCAGCTACAGTGATGCCAGTCTGCGGATGATCCGCAACGGTCAGGAGAACGGACAACTCAACCGCAACATCGAGCAGACGGCGCTACAGGCGCAACGTGCTGCACATATCATCCGCGATATAAGACACTTTTTGCGTCGTGGCGCGCCTGAGACGTCGGTGGAAGACCTGAACAGCCTCGTTGACAAGGTCGTTTCCCAGGTCGCACCCGAGGCCGAGGCAGCCGGCATCAACCTGAAACTGGACCCGGGCATCGTACCGAAGGTGCGCGTCGGACGCATCGCGGTCGAGAAAGTGCTGCTCAATCTGCTGCAAAACGCGCTGGAAGCAGTGCGCGACAGCGATACGCGAAACGGCGCGGTCACTGTGCGCACCCAGACGGATGATGCTGGCTTTGTGCGAATCAGCGTTGCGGACACGGGGCCGGGCCTCGACCCGGAAGATGCAAAACGGCTGTTCCAGCCTTTTTTTACCACCAAAGCTGAAGGACTCGGCATGGGCCTTGCCATCAGCCGCACCATCGTAGAGGCTCAAGGGGGCCGGCTGTGGTCCGAAACCGCGCAGGGAGGCGCCATATTTCACTTTACGGTCCCTATAGAACCATGACTCCGACCGTCTTTCTCGTGGACGACGACGCTGCTGTTCGCGATGCGCTCGGCGTCCTGTTCCGTACCGAGGGATTCGCGGTGTGCGCCTATGAAAGCGCCGAGGATTTCCTCGCGACCTGTCCGCCCGATGTCTGCGGCTGCCTCGTGCTGGACTTGCACATGCCGGGCATGAGTGGCATCGAACTGCAGAAGGCGCTTTCCGAGCAAAATATTTTACTGCCCGTCATCTTTCTCACGGGGCATGGCGATATTCCCATGTCAGTGCGTGCGCTCAAGGCCGGCGCCGTGGATTTTCTGGAGAAGCCGGCCAACCCGGATGTGCTGCTCGCGCGCGTGCGCGACGCGCTTGCGCAGGATTCGCGCCGTCGCACGGTCAGCGCGGAGCAGGCCGCCCTTGGCGCCCTGTACGATCGCCTTACCGTGCGCGAGCGCGAAATTCTGATACAGGTCGCGGAAGGAAAAACCAGCAAGGAGATCGCCCGTTCGCTCGGGATCAGCCCGCGAACTGTCGAGGTCCATCGCAGCCACATCATGGGAAAACTCGGCGCCGACAGTCTGGCCGATCTGATCAGGATCGGGCAACTCTGCGCCTCCGCCACTTTTCCGGTCCATTAGCCGGGGTTCACCCGAACCGCGTCGCAAATTCGCCGTTTTCCACCCTGTACGTAGTTGTCCGTACGCATTCGCACCGATTACAAAAATGGGCACCGCCGGACAATAATCCCCCAAGTCTGCGAGACAACGCGGGCCTTCTCTGGAAATTCCGGGCAGAAAGCCGTTGGTGGAAACCATCATGACCGCAGAGCCAACCAGCACGTCCGTCTTTACTACGGCAGAGATTTGCGCGACCGTGCTCGAATCCTTGCCAGACCCGGTCATAGTCACCGACTTTACCGGAAAGGTCCTGTATCTGAATTTCGCGGCGATACGCCTGATCGGCTTGAATCGCGGCAGCGTGCGTGGCCGGATGCTGTCTGACGTCATTACGATCCTGGATGGGGTCACACATAAACGCGTTTCTGATCCGCTCACACGCTTTATCGCCCGCAGCACCCGCCCCAGACCGAACGAATTCGATCTGCTGCAACAGTGGACGGGGACTGAGATACCGGTGGAGGATTCCTGCTCCGTTTTGAGAGGTCCGGACCGTGAGTCGGAAGGAGTGGTTCTGGTGCTGCGCGACGCTACCGGCTTGCGCGAGCTCGCACTCAATGCTACACACGACTCCCTCACCCGTCTCGCCAACCGCCGGGAATTCGAGCGCCGCTTGGAACGCCTGCTTGAAACGCTTCGCGCTGGCGAACAGCATGCACTGCTCTATATGGATCTGGACCACTTCAAGCTGGTCAATGACACTCACGGACACGCGGCCGGAGATTCCGTCCTGCGCAAAGTAGCCGAAATATTCCGCGCTTCGGTTCGCGAGCGTGACACGCTCGCCCGTCTCGGCGGTGACGAATTCGCACTTCTTCTCGAGCACTGCCCGATCGACCTGGCCAACGCGCATGCACGCACGCTTGCGCAGACGCTCGCAGAGCAGAAATTCATTTGGTCCGGAACGAGTTTCCGGCTCGGCGTAAGCATTGGCGCTGTCGCCATTACCGCCGGGAACCATACGCCGGCTTCCGTGCTCGCCGCCGCGGACCTTGCCTGTTATGCCGCAAAGCGCCACGCCGTCGAACGGCTCTGAGGAGTCGACACGTTGCCGGCCGTGTACGCGCCTCTACCCGCACTTCCGCATGATGCGGATTTTCCAATTCCCTCAAGGAGGTATCGATGAACATTAACCTTGGCAACAGCACTTCCCGCACGACACCTTTCCTTCCAGTCCGCGGAACACCGGCCATTTCCGCCACTACGCGGGGCACACGCGAATTGCTCATGTCGATTGCAGGGCCACCACGCCGGTACGTGCGCGGCCAGCACCTGTTCCACGCCGGAGACAGCGACCCAAGTCTGTATGTCGTCGAATCAGGGTCAGTCAAGCTATACGGCATCACCAGCAGCGGCGCCGAGCAGATCTTCGCATTTTGCCTGCCCGGAGAGTTCTTCGGGCTCGATGTCCTGGGCGAACCCACGCATGGTTCGTCCGCCGGAGTGCTCGAACCCACGACAGTGCGTGCGTTGCCGGTGCCAGAGATCAGGGCAATGTACCGGCGCATCCCGGCGGTCCAGCAACGTGTCCATCGGCTTCTCGCGCACCGTATAAACGAGCTGTACGAGCAGATGATGGTGCTGAGCAAGAAGCACGCCGATGAGCGTCTTGCCGGCTTTCTGCTGGGAATCGACGCACGCCTGCCTGAACCTCAGCGTGCCGCCCACAGTCTGCGGTTGAGCATGTCGCGCTATGAAATCGGCTGCTACCTCGGACTTGCCCTCGAAACCGTGAGCCGGATTCTGCGGCACTTTGACGACGAGGGTCTGACGCGCACGCGCGCACGCCACATCCAGTTGTGCGATCTCGAGCGCTTGCGCGCGCTCGCAGGGTTGGCGCTGGGCGGACCGGCCAGGGCGACGCCGGGCATATTCTTCGCCTAACATTCCTAAGGCGGCAAGCTGACAAAGGCGGACGGCATGGGATTTTCCTTTATGGATCCCCCTGTCCATCGCGGGCCCGCAAACCAGGGCAGGTGTGGTGACGCCGGCACTGCCCGTCAGATCCGGAGATCAACCACGGATCGGCTTTCCGGCGTTTCCGAAGGCCGAGGTCACGAAAACATTGCCAAGTGGTGAATTTCTTCTCCGGTCCTGCGATTTTTGACGCACATCCGCTGCGAGCCAGGGAAGGTGCGAAGCACCGAGGCGAGTAGTCCGCGGTAGGCGTAGAGTCCGGGCGGGTGGCCGTAAGGCCACCTGCAAGGACACCCGAAACGCCGTCCAGCCATTGTGGGGCGAGCGTTTGGTGCGCGCCGAAAGCGCGCACCGCTCGACCGCAGGGCGGCCGCGGCCGTGCCGTAGCCGGAGGCGCAGGCACAAAGAGTGCGCCGGCTCTAACCGAGTGCGCGAGAGAGACTTGGATGTCCTGTCGCGCTTCACGAGGGGCCGGCGCACATACGAACACACTTCCGGGCGCTCCACCTTACTTTAAATAAAGAAAGGAGCGGGATGGATAGGATCTGCAACCCGAAAACCTACATCCATCAGCAAGTCGAGAGGTGAAACGATGAAACGCACAGAAGGCATTCTGGTCTGGGACCCGGAAGTGCGCCTGTTTCACTGGGTGACCGCCATCTCATTTTTCGTGGCCTACTTTACGGAGGATCTGCTCACGCCCCATGTCTGGGCAGGCTATGTCGTCCTCGCGCTCGTCATATTCCGGATTCTTTGGGGCTTCATCGGGTCAGAACACGCGCGCTTCCGCGATTTTACGTATCCGCCTTCGGCAGTACTTTCCAACCTGAAGGAAATTGTGCTTGCGCATCCCCGACGCTATCTCGGACACAGCCCGGCCGGAGGAGCGATGGTTCTGCTGCTGCTTCTGTTTCTTCTGGCGACGACGGTAACGGGAGTAATGCTATACGGAGCCGGTGAGCATGCCGGGCCGCTGGCCAGCGCCATGAGCGGAATCAGCAAGCGAGCCCTCAAGGAACCCCATGAGCTGCTTGCAAACGTCACGCTCGCTCTGGTGATGTTGCATATCGTCGGTGTCGTTGCTGCCAGTGTGATGCACAAGGAAAATCTCGCGCGTGCAATGTTGACCGGACGCAAGTGCCCTTAACCGGAAATCTCACGACCGCTGGATTGAACTGCAACATCGTCGTCGACACCCGGGATCTTCGGCCCGACCGAACTGCATTTCTTCATCAATGGATCCAACCCGCTGACGCAGTCGGCCGAATACGTCCCGCTCCGTCCCCTGGCCAACGCCAGCGTCTTCACGCCGAATCGCTTGCCGACAAACCGACCGCCCGGTGCTGGCTGACAGGATGGCCATCCGGTATTCGACTCGCGCTGACAATCCAGCGCATCCATTCGCGCACAAACCATACAGGCCGCGGTTGCGTTAGCTGCTGGCTCTCATCGGCCACGCCTCGGGTCAGCCTCCCGCAATTGCCCCTACGATCAGAAACGGTTCCTCACCGCTGGCCACCGCGCCCGGCAACAGGGTATCCGGAGGAACGAAAGACAGATCTTCCTTGCAGGCGAAAAACCGCACGAACGGCCGGCGTTTCAGCGTAGCATGGTCGCGGACCGTTCCGCGCAGCACGGGATAGCGCGCTTCAAGCGCGTCCAGCGCACCACCGAGCGTCACGGAGCCTTCCAGCGCCAGGCGCACCTCCCCGTCAACGCCCGCCAGACGGCACAGCTGGTGCGGGAGCACGACGCGGATCACGGCAGCACCTGCGCTTCGACCGACAGAACAGCCGGCAGATGACAGGCAATGGGGTCCCATGAGTCCCCGCCATCAGCCGAAACATAGACCTGCCCTCCGGTCGTTCCGAAATAGATGCCGCAGGGGTCCAGGGAATCCACAGACATCGCCTCGCGCAGCACGTTCACATAGCAATCCCGTTGCGGAAGCCCCTTGGTTAGCGCCTCCCACTCATGGCCGCCGCTGCGGCTTCGATACACACGCAAGCGGCCGTCCACCGGATAATGTTCCGAATCGCTCTTGATTGGCACGACAAATATGGTCTCCGGCTCATGCGCATGCACCTCGATCGGAAATCCGAAGTCAGAGGGCAAATTTCCGCTCACTTCGATCCACGATTCCCCGGCATTGTCGGTACGCATCACGTCCCAGTGCTTTTGCATGAACAGAACGTCCGGACGTGACGGATGCATCGCGATCCGGTGGACACAGTGCCCTACTTCGGCGCTTGGGTCCGGAAGTTCGTATTTCGACAACAATCCGCGATTCGTGGGCATCCACGTCCTGCCGCCATCATCGGTGCGGAAAACGCCCGCGGCAGAGATAGCGACGAACATCCGGTCTGCATTGCGTGGATCCACAATGATGGTGTGCGTGGCCATACCGCCGGCGCCAGGCTGCCAGAGATGGCCTTTGGCGCTGCGCAAAGCCGAAAGCTCCTTCCAGGTCTTGCCGCCGTTCGATGTCTTGAAGATCGCGGCGTCTTCCGTGCCCGCGTAGACGGTGTCGGGGTCGGTCAGGGACGGCTCCAGGTGCCACACCCGCTTGAACTCCCATGGGCGCTGCGTACCGTCATACCATTTGTGCGTCCCGACCTCACCGGCGTAGACGAACTTATTGCTCTCGCCCCTGGGGAATCCATCCGCGCCGGTCAGCTGTCCAGGTTCGCTGCCGGGCGTTCCCCAGGTCCTGCCGCCATCATCAGAACGCTGGATGACCTGGCCGAACCAGCTGCTAGTCTGCGACGCGTAAATACGGTCGGGATCGAGCGGTGAACCCTTCATATGATAGATTTCCCACCCCGCAAAGAGCGGGCCGATGATCGACCAGCTCCTGCGCTTGCCGTCCGAGGTAAGAAGGAACGCACCCTTCCGGGTGCCGACCAGGACCCGTATTCTGCTCATTACACATTCCCTCCTTATTTTGCTCGGCGCTCCGCGGCGGACGCTGCCGGCTGTCGTCACGCACCTGAAGCCATCCCCGGCCGCACCCGGAGCAGAGCCAGACTTTAATAAAGACCCAGCTCGCGCCGACCGGCATCTTCACCGACCGGTAGTTCATCGGCGGCGCTGACACAAACCAGGATGCGCCCGGAAAATGATATCCCAAACCTGTCCGTGGCCAGATATCGGGCGCGAGTGGCATTCCCATTATCGGGAACCTGAATCCCGTACATTCCCTGGTGTCTTCGCATTTACTTTGAGGATTGGCCCATCGCAAACGTCAAGAACCCGCCCTTCCCCGTTATCATTTACTCCGGCCCCGGAGACGGCGGTATGCACACGCACACGGGCCAAACTGACAGCTGCAACGGCATTTACAGATCGCGCCAGTCCTTCGTCAACTGGCGGTCGACGGCGACCCAACTGGGTCTCATCTCGGCGCGTGACGGTTCAAGGTCAGGAGCACGCCGGACTGGCCGTGGCCGGCTTTATGATTCATGCCAGAGGACTGATTTGTCCCCGCCCGGTTGGAATCGAAGACAACCCCTCGCGAATCTGCCTCATCCGCATCCGGTGCGCCCGGGCCGAGGCACCAGCTCCGCCTGGAACCGATGCCCGAAACAGGGCCACTTCGCCTCCTCGTCCGGCTTACACTGAATCCAGAATGCTAATGTTTTCCGTGCCGCATCCGATAACTCGAAAGAAGACTCGGACGCTGGAACGCTCCCGGCCTGGCAAGCGAGAACAGACCCACGGAACGGACGACTGCCATCGCTGTTGCAAGGCCAGTACGGGCCAGTTTGTTTTTTCCGCAAGTCGGCGGCGGTGCAGGCAGCAATACGGAGGCAATCACGTGGCCCAGCCATTTTTCCTGAGAACCAGTCTCGCGCTCTCTCTCCTGCAGGCAGCATTCGCCGCCGACCGTGACGCGGTCCTGAAGTTCTTGCAACGTCCCTCAGCTACGGCGGCGGGTCTTTCCCCGATTCTCGGGATCATCGATGCGCGCAATGCAAGCCTTATCGAGTCCGCCCAGCAATCCGTGTCGGCGCTCAATCAGGGCGTGTCAGTACTGATCAAAACCGTCGCGTTTACCCGTGAAATCGATACTTCCCTGGACCAGGTCACGAGTGTCGCCGCAGCGGTCGAGGAGATGGCGAATACCGCCACCGAAATTTCGAAAAACGCACAGGAGGCCGCCGCTCGTGCCGACGAAAGCCGTGCCAAATGCGCAGCGGGCGACTCGTCCGTCAAGCTGCTTACCGAGGACATGAATCTCCTGGGACAGGCCGTATCCTCAATGGGCTCGAACATGAAGGAGTTTCTCGATTTCAACCAGAGGATCGGGAAGCTGACCAGCAGTGTGCGAGACATCGCACGGCAGACAAACCTGCTCGCACTCAATGCGGCGATCGAGGCGGCGCGTGCCGGGGATGCAGGCCGGGGCTTTGCTGTGGTCGCGGACGAAGTAAAAAAACTGGCCGAAAAGACGACGCTCGCGACCGGGGAAATAGAGTCCGTGACGGCCACCATGAACGAGCTTATCTCCAAGGCTGACGAATCGCTCCTGACGAGTCTTGCGCGGCTTAGCAAAAGTGTAGGCGCCCTTGAAACAGTCGCTGGCGCGCTCGGTGAAAGTGCGCACGTCGCCCAGGACGTCAATGACCGTGTCCACCAAATCGCGGCAGCTGCTGAGGAGCAAAGTTCGGTTTCCGCCGAAATGGCCCGCAGCCTTTCCGAGATCACCGCCTCACTGCAGCGCGAAGGCGTCGATGTGGAGCAGATCAATGATCTCGTGCGCTCCGTCAACGCAACGATGGGACGTCAGCTTTTCACCATTTCGCAGCAGGGTCCGGAGAAGGTCTTCTTCGAATCGGTCAAGGCCGACCATCTTCTTTGGAAGGCGCGCCTTGCGGATGTCGTGCACGGAGACGCCGACATGAAGGCGTCGGAACTTGTCGATCACACACAATGTGGACTCGGCCGCTGGTATTACGGCGAGGGCAGGACGCGCTTCGCTGACCTGCGTGCCTTTAGCGAGCTGGAAGCAGTGCATGCGCGCACACACGCTATCGGCCGCGAGATCGCAAAATCCCGCGGTAACGCGTCGCGCGATGTGATGCTTGATCTGTACCGGGAACTGGAATCCGAGAGCCAGCGCCTGTTCGCGCTGATCGATCAGCTCAGCAGCGCCTCTGCCCGCCACGCTGCCGGCACACCCGCTCAGACAGGCATCGTTCTTGCCGGAACCTGAGAACGTGCCGGGCCGGGTTACCGCAGACCGTCTGAGCTGCCACCAGGCTTCTTCGCCCCCGTCCGTCCACTGAGACTGCCCCGCCCTGTCGGTTTTCTCGCGAATTTGCCCGGCTGTTGCCCCCGGCGCAAGCCATCAACCCGGCAATTTCCTGGTGATCCGGCTGTGCGCACCGCAGCGGACTGATATATATTCGAAAAAGGCGACTACCCACGGATTCCGCCACCGGTCGCCCGAATGAGCACGGACAAGGAAAGAAGACCATGGGCGTGTGTGTCCCTGAAGCGGTCAGGCCGGCGCGCGTCAGCCTGCGCCGCCACATTCCTGCGATCCGCTGCTCCGAAACCCGCAAGCATGGCGAACCCCGGGGATTCCCGGGTGACCGGCACCCGCCCATGGTTCCAGCCACGATCCTGACTGCGCAGGTGCTTCCCGGTACCGTCCCGAGCCATGCAAGGCAGTCGGCCTGGCGGCAGCATTTGCCAAGTCCTGCGGCCACGGTCGCAGACAAGCTATCCGGAACGGAATTCCGGAACATCCTGTGAACCCTCGCGCGCCTATCCACCTGCACAACACACTCCGTATCCATGCCATTGCCTGGTCCCGGCCCTGCGCTCCCCGCGCTTTGCGGCCGGAACCAAAACGTTGAACGGGGTAGGCACAATGGCAGGCACTGCAGTCACGATGCGCTCGGCAGGCGTTGTCGTGGTGCGGAAAAGCGGTCAATCATGGCGCTTTCTGGTGCTGCGTGCTTACGCAAACTGGGATTTCCCGAAAGGCCAGGTGGAGGCCGGAGAACAGGACCTGCAGGCAGCAATCCGGGAAACGCTGGAGGAAACCGGCATTTCCGACCTCAGCTTCCCCTGGGGGACCGCTTACCGAGAGACCGGTCCGTACGGACGGGGCAAAGTGGCGCGCTACTATGTTGCACGGACCCGGAAGGAGAATCTCACGCTTCCGGTAAGCCGCGAACTGGGACGCCCGGAACATCATGAATACCGCTGGCTCAGCTATCGTGACGCGCATGGGCTGCTGTCGGCACGCCTGCGGCCGATCCTGGATTGGGCTGAGTCGCGGGTACTCGGGCATTAGGGAACCCGAAGCTGCGATGCCCCGGCTGGAATCGACTTCTGTCCCGGCCCCATCGCGATGGATTTTCGCCGGAGGACCCGTTAGTGTTACGGTCGCACGGGATCGGGTTCGCGTGCCGGCCCGGATGCTGTGTGCCATTATAGGGTTAAAAATTGGCACAACCTTTGCTAACTGTATGAACTATAGGTCCTGGTCAAAGGGGAGGCGGGGTAATGGTACAAATAAAAAAATATTCGTCCTGGGCCCAGGACGTCACAATCATAGTGCTGGTCACTCTGATGAGCATCGGCGCCAACCTTCCCGACAGGATATCCAAGGGCATCGGGCTGAACAAAGACTACCTGCTCATTGGATTGATAGCCATCATCGGCGTATCGCTCGTCCGCTATCTCAAGTTTGCGCTGATCCTCGTAATCGCGATCCTCGCCATTGGTGCAAACCTTCCCAGCGATATCGCCCAGCGACTCGGCGTTGATCCGCATATCATGCTCTTTGCGCTGGTCGCCATGGTTATCACTTCTTTCATAAACTTCGCGCTGAAGCTGCCGAAGGGGGTGAAACCGATCGCGCAGATCAACAGCGCCCACGGGGCGCGCGCGCTGTGCCATGCGGCACAAAAAGGCCACGCGTCCATGGTCTATTCGCTTGTCAGCGCCGGCATCAATCCGAACTTCCGGGATGAAAATGGCCATTTGCCGCTGGTGTTAGCCGCTTCGCATGGGCATGCTCTGGTCGTCAAGCTCCTGCTCGACAACGGCGCGGCAGTGGATGCCACCGACGGTGCCGGCAACACGGCGCTGACAGTGGCAACCAAGGGTGGGTTCACTCAGACCGCCATTCTCATCAAGAACGCCCAGGTGCGCCAGAAAGCCGCAGCCTGATGCTGGTTGTTCCCGGCAGCGCGTGTTCCGCAAGCACCAGCGATGCCGGCCGGGACAGCTGTGAGGTTGGCGCGTTTTTCATTTCGGATGCCGGCATGCTGTGAAGCAGCGCCGATGCAGCCAGAATCACACCCAGCCCCAGCAGGCCCTCGATGCTGACCGTCCGGAAGCAGGCCCGAACCGCCGCCTCCTCGGATGGCCGCGTGGCCTTGTGTTTGTCGCTTGCTGTGCCGAAATGGCATAGCAGCCGCAGCCGACGCGACGGCCGTCCCGACAACCGCTGCAGATTCGGCAGATGGCCGTACCGGTTTCTTGCGCCAAGGGCGGTCATGCCGGCTACGAGCAACAGCTTCACCGTGAGGATCCTCCCGTACTGCGAATCCCATAATGACTCCCAGCTTCCGAGTTCGTGCCAGGCCGTATAGGCTCCTGTGAGCAGAACGGCGCCGAGCGCGAATCCCGCGAGTCTGGAAAGGCGCTCGAAAATCTCGGCGGCGAGCAACGGTGGATTCTGCGCCTGCGCCAGGAGCTGCGGAAAAACGGCAAGCGACATGCCTAACAGGCTTCCGACCCATGCGGATCCAGCCAGCAGATGCACCCAGTCTATCCACACCGCCAGGGTGAAGTCGCCGTTGTCGGCCGGATGGCCGGTTTCGCTGCGCGTGAGCGCAATGGCCGCCGCGGCTGCCACCATGAGCCACGCCGGCCACGCACGCCGTTCATGCTGCCCGATCTTGCGCCATCCGTACCACAACAGAGCCAGCGCCGGAAGGCGAAAGCTCCAGATATGCCCGTAATGTGTGACCTTCAGCACGATCGGTAACGCGGACAGCAGCCCCGTCCACCGGCCACCTTCCATTTCAAGCGTCCTGGCAATGAGAATCCCGACGCTGCTGAGTGTGAGCAACACGGCCGCCATAGCGAGCAGACGCGACATCGCCGCATCGACCCGCGCTACAGGCGCCTGCGGCAGCACCCCGAGCCAGCATGCGAGCAATCCAAGCACCGCAACCACAGACAGAACGTCCAGCGCCGTGAAGCCGATATACAGCGGATGCATATGCATAAAACAATCCCTTTCTCACTTTACCCGGAACGGAAAACGCCCTTCGGTATGATGGCCATCGCGCGCGATGACGCTCCAGTAGACATAGTATTTTCCCGGCACCAGCTTCTTCGGCAGGTCCGTTTCGAGCAGTGTACTGTTGGATGCAGAAACCCGGCCCCGACCGGTGCTCACTTGCGTGCCCGTCGCAGTCTTAACGATCAGCGTCGAGAATACCGGCTCGATGTCCCCATCGAACCAGATGCGCACTGACGTCGGCGCGCTGGCCAGTTCCGACCCCACTTTGGGCAATGAGTGGTCCGGAAAGGCATGGGCTTTCGCCACTTGGGTAGCCAGCAACAGGACGAACAGGCCGATTGCGAACTGCACGATGCGCACTTTAGCCATGACGCTGCCGTCTCCGTTATTCAATTGAACAGTGGCGCACCCAGACTGTGTGGTGCGATGTCGTCGAAATAGAAATCCATGCCCAGCAGGATTCCAGCCGAATTGCCGGTACGGCTGTTTACCGGGACCTGCGCCTCAACTCCCCATTGCAGGTCATGCCCGACCCAGATGACTCCGGGGTTTATGTAACCGGTGGTCTGATCAGCGCATC
The DNA here is from genome assembly GCA_021819085.1 of Pseudomonadota bacterium. Classification (GTDB taxonomy): domain Bacteria; phylum Pseudomonadota; class Gammaproteobacteria; order Acidiferrobacterales; family UBA6901; genus JAJYCY01. Next base: position 42,354 of record JAKASJ010000004.1, on the reverse strand, counting down.
CGCGATCGAGGCAGGTCTGCATGGGGACCTCGATGATCGGCACCATGTTCCTGAACGGCCCCTTGATGCCCACATCGCGCACGAAGTCCTGCAGATAGGGAATGCTGTATTGCAGCGAGAAACTCCAGTTCAGCATGTGCGGAACCGTCGGATCCGAGGGAAAATCCTCGGACATGGCGGCCGTGAACGCCATTGGCCGCAGCATCCGCCAGCGATGCGACAGGCCGCCGAAGCCCTTCCCGAACGCGAATTCGGGAGCGTAGATCGAGTACGGCGCACCGATGCTTCGGCTGCCGCTATGGCCGATGGTGTCGGCGAATTGCAGCATCCCTATCGACTCCGCGCCCGGATTCACAAACAGCTGATAGGAGCCGGCCACCGTCGTGTTGTCCCAGCCCTCGGCATTCGGGACTCCACTCCCGAACAGCAAACGCTGGTAGTCGGTGCTGGCCACCACACCGAAGCGTCTGGTCAGACGCTTGGCGAATGCCAAATTAAGCGTATCCTGACCCGTTCCCCCGTTGTCGATGTGATTGAAAACCCACGAGCCCTCATCGGCCACACCGGGATCATCGAAGCTCATCGTGGCCGGAAATACGCGCATGCCGGCGATGGCATGGGCGTGTGCCACAGGTGCGATGCCCGCTGCAAGCAGCGATACGATAAGCGGTACACCGAGTACGCGCCACCGAGTCACCGTGCGGTCCTTACTGCCGGGCCGCGCACATGGATATATCCCACCATACCGGCGGCAAAGTGCCCGGGCTCATGGCAGGCGTATTCCAAAGTCATGGCATGCCGCGGGAAACGCCAAATGAGGGTGCGAGTGCTGCCTGGCGGTAGCGTCAATCCGTTGGGGTCATGGTCCATCTTCATACCGGGGTGCGCTTCCATCTCGGCCTCATGGGCACGCTGTTCGGCACGGTCACCGATGACGAATTCGTGCGTAATCCGCCCGCCGTTATGGATGACGAAGCGCACCGTCTGTCCTGGGCGCACGTCGACCCGAGAAGGCGAGAAGCGCATGGTATCGAGCGTCGCGATCTTCACCGTTCTGGTTACCGCCTGTACCAGCCCGGGCACCCCGTAGTGGTCACTCTTGGATCCGTGCCCAGACATTCCCGACATGTCCGCCATACCGCTGGCTTGCGCAAGCGGGACAGCCAGAACGACCAGCGCGGCACCTGCTGCAAGGAATCTCGAAATGCTTTTCATGGGTATCGACCTCTTCGTTGATTGTTAATTGTCCAATCCACCCTGCAATGCGCAGGGTCACAACCCGTTTCTCCAGGACGCACACTGATTCCGTCCCGGGTCCGCGGGAGGGCCTGCCGCCGAGACGGTCTGGATGCAACGCAAGCGGCCAGTGAACGACTGCCACTGGGGTGACGTTCGCTGAGCTACCCTGCCGCAACACTCCGGCAACGACCCGCCGGATCAGCATGGACCCTGCATCGACATCAACCGCAGCGCATCACGCCGCAGTCAGCACTTGGTGTAAACAGGAGTCTAGGGAATGAAAAAGAGAAACGGCGGAGCCCGCGACTGCGGACGGACAGTAAAGGATTGCGGAAGGAAAATCTGCCGGGCACGCCACAGCATGAGCAGATATCCGCTTCCGAACTGGGGAGCCGAATCGGCCCCGGGGACGAAGACATCCAGCGCGCCGTGGGCAATCGTATGGCACACCGGACAGCGGAGCTCGCCGGCCTGCGTCTTGTGGTGATGCGAAGCCTCCGCGGCGTAGAGGCCGATGGCGCAAAGCAGAGCCAGGAATGCGGTCCATCTGAACCAGCGCATCCGTCGCATGGTCGAAATGACACAGCTCATGTGCGCAGCGTCCGCGCCGGGAAAATATGCGGCAATTCGCCTGCTCATTGATGGAGTATGCATTCCCCCCGCCAGCCTGACGAGTCCTTGAGACTGAAAGACAGCACACCGGAAATTTAGTTCCTCTTGCGAACACATCGGCCCATATAGCGACACGGATCAACGCTGGCAGACGGAGTTCGTGTGAATGATAACGCGACAATCACACGATCTGCCACCCCTTGTCAGCGACCGATGCGCATGCCCATCGGCGCGCGCATCATGCCCGGCCATGAAAACGCGCAGACTGCCCATTGCATGCGGTTATGGCAACGTGTAACCGCCCTTGTTTTTTGATGTCCGACTGCGGAGACCGCCGTAAGCTCAGGGCGAAACCGCCGACCCCGGTCGTCCAGAAGCCGCGGACCGGGATCAGGGTACACGCCGGGGGGGTCCGGAGAGCCACGGGACTTCCGATTTTCCGCAGACTCCGCACCTCGGTGATTCGTGCCCCCCGATCACGGCGTCTGATCTCTGTCGCGCATGCGACACGTGATGCCTGCCCAGACGTCACAAGTGAAGAAATGTGTGGTGTGGAGTTAGGCAAATACGCCTCCCCCGAAGCGCATGCATTGGCCTAGCGCAACAGGAAACCATACGGTTTATGCGTAATATCCGAAAGGCAGCGATTCTATTAGGAATGTTATTACAGCCTGCGAAAGGCGTTGACATAAACGCCACTGCCCGGTGCGTTGCCGACATTGGTCGGTGATCGCGCCTTATCGCCTGCTCGTCCGGCAATTATTTTTTCGCAGCAAATCTGAACTATAATCTATCTAAATCCACAGTCTTTCCGATCCGATGACGATGTCCCGACGCCGGCACCGGCCGGGCATCATCAGGGAGAATCACCGGCGTGTTTGTACCGCGACCCTGGCTTGCTGGATCGTACCGGCACTGTGATTTCTGCCAACATCACCAGGCCCTTCACAAGGAGGTGAACTCATGATTGCTCACTATGCCCGAAACCGTATGGCACCGTGACGATGGCTCCTGGTGACCTGGATTTCGAGCGGCTCTTCCGGGATGCCCCCGCGCTGCTGCTCGTTCTCCAGGCTGATGCCCAGTTCACGATCCTGGACGCCACCGACGCCTACCTGCGCGCAACATTCACCGAACGGACAAAGATCGTCAACCACGGCCTATTTGACGTTTTCCCTGACAATCCCGACGATCATTCGGCAACCGGAGCGCGGAATCTGCGCGCATCGCTGCAGCGAGTCATGACCAGCAGAGCGCCTGACACAATGGCCGTCCAGAAATACGACGTACGCCGTCCGGACAGTACCGGCGGAGGTTTTGAGGAACGATTCTGGAGTCCGGTCAACTCGCCGGTGCTGGCGTCCGACGGTCGTATTCGCTACATCATCCACCGCGTCGAAGACGTGACCGACTACGTTCGTGGCAGCCTGCCGGAAGCCGTGCAGCACGAACCGTCCGATGCCGTCGAGCGCCGCAACCGGGCGCTGGAGCGCGAAATCCTCCAGCGCAGCCGCGAGCTTGACGCGCTGAACAGAAGCCTGCAGCAGATCAACGAAGCACTGAATACCGAAATCGCCGAACGCAAGCGCGCCCAGAACTGGCTGTCCGAACTGCTGCGATCAGCTCCCGACGGGATCATCATCGTCGACCGCGAGGGCCGAATCGTTCTTGCCAATGACCAAGCCGGGTTGCACTTCGGCTACACGACCGAAGAGCTGACTGGTCAATCCATCGAAATCCTGGTGCCGGACAGGCAGCGCCGGAGCCATACCGAACATCGAGCCAGATACATCGCGACACCACGACGGCGCAATATGGGTGAAGGCCTGGAACTGCTCGGACAGCGCAAAGACGGAAGCTTTTTTCCCGTAGAAATCAGTCTGAGCCCCATAGAAACCGCAGAAGGTTTATGGGTAGCAGGCATCATCCGCGACATTACACAGCGTAAACAGGAGACCGAGCAGATCCGGCGGCTCAACGAGGATCTCCGCCGGCACACCGTTGAACTCGAGGCGGCCAACCGCGAGCTCGAAGCATTCAGCTACTCGGTGTCGCATGATCTGCGCGCTCCGCTGCGTTCCATCGATGGGTTCAGCCAGGCACTGCTCGAGGATTACGCAGCACAGCTCGATCAGACTGCGCGCGATCATCTCGCGCGCGTGCGTGCTGCCACGCAGCGCATGGGCGTTCTGATCGACGACCTGCTCGCACTTTCGCGTGTTACGCGCAGCGAGTTGCACCCGGAAGCGATCGACTTCAGCGCCCTGGCCGAGTCGATTGCTGACGAACTGCGCCATACCTACCCGGCGCGGCGGGTGGAGGTCGACATCGAGCCCGGTTTGCAGGCCATGGGAGACGGCAGGCTGCTACGCATCGCGCTGACAAATCTGCTTTCGAATGCATGGAAGTTCACGGAGCCGCGCCCGATAGCACGCATCAGGATCGGACGGTACGTTGCCGAAGACGGACGGTCGGGATTTTTCGTGCGTGACAATGGCGTAGGGTTCAACATGGCTTACGCGCACAAGCTCTTCGGGGCGTTCCAGCGGCTGCACGCGGCAAATGAGTTCCCCGGAACCGGCATCGGACTCGCCACGGTGCAGCGTATCGTTCAGCGCCACGGCGGGCGCATCTGGACCGAGGCCGCGGTCGACGCCGGGGCAAGCTTCTTTTTCACATTGCGGTCCGAAGTGCCGTCCTGAGAAATCATGGAAAACAAAATTATTTTACTGGTCGAGGACAATCCCGATGACGAGGCGCTCACGTTGCGTGCTTTAAGCAAAAGCAACGTCGCGAACACCGTGGTAGTGGCGCGCGATGGTGTCGAGGCCCTGGACTATTTGTTTGCCCGTGGCGCCCATGCAGGACGAGACCCTGAGGACAAGCCGGCGGTGACGCTTCTCGACCTGAAGCTTCCCAGGGTTGATGGGCTCGAAGTGCTGGCCCAGATCCGCTCCGCTCCGGCGACGCGACTTCTTCCGGTAGTCATCCTGACTTCCTCCCGGGAGGAGCAGGACCTCGTAAACAGCTACCGTCTTGGCGCCAACAGCTATATCCGAAAACCCGTAGATTTCGCGCAGTTCACGGAGGCGGTGCGCCAGCTCGGACTCTACTGGCTGGTGCTCAACGAGACCCCCGGAGACCCGCCGGGAGCAACCAGATGAGACCACTACGAACCCTGATTGTGGAGGATTCGGTCGACGACACCGAACTGCTGCTGCACGCGCTTCGTCGCGGCGGCTACGAACCGGAATATGCCCGCGTCGATACTCCCGAATCGATGGGCGCGGAGCTGCGCGCGCGCGAATGGGATATCGTCTTTTCCGATTTCACCATGCCCCGCTTCAATGCCTTCGACGCGCTCTCGCTGCTGCGCGACAGCGGCCTTGACCTGCCCTTTATCATCGTCTCCGGCACCATAGGCGAGGATCGCGCTGTCATCGCGATGAAGGCCGGCGCGCACGATTACATTCTCAAGGACAACCTCAAGCGCCTGGCGCCGGCGGTCGACCGCGAACTGCGGGACGCGCAGGTGCGCCGCGAACGCCGCGAGGCCGACGAAACCATCCGCCGGCTCGCCTACACGGACCCGGTCACCAATCTGCCGAACCGCACGCGGTTCGGCGAGTACACGCAGGAGGCAATCTGGCAGACTCGGACCGATGAAGAAGTCATGGCTTTGCTGGTGATGGATCTCGATCGTTTTCAGGAGGTCAACGACACGCTTGGACACACGCGTGGGGATCAGCTGCTGCGCCAGGTCGGCCTGCGTTTGCGCAGTGTGCTGTATGTCACCGACGTCGTGGCGCGTCTGGGCGGCGACGAATTCGGCATCCTGCTGCCGCGCCTGGCGCGGGGATCGGATCTTATGACGGTCGTCGGCAAGCTCCAGGACTTCCTGCAGGCGCCGTTCATGATTGAGGGAATTCCGATCGCTGTCGAGGCAAGCATCGGCGTCGCGCTGATGCCTGATCACGCCGCGGACGCCGGCACGCTCATGCAGCATGCCGAAATTGCAATGTACCGTGCCAAGCGCACCACCAGCAGCTGTGTCGTCTATGCTCCGGAACTCAACCTGCACAGCCCCGAGCGGCTGGGACTCATGGCTGAGTTGCGCGCCGCGATCGAGCACGATCAGCTGCTGCTTCATTTCCAGCCCAAAGGTCAGATCGCGACCCGCAACGTCATCGGCGCCGAGGCCCTGGTTCGCTGGAACCATCCGCGATACGGTCTGCTTGCCCCGGAAAGGTTCATAGTCGCTGCTGAACATACCGGTCTCATCAACCCGCTGGGCGAATGGGTACTGAGTCGCGCACTGAGGGAATGTCAGCGCGCGCGGGCCTGCGGGATTCACCTGCGGGTCAGCGTAAACCTGTCGGCGCGCTCGCTGCACGACCCGCACCTGCCCGAGGTCATCGCAAAAAAACTGGCGGATGCCAGTGCGTCCCCCGAACAGCTGACGCTGGAGATCACGGAAAGCGCCATCGTCCTTGATCCGCAGCGCGCCGAAGCAACGCTCACGACGCTGAGCCGCATGGGTATTTGGATTTCCATAGACGACTTCGGCACCGGCTACACGTCACTCGCCAGCATCAAACACCTTCCGGTAAACGAGATCAAGATCGACAAGAGCTTCGTCACTGACATGCTCACGAACAAGCGCGATGCAATGATCGTGCGTTCGGTAATCGAGCTCGGCCACAATCTCGGTTTGCGCGTCGTGGCCGAAGGTGTTGAAAACGAACAGACGCTCGATGCCCTGGCATTGCTTGGCTGCGACGAAGCCCAGGGATATTTCATCAGTTACCCGCATGACTTTGACGCGTTGATGTCCTGGCTTGAATCAACCTCATGGAAGCCGGTCCGGGATAGCTGATACGCCCGAGGTCCGGCTTGCCTGTCTCTCGGACCAATGCTCCCCGCAAACCTTGTTCTGGCATGCCAGGAGCAACCGGAAACCCCAGACGCAGGCCGTGAACTTCTAGTCGTGAGCTGCGCGGGCGGGGCAATGCTTTTTATATTAAAACAATAACTTGTAATGTTTCCAGGCTGAAATCCGGCAGCTCGTTGGCCATCAAGCACTGTCACAACTAGGCGATCGCGGCCCTCCGGATGAAATCCGCCACCGTTCGCGCTACCATTGACTGCAATAAAAACGGGGTGGTGCTGCGCCGGGCCTGACAGACTCGTCTCATACACAAGTATCCATAAACAAAGCATCACGTTATTGCCTCGATGCCTGTTACAGGCTCGAATCCCTCAATGGTCCGCAAACGTTCATGGCGGCCGCCATTGCCGGACGTGGCTTGAGACGACGGTCAACCCGAATGAGCAACAAAAAGGAAAGTCATAAAGGAGAGGCATATCATGAAAATTCGTCATTGGTCAGGTTCAACATTGCTCATCGTGGCCGCCGGCACGTTGTCCCTGCCGATTCAGGCGCTGGCCGCAGGTTCGACCTCTTACACTCTCACCGACGTGAGTGCTTCGGGCGGGACCTTCAGCACGTCTCTCGGCATCAACGGACCGGCTTTGGGCATCAACGGCACCGGTCAGGTAGCCGGTAATTCGGACGTCTCGGGAACGACCCATGCCATCCTGTACAGCAACGGCAGCGCGAGCGATCTGGGGACACTCGGTGGAACAAGCAGCGCGGCCCTGGGAATCAATGGTCTCGGCCAAGTGGTTGGTTTTGCTGACACCGCCAGCAACAACTTTAATGCCTTTCTGTACAGCAACGGTCAGATGACTGACCTCGGAACCCTGGGAGGGTCGACGAGTTCCGCCTATGCCATCAACGATTCCGGCGAAGTGGTCGGCCAGGCCAGCACGGCAGGAAACAGTACAGGGGACGCATTTCTGTACAGCAACGGAAGCATGACCAGCCTGGGCACCCTCGGCGGGACGTGGAGCGCCGCTGCCGGCATTAACAACAGTGGGCAAATCGCCGGGAGCTCCTCACTGTCTGGAGACCAAGCCCAGCACGCGTTTCTCTACAGCAACGGCCAGATGACCGATCTCGGTACTCTGGGCGGCAGCAATAGCACTGCTTGGAGCATCAACGCCAACGGCGAGGTGGTCGGCAGCGCGTTCACCCTCAGCGGTTTCCAGAACGCATTCCTGGACAATAACGGTGCCGGAATGATCGACCTGGGAACCCTGGGCGGGAACACGAGCGTGGCCTACGGCATCAATAAATATGGCCAGGTCGTCGGTTATTCCCTCACCGCCGGCGGCCAGCAAGATGCCTTCCTGTACAGCAACGGAAAGATGATCGACCTCAACAGCCTCCTGGCCTCCGGCTCCGGATGGACTCTGGCCGATGCCTATGGCATCAACGATCTCGGACAGATCGTCGGCGATGGCTACTATGGCGGCCAGCGACAGGCCTTCATCCTGACACCGAACCCGGTACCGGTCCCAGCGGCTGGATGGCTGTTCGGTTCCGGCCTGCTTGGGCTGGTCGGAGTCGCACGCAAGCGCAAAACCAGGTGATCAGGCCCATCCTTCGATAACATCGCAACGGAGTCTGCCCCGGGGCGGACTCCGGTTCCGGGCAAGATAGGGGCTGCGGGCCGGTCATTTTCGCAGACCCGAGGCGCGGACATTCATCTCGGCTTGGCAAAAAACTCTGGCCATGTTCCGTCCGGGATCAGCCGGGCAACCGACCTCGAAACGAGACAAAAACTTGCTCCACTGCTTGCGATGTGGCACTGGCCGGGGATACGCTTCTCCGAATTCCGCGCTGACCGGCCGGTTGCACGCACCGGTTTCCGGGGGCACACTGGGCAGCCAAATGGGAGAAGTCCTTCATGAGCAACCCTAGACCCTTCCCTCCAGCATCATCGAATCCGGCTCCTGCCCTGTCGAACTCCGACATCGTGCGCAAGACTTACAGCCTGCTCTCCGGCACCCTGGCCGTCAGTGCCATGGCCGCATGGGCCGGAATCGGCATGGCTTTTCCTTATCAGCATCCCATCATCTTGATGCTTATCGCCTTCGCAGCCCTCTTTGCCGTGCTCGTCACTGGCGCGAAGCGCAGTCCCATGGCCCTTCCCCTGGTCTTCATCTTTACCGGCCTGATGGGCCTGTCTCTCGGGCCCTTGCTCGCCGTGACGCTGAGGCTGGCCAACGGGTCGCAGATCATTGCCGAGGCGATCCTGGGTACGACAGTGGTCTTCGGAACGCTATCCCTTTACGCCTGGCAGTCCAAGCGGGATTTCAGCTTCCTGGGCGGATTCCTCATGGTGGGGCTGATTGTGGTCATACTCGCCGGCATCGCCAATTTTTTCCTGCACATGCCCGCATTGCAGCTGACCATCGCAGCCGCTGCGCTGCTCATATTTTCCGGCTACATCCTCGTGGACACCGGCCGGCTGATACGCGGAGGGGAAACCAATCCGATACTGATCACAGTGAGCCTCTATCTGGACATCCTCAACGTGTTCGTCGCCCTACTCGAACTGCTGACGGCACTGCAGGGGCGGCGGGACTGATCCACTGACCCCGCGGCTGCGCGCGCAGCCAATCATCCGCTGGGCATACGGTCCCGAAAGCCGTTGGGCCATTTAAGGCACGACGCAATCATCCTTGCGATACCGGGTGGGCACAAACTCAGCCGGATACCTGTCGCGAATCACGCGCGACCCGCGCCACCTGTTGCCGCCGTCCGCCGCACCGCCCGGCGCGCGCGATCAGCCCACCTTGACGGTGTGGCGTTTGGCGGTCTCCACTTTCGGTATCGTCAGCTCCAGTATTCCGTCCTTGAAGACGGCCTTGGCCCGGGTGCCGTCCACATTCGACGGGAGGACTACGGTACGGCTGAAGGCGCCGCTGGAAATTTCGTGCCGGATGAAATCGCCTTTCTCCTCCTTTTCCTCGTGGAGGGTCGATCCTTTGATCATGACAGTATTTTCGCCCACGCTGATGTCGAGGTCCTTCTTTTCCACCCCGGGCACCTCGGCCTTCACCAATACTTCATTCTCACGATCAATGACATCCACCTTGGGCAGGTTCATCTCCGGCAGGGCAAGGTCCGGAAATGACGGCCATCTGGATCGCCACGGATTCACCCATCCACCCCCGAAAAACTGGTCGAACATGCGATTCATTTCCTCGAACGGGCTGAGCGTACGCGCCGGCTCGGCCTTCTGTATCTGCTGGGTCTTGGATTCCTGCCTGATTTCGTTAGCCATGTTCGTGTCTCCTAAACCGCGGTCATCAAACTCCTGTCCGGGATTCTCGCAACGTCCCTCACCGCCTAATATATGACTCCATGTGCCGGACACCTTGATCTTCGTCAAAGTCTGCTGCCGGAAGCGCTGGGGTTCCGCCCTACCGCGCTGCATCGGGCGCCGCGATACGGCGCTCTGCCCGGACAGCGGTTCTTTGCTTTCGCAGGTCATCCGCCACGGCGCACCGCCGCGCTTTTGAGTTCCAGATCCTGGCGCGCACCCCACGCCTGCAGCCGCAGGATTGCCACTCCGATGCCATAGAGCAGCGGCAACAGCAGCGTATTGATGTTGACTGCGATAAGCAGATACAGAATCCACCGGTGCAAGGTATCCGCCCGGCTGACCCAGACCGTCAACTGGCTCTGCGCACCGTGCGGCAACCAGTCCACAAGCAGATGAACGATGCACCAGTGCTGTACGGCAGCGCCGCCGATCTCATGAGCGCCCAGGGGCAATGCGACCACGGCACCCAGTGCGATTATCACGACCCCGGGCAAGGCCAGGAATGGCCACAGCCTGAACCAGGTCGTCACGTTCGCAACTCCGAGTCGAGCCCAGGATTGGCGTCGATGTCGCTGAAAGCCCCGGAGCGCGTATCGTTCCGGCATGCTGCAGCCGCTGCCTCGCGCCGGCCATACTCGCGTGCGGCAGCGCGATGGAACCCGGCAAGCGTCTCCGGATTCATATACCGGCTCCAGAAATCGAGGCCCTCGCCCACCTCCTGCGTCCGTGGACCGGGCAGCACCACGTTCCGCCACGATCCGAATTCCGGCAGCGTAAATCTCAGATGCCAGAGCGGATTGCGCACGCCTTCCGGGCCTTCCTCGAGTGTCGAGACATAGGCCTCTCCCGGCTGCATTTCCCTTAGCGCGCGCTCGCATACCCGGTAGCGGCGCGCAAAGCGCAAACTGTGCTCGGATCCGCCGCTCCAGCTGCGCGTTCCGAGATCGATAGCCTCATACTGTCCAAGCAGGTGGGCAGCATAGCGCGATGTGTCTTCCCCCTGGACGCGCATGATCACTTTGGTGGCAATCGTATCGTCGAGCTCGTCCGCGTAGCCTGGGCCGATGGCACGCAGCTGGGCATGCGACTGGAAACCGAATGACAGCGGCATTTCCGCCGATCGGCAGCGCGCACTGAACGGACCGAAGCCTTCATGAAAAAAAGCACCCCAGTCGTCGAACAGCAGCGGATATCTGGCCGGCGGCTCAGTCCGCTCAAGCTGCCGCCGCCGCGCCTCTACGCCGAACATCTCGATCAGGGCGATCGCCACGTCGCGCGCGAAGCCGGTCAGCGGCAAATGGGCGAACAGCGACTTTTTACCACTGACGACGGCGCCGATGCGTATGTCCGGATCATAGGCATTGAGCCGGTCAGCACACGGTCCTGCAACGAATACGAAGAGACGGTTGAGCAAACCGGAAATGTTCCTGACACGCGTGCTGAACGGCTGTTCGAGCCACTGGCGCGCCAGCGTGATTTCCACCGGATCGCTACCGGACTTGCGGGCACGGCGCAAAAGATCATTTCCCGCGTCTTTCATGCACAGCGCCACATACAGATCACGCAGATTGGTCGCGACCGGAAGCTTGAGAAGCAGCGGCACGATGCGTGCCAGCACTGCGCGCTGCTCGTCCATATAGAACGATGTGCTTTCGGTAGTGCCAATGAGCATCTTCGACAGCCGGTCGATCACGTCGTAGGGCGCTCCCTCGAACAGGTTGACCGATTCCGACCCCGGCAGTTCGCTCGAAAAAAAGTGGTCCGGCGCGCAGCCCATCCCAACACATTTGCGGAAGGTGTCGATATCGCCCTTGCCGTCGAAGAATGCCCAGCCGCCGTGCGGTAACTGCCTGCTCAGAGCATTGATGTAGCCGAGCATGACAGAATCTGTCTTGCCGGAACCCGGCGCACCGATTGCGATCAGCCCCAGATTGAGCACCTCACTGGAGAGCACTGCAGCCCCCACGTGCCGCGGGCGGTCGGGATCGCTCAGCTCGGCGGCCGCGCCCAGCACCCAGCCGGCGCGACACGGTCGCGTCCGCGACCTGTGGAAACGGCATGCAAGGCCAATCGCCGGTGCGGCAACTCCCAACCAAGCGGCGACCGGCTGCCAGGCATGAAAAAAATACGTCGCGGCTACGGCATCGATGGCCAGCACGAACAGCATGAAAGCCGCCACCGCTCTCATGTCGACCACAACGCCGGGATATCGATCACGTACGCCGGCATGTCGTGCGCGGCAATCCAGACGCGGTGCCGGGCTGCCCGAACCGGATCGGTGCAGCCTATGACATAGCGCTGCATCACGTCGCACCAGGCACGCCCCGTTGCATCCGGCCAGTGTCTCCGATTCGGCGTATGCCGCCGGCGCCAGACGCGCGCGATGCGTGCGCTAGCCATCCGGTAATCATCGAGCAGTACCAGCCACGAGATCTCTGCCGCATCGATACCGGCATGCTCGCCGCGCGCCGGGTTGAAACCCTGCTTCAACAGTGCTGCGCGCGACAGAAACCGGAAGCCGCCCTGCTGCGTGTCGAGAGCTATCTCGAGGGTATTGCGATGACAGGCATGGGCCATGACGTTCCAGGAAGGGCAGGACCGTTGCACGAATGCGGTTCGCACGCACGCCGCTCCGGCGCCGTTCAGGGTCCAGATGGCCGGCCGAGGCAGGACACAGGCATGCACCAGACCCAGATTGGACAGCCACGCGGTTGCCCGGGATATTGTGGCTGGACGTACCCTGCACCAATGCGCCAGCTGCGTACCGGTCGCAAAATGGACGCGCGCGAGCTGGCACAGGATTTCATGGTGCAGGGACGCCAACTGGGCGGGGCGGCGCGCGCTCATTCGATCAGCCACAAACCGGGATTGCCCGGTGGCCCGGTCCTGCGACCGACCCGGGCGAGCTGCCCTGTGCCGGATCCGCGCTTCATAGTCTGAGGAGTGTGATGCCGGCGCTTTCGGGAACCGGCGCCGTCCTGATACCGGCGGGTTGCACCCAGATTTGACGCGCGAAGCCTACGGAGCACCAGTACCGCGTCTTTTCACGGATCTGGCGTGCCGTGTATTGCCCGCTATCGGCTTCGACCAGAACGATCTGTCCACCCGCCCTATCCGGGTACACCGCATCCGGACAATGCGACTCGAACAGAAAACGTTCCGCTTCATTCAGACGGGTCGCAATGCGAAAGCCCAAGGGACGTCCGAGCGCGAAATATGCCCGTGCCGTCAGGATCTCGTGAAGCATCCGGCATTGCGCTACCGTCGGCACCGACGGATCACCCCAGGCGGCAGCAATGGCACGGGTAGCGAACTGATAGACACGCACCGGTTTCCGGCCGACCGCATGGAGCGGTCTGGCCTCAAGGATTCCGGCTTCTTCCAGGCGCGCAAGCCGTCGGCTCGCTCCGCCGCTGCGATGTGCGTAGTGAAACCGTTCGATGAGATCCTGCGAAACGAGTCGCACGACTGCGACGTCGCGAAACAGGGCGCGATCCGACGCGGAAAGTACCAGCACCGCGTCGGTCGTCGCGATCCGGGCTAGAGGTCCGGTCCTTGCGGCAAACGCTATCTGCATAATGGCCGTCACTCCCTGACAGTCATCGAGCCATTACTATATACCCTCTTCGATGCGCGAAGTCATCCGGACCAGACCTTGCCGAGCGGCACGCCCAATCCCGGTACGGGAAAAGAAAATGTATAATATTTATACGTATAAACAATGTATTACAGATGTTTAATTATTTTTCACATGAAGTTATTGCCGGTCGCACAAGAACCCCGATCCGGCCCGCGCCTCGCCTGCCGGAGGTGGGCAGCACGCCGGTGCGTACCGTTCAGACGTAACGATGCTTCAGATTCATGATATCCCGGTACGGGATCACGCCCAGGATCGTATCGGCCTGGTCAGCGACCGGAAGTGCCCGGAAGCCATAGCGCGCGAATGTCTCGGACGCCTCCAGCACCGTGCTCTTCGGGTCCAGATGGATCACGTTGGTGACCATGATATTTTCCAGGGAATCTTCCGCGTTGGCCAGCAGCAGCTTGGCAATATCGACGACACCGAGAAGCTTGTCCCGTTCGTCCACCACGTAGAGATAGATGATTACATCCTTTTCCCGGGAAACTTCCCGGTACTGGCTCAGAACTTCGCCGACGCGAGTGGCTGGGGCATACTTGATAAAGCGCGATGTGGCGAAATTCAGGATGTTCTCCTCGTGCTTCTCCATGAGGAACTGGACCTTGCGGACGTTTTCCTTGTCGACGAGCTTCAGGATGTCGTCGGCGTCAGCGGCCGGCAATATCGCCAGGATGTCCGCCGCCTGTGCTGGCGTCATGTTGTTGATCAGTTCCGCTGCCCTCTCCTTGTGGACCGAGGAGATCAGGTCGCGCTGCACCCGCGGCTCGACCTCTTCCAGGGTGGACGCCGCGCGCTCCGTTTCCAGCTGGTTGAAAACGGCGAGGCGTTGCGGCGGGTCGAGTTCTTCGAGGATGTCCGCCAGGTCCACCGGGTGCATTTCCGACAATTTCTCCTTGAGCACCTTCAGCTTCACATCACCGGAGAACGGGCCGATGTGCTCCGGCAGCGGCTGCACATAGGCCCAGGAGAGCGTCTCCGCCTTGTCGTTACCGGAAAGCAGATTCGCCAGTCGCCTCAGCCCCATCCTGCCCAGCAGCCGGGAACGGCTGAAATCCACATCAGTGACATAAAGCCTTCCGTTGCGGGCGATCAGCTTCACGTCGTAAACGACGTCGACCTCGTTGTCATCGAGATCGAGCACTTTCTTGTCCAGGATATAGTCCTTCAGCAGGATGCTCGAACGCCCGGGATCCGTTTCGTACTGCTCGATACGCTCCAGGTCGACGACAATCTCGGTCTCGGTGATTACGCTGATCTTGTCCCAGGGCACGAGCAGCGCATGATGCCCGAACGGGCGGGCAATGAGAAAATAGGTTACCGCCGGCAGTTTTCCGGTTTCGGCGATGACCAGATCATGGAGTTTTCCGAGTTTGCGCGCACCGAGGAAAACCTTTCGGCCGATTATCTCGCTGAGATAAAAGGCGGTCGTCATGATGGTTGCCATTATTACCGTCCTCGTTCCGGAGCCGGAACCGCGGCTAGTGCAGCAGAGTGATGAATCGGAATACCATCAGGCCTACCAGGAAAATCAGATAGCCACGCAGCAGCAGCAGCGACAGCCGCACGGGCATGGACATTTCGATCCGGGGCTTGGAGTATTTCCTGTTGATTTCCCCGATCTTTCCGAACTGGCGTCGCAGGATCTTCCGCATGGCGCTCTCGCTCAATGGAATATTTTCGGGAACAGCACGCTCACCCCGTAAAGGGATGACAATACGACAATCGCCACGACAATTGCGCTGTTGAGGATGTTCTGGGTCAGGGTATTCTTGTACTCACCCATCGTTTTCTCGTCATTCAGCAGCAGGATCAGGAACACCAGGGCAGCCGGAAGCAGGGTGACTGCCACTACCTGCACGAACAGCGTGATCAGCACCAGCGGCGCCCTGGGAATCAGGACCACGATGCCTGCGGTGACGAGGGTAATGAAATAGTTAGCGTAAAACCAGGGCGCCTGCTTTATCTTGTTGTTCAGAGAGTGCGCCCATCCGAAGATCTCCCCGAACGCCCAGGAGCTCGCCAGGGAAATGCAGATGGCGCCAAGCAGCCCCGCATCGAACAGGCCGATCGCCATGAAAGTCCCGAGATAATGGTTCACCCCCATCAGCAGGCGCGAAGCCTGCGCGGCACTCTCGACGTCCATCCCCTTCAATGCCGTGCCGCCCACGATGAAAATGAAAACCCCGACGATTCCGGTCAGGAACGATCCCAGGACGGTATCGAACTTCCCCCAGGGTATGTCCTTTTCGGTCATCCCCTTGTCCACCACGGCACTCTGCTGGAAGAACAGCATCCAGGGCGCAATCGTCGTACCGATATTAGCCATCAGGTAGAAGAATAGCTCACCGTTGAAGCCACCGGGAAAATTCGGGACGAGACCCTGGCGCACCACCTGGGATACGGACGGATGCACGATGAATGCGCCCGGAATGTAGATCAGATTGAAGGCGCAAAACACCAGCGCAATCTTCTCCCAGGTCCAGTATCGTCCGTTCAGCACGATGATGCCCAGAAGCAGGCACACCCCGATGACCGTCAGATATGGCGGTACCCCGAAGATCCTCAGCGCCGCGGTCATGCCGACGAATTCCGTGACTAGCGTCAGCCAGTCGACCAGCATGAGGTCAACCAGCGAAAACCAGCCCCAGAAGGCGCCGAATCCGTCGAAGATCGCTTCGGCGTGTCCACGCTTCGTAACCGCTCCGAGCCGCACTGTCATTTCCTGGACGTAATAGGCAACGGGCACCAGAATGAACAGGAACCAGATGAGTCCGTAGCCGTATTTCGCGCTCGTGGCCGCATAAGTGGTAATCCCGCCGGCATCGTTGTCCGCAATCATCACTACAAGACCGGGACCGGCGATGAGGAAATAAAGCCTGATGATCTTCCACATCTTGCTGTAGCGGTAATACACCTGCGAGAACCATCTCATGGCCGCAATGATCTCCGAGTCTCATTGGCTATCCAGCTCCCCTGCAGGCCTGGCGGACACGGCCAGCTGCCGGTCCACAGTGCCACCCGCAACGCCCTTGATCGCCGATCCGGCATTTCCGGATGCCTGATCGCGCCGGACTCCGCCACGCGCCGGCTGTCGGCGACCGGCAACGGGACGCTTGCGGGTCGTGAAATGCCGGAAACACTGTCTTCAGGCATGCGGCTTTGCGAGCCAACCGGCTGCGGTGTTAGGTCATCGAGTGCGCGACAGCAGATCTTGGCCCCGGATTCATGCGGGGAGATGAGGACAAACGGATCTGGATACTGATTGACGGCGCACCGCGGAATACCACGGACAGGTCCATGGGCGCGACGCGCAGTCAGTCGTCCGGCTGACCGGTAAGAGATTGATTTGAAGACTACCAAAGGGCGCACCGCCTCGTTGTCATCGGTGAGGCAGCGGCAGGGGTTAATGCGAAATCCTGCGGATCGGCCTCACCGTATTTCAGTTCTGCTACTAGGGCTGCAATCCATGGATTTCTCTATCAATCGAGACGGCGGCGAATTTAATTAGCCTTCCTGACATTGTCAAGCACACGAGATTCAAATGCGGCCAGTGCGCACGACCGGAGGTCGGTCCGCCTCAGTGCCAGAACCACTCCGCCGCCAGCACCACCCCGGACACGAACAGACAGTAGTACCCGAACCAGTGCCAGCGATTGTGTTCCAGCCAGCGTGACAGCAGGCGCAACGCAGCCAGTCCGGCAGCGAAACTGGCGAACATTCCGAAGAAACTCGGCCATAACAGAGCAAAATAATGGCCCGCCTGACCGGCCACCGCCTGCGCCTTGTATAGCCGGTAAGCCTCTTTGGCAATGACCGGGGGGGTGAGCGCGACCGCGAGCGCAAAACTGAACTCCTCCACCCGTTCCTTGTTGAGGTTGCGAAAAAGACCGGTCGAGATGGTCGCTCCCGACCGGGAGAATCCCCGGAAAGGGAGGCACACACCCTGGATGGCACCGATCCAGAGCGAATCGCGAAGTCCCAGTTCCCCGTCTCCCGCGAGGGTGGTCTGGCGTTTCGCCGACATGATGATCATGATGCCGACCGCGGCTAGTCCCCCGGCAATTACATAGGAATTGCCGAAGAGCATTTCAATCTGTGGATGCGCGATGCCGCGCATGAAGAACCGCTCGATGATGGCCAGCAGGATGAGGCCAACGGCGCCGGTCAGGGCGGTTGCCGCAACTACGAGCCTGAAAAACGGCCAGAACGCGGCTGCGGACGAAAAATATCGTTGCCGCCACGATTTCCAGAAATAAATAAGGACCGCGAACATCGTGCCGGTGTGGAGCATGACCAGAAGAAAGGTCATTTCGGGCGCTGTGGGGTTGATCCCCATCAGCTTCTCCGCCAGGATCACGTGCGCGGAACTCGAGACCGGCAGCAGCTCGCAGGCTCCTTGGATGAGCGCGAGAACCAGAACTTTGAATAAAGTCATAGGATGAATTCTTGTCGGAAAACTCGGTAGGCTGTGAAAAATAGTTTTTATTCTGGCGGTCCTGGCCGGATTGCAGGAGTCTAGCGCCACGAACATCCGGAGTCTACCGAAGACCTCTGCCCTCCAGAACGACGGCGCGTGCTCCCCATTCGGAACGGATTGCCTATCGGCAGTTCTCTTCCATCTGCAGACCATGCCGACGCTCTACGAATGCAGCATCTCG
Source organism: Pseudomonadota bacterium (assembly GCA_021819085.1). GTDB lineage: Bacteria > Pseudomonadota > Gammaproteobacteria > Acidiferrobacterales > UBA6901 > JAJYCY01. The sequence goes on along the minus strand of JAKASJ010000004.1, from coordinate 23,968 downwards.
CAATTCATGACGGGCCAGACTGACTAAGATCCGGAGAAGCCCGCTCATCGCCGTGCATCCGCCAGCCTGTCTGACTCGATCTGTTCCGTCCACCTGCAACGCAGTGAGGCCCGCGAACTAGCCGATATCCCTGTCGACGCCGGTACGGTCGGCCGCATTCGAATAACAGCTACGATTTCCAGTATGAATCAGCGGCAACGGGTAGCCGTCCGAAGCCGACGCCGCGTTCCCCAGAAAACGCACCTGCGGTCGTTGCCGTCCACGTACGGATACAACAGAGGTCGCGCTTGCTTAAAACGGGCGCTCACGGTTCGCGCGACTTGCCAATCCGAAAGCCCGCCGGAGGCCATCACCAGCCGCCCGGCTCACTTATCCGGTGCTGCACGGACGATCGGAATGACCGCAGAGAACAGACTTGAGCCCTAGCCGAATCGGCTGCCCGCGGGCCGGGTCATGCATGTTTTTCGGTCAGCATGGCAGACCCTGTTTCGTGGCAAGCGGCCCCTGGCAACGGCACGCGTCGCCTGCGCCTGAAGGAATCGGTGACAGGACGAATCCATCCCCTGCGGGCAGGTCCAGGAAAATCTGGCCGCCCATCTCTGTGGTTTCGTTTAGCGTGCAGGGAAACTACCCAGGCGCAGTGCCGGTCGGCCTCCGCCTCGTGATTAAGTATTTCAATATATAATTATATTATTTTTTATTTAACTTTAGTTCTGGTCTAATTCATAATGCGCCTAATGACGATATCCCAGTGTTCCCATTGGGTCCCAGATAATGATGCTAACTATTGATTTTTCGTATAATAACCGGGTCATGCCCCAGCCCAAACTGCGGAACGCAGGCACGAACCGGGCCACGGGAAACCACGCATGACTCCTGAAGATCTCGCCTTCCAGCGTGCCCCTGCCCCTTCTGCCCGATCCCTCGGGGTAAATCGAACGCTGAGACATGGCCAAAATTTCAGACCGGCGGGATTGGCGCTGCTGGGCTGTGCACTGCTCACGGGCTGCAGCACCCACAGCCTGTCATTATTCCATCCCAAAGGTCCAATAGCTGCCACCGAGCTGCACCTGATGATCATCGACGTAGCCATCATGCTCGGCATCATCATTCCGACGACGCTGCTGGTCACCTGGTTTCTTTGGCGTTATCGCGCTTCGACCGGCCGCGGCCCCTACGACCCTAACTGGTCGCATTCCACCGCGATCGAGGTCGTCGTCTGGAGCGTCCCGCTCATGGTGGTCGCCGTGCTCGGATATTACTCCTACAAGGGCGTCTACGAGGTTAATCCCTACCATCCGACCGTCATTGCCCACAGGGCCGACGGCGCTCCGATCGAAGTCGACGTCATCGCCACCGACTGGCAGTGGCTGTTTATCTACCCCAAGCAGCACATCGCCACCATCGACGAGCTGGTAATCCCGGCACACACCAGGGTGCAGTTCCATCTGACCTCGGCGGCAGTGACAAACAGTTTCTTCATTCCGGAACTGGTAGGGCAGATTTACGTCATGCCCGGCATGCCCACCGAACAGGCCATGCTGGTAAGCGACCCGGGAACATACCGCGGGTTTTCCGCCGCCCTCAGCGGTCCGGGCTTCTCGTGGATGCAGTTTCAGACCAGGGCGGTTACCGAGAGGAAATTCGCCCGCTGGGTGGCTCACCTGCAGGGCTTACCGCGTCACCTGACTTTCTCGGCGTTCGATCAGTTGGCCAGGCCAACCATCAACGTGCACCAAACACCGCAGTATTACTCTCACGTACAGTCCGGTCTGTTTGATCACGTGATCGAAGAGGTCCGGATGGGCAAGGTCTTCACCACACCGATGGCGATGACCGCACATATGTAATCCTTCAGGGCACACTGCCAGGAGAAACATCGGTATGCTGGTTCACCTCCAAGGTCCCTGGACCCCGCTTATCGGGCGCCTCGCCCTGAATCAGATCCCCTACGACAACCCCGTTATCGTAGGCGCGTTCATCTTTAGCGTAGCTGCGGCTGCTGTCTTTGCCGGCGGTGTCACCTACACCGGCCGGTGGGAATATCTCTGGCGCAACTGGCTCACCACCGTCGACCACAAGAAAATCGGCATCATGTACATCCTTGTCGGCATGGTGATGCTGTTCCGCGGCTTCATCGACGCGGCGATGATACGCACCCAGCAGGTCATGGCGGTCGGCCCCGAATCCGCTGGACATCTCGGCGCGCTGCACGGCTATATGCCACCGTATCACTTCGACCAGGTCTACAGCGCCCACGGCGCGATCATGCTGCTGTTCGCCGTGACACCGATCCTGGTCGGCCTGATGAACATCATTGTGCCTCTGCAGATCGGCGCCCGTGACATGGCCTACCCCTACCTCAATGCCATAGGCCTGTGGCTGACGACCGTAGGCGCCGCATTGGTGATGCTTTCCCTGTTCCTGGGCGACTTTTCCCACGCCGGCTGGGTCGGCCTTACTCCGCTGACCGAACTGCCCTACAGTCCTGGCGTCGGGGTCGATTACTGGATCTGGGCGATTCAGATCAGCAGCGTCGGCACCACCCTGGGTGCCATCAACCTCATCGCCACCATCGTCAAGATGCGCGCTCCGGGGATGATCTGGTCGCGCCTGCCGGTATTCACCTGGACGGCGATGGCAACGAACATCATCGGTCTCACTGCCTTTCCGGTTCTCGCCGCCACGCTGTTCCTGCTGACCCTCGATCGGTATCTCGGCACCCACTTCTTCACCGCCGGCATGGGCGGCAACATCATGCTCTACACTGACCTATTCTGGGTCTGGGGCCACCCGGAAGTCTATTTTCTGGTGCTGCCGGCCTTCGGCATTCTCTCCGAGATCATCCCCACCTTTTCGGAGAAGCCGCTGTTTGGCTACACTGCCATGGTGTTTGCCTCGCTGATCATCGCCGGTGCCTCGTGGATGGTCTGGCTGCACCACTTCTTCACAATGGGCGCAGGCCCGCTGGTCAATGCCTATTTCAGCATCGCCACCATGCTGGTCGGCATTCCCACCGGCGTAAAAGTGTTCAACTGGGCGTTCACCATGTACCGCGCCCGCATGCGCTTCGATACCCCGATGCTGTGGGCCGTGGGTGCTCTGTTTCTGCTGCTCATCGGCGGCCTGACCGGCATGATGCTGGCCGTGCCGGCGATCGACTTCCAGGTACACAACAGCGTGTTCGTGATCGCCCATTTTCATTCCATGGTCCTGCTCATCGCCTTCGCAATCATGGGGGCCATCAGTTACTGGTTTCCCAAGGTCTTCGGTTTCAAGCTCGATGAACGTCTCGGCAAGCGTGTATTCTGGTACTGGGTCGCCGGCTCGATCATGGTCTTCGTGCCCATGTACACTCTCGGCTTCATGGGCATGACCCGGCGCCTGGACTATATCTCCCACCCCTCGTGGCTGCCTCTGATCGCCCTCGAAGAGATCGGCATCGGGCTTTACTGGGTTGCCCTCTACTACCAGGTGAAGCAGATCTACGTAAGCGTCCGCGATCGCCGCAAGTACCGCGCAGGCCCTGATGCATGGTGGACAACGCGCAGTCTCGAATGGATGACGCACTCCCCGGTACCCTTCTACAACTTTGCCGTTACCCCGGTCGTTCACGCACGCGATGAGTGGGCCTGGCGCAAAGAGCAGGGTTTGACCAGCTTGCGACCCGACCGCTATCAGGACATCCACATGCCCAAAAACACCCCGGTACCGCTCATTCTCGGTGCCTTGTCGTTCGCACTCGGATTCGGGCTGGTGTGGCGCATCTGGTGGCTGTCCGCCCTCAGCATCACTGCGATCGTGATCGCGCTCATTCTGAGATCCTTCGACAGTGACACGGACTACGTCATCCCGGCCGCCGAAGTCGAGCGCATGGAGCGCCAGGGCTCGGGAGTATCCGGTACCACCGACACCGGACATTTTCCTGCCGGCCATGCCGCGGGAAAGCGCCGGTTTCGTGCGGCACGGCCGCAAGACCAATGACCAGAACCTTAACCTGATTCCCTGTGGCAGCACCGGCGGAAGACGCCCGGTACCGCTTGCGGATCATTCGACGTTACCCAACCTGACGGAGTAGCAGCTCATGGGCTTGCCGAAAATCAAGATTGCCGACCTGGATACCGGGGCACCGTGGAACAATGGCCATCGCACGATCGACGTTGCCGCATCGGGCACGACCGTGCTCTGGGACAGCTCGCACCATGAGCACGATGCAATCTCCACCCGGACCTTCGGATTCTGGCTCTACATGCTTAGCGACGCCATGATTCTGGCGGCCCTGTTCACCGCCTATGCGGTGCTCAGACACAATTACGCAGGCGCTCCGACGGCAGCGCAGATCGTTCATCCGGGCTACGCCTTCCGGGAGACGCTGCTCGTCTTCTCCAGTGTCTTTGCTTTCGGACTCACCATGTCCGCCCTGAAACAGGGAAGTCGTGCCGGCGTCATCAACGGGATCGTTGTCTCCTTCCTCATCGGCGCGGCCTTTCTCGGCATGGAATTCCACGAATTCTCCGGCCTAATCAGTCAGGGGATCACCCCGGAGCGCAGCGGTTTTCTTTCAGCCTATTACGCCATGGTGCTGGTGCACGGGCTGCACATGGTCTTCGGGCTTCTGTGGATGGCCGTGATGGTGGTCCAAATCATGCGTCAAGGGTTCACCGACAATGTCGTCTATCGGCTGCTGAACCTCAAGATCTTCTGGCAGTTCCAGGCCGTGATCTGGGTCTGTGTCTTCACGGTGGTCTATCTGTAAGGAGCATCCGATGCCGCACCGTCACCGAAATCCGCTCGAACACCCCGAGGTCCAGCTGGCCAAGACGCGCAACTACCTCACGGGCTTCCTGGTCGCGACGCTACTGATGGCCATCTCCCTGCTGATTGTTACTCACCATTTGCTGCCCCCTGATGGCAGAGAACCCATGATCCTGGTCATCGCCCTGGGGGCAGTCGTCGCCCAGCTGCGTTTGCTGTTTCGGCTGGACTGGTCGGCAACCCAGCGCTGGCACACCGTGGCCCTGGCGCTGATTCTTCCGCTTTTCGTCATGCTCATCGGATTGTCGCTTTGGATGTTCCATTCCCTGGACGCTCATATGCTCGGCCACGGCCTTGGTGCGGCCATGTGAACGCCGCCGATATCTGATCCCGGCAAGGCGCACGGACCCACCCGGGTGCACCAAACTGTGCAAACGCACGCTGGGTAACCAAGGCCCCGGGGACTGCGACAGCACGTCTGCCGCAAGCCTTCGTTCATCACACTGCGGGATCCACGCATTGCGTGAACGGGATATTCTGCCGGCAAGTCTGCCCCGGCGGAGATTGGGCCAGGTTCGAAAAAGTGCCCCCGTCCAACCGGTTTTAGCATGAGAAGCCGGATGCATGACCCGCTGCCGTAATCACCCTGCAGGTGTCCGGCAGCCGTTTTTGCAAAGTCCCGGAAATTGAATTCAGGCGTGGTATCTGCAGGTCGCGGCGTTAGGGTGATCCAGGCAGCGACTGTCTTTCACCGGCGTGGGAAGCGGATTGATGTACCGATAGCCCTTGGCGTCGAGATAAATGATTTCGGCAAAGCCGGCTGGAATCACCGTTATGGAGCCGTCCATATCTTTTGCCCTGGACCCGGCGGCGTACATCGCATTATTGCACGTGCGCAATTCGATCCCCTGGGCGATCCGGACTCGCCCGCGGCTTGTTATCATTCACATCGTATACGCGATTGATCCTGGGGTATGGATGCATGTTTTTCTTGGCCGTAACGATAAGGCCCAAGGTTCCCGCTTTGCGCCGCGTACGCGCGACCGAACAGCAGCATTCCGCCGCACAGCCAGAGAGACAGATCACATCTTCATGCGGAGCCTTTCCTCGCTAGCTGATTGCCGTCACAGGCCGATCCTGTCTGTAACGCACGTTACACCGGTCACTTGCGCATGCCTGATCCGCTGGCGCCGGCCTCCGTACCACAGGATTCAACGCCGGATGCGACACGCTGTTTCATGCCTTTGGTGGGGCATCGCCCGGATTTGCGAGCCGGGGCTTGTCGGGCGCCCCTCCACTTTCCCATCCGGATAGATGGAACAGTGGAGAGGACAGGGAAACATCGCCCGGAACCTCGCGTGAATACTGAACATCTGGCGGAGGCGGTAGGATTCGAACCCACGGGACCCGTGAAGGTACGGCTGATTAACAATCGTTTAAGATCCCTTTTATCATCCGCGAGATACCTAACAATATCCTTTTAGAACAGCGTATTGTGATACACGCATATACATCTGGGTACGCTTAAATCTCCCACCGAGTGGAGCAAAAATGGAGCAATTTTCAAAGTACCCCGCTGTATAACCCCGCAACGTCTAACCCGAACCTCTCCCGTAGGGCGCAGCCCACATTGTCCCGCATATCAACTCGCGCGTATCGCGTTGACAAGCCATCCACCTATATGTATTATGTAATACATAATTCAATACTGTGTTATATATCTCACACTATCATCCATGGAACCTAGTCTCATTGGGCTCATGTTGAGTCTGCCGAGCCATACGACCACGCCCCGAACTAAAGCTTGGCGCGCGCTCAAAGCGCTTGGGGCAGCGGTACTGCGGGATGGGGTCTATGTCCTGCCGGCGGGCGTGGGCCACGAGGAAAAGCTCTTGGCCATCGCTCACGAGATCACGCGCTCCGACGGCACGGCAGAGCTGATTAATCTCAGTCCGCGCGACGCTGAACAAGGCGCACGCTTCGCAGCCTTGTTTGATCGATCTGAGGATTTTAGTCCGCTGGTTGACCGCCTGAGGGAACTGCTCGGCGATGCGACCCTGGATGCACCTGCCATAGATCGGCACTTGCGCCTTTTGCGCCGCCAAGTCGAGCAAGTCGCAGCGATCGATTTCTTCCCTGGGGAGGCTCAGGCGCAGGCACGCCGCGCTCTGGAGGATTGTGAAGCACGCCTAGCCGCGTTGGTCTCACCCGATGAGCCCCGCCCCGTCGAGAGGCAAATCGCCCGGCTTGATCGGGCGGACTATCAGCAAAGGATCTGGGCGACACGTGCCAGACCTTGGGTGGATCGCCTCGCCAGCGCCTGGCTGATCCGGTTCAGGATCGATCCCGCGGCGCACTTTATCTGGCTGGATCGGACGACCGACTGTCCGCCGGATGCGTTGGGCTTTGATTTTGACGGGGCCACCTTTACCCATATTGGCGGCTTGGTGACGTTCGAGACCTTGATGGCCAGTTTCGGTCTGGTGGAACCGGGACTCATGAAGCTCGCCGAGGTCGTGCATTTTCTAGATGTCGGAGGCGTACCGGTCCCCGAGGCGCAGGGTCTCGCCGCGGTAATGGATGGTCTGCGGCGGGTCGAGCAAAACGATGACCGCTTGCTCAAGGTGGCCTTTCCGATCTTTGACGCCTTGCTCGTGCATTTTACCCCGGACCCGGAATGAACGGCCTGTAACATGGAGCACGACCCCCAAGACCTCGTTGCCTCCGTGCCCGCGGAACCCACCTACACGCTCTGGGCACTCCTGCGGTACATGCTGAAGCTCGGTACGGTCGGGTTTGGCGGCCCGGTGGCGCTCGTCGGCTACATGCATCGTGATCTGGTCCTTGCGCGCCACTGGATCACAGAAGCGCAATACAAGGAAGGCATTGCGTTGGCGCAGATAGCGCCAGGACCACTCGCGACACAACTCGCGATCTATCTGGGCTATGTGCATTACCGGATTCGCGGCGCAACCCTGGCAGGCCTCGTTTTCGTGCTCCCCTCGTTCCTGATGGTGCTGGCCATTGGCTGGGCCTATGTGCGCTTTGGTGGGCTTCCCTGGATGCACGCGGTGTTCTACGGGGTGGGTGCCGCCGTCATCGGCATCATCGCGATGAGCGCGAAGAAACTCACCGAGCGAAGCATCGGGCGCGACCGGCTGCTCCTGGTGATTTACGTGCTACTGGCCAGCGTCACGATCATCACAAAAACCGAGATCGCGCTTTTGTTTCTGGCGGCGGGCGTCGTCGTCTGGCTGTGGCGCTACCCGCCTGGAACAGGTGGGCCCACGTCCGTGGCAGCTGTCGCGCTGTTGCCTTTGCCCGCCGTCCTCCATACGGTTGCGTCCCATAAGCTGGTTCAGATCGCGCTATTTTTTACCAAGGCAGGCGCCTTTGTGTTTGGCAGCGGGCTCGCCATCGTGCCGTTCCTATATGGAGGCGTCGTGCACGGGCACCAATGGCTGACCGATGCGCAGTTCGTGGATGCCGTGGCGGTCGCGATGATTACGCCCGGTCCGGTAGTCATCACCGTTGGGTTCATCGGCTATCTCATTGCCGGCGTTTGGGGCGCGGTCGTGGCGGCACTCGGCACCTTCCTGCCCTGCTACCTGTTCACGATCCTGCTCGCTCCCCACATGCACCAATATGGCCACAGGCCCGCGGTGCGTGCCTTTGTCGACGGGGTGACCGCCGCTGCGGTGGGCGCGATCGCGGGATCGGTGGTGATCCTTGCGGAACGCTCCATCGTCGACGTACCCACCGCGGTGATTGCGGTATTGACCGCGGGCCTTTTATGGAAATTCAAGAAACTGCCGGAACCGGTGACCATTGCCAGCGCCGCGGTCTTCGGCTTGATCTTGTTTCCGTTACTGCACCGGTAACCCCTGCGTGACGCCCTACCTGTTCAGCACGTCAAAGGGTCACGCAGCAACACTCGGAGTGATGCCATGCCCTATGCCCTGAAGCCCCTCGCCTGCAACCCTTGCCAGCTGTCTGGTCTCTCCGAACCACTGATCATCAGCCATTACGAGAATAACTATAGCGGAGCCGTGAAACGTCTCAACAAAATCGCGGAACAGTGGGCGGAGATCGATTTGGCCAGCGCGCCGGTATTTGTCATTAACGGGCTCAAACGGGAGGAATTGATCGCCTACAACTCCATGGTACTGCACGAACTGTATTTCAATAGCCTGGGCAGTGGGGTCGGTCCGAGCGGTACCCTCTATGCCGCCCTTGCGCGCGATTTCGGCAGTTACGAGCGGTGGCACACCCAGTTTGCAGCCATGGGTAAAGCCCAAGCCGGTGGTTCGGGGTGGGTATTGCTGACGTACTCGATGCGCGACAACACACTCATCAACCAATGGGCGGCGGATCATGCCCATCTGTTGGCCGATGCGGTGCCCCTGCTGGCTCTCGATATGTACGAACATTCTTATCATCTGGATTATGGCGCAAAGGCGGCGGCTTATGTGGAAGCTTTTATGCGCAATATCCGCTGGGAGAATGTGATGCGGCTCTATGAGCGCGCCTCTACGGCCCAGCACTTCAAAGAACGGACGATTACTGCGGGCGCACTGAAGAAACATCTTGCTGACAATACTCGCACACTGCTCCTGGACGTGCGGCGTCGCGCCGATTATGAAAATGACGACCGCATCATACCCGGTGCCGTGTGGCGTGACCCAGACCTCATTCGGCGCTGGAGCCAGGACCTTCCGAAAGATCAGGAGATCATCCTTTACTGCGTCCGTGGCGCCACGGTCAGCAATGCCGTACTGGATCATTTATTGAAGATGGGGCTCAACGCGCGCTATATCGAAGGCGGTATCGAAGGCTGGAAGACCGCAGGTGGCGAGGTCCATCAGAAATGAAATGGGTGACCCGCGAACGCCCGAAGATCGACCGCATTGCCTGCCCCTGGCTCATCACGCGTTTCATCGACCCGGAACCGGAATTTCTCTACGTACCGCCCGGGGACGTGCTGAGGGTAGCTCGGGATACAGGAGCCGTCCCTTACGATATCCCGGGTGTGGAACTATCCCATGAAGGAGACCAATGCAGCTTCGATGCCTTCCTTAAACAGTATCGAGAGAAGCACCCCGATTTGAAGGATCCTGCCCTCGAACAGTTGGCCACTATTGTGCGCGGGGCAGACACCGGACGTCTAGATTTAGCGCCTGAGGCCGCAGGCCTGCAGGCGATCTCGTTGGGGCTCTCGCGCAAGATCACGGACGATCAGGAACTGCTGTGTCAGGGTCTTCTATTGTACGATGCCCTGTATCTCTGGTGTCGCGATCTTCAGACAGAACAGCACAGTTGGCCTCCGCGGCCATGATGCACCGTATCTGGCCCGTTCATGTCACCACGTGGCGCTGTACCCAGTGTCTTACCGACATCGAATGGGTGGACCATTTCCATCGGACTTGTCCGCTGCCCGCTTATCCATAGTACTTGTGAGGAATTTATGAGTCTTTCCCGCCGAGAGTTTATGCAACTGATCGCTGTGGCTGCCGCGAGTGGCTTGGTGGCGCCGGTCGGCGCATCCACCGTTCCGCGATCTCAGGATTTTGGCCGGATGTATGAGCTACCGCCCTACGGCAACGTGAATCTGCTGCACTTCACCGACTGCCACGCTCAGATCAACCCCGTCTATTTCCGGGAACCCAGCATCAATATAGGCGTCGGGGTGATGAAAAATCGGCCGCCCCACCTCGTCGGTGAACCATTCCTCCGGCATTTCCGGATCCCGGTGCATGGGCGCCGGGCCTATGCATTCACGTATCTCGATTTCATTGAGAGTGCGCAACGGTATGGAAAACTGGGCGGCTTCGCGCACCTGTCCACCTTGATTCAATACCTGCGGGCCCAGCGACCGCACGGGAGCCTGCTCCTGGATGGTGGCGATACCTGGCAGGGCTCACCGATGGCTCTCTGGACCCAGGGGCAAGACATGATCGATGCGCAAAAGCTTCTGGGCATCGATCTCATGACGGGTCATTGGGATTTTACCTATGGCGCGGAGCGCATGCAGGAAGTCATACGCACGGATTTCAAGCCACGTAACATTGAGTTTATCGCGCAGAACGTGGCGGATAACACCTGGGGCGATCTGGTGTTCAAGCCCTATGTGTTGCGCGAGGTCAACCATGTCAAGGTCGCCATCATCGGTCAGGCATTCCCGTACACCCCGATCGCCAATCCGGCGTACTTCACGCCGGATTGGATGTTCGGTATCGATGAACACCACATGCAAAAGATGGTCAACAAGGTGCGGGCGGAGGGGGCGCACGTCGTGGTCCTGTTGTCCCACAATGGCATGGACGTGGATCTCAAGATGGCCGGTCGCGTCACCGGTATTGATTTCATTCTGGGGGGTCACACCCACGACGCGGTGCCCGCCCCAGTGCCCGTGCGCAATGCGGGCGGGACAACCTTCGTCATGAACTCGGGCTCGAACGGGAAGTTTCTGGGCGTCCTCGACCTGCACGTGAAAGGCCGCAAAGTGGTAGGCCATCGTTTTGTGCTGCTGCCGGTATTCTCTGACCTGATTCCCGCCGATCCTACGATGAGCGCGCATATCCGAGAATCACGGGTACCCTACGAACACAAGCTCGGTGAACAGCTCGCGACCACGGGTGATCTGCTGTACCGACGAGGCAACTTCAATGGCACGTTTGATGAAGTGATCATGCAGGCCATGTGCGCCGTCCAAGATGCGCCGATCGCTTTCTCGCCAGGATTCCGCTGGGGCACCAACCTGTTGCCGGGCGCCACAATTACCATGGAGGATCTGATGAACCAGACCGCCATCACCTATCCCACGGCCACCCTCAACTACTACACGGGGGCCGAGATCAAGACCATCCTGGAAGACGTCGCCGACAATCTGTTCAACAAAGATCCGTACTACCAGGAAGGCGGCGACATGGTCCGTACGGCTGGTCTGCGTTACACCATGGACCCGGGTCGTACCATTGGGCACCGCATATCGGATCTGCGGCTTGCCGATGGTTCTCTCGTTGACGCGCGCAAGCGCTATAAGGTTGCGGGTTGGGCCAGTGTTCAGAAAATCCCGACTGGCCGGCCGATCTGGGAGGTCGTCGCAGACTATCTGCGCCATCACCGGACCGTGCGCATCGAACGTCCCTACACGCCCTTCTTGAAAGGTGTATCAGGCAACCGAGGCTATGAACCTGTCTAATCCGGCCCTCTCGCACCCCGCGTGTGGATGGGTGGGGAATTAGTGGTCTTGCCGGCGCAATGAGGCGCTCTATTATCGGCATCATGACGCAGGCACTGGGTGCGCTCGCCCTGGCATTATCAGTGAGTGCCGCGTCGTACGCAGCGCCAGCAGCGTTACCCCTCAGGGTAGTGCATCGGGACGTGCCTCTGGGAGGCAAGGCGGACCGTTTTGACTACGCAAGCGTGGATCCGCAGCGTCGTTTGCTGTTTATCGCGCACCTCGGATCCGGTCTGGTCACCGTTTTCGATCTTCGAACAAACCGGGTCGTCACCAATATCGCACATGTTTCTGGCGTGCACGGGGTACTCGCGGTGCCGCAACTGGGTGAGGTGTTCGCAACGGCCACGGACCGCAACGCGGTCTATGTGATCTCCGAGCGGACCTTTCGCATCAAGGCAAAAGTCCCGGCGGGCGTTTACCCGGACGGGATGGCCTACGATCCGGTTGAACACAAGGTGTTTATCTCGGATGAGGCAGGCCAGACCGAGACGGTTGTGGATGCCCGCACCGATCGGCGGATTGCGGCCATTGCAATGGACGGCGAGGTCGGCAACTCGCAATACGACCCCGCGAGCGGGCTGGTGCTCGTGGACGTCCAGACACGCGATGAAGTGGTCGCAATCAACCCACGTACCGACCGGATTGTGCATCGCTATCGGTTGCCGTCGGTGTGCGACGACGACCACAGTTTGCTGCTGGATACCCCTGCCCACCTGGCGTTCGTCGCCTGCGATGGCAATGCCAAGTTGCTGGTCGTCGATCTGCAGACCATGCACGTGCGGTCCGTCCATGCGACCGGTAAGGGTCCCGACGTGTGCGCGTTCGATGCGGGATTACACCGGCTCTATGTGGGCAGCGAAAGTGGCGTCGTCACCGTGTTTCGCCTCCAGGGGCAGGATTTACGGCTGATGGGGCGCGCCTATCTTGCGTTCGAGGCCCATTCCGTCGCGGTCGATCCGGTGACACATAGGGTTTATTTCCCGCTGCAGAACGTCGGTGGCGTCGGCGTCTTGCGCATCATGGCGCCGACACTGCCATAACTTCCATCGCGGATGGGTCTTTGTCCGCGTCAATGCGATCCATCACAGGAGGTGTTTGATGTCACGGTTTCTCCAGTGGATCGGGGTAAATGAATTTGATTCTCATTTACTACCTCCTTTTTTGGGTCGGCCTGGTTCCTCGCCGACCAGGGCGGGCGGCTGCTAAAAACTCCATAAGTGCCTGATCTGAAATGACAATTCGGCGGCCAATCCGGAAGAATTTCAGAGAAATAGTGCCATTTTTCAATGACTTATAGAGGGTGATGCGGTGAATTCCAACCTGAAGCGCAGCACTTGAGACCGTCCAAATTTGTGATTTCATTGTGAAAATCATTCCCCTGCCCGCCCAGGCAGGTAAAAAGGGCGCAGGGGAAACCGCCCGGCGCGCGGCACGCAACTTACTGATTTTCAAGCGACAATCAGTGCGCGGTTTTTGGCGGCCAGCCGGGCGAGCAGGCGCGGAGTCGCAAAGCTCTAAAGCAAGCTAAGTGACTGATTCGCAAATGATTTCATGCGGGGAACAGACAAAGAGAGGCTTTGTCTGAAACTTTGGATGCTGTTTATAAAGAGGCCAGCTACCTGCTTAAAATAAAAAATAGCAGACCAGGAAAAAAGGTCAAGTCAGGCGGCGTGCAGGGCCAGGATCGACTCGGGATTTTTCTGCACGATCCGCAGCAAAGCGCGGGCCGGCCCGGTGGGACGGGTACGTCCCTGCTCCCAGTTCTGGAGAGTGCGCAGGTTCACTCCAATAAGGGCCGCAAACTGCGATTGGCTCAATCCCGATTTACGACGAATCGCGCCCACGTTCGGTTCGCGGAACCTGGTGGTCCGCACCCCGCTCACTTTTTCGCCGCGCATGTGTCGCCCCATGTCCTGCACGCTGGAAACCAGTTCTGCGAAGGTCTTCTTATCCATCGTGTGTCTCCTCTTTCATAATGCGAGCCAGCTGCTTAAGTTGCGCGCGCGTCAAATCCGATCGCTCGTTCTTGGCGTAGGCATAGACAAAGTAACAGTGCTCCCGCCGCGCCCACCAGTAGTAAATCACCCGGGCCCCGCCGCGCTTGCCGCGGCCCGGGAGCGGCATACGCAGCTTGCGCAATCCGCCACTGCCGGAAATGACATCACCAGCCTCCGGGTCTGCCAACAGTATTCCTGGATGCCTTGTAACGCTTCATCGTCGAACAGATCGGTCGCCACACGCGTAAAGACCGGGAGCTCGACGAAGATCATGGCATGAATGTACGCTGGTAGCGTACATTCGTCAACCTAGCCAATCCTAGGCGCCCCGTCCAGCCGGTCGGCGAGCCGGTGCGCCCGCAGGTGGGTATACTGGCTGAGCATGCTGAGCGTCTTGTGCCCGCTGATGCGCGCGATCTCCATCGCGTCAAGATCAGTATTCTCGAACAGACGGCTGATCGCCTCGTGCCGCAGATCATGGAAAGTCAGCCCCTTGACGCTCGCCGCCCGGCATGCCAAAAACATGGCATGCGTGATCGTGTTCTCCGTCATCCCGAACACGGTTCCGTCTAGCCGCCGGGGAATCGATTCGAGCACGGCGATTGCCTCGCGAGAAAGCGGCACGGTGCGGGCCGTGCGGTTCTTTGTCGTTGGCAGGTGGGCGCTTCGCTGTTTTAGATCTACATACTTCCAGCGCAGGGAGGCGATCTCACCGCGCCGCATAGCGGTTGCCGACGCAAAGCGGATCACCAGACGGAGGCCGGGGCTCGCGGCGTCCAGCAGCCTGTTCTCCTCGCCGTCCTCTAACCGACGTTCCCGTCCTCCCGGCAGCCTGGGCTTTGCGGTCCGTGCAAGTGGCACCGGGTTGGTCAGGTGCGGCATGCCCAGGCGGTGCGGGCCACGGTGTAAAGATGAGAGATCGTGGCGAGGTCCAGGCGGATGGTATTTGCGCCCGCCCCCTCTGCTTGGCGCTCACGAATGAATTCAGCAACATCTTTGCCACCGATGCGGGACAGTGAGAGAAGAGCAATCGGTCTCCGCCGTAACGCATGGACCCGGCGCCGCTCTGCCGGCCGCGTCGCTGGCGCTTTGTTCGGTATTATTTCTTGCTCGTACCTGTCCAATGCAACGCCGAGTGTCGTCGCCTCGGCCTCGCCGCGCGCCGCGAACTCACCATCCGCGATTTCTCCTTCGACCTGGCTCGCCCACGCCTCAGCCCTGCCTCGGGTCGAGAATGTCCTCGACGTGGTGGTGGCGCCACGGCGCACGCGCGCTCGCCACTGATTTTTCCCGCGACGCGAGATCGTGGCCATGCTGTGTCTCCCAATTTTTGGACCGACTGTGGACCAAACTTGGACCAAAAACTCGGACTACTTTCCAGGGATTTCTGTAAGTCATTGATTTGGCGGAGGCGGTAGGATTCGAACCCACGGTACCCGTGAAGGTACGGCTGATTTCAAGTCAGCTGCATTCAACCACTCTGCCACGCCTCCGGATTGGGGAACGAACAGGCCGGAAAGAACCGATTTCCCCTGGCCTGTAAATCTGTCAGGTCTCCTGCGACTTCTCTTAATTAATGACTTTATCTTGGTCCATGCACTGCGCTCCCCGTTACAGCATAACCGATGCCACCCTTCATGGCGACACCGCCTCCACACTTGCGTCCGCCAATGGCTCCGGTATCCTGTTGAACCAATTGCCGGCAATTATGGTCTTAGAGAACAAGCATAACCGGCCCATTTCGGGCTTAGCGGGCAGGAACCGTTACCTAATAAATTGTTACAAGAGGCATTTCATGAACCATGATCTCCAAACCTCCAGAACCCAGAACGCCTATGGCCGTGCCTCGGTTCTGGCAACCAATAGCGTCATCCGGAATACCTACATTCTACTGTCACTTACGCTGATATTCAGCGCAGCGACGGCCGGTCTGGCGATGTTGACCGACGCCCCCATGCTCAACATCTGGCTGGTCATGATCGGCTATTTCGGTCTGCTGTTCACAACTCAGGCGCTGCGGAACAGCTCCTGGGGAATTTTGTCGATCTTTGCGCTAACCGGCTTCATGGGCTATACGCTCGGGCCAATCCTTAATCTCTACATTGCCCGCTACAGCAATGGCAGCGAGCTGATTGTCTATGCGATGGGAAGCACGGGCGCGATATTCCTGGGTCTGTCGGCATACGCCTTCCGGACACGCAAGGATTTCAGCTATCTCGGCGGATTCATAACGGCCGGAATCCTGGTTGCTTTCATTGCCGCGATCGCCAATATCTTTCTCCATATGCCGGTGCTGACACTGGTCGTCTCGTCCATGTTCGTGCTGCTGATGTGCGGCTACATCCTCTATCAGACCAGCGCACTTATAAACGGCGGCGAAACGAATTACATCATGGCAACGGTGAGCCTGTATGTGGCCATCTACAATCTGTTCACCAGCCTGCTTCAGCTGCTTGGCATGTTTGCCGGCAACGACCGCTAAGGATCATTCCCCGCCAATTCACGAGCAGTGCCCTGAATCCAGCCCCTGGCCCACGCTCAGGTCCGGGCTGGGTGGCTGTTTTCCGACAGCCGGACAGCATCATGAAGCCCAGATCCATATCCTTTGCCCGCGGGAAAACGGGTGACCTGGATAGATTCCGCAAGATGTCCTGACCGGGGCTGCGCCAATGTGCTCTACACCAATGAACTCCATGCGGCGACGAGCGCCAAAAAGGGCGTCTGCAGATACGGCGTGACCCCGCTCATGTCTTATCCCATGGCCTGCCTCGCAAACCCATGACACTGGGCCACCCTCCCCCGTGCGGACGAACCGGAAACCGCATTGTCTCTGGCAGCCTTGCGCGACCAGCCTGCCTGCTGCTGGCCGTCCTGCTGGCGGGTTGCGTAACCACCCCCGTGACCGCACCCGGGATAGCCCTCGACAGCAGCCGACTCGAGCGATCGAAGTACCTGGAATTCGTCTATGCCGGAAAGGAACTGCCAACCATTGAATACCGCCAGCGCCTGGTCCACATGAATACCTCGGTACCGCCTCTGCAATGCCCGCTGTCGTCACCGGTCACGGGAACCCGCCCCGTTGTGGCCGCCTGGGTCTGGCGGTCGGAAGCATTACTGCACGATCGGAATGCGGCCCGGGCATTCCTGCAACGGGCGGCTGCGCACGGCATCAGCGCACTCTACCTGCAGATTCATCCCGATCTGAATTCATTTGCGGGCTTTCTGGAGCTGGCCAGGAGCCACAACATACGCGTCTTTGCCCTGGGCGGATCGCCCGGTGATGTCGACGACTATGGGCCCGATCTGCGGACGGTCGACCGGGTGCTTGCGTACAACCGGTCTCACACGGCGGGGTTTTCCGGAATACAGTTCGACATCGAGCCCTATCTGCTCAGGCGCTACCGCAGCAACCGGCAAGCGGTGCTGAGGCGCTATGCCGGACTGCTGCGCGCGCTTCATGCGAGATCTGCCGGCAGGATCCCGTTCGAAGTGGTGATCCCTTTCTGGTTCGACCAGGAAGCCGTCGGGGGTCGAAACCTGGAGGGAATCGTATTCCGCAATGCGGACAGCGTGGCGATCATGAGCTACCGCACGCGCATCGGTCAGCTGCGGGCCATTTCAAATAAAGGTCTGTGCTACGGCCGGATGTATGGCAAACCGGTCATGCTGGGCATCGAGCTGGGACACATACCGACCGAGACGCATTACTTCCTCGCGGTCTCGCAGCTGGCCCCATATATACGGATGTCCGACGGTCACCCGTACCTTGCAAAAGATCCGCGCGATTTCACCCATTACGCCCGCCAATACCGGGTGCCGGGATCCGAAATCTCCTTTTATCCCCATGTGCGCGCGGCATTCCGCTACACACGCTCGCCAATCCCCTACCGGAGCTTTTCCGGCTGGATCATGGACGGTCTTGACCGGGTCTGGATCCGCTAGCGCCACCCGGCATCGGCACTGCACGGCAATGGGGGTTGCCTACGATTTCGCAACAGATGCCGCAGCGAGCTTCCGGCACGCTTCAGCGTACCGGCGCCTCGACTGCCGATGGCGTCTGATCCTTTCGCTGCGCCCGGAGCATGTCCACCACGTCTCCGACCCGGTGTTTGCCGAGGTAGCAATGGATGTAGACCTTCGTATGCGGATGGCGCCGGATATACCGGCTTATGTCGCGCAGCGCCGCGGCATTGAGACGGCTGGTCGGAGGCTCACGGCTGTCCATCGGGAAATCGTACTCCCTGATACCCATCTGCCCGGCATAAAGGTCCTCTTTGCGGATCAGGGATTTTTCATAGATCAGGTGCTTGTCCAGCAGCGAAATGATCGTGCGCACACCGCGCTCCCGCAGATCCGAGATCAGACCATAATCCGGGTAGGGCCCGACGATCACGGTGTGCGTGACCTCACGAACATTCCCCTGTAACAGGTGCAGCGGGTACAGATACGGCTCGAACGTGGCGAAATTCGACAGAAAGACGTAAGCCGGTGCCGCCAGGATGACCGCCAGCAGCCCCAACCGCAGCGCGACCCCGGTCAGACGCTGCGGCATGTCGGCCGGCCAGAACTGTTGTGTCACACGCCGTTCCTCATTCAATCCGGATTCCCCGCTTCACTCGGACCGCGTCGACGGATTCCGACTCCGGTGATCGACAGTCCCAACCCCGTTACGCGTCCGGCATCCCGTGCGGACGACCATGGCCGAGCCCGGTACCAATCCGTGCCACAGCCCGCTGCTAGTCCGACCCGGATTCGGACCCCTGGATCGGTTTTCGGTTCATGTTCCCCCAGTGGCTGCGCCAGATCTGAAAAGTCGCAATCAGCCTTTCGACCGCAACCAGCTGCCGGTACCCCAGATACTCCAGAGATCCGAGCAGCGCGATCTTGTACGAATCGGTCAGTTTCTCGTAACGATGGATGACGAAATTGTCGAGCAATACCGCCGACGCATTGAGCCACATTCCCCATAATATGGAAAAGGTAAAGAACAGGGTCGCAAATACCGGGTTCACCATGTGAAAAACCAGAAACAGGACAAACCCGAAATAGCCGACGAATTCGACGACCGGACCGAGCAGTTCTGCGATGAGAAAATAAGGCATCCCGACCATACCAGCCTTTCCGTACTTTTTGTTGAACAGCATTACCCGGTTATGCCAGAGACTGTCGAACAACCCGCGCTGCCATCGGTTCCGCTGCCGCAGCAGCGACAACAAATCGCCAGGAACCAGCGTCCAGCATACCGGCTCGGGAATGTAATAGACCTTGTACCGGATACCATTGTCGACGCAGTGCCGATGCAGCCGGAGAATGAGATCCATGTCCTCCCCGACCGTCATGCGAAAGCCGCCGATCGCAAGCACCAGATCCTTTCTGAATATCCCAAACGCACCCGATATGATCAGAAGGCTGTCGATTTCACCGAATGCGACGCGTCCCGCCATGAACGCCCGCAGGTATTCGGCGATCTGGATGTTGACGAGGACGCTGCGGGGCGCCTTGATCTTCACGACCGACGAATCCCGCACCTCGCAACCGTTTAAAACACGCACCGCACCGCCGGCAGCAATCAGCTCCCGGTTGAGCAGGAATTGCTGCCCCATGCGCAAGAGCGCGTCCGTTTCCAGTATCGAATCGGCGTCGATGGTGCAAAACAGCGGGAAACGGCTGTAGGACAGACCGGCATTCAGGGCATCGGCCTTGCCGCCATTGTACTTGTCGAGAACCCACACATTAGGGTGATTGCCGGAAACAAAAACCGCCCGGACGGGCTCACTCTTTATATGGATTCCGGCGGGACGGCGAATCTCCTGCAGCTCGAAGCACTTCTTGAGCGCCTCCAGCGTGCCATCGGTAGAGCCGTCATTAACCACGATAATCTCGAACTCCGGATACTCTATCTTGGTCGCGGCCAGCACGGTGCTGGCGATATTCACTTCCTCGTTGTAGGCGGGAATGATGATACTGATCGGCCTGAGGTTGGATAACGCCAATGCGCGCTGCAACCCCTCCAGATCCGGGGCGGCATCGGCCGAACGCCGTATGAAACGGAAAGCGAACAGGGTTATAAACGTATAGCCCGAATTGAGCAGTAGAAAATAAAGCAGTATGACTACCTGATAGACAATCAGCGCATACGCTATGGTTCTGAACATCGTTGCAACACCCGTCAGCCAGTTTCAGACCCCAACCTGTTAAAAAGCCGCTCCACGCCCTTACACATGAAACGGCCACCCTGACTCGCTATCTCCCGGCCCGCGCCTGCCTCGTGTGTGACAAGACCGCCTGACACCCGGCGCGAATACATGGACAACCCCCCTGCCGCATGTGCCGCACCGGCCTGCGGCAGCCAGCGTCCGTGCAATGTCCTGTGCTCCACCGTCGCGCGTCGGCCCTAACCCGTTGCGGTGCCTTATCTCACCGATAGCGCAAACTCCGCCATGTCGGTGGCGAAGGGGTCGCTGCCCGCTTTTGCCTGCTGCAGCAGTTCCTGTCCTCCGGACGGAAACTTCACAAGCGTCATGGCCGCCGCATAGCGCACATCAAAATGTGGCGACCCGAGAAATCGGACAAGCTGCTCTTCGACGGCACCGTCGCAATGCAGGCTGGAGCGAATCGCGACGATCTGGACCACCGGGTCCGCTGACCGAAACCCTCTGCTGATCAGGCCGTCGCATACCCCCATGTTGTAGAGCGCCCGCATCGCGGAAATGCGGATGATCCGCTCCTCGCTGACCTGCGCATAATCGATTATGGCATCCGTCATGCGCGTGAAGTTTTCCTTGCCTATCGCGTTGATCAGAGCCGCCTTGTACTGCTCGCTCAGCGTCTCCGAGAAAAGGCAGTCCCGCATGACCTGATAAGACTCGGCCGCACCACTGCGCGAGATCAGAGACCTGATTGCAGTTCTGACTGCGCCTTCATCGTAACTGGCTGACAGAACCGGCCTCCTGTCGAGAAGCAACGAAAATTCCCTGAACTGCCCGGGCTCCCGGATCAGGATGGCACAGGCCGACAGGCAGCTGCCGAACACGCGCACAACTTCTTCATGCTCTGCAAAATTGCACAGATACTCGAAATACGCCGGATCGCGCAGGTCAGAAAAAGCTCCGAGCGCCCGGCAACGGACCCCCCAATCCTCCGACGAAAGTGCGTTCTTCAGGATCTGGATCTCCGGAGATGCCGCGATCGCGCTCTGTGCCCTGGAGATCTCCGCATCATCGTGAAAGGAGAAACTGGCGAAAGCGCTGGCCAGACTCAGCGCCTCGCGAAGATTGCGAGGCGCAGTCACGGATGCGGTGGTGCCAGCACATAACGACACCAGCTCGCCGGCATAAAACAGGATCTTCTCCTCCCTGCTGCGAGCGACGTTTACGACGTGACGCTTATGCAGTCCCAGCCCCAGAAACAGGGCCGCCAGTGACGCAGCGAAAACGAAGATGATGCCACGCAGCAGCAAGACGACGATGTACGGGGAAGTCAGACCATCAATCGTGTGCATTCACCACCTCTTGATCAGCGAGACATCCACGCCGCTGCGGTCATAGAGGCCGGAGCGATGCTCATAGAACACATCGCCCTCCAGCGAAACCGTAGGCGTGATCTGCTGTATTCTTCCCAGCTTGACGCTGTCGCTTGGCGTGCGCAGTATGGCGCCGCTGACATTGAGCTGTTCTCCAGCCATGCCAGCCGTCAGGTACAGGAACGTCTTGTTTCCGTCCTGGGTCCACTGCGGCGCGAATAGATAGCTGTAGGCGCTGGTCTGCGGGACGTAATAAATGCCGGTCCTGATCGTCAATTTACGGTTCACGTCCAGAGCGACGCCCCCGAAAAAGACATTGGCGGACACCGTGGAAAAAACCAGGCGGCGCACACCTCCATAGAGAGCGTAGTAGCGATAATCCTTCGTGAGAGCAAACGCGGCGGATTCGCGCGCCAGGAATGTATCGCTCGGGCTGTACGACACGGCACATTCGCCGCTGTACCCGTGGCCGATGCCGAAATAGTAGCTGGCCCCGTACGAATCCGCGTTCTCCCCGAACCGATGCGCACGGATGGCGTCACCGACCAGGGTTCCGGAGGCAAGCGCGAACTTCGCTCGCAGCCCCTCGTAGTAGTCCTCGCTCGGCACGATACCGGAAGCGTGTGCGTGGCCAGCCAGGATGGCGATGGAATCGGGGTAAATCGGATCGTAGTTGTTATTCAGGTCGGCGAGGACTGACTGTTGCTGCGTCCTGGGCAGTGTCGCGTAAATCGACCTGGCATTCTGGTAACGCCTGGCATGCACGCTGGCCAGCACCGCCTGTCGGGCGAGGCCAGGATCACGCGGATAGCGTCGCGCGAGCTCGCTGTAGAGCTGCGCTGCGCGTGGCTCCTCATGGTTGGCCACGTAGGCACGCGCCAGGATCAGCCCGGCACGGTAGGGATCCGGACCCGAGGCATACAGCGGCGCTGCGATGCGGATCGCCCCCACGGCATCCCCCTGCCCGAGGAGGCGCTGTGCCCGGTCGAGGGCAAGGCGGGTATTCAGAAGCCGCGCCTGTCGGGCGAGGCCAGGATCACGCGGATAGCGTCGCGCGAGCTCGCTGTAGAGCTGCGCTGCGCGTGGCTCCTCATGGTTGGCCACGTAGGCACGCGCCAGGATCAGCCCGGCACGGTAGGGA
>JAKASJ010000004.1:0-1300 GCA_021819085.1 Pseudomonadota bacterium | reverse complement strand
CGCCTGTCGGGCGAGGCCAGGATCACGCGGATAGCGTCGCGCGAGCTCGCTGTAGAGCTGCGCTGCGCGTGGCTCCTCATGGTTGGCCACGTAGGCACGCGCCAGGATCAGCCCGGCACGGTAGGGATCCGGACCCGAGGCATACAGCGGCGCTGCGATGCGGATCGCCCCCACGGCATCCCCCTGCCCGAGGAGGCGCTGTGCCCGGTCGAGGGCAAGGTCGTTTCGACATATCCGTAACGCGTATTTCATTTCGGGAATCGGTCTTGCGCGGCTTTCATTGCGCACGAACCGTTCATACTCCGAAAACCGATGCCGGGCACATTGCATTTGCAGCGCGATCGCCAGTACTTCCTGGTTTTGCGGATATGTCCGATGGAGACGTCCAAGGATGTCATCCGCCTTCCGGTAATTCCTGGCGCCGGCGGCACGCTCTGCGGACCGGATGGATTGCACATAGTCGGGGCGCTGACTCGGCAGCCGTAACGAGTGCCGGGCACGGATGTTTGGAATGGCGACCCTGGCCCTGGCTTCCGTTCCGACGCGTCCGTTTGCGCTGCGATGAGCGGACTCCAGCATGCGGATGGCCGTAAACACCAGCAACATCAGACTCGCCGCGACGGCCAGAGTCATCAGATTGCGCTGCCGGCGGTTCATCGGAATCCGCCAAGACACGGCCACTCACACACCGGAACACGTAAAAACCGGTTCCGAAGCACGGCTAGGTCGCATCTGCGCCGCCTGATCATGCTGTTTCCGATATCTGCCTGCAGCAACGATCTTCGACGTGTTCAGCCAGGCAGCTGCGCCGAAACGGCATGCTGGCGCGCACCGCGGCAGCAGGCAATGCGCGCGTAAACCTCCGCCGTGGCTGGAAATCACCCGCGCAGGACCGTACAGCCCCCCAAAAGCCTCTCCTTCTCACCCCTATACTCTCCCCTCTATCGCGCACACCCGCTGACGAGCCGCCTGCCAGGCGATCTGCAGCTACCAGACCGACGGACGACGCCTGGAATTTCCGAAGGGCGCCAAATGCACAAGCCAGCACAAGTATCCACGGCCGGAAAACGGCCTGGATGACGGTCACAGCGACGTGATACACCCCTCGTTGTTATTGAATACGATTCCGGCAATGCGACCCATCGTGACGATGGGTCCAGCCAGATCGTTCGCAGACCCTTCTCCGGGGCCTGGCTTTACCTTCATTATATACAACCTTCCGGTGCCCTTATACGTTCATGCCGCAGCTATATACAGGAATCATTGGCAGTTTTTCCGGTATCCGGTACTTAAAAAGCTG
>JAKASJ010000029.1 GCA_021819085.1 Pseudomonadota bacterium | reverse complement strand
CGATTTCGGCGAGCAGCACGCTCAGCTGCACCAGATCATCAGGCCGGAACCATGAGCGGCCCGCGGACGCCCGGGTAAACGGGTCCTCGTCGGCGAAACTCGTCCATGACTCCAATATCGAGCGCAGGCGGCCCTGGGCATCAAAGAACATTACCCGGTCCTCTCCCCAGTTCTGCCGACGCGTCAGCAGTACGAACCGGGCCCCGCGCTTGGGGTGGAAGGGATGCGTGATCTCGAAATGAACTGCTTGACTGTCAGGACAAGCGGCAGTTGCTGACGTGAGATAACCACGACGCGGAAGTCGGCGTGAAGTGCATGATAAAACGCGGATGCTTGGCGAGCCAGTCCTGCACGACGGGATGCTTGTGTGTGGCGTAGTTGTCGGCGATCAGGTGCAACGTTTTGTCCATGGGTGTCTCACGGTCGATCTTCTTCAGGAACTTCCGCCACTCGACATGACGGTGCCGCTGTTGGCATTGGCCGATCACCGTGCCATTGAGCACGTTGAGTGCGGCGAACAGAGTGGCGGTACCGTTACGCTTGGTGTCGTGAGTCAGGGTACCAGCGCGCCCCTTCTTGAGCGGCAATCCAGGCAGCGTACGGTCGAGCGCCTGCACCTGGCTCGGATCAAAGCAACACAGCACCAAGGCATTCTCGGGGGGCGACATATACAAACCCACGATGTCCTCGAGTTTTTCGATGAACTTCGGATCGCGCGAGACCTTGAAACCGCGTACAAGATGAGGCTTCAGTCCGCTGGCACGCCAATGACGCGAAACGCTGGCGGCGCTGACGCCCAACGTCGCTGCCATCTTGCGCGTGCTCCAGTGCGTCGCCGCCGCAGGCTTGCTCTGTGTTGTCAGTTCCACCAGCCGCGCCACATCCACCTTTATCGGCGGCGCACCTCGTGGCAGGTCACGTTCAATGCCGGCAAATCGCAATTGGGCATAGCGCTCGCGCCAGCGCGACACCTGCACTCGGCCCACGCCCAGCCGTGTGGCAATGTCCTTGCTCTGAAGACCGTCGGCCGCCAGCAGCACGATGCGCGTGCGCTGCATAAACCCGACGGATGATCTCCCCTCCCAGAACCCAGAGGTAATCGCCGTAGCGCCTGACCGTCTTCCTGGCGCGACCGGCAGCGATCAGGGAAGCGGGGAACGGCTTCATCTCGGCCACCATGCGCTTGCTCACCGGTACATCGAGTGCGGGGAAGCCCGCCCAGCTCCTTGCCCAGTGATAGATGTCCTTGCAATATGCGCCCAGGCTCGCTGCCGCCGATGTGCAGACAGACACAACAACCTGGTTGCCGGAGGAGGGCCCGTTCTTCTTGCCCATGGATCTCATTGCCCTGCTCAATCGCTGTTACCACCACCCGGGGTTTGTCTATCAGCAGGCACGCTTCTGCCGACTCAGCAATCGCATCGTGAAAAGGCATGATGACAACACCCAATCACGGTTGCTGTCATCCTTGCTTGACGGGTGGAGAGGTGTACGGCTTTATTCCAAAGCCAGCCCGTAATGATCTCATCGGGCAATTCCCGGCCGGGATTGGTGAGCCCATAGTACGGGCTACGTTTTGCTCGTTGCGACGATGGCGAGCCCACCTCAAGCGGCAACGATCCGGAACTCCGTAGACTTCGCAATGGGACGTACGTGCCGCTTCTCCCGGCGCATTTCGACGATGCCGTAATGGGACATGGTCTTCAGCGTGCGGGAGAGATTGCCTGGACTGCGGCCCGTGGCTGCGGCCAAGGCCGAGATCGATTCCGGTTGCGTTTCCGTGATGAGCCTCAGCAGCGCGCGGTTCTCGTCGCTCAATACTTCGGCAAGCGACTTCATCGAGGTAAACCAGACCTTGGGTTCGCCTGGCTTGGGCCTGTAGTCGCCCCGTGCGATCGCGAGCACGCGCTTGCGGATTTTGTCTTGCGGCATGATGCCGATCACAATGGCCTTCATTTCTGTGTCTCCTGCAACACGCGATCGACTTCGGCGAAGAAGTCCGTCAGCAGCTCGTGGGCGTCCCGGAATCCATAGGGCACTCCCTTGTCCGAGGCGTGGCGGTGCTTGGGGTCATAGGCCAGGATGCGCCCAGCATATTTGAACTTCTTCGGCGGTTTGACCGCATGGGCGTTGTCATAACCGAGTATTCGCTTCCCGTAGGGCTCATGGAGCGTGAGCGCATGGCGAATGCCGTGGGGGATCTCGGGTATCGACTCGACCCGCCAGGCCTCGATGCTGACCCAATATCCATGGCCTTGTTCGATGATTTCTCCGTGCAAGTCGAGCAAGGTGTCGATGCCGGGATTCCTTTGCATAAGGAACTATATCATCTGATGATAAATGTGATCAGACCGGAATCCTGTGGGCATGGATGCCACCACCGGCATCTGCCAGGGACGCCGTCGCCGGCACACTGGTCTGCCACGTTGCCAATTTTTGCCACATTATTCTCGGTCAACCCCGATTTGCGTAGGTTTTCGTAGGATGGGCAAACTTGTGGGCGCTGCAAGGCATTGGTTTGTTTAACAGTTTAGTTTGCCAATGGTCCTACGACAGAGCGTCTTCCCGGACGGGAGCCGGAAAAAAGCGGCCGAGACCCTCGCGCCATAACCGCGAGCCCGCTTCGGCGTTCATGCCGAACGTGTAATCAGGCCGCCTTAAGCCGGACCTTGCGCACCTTTCCGAGCTTGACGCGCTGTTTAGCCTGCCATAGGTCGTAGTTGACCTGCATGGAAAGCCAACTCTCCGCAGAGCGGCCGAGCGCCGTTGAGAGGCGCAGGGCCATTTCCGGGCTGATACCACTCTTTCCCTTCAGAATACGATTCAGCGTGGAAGCGGATACATCGAGCTTTGCGGAAAGCTCGCGACCACTGAGGTTATTGGGCTTCAAATAGACCTCGGTGATGAACTCGCCGGGGTGGGGAGGATTGTGCATAGCCATCAGTGATAGTCCTCATAGTCCAGGGCATAGGCGTGACCGTCCCTGAACTCAAATGTCAAACGCCAGTTTCCGTTGACCCATACCGACCAGCGGCCACGTTCGGAGCCCCGCAAAGGGTGCAGGCGGAACCCCGCAATATCCACGTCCTCGATAGTATGGGCAGTATCCAGGGCGGCTAGGAGCATTCTCAGCCGTTTGGCGTGGTGGGGCTGGATTCCAGCCGAGCTTCCCGACTCGAAGAATCTCCTCAGTCCCTTATGCCGGAACGACTGAATCATGCGCTAATGATAGCGCGTTGCGCATTACGCAACAAGAACTAACATGGGACCTGGCGACGTCTCCCGCTCGCGGGACGTCGGCCACGCCCGGCTTGCGGCGCAGCATGCCGGAGACCCGACGAAAAAAACCGCCTGGGGCACTGCATTGTCCGGAGCAGGCGTCTTGGCAACGACCGGCCACAGCCGGCTCACGGTGAAAATGCAGCGATCAGGTTACCGGGTCACTGCCTTTGTTGCTGCCGGTGCAGGCGTATTCCAATGCAGTGTCCCCGCGCAGGATGGGCGCTGATTGCCGTTTGGGCACTTGCACTATCCACCGCGCTTATTGATCGAATTCCAAGCGGTGCCATAAGGCTCCACCCCCGAACGGCAGTCCGATTCAACATGTCCGTATAATCGCCGTCATGCCGATTGCCGACACCGGCTTCCTCGCACCGCTGCTGACTGCGCACGGCCACCTTCGGGCGGTACCGGATGCCGATGCGCCATCCTTGCCGGCCGAGCTGCAACTGCGTCTCGCCGGAATCGGCGACAAGGCGCAGCTCCAGTGCCCGACCCACGCGGCCCGCTTGCAAAGCTGGATTCCCCGGGTCGCGGGCACGACCACGGGCATGCCGCGCGCCGATATCCCGGCGGTCCTCTTCGGACACCGCGTCGCGGACCGTCTCGTGGTCTGCGGGATGCCTGCGCGGGCCGGGGTCCCGTTCCTCGTTCGCGGCGGGCTCGCCCGGAGTGGCTGATGTCGGGGCTGGTCCGGCATCGCACGGGGGTGTTCCAGTCCGGATGGAAGCAAACCGTGCCGGTGTCGCTTGACAGGCAGCTAACAGACAGTAATAATTCTCATTACCAAGAATGAATGAGAATTGTTCTAAAATGTCCACCGTACCTGCGCTTCCCGAAACCCGCTATGTCCGCTGGGCCAGCGTTCTGGCTGTGCTCGGCCCCGGCCTCGTGGTGATGCTGGCAGATACCGATGCGGGCAGTGTCGTCACCGCCGCCCAGAGCGGTGCCCAGTGGGGCTACAAGCTCCTGCTGCTGCAGTTCCTGCTGATGCCGGTGCTGTATCTCGTCCAGGAGCTGACCGTGCGGCTCGGCATCTTCACCGGAAAAGGTCACGGTGAGCTGATCAGCGAGACTTTCGGAAAATCCTGGGCGTATATTTCGGTCGCTGGCCTGACGGTTGCAACCACCGGAGCGCTGCTCACGGAGTTTTCCGGGGTGGCCGGAGTGAGCGAGCTGTTCGGCGAGCCGCGCGCCGTGGGCGTGGGGCTGGCGGCGTTCACCCTGCTGGTCGTGGTGTGGACGGGATCCTACCGGCAGGTGGAACGAATTGCCCTGGCCATGGGGGGGTTTGAAATCGTCTTTTTCGGCATCGCCTGGGTCAGCCATCCGGACCTGCATGCCGTGGTGGACGGCCTGGTGCACGCACCGCTCGGTAATCGGGGGTACATGACGCTGGTTGCGGCCAATATCGGTGCCGTCATCATGCCGTGGATGATTTTCTACCAGCAGTCGGCCGTCGCCGACAAGGGCCTGCATCCGGAGGACTACCGCGCGGCCCGCTGGGATACGGCGCTCGGGTCCGTGATCACGCAGGCCATCATGGCCGCCATCCTGATCGCCACTGCAGCCACCATCGGGATCCGCAACCCCAACGCGCCGCTCAACACCGTTCAGCAGATCGCGCACGCCTTCATTCCCTATCTCGGCAATTACTGGGGGCGGGTGGTGTTTTCACTGGGCATCATCGGAGCCGGCATGATCGCCGCCATCGTGGCCTCGCTGGCGGGAGCCTGGGGCTGGGGGGAGGTCACCGGATTCAAGCATTCGCTCGAACACCACCCGCTCGAGGCGCCCTGGTTCTACGGCGTGTACACCACCATCATCGTTGCCGGTGCCCTGGCCGTGGTGCTGATTCCCAACCTGGTGACCCTGGATATCACGGTGGAAGTGATGAATGCCTTTCTGCTGCCCATGGTGCTGGGCTTTCTGGTGGCGCTGGCCGTCAAGGCCCTGCCCAAGGGACACCGGATCAGCGGCGGGTATTTCTGGCTGGTCACCGCCATCGCAACGCTCTCGGCCGGGCTGGGCGTGTACGGCGCGCTGACGACCTTGCCGGGATTCTGACCGGGAATTCCCGCCTGTCCCATACGGGGCTGTCTGGCGCGCGACCGGTTCAGGAATGCCGGCAAGCTCAGGCGGCGATGCGCCGCATCGAGACTGCACGTAACATCCTGCGTAATGAACGGGCTATCCTTGACGGGTAGCCGACAGGGAAATTCCCGATGGCGAGCAACTCTATAGACCGCGATGGTGGAGCGTGAAGACAATCTGTACGTCGCCGTGCGCCCCGAACGCGATATTGGTGACGGCTTTCGAAGCGGCGCATGGGTAAACTGCGCCGTCCTCTCGGGGCGCGATGTCTGCCGTGTGCTGGAAAAGCATGGATTTGCAGAGGTGCGACGACGAGGCAGTCACATCGTCATGCAACGCCGGGTGGAGGCAGGCAGTGCCACCGTTCCCGTTCCGGATCACCCGGAACCCGAAATTGGTACTCTGCGTTCCGTGATCCGGCAAAGCGGGTCGCCGCGCAGCGAATTCGAGTCCTGGTCAGGCAGGCGGATCTGGTTGGATTCCGGCGGGGCGTACCGTGTTTAAGAAATATCGATGTTCCCCGGCGATCGACCCTTTGCGACGGGGTGGTCTGCATCGTGACTACGGTGCACCGGGATTCGCCGGCAATACGGTGTCGATGGCGGCAGCACTGAGTACGGCACGGCGCACCAGCGCCGCCAGCAGCGGCAGTTTGTAGGCGTTCTGCGACAGCGGCGTGGCGCCTGCCAGCGCGGCTTCGCCCGCCGCTGCGGCCGTCGCGCTGTCGATCCTGGCCCCGGCCAGCAGGGCCTCGGCCTGGCGCGCACGCCACGGAACCGGGGCTGCGGCGCCGAGCACGATGCTCGCCTGGCGGCAATGGCCCGTCCCATCCATGTCCAGAACGGCTGCCACGGCGGCAAGGGGCCAGTCGAATGCCGCTCTTTCCCCGATCTGCAGATACTGCGCACGACAGTCCGGTTTCTGCGGGGGCAGCCAGACCGCCGTCAAAAGTTCTCCGCGGGCCAGCGTATTCTCGCGGTGCATGTCTGCCTGGGGCAACACGAAGAAATCCGCCAGCGGAACCCGGCGTCGATGGCCGGCAGAATCCGCCAGCTCCACTTCGGCACGGTACGCCGCCAGCGCGGTGGCCGGTGTCGAGGCATGGACGATGGCGCATCCCTGATTGGCGAAAACCGCGTGGTAGCGGTTGTCGCCCGGAAAGGCAAAGCAGTGCGCACCGCCCTTGCGCAGACAGTGATGCGCGGCGGAGCGGAAATACCAGCAGCGGGGTCGCTGCAACAGGTTCCCGCCGAGGGTGGCGCGGTTGCGGATCTGGGGACTGGCGGCTAGCGCAGCCGCCTGGCTCAATGCGGCATGGCTCTGCTGCAGGGCAGGGTGCGCGGCGATCCGGGCCAGTGTGGCGAGCGCACCGATGCGTACGCCCCCGTCCGGTTCCCCGGAGATGCCGTCCAGGTCCGGCAAGCGGCTGATATCGATCAGTCGGCCGGGGTTCACCAGCCCCTCTTTCATGAGATCCAGCAGGTCCACCCCGCCGGCCTTGATGAGCATGGCCTGCTGGGTGTCCGGCCTGCCGGTCAGCGTGAGCATCGCTTCGGCGGTGGTGTGGGTGGCGATGGAGGCCGCTTCCGAGGGTGAGGCGGCGGGCTGCCAGGCGAAGGGTTCCATCAGTGACGCCCTCCCGGTACGAGGCCGAGCGCCTGGAGCACCGCGGCCGGTGTCATGGGTAGCGACCGGATGCGCACGCCGATGGCGTTGTACACGGCGTTGGCGATGGCGGCGGCCGTCGCGATGTTCGCCGGCTCGGAAATGCCGTAGGCGTCCGATGCACTGAAACCCTGATAATTCTCGAGCAGCACGACGTCGATTTCGGGCGCGTCCTGCGGCCCGAGCACCTTGTAGTCGACGAAGTTGGGATTGAGCATCCAGCCCGTGTGGGAATCGAGGATCCGCTCTTCCATGAGTGCATAGGAAATGCCCATGAGCACGCCCCCCTGCACCTGGCTCTCGATCTGCCTGGGGTTGATGGGGCGGCCGCAATCATGGACGGCAACTACCCGCAGCACGCGGATGACGCCGCTCTCGGTGTCCACTTCCACCTCGGCGAACTGTGCTCCGCCGAGATCGTTCAGCGCCATGGCCGCATCGCCCGAGCGATAGCGGAACCCGGCATAGTCGTCCGCCCGTCCGGCGGTCGCGCTGATGCGGTCGGTACGCAGGGCGGCGGCCGCCTCCTGCCAGGAGATGCGGCGCTGCGGGTCGTTGCGTACCTGGATCGAGCCGTCCTGGACGATCAGCGTGTGCGCGTCGACCTGCCAGGCCGATGCGATGGTGCGAAAGAACGCCTCCTTGACCCGCCAGGCGGCGGTGCGTGCGGGCGGGGTGATGGAGGCGGTCGTGCGGCTGCCGTAGGACGGTGGCCCTGACGGAAATTCCGTATCCCCGATGCGTACCCGGATCGCTGCCGGTTCGAGGCCCAGTTCCTCGGCGACCACCTGCGCCAGCACGGTCCCGACGCCGGTGCCGATGTCCTGAACGCTGGACAGTACCTCGACGCTGCCGTCCCGCCACAGGCGTACTTCGCAGGCGGTGTTGATCTGGACGTTGGCCGGCCACAGGGATTGGGCCATGCCGACGCCGCGCTTGAGCGGCCCGGGGTCGGAGGCGGGTGCGCGGCGCTGCGACCACCCGATCCGCTCGGCGCCCATGCGGCGTTCTTCCCGGTGAACGGGGCTCGGATCGATCCGGTCCCGCAGGACGATGGGGTCCAGAGCCAGCTTTTCCGCCAGTTCGTCGATGCTCTGCTCCAGCGCGAAGGCCCCCTGGGTATTGCCGGGCCCGCGCATGGCGCAGCTCGGGCCGGCGTTGGTGAAGACATCGTAGTGCAGCGATTCCATATTCGGACAGGGGTACAGGGCGCTGGCGATCCCGCCGGGGGCGGCACCGAATGCGATGCCGGCGCTGCCGTGGGAATGCAGCGAAATTGCCGTCAGCGTGCCGTCGCTGCGCGCCCCGATGCGCAGGTGCTGCTCGCTGGAAGGCCGGTTTCCGCTGTCCATGTGTTCCTCGTCGCGACGATAGACGAGCCGCACCGGCGCCCCGGCCAGTCGCGAAAGGGATACGGCAGTGCGTCCGTACACACCCATCTGCGACTTGGAGCCGAAGCCTCCGCCCATGGCCTGTACCTGGACGCGAACCCGGGAAAGCGGCAACCCGAAATGCCGGGCCAGCTGGACGCGCACCCCTGCGGTGAACTGGGTGGACATCCAGACGTCGAGACCGTCCTCGTGCCAGGAGGCGACAATGGCATGAGGCTCCATGCAGCAATGCGTCTGCACCTGGGTGCGGTACGTGCCGTCCACGACGACCGCCGCTTCGGCAAAGCCGGTGGCGACGTCACCGCGGCTGTTGCGGCTCTCGGGGCCCAGTACATTGCCGCTCAGCGGATAGACCGCCGCCGAGGCCGGCAGGCCGGCCGATGGAACTTTGTCCAGCTCCGGTTTCCGGTAGACAGCCGGCGCGTCCGCCTGTTTCGCGCGATCCGGATCGGTCACGAAGGGCAGGGGCTCATAGCGCACGTCGATCAGCTGCAATGCGGCTTGTGCGAGCGCCGGTGTTTCGGCGGCTACGGCCGCAACGGGCTGACCGACATATCGCAGGACGATGGGTTTTCCGGACACCGGCGGCTCGGCAACCGTGAGCGCTGCATGCACGCCGGGCGCCGCGGCGGCGCGCGACAGATCGATCGAGCGCAGGCGGGCATGCGGCCAGGGCGAGCGCAGCACGGCGGCATGCAGCATTCCCGGCAGCGATACGTCCACCGTATAGCGGGCGGCGCCGGTGACCTTTGCGCGCGCATCCCAGCGCGGCGCATTCTTGCCGATCTGACGCAGGCCGGCATTGGGGCCGAGTGCCGGCGGTTCGTCGGCAGGGATCTCCCGCTCGACCGTCTCCAGCCCGAGATGGGCCAGGCCGACGGGGAAGTGCTCGCGTCGCCGCGGAAATTCGTCATTCAAGGTCCGGTTCCTCCCGTGTGCCCAGAGCCAGCATGGCCTGCACGACATGCGGATAGGTTCCGCAGCGGCACAGGTGACCGCTGATGGCCGTCTCGATTTCCTTCCGGTCCGGGCGGGGGTTGCGTGCCAGCAAGGCCGCGCACGACATGACCAGGCCGGGCGTACAGAACCCGCACTGGACCGCGTCGTAGTCGATGAAGGCTGCCTGGACGGGATGCAGGCGGTCCTGCCCGGCCAGGCCTTCGATGGTGGTGATCCTCCGCTCCCCCACTTCGATGGCCAGAACGCTGCAGGATGCGACCGCGAGATCGTCCAGCCAGACGGTGCAGGCCGAGCACACTCCATGATTGCACGCGATCTTGGTGCCGGTGAGACCGAGCGGACCACGCAGTGCCTCGGCAAGGGTGGTACGCGGTTCGACCATCAGTTCGCGGGTCTCGCCATTGACCCGCAGGACGATGGGCAACGGAGCGGGTCCCGCGATGCGGCCGGCAGCGGCTGCGTCCTCTTTCCGATGCTCATTGGCCATGGCGATCGCCTCGGGACCTCGGCACGGGTGCGGGGAACGACGTGAAGATGGGGGTGCCGGGGCGCAGTTCAATATATAGGGCGATCGCGCCTGGCTCAAGTTCCGCGGGGTCGCTCCCAGTTCCGGACCGCAAGCCCTTGAAGGCGAACGCGGTGCCGGAAATCCGGTTGGCCAGGGGTCCCCATTGGCAATGTGCCCCGGCCCGTTCCGGGCGGCATCCGGATGCGGGCCGTCATGGGCCCGCATCGCGCCGGAAGCATGTTGGCCCACTGTTTGCATTATCTGGAGAGACAGTGTCCATGATCCGGTTCAATTGGTCCTGCGGGGTGATATTGAATCCGGGTGGGAACGATGGCACGCTGTGCCCGGCCTGAAGCGCTTTGCCTTGCCGTGGCAGCGCCGGAAGCAATTCGACTCGGATGTCAGCACACCCAGCGCTACGCTCGATGCTTGCTATTTCGGAGGAGAATTCTGTGAAGAAGAACGCGTTGCAATGGCTTCTGTACGCCGTATTGCTTGGAATCGCAGCCACGATGCCCGCTAGGGCGGCGGCGGTGCGGCTTAAGCCGTACATCATGGGTAATCCGCCCCCCGACGGGATGAGCGTGCTCGATATCGCGAACCTCGTCGAACTGCAGCTGGCGTCCCAGGGGTTCGATCTGGCAGGCAGCTATTCCCCCTATCCTTCGGCCAGGGTGATCATCGTGACCGACCGGGAACTCAAGGAGGCGGCGGCCCGTGCCAAGAATGGCGGGTTCGGTGTGGCCGAGCACGTGGCCGTTACCGAGGTGGATGGCAAGATCCAGGTTTCCTACGTGAATCCCGCCTATATGGGTGTTGCCTACGGGCTCGGCGAACTCAAGGGGGTGACCGCGATGCTCAAGGCCGCACTGGGCGACCAGTTTGCCTTTGGCTCGAAGAAGGGCATACGGGCACAGGATCTCGGTCCGGGCGAGTACCATTACATGATGGGTATGCCGTATTTCAATGATGTGGATTATCTTGCGACCTATCCCAGTTATGCCGTCGGTGTTGCGACTGTCGAGCGGAACCTGGCTGCCCATGCGGGCGGCACGGTCAAAGTCTATGAAATCAGGGTGCCCGGAAAGCAGGTGACGGTGTTCGGCGTGGGCATCAACAAGGGCGCCCATCCCCATTCGGATGCGAAGAACACCGACAAGAAGATCATGGACGTCATCGACTACGGCCCGAATCGTGCCACGGCGTTTCTTCCGTACGAGATGATGGTTCAGGGGAACCGGGCGATCGCCCTGCCCGGGCGCTACCGCATCGCGGTGTTTTTCCCGGACACGAGTATGATCGGAGATCATGGGTTCACCAACATCATGAGCGCGCCGGGCGCGATCCTGGATTCGCTGACCGATGTGGCCAAACCGTCCGCCACGGACGCGGAAGGGCAGGACGGGCAGTAGCTGCCGGAGCGGGATGGCGGTAGTTCGCTGCGGGCGGGACGGCCTGTCGGAGTGGCGCTTGAAGACAGGAATAGGGGCATGAAAAACATCAAGGTCACCGACGTCGGCCAGATCCGCAACGAGCTCAACAAGTACAAGAAGGGCAAGAAGCTCGATATCCGCCAGTTCAATCAGGCAGCCAGGCTTGCCTGGCTGGGCAAGGCGGTGCTGATGCCGCTCGATCCGGAGGATCCGGACACGAGGTCCTACCTCATCTACCTCGATCATCCCGAACCGTTCTCCGCACACTTCCTCAATCTCGACGAAGATCTGATCGGGCATATCTTTATACTGGACGCCGAACAGGCGCAGTACCTGGCGGAGATCGTCGAGCAGGGCGTACGCGACCGAGCCGCGCTGTACCAGGACCTCGACCGGCGCGAATTCTATTTCGACAAGTTCTATCGCCCCGAACCCGAAGAACCGGACCAGGACCGCTAGATTGCCGCAGTCGGAAACGCAGCCGGTTCCGATGCGCGCGCGTTTTCTTGATCTCGGCACGCTGTCTCCGGGCGCCCTGCATGCCGCCTATCAAGGACTGGCCGTTGCCCAGGACGACGGGGCGCCGCCGGTGCTGGTGTGGGCGCGCAGCGCCGCACCGCATGTCTGTCTCGGCCAGTCCCAGTCCGCGCGCGCCGAGCTGGATCTTGTCGCCTGCGCACAGGCCGGCGTGGCGGTGGTGCGCCGCCCGCTGGGCGGCGGCACGGTGCTGGTGGATGGCGATCAGCGCTGCGTGTTCTTCATCCTTCCGCTGGCGCTTGCCGCAGCGCGCCCGGCGCGCATCTTCGCGTATTGCCTGGGGCCGCTCGCCCGGACTTTCCAGGCCCTGGGCATCGACGCGCGCCCGGTCGGACGCGCTGACCTGTGGGTGGGGGACGCCAAGATTGCCGGCAGCGGTGCGGCAACGATCGGACGCTGCATGGTGTTCGGCAGCAGTTTCGTCCTGAATTTTCCGGACGAGCTGTTTTGCCATCTGGTACAGGCTCCGTCGCCGGGGTTCCGGGAATGGCTGTACGAGGCGCTGCCTGCGGCATTCGTCTCGTGGGTGCGGCTCGGCACGGTTCCTGCGGATGCACTCCTGGCCGGAGCATTGCGTGATGCGGTGGCTGCTGTTCTCGGCTGGGATCTGTATCCCGACGCGCCGTCGGCGGAGGAAGGGCGCGCCATGTGTGCGGCGGAAGACGAACTGCGCCTGGATGCGGAAGATGCGGAGGAGGGGGCCGGCAGGCGGCGCGTGGCCAACGGAATCAAGCTCAACGCTACGACCTACCTCGCTGAATCCCACGATGGCGCAGCCTGGGTGCGCGTGCTGCTTAAGGACGGTCATATCGCCCGGATCGGCGCGCATGACCCAGATCTCACTGCCGCGCTTGAGGGCTGCATTGGCAGCCCGATCGAGCCTGCGGTCCTGCAGGACCGGCTCGCGCGCATGCTCACCCCCCGGGCAGCACGCGCCTGGGCGCGGCGGATCGAGGCCTGCCTGGCGGGTGTGCGCGACGAGGATGATGCACCAGAGAGGATGGGCCGATGGCCGAACCGACCATAGCGAAGCGGCGCGAGCGCCGCTTCATAACCCACAACGTTCGCGATTTTCTGCCTGCTACACAGACATTCGGTCTCAAGGTCCTGACCCCGGCAACCTTGCTTGAGGTGTTAACGAAATGAGCAAGAATACGTACCCGTTAAAGCTGCCGAGTTCGATAAAGAATGCAGCTGCCGATCTGGCCAAGCTTGATGGGGTTTCGTTGAATCAGTTCATTGCCGCCGCGGTGGCGGAGAAGGTTAGCACAATGCGCGGTGCGCGGGAGTTCCTGCAGCAGCGGGCCGGTACGGCCAAGCCGAAAGACCTGATGAAATACATCCGCCGCGCGCCAAAGGTCGCCCCGGCAAAGGGTGATGAACGCCCGTAGTCACACGCGCCTTGCAGTCTTCGATTGGGCCCGATCGAGCAGGTCTGCAATCCGGCCCGGCTCCTCGCGACGCACAACCGCTCCGTCGCAACGGTTCCCGAAGTGCGGGCAGAGGAGCGCCCGGGTCAATACCCGGTGCTATCTGGAGTAGCAACCATGGCACATTCAGGCGATCGCCGATTCGTTATCCGCAGTTGCAATGATGACCTTCCCGCTTCGCTGGAGAGAAGGAAGATATACGAGGCATTACTGGACGGCGATGCCGCGAAACATCAACAAACCAGGGTGATCGATGGGTCTGGTGAGGACGCTCTGTACCCGAAGGAGTATTTTATTCCGGTCGGGTTGCCGGGCGGCGGGGAAACCGGCGCGGGTCAGCGCCGCATAGTGCGCATGCTCGCCCCCCGGGCAGCACGCGCCTGGGCGCGGCGGATCGAGGCCTGCCTGGCGGGTGTGCGCGACGAGGATGATGCACCAGAGAGGATGGGCCGATGGCCGAACCGACCATAGCGAAGCGGCGCGAGCGCCGCTTCATACTCCTGACCTCCGATACCGCCATCGAGGCGCGCCTTCGTGGCGAAGTTCCGCAGGGCTGGGAAATGGTCGTGGCGCAGGACCTGGAAGAGATCGGCGACTGGTCCGATATCCTGCTCTACCGGTTCATGCTGCTCGATCTCGATGCCACCGAGGGCTTTGACCCGGTGGAGGTCATCCGCGATCTGAGAACCCGGCATATGCTGCAGATCGCGGTGTTCTGCTTCGGCGGTGATCCCGGATTGCGCGATGAAATGCGCCTGAACCGCGCCGACCGGTTCTTCGAGCGCGACGAGATTGCCGAACGTCTGGGATCGTTCCTGCAGCAGTATGGGTGGTGAGCCCCGGGCCCACCGGGCCGGGATGGGCATCGCCAGTGTGCCGGCGCGATGCGGTCACCGGACACTGCGAGCCCTGCGATTCCAAGGGATGGCAGGAAAGAGGACACACGGAACAGCAAAAGACATGGCAGCCCCGGCCTCTGCCACGTCAGTCAGCAGGACGCAAGATGCAAGATGCCGGGCCGCACCGCGACAGGCACGATCCTCCTGCCAGGCCGGACCGTTGACCCGCTGACAGAATCCGGTGTCCCGGTCTGCCGGGCCGGAATCAGCGGGGCTTCTGTTTGTTGGTCGAGATGTGCAGCAGCTGCCACACCGGACAATATCCGATCAGTCCGGTGACCAGCAGGACCAGCCCCACGATCATCAGCACCACGGCCAGCGCAGCGCTGCCGTGCAGGATGCGGTAGCCGATAATGCCCAGAATCACGCCCAGCACCCCGCGCGTGGTGCGTTCCCAACCCGCTTCGTTGATCAGCATGGACAGAGCTCCTCCGGTGGAATTCATGGGAAACTCTACGTGATCGGTTCCTGCCCGCATTGACCTGTCTCAAATGGCCGTCAGGCCGGAATCGCCTTCCCCTCGGCAAGTCCCGGGAACGGGTCAGGATTGCCCGCGGTCCCCGTCTCGCCGGGCGGTGTCTGGACCAGGGTCGCTCGAACCATCCCCGTCACTGACCGTACGGGGTTCCGTTGACAGGATGTCCCGGCCTGTGTTCTGCTCTTTTGCAGAGGGTTTCATGCGCTGCGCTCCGGCTCCAACTGGAGCAATTGCTTGGCGAATGACCCTAAAAATAAAATTACCCTAATAACTAAATAATAAGAATACGCCCCGCTGCTTCGGATGGCGGACGGGCTGTCGCGGGACGGGCCGTTGTTCCTGGGCAGGCGGGGCGTTGGTGGAGGTGCCGGGCATGACGCTGAGGTCGGCGGATCGGAACGTGGCCGAGCGGGACCGGGCGATCACGTCGGAACGCGACCAGACCCGCGGGGCGCCGGGCGCGGTTCCCGGCTCGGTGCAGATTTCTGCAGTGGGTACCGGGGTGGAATGTTCATGCCCTGGGTCCTGGTTTTTTCCCAGCCGGATCAAAGGACGGCCGCGCACTGGCTGCCGGCATCACGTTGTCCGCAGCGGCTGCGCCACCCATTCCGGCCAGGCGTCTGGCTGCACGGGTGCTGCACCCGAGAGAGCCTGTGGCGGGCGCATCGGTGTGCCACCCGGTGGTGCGGGGTGCACGTCGTGCGACGGCGATCGATACGGGCCGGTGCCTTGACCGTCAACGCCAGACATTCCCAGCGATTCCGGTAGACGCCCATGTCCAGAAACGGGAACCGGATCGAGGCACCCGCGCGCGGGGCGTTTCGGCGCGAACGGCTGCTCGCACGGCTTGCGCGTGGCCGGGCGCAATCGCTCGTCTGGGTCACGGCCCCTGCGGGTGCCGGCAAGACCACACTCATTGAGAGCTACCTGGCAGACCGGGGCGCGACCGGCCTGTGGTATCTGCTGCACGCCGCGGACGGAGACCCGGCCACCTTTTTCGGACGCCTGGCACGGATCGTTCAGGCGCAGTTCCGGCGTCGGCGGTTTGCCCTTCCGGTACTGACGCCCGAGTATCTTGCGGGGCTTCCCGCGTTCACCCGACGCTACTTCACGCTGCTCTTCGAGTGCCTGCCCCGGCCGGTTGCCCTGGTGTTCGATGATTACCACGAACTGCCGCCCGGGTCGCCGGTGCACGCGATTCTGGCCGGCGGGGTCTCGCAGTGCCCGCCCGATATCCAGACCGTAGTGATCGGCCGCCATCCGCCGCCGCCGGAGTTCGCGCGGCTGCGGGTGAACGGAAAGACGGAGATGCTCGAGTGGCCGGATCTGCGTCTCACCGAGGAAGAGACCGCGGGGCTGGCGCATCACCTCACGCGCGCGTCGGTCGCGGCCGCGCAGGCGCGTTGTCTGCACGAACAGACGGATGGATGGATCGCGGGCGTGATCCTGCTGCTTGAGGACGAGGCCCGCGGGCACCCGCCCACTGTGCCTTCCGGAATGGGCCGGCACGACGTACTGTTCGATTTCTTCGCGGGGGAGATCTTCAGCCGCCTGGACGCCACCGAGCAGACGGTGCTGCAACGCTGTGCGCTGCTCGAAGAGACGACGGTGCGGATGGCCGAGCAGCTCAGCGGCGAGAAGGCGGCGGGGCAGATTCTCGAGCAGCTGTATCGCCGGCACTGCTTCGTCGACCGGCGCGATGGAGCCGAGCCCGTGTACCGGTGGCACGCCCTGTTCCGGCAGTTTCTGCTCGCCCGGGGTACCGAGGGCTCGACGCTGGCCGAGCGCCTGCAGACACACCGCACTGCCGCAACCCTGCTGGAGGCGGACGGCCTGATCGAGGCGGCCGCCGAACAATACCGCTGTGCGCAGGCCTGGCCCGATCTGCTCCGGGTGCTCCTGGCCCAGGCCCCGGGATGGATCAATGGCGGGCGGCACCAGATCCTGGCGCAGTGGCTCGACGCCATTCCTGGATCGTTTCGCGAACAGACCCCGTGGCTGAGCTACTGGCGCGCCGTCTGCCGGTTTCCGTTCGATCTGCTTGAGAGCCGCAAGTGGTTCGAGCACAGCTTTGAGCGGTTTGCCGCGGAGGATTCCCCGGCCGGATTGTTCCTGAGCTGGTCCGGGGTGGTCGAGACCTTCCTGGTTCAGTGGGACGACTTCACCGGACTGGACCGCTGGCTCGAGTGGCTGGAAGCCCGGCTTGCACGCATGGCCGGTTTTCCGTCACCGGAGGTCGAGTTACGGGTCACGCTGGCCATGTTCATGGCGCTGGTCTTTCGCAGGCCTGATCATCCGGATCTGCGGGGATGGCTGGACCGGCTCCTCAGACTCGCGGAGTCCTCCGCCGATCCGCAGCTGCAGGTGGCGGGCCTGTTCGCGGCGGCATTCTACCTGCAATGGATCGGGCACCTGCCTGAGGCCGGGGTGCGGGTGGAACAGCTGAACCATCTGGTGCGATGCTCGCCGGTTGCGCCCGCGCTCACGCTGCATTGCAAGGTCACCGAGGCGTCCTTTGCCTGGTTTACCGCCGCTTTTGACACCGCCTTCAGGGAAGTAGACGAAGGCCTGGCCATGGCCGCGGAGACCGGTGCCCATCTCTGGGACCATCGCCTGCTCGCGCAAGGGGCGTACGCGGCGCTGTCGCAGGGGGATCTGAAGAGAGCCGGGGCCTACCTTGCGAAGATGTCGGCCGAGACCCATCCCGGCCACCGGTTGGATGTTTCCCACTATCATTTGCTGCGTTCCTGGGAGGCGTTCCAGTCCGGGGATCTGCCGGCAGCGCTGGAACACGTCCGTATCGCCACCCGGCTGGCTGCGGAAATGAACACGCCGTTTCCGGAAGCGCTGTGTCGCCAGGGCACCGCCCACATCCTGCATGCACTGGGAAAGCACGAAGACGCGCGCAAGGAGATCGAGCGGATGCGCCAGACCGGCCGGGCGATGAACAGTGACTACCTCGAATTCGTCGCCGATCTCACCGAGGCGCATGATCTGTTGCAGTCTGGAGCGGATTCAGAGCGCGTGTGCGAATGTCTGCGTCGTGCGATGCGCCTCGGGCGCGAGCGCGGTTTCGCCAATTTCCCTTTCTGGCAGCCCGCGATCATGAGCCGTCTGTGCGCCGTCGCCCTCGAGGCGGAAATCGAAACCGCGTATGTGCGCAGCCTCATCGCCAAGCGGGATCTGCTTCCCGATCCGGAATCGCCGCCAATCGAAACCTGGCCCTGGCGTTATCGGATCTTTACGTTGGGCGGCTTCCGCCTGCTGCGCGACGGCAAACCGGTCGCGTTTTCCGGGAAGATCCCGCGAAAGCCGCTCGATCTGCTCAAAGTGCTGGCGGCGGAACCGGACGGCGTCAGCCGCCAGTGGCTGGAGGATACGCTCTGGCCCGATGCCGACGGCGACCGTGCCCGTCATGCCCTGGAGACCGCCCTGTACCGGCTGCGTCGGCTGCTCGATGCCGAGGCGATCGACATGAATGATGGCCGGCTGCGACTGAATCCGAGCCGCTGCTGGAGTGATGCCGGGGCATTCGAAGCATTGCTCGGGCAGAGCGCATCCTGCCTGGACCAGGACGGCGATCCGGACGAGCTTGCCGCGCTGGCGCACCGGGCCGCCAGGCTGTACGCCGGACCTTATTTGGCCGGAGAGGTCGCGCCGTGGGCAGTCTCCAGGCGCGAACGCCTGCATAGACAATGGTGTCGCCATCTCGAACGGCTCGGGCAGCACTTCGGGCGCCGGAATCGGTGGGAGGCGGCGGCGGGCTGTTATCGTCGGGCCCTGGACGATGCTCCCGGCACCGAGGCTTTCTACCATTGCCTGATCACTGCCTGTGAACATCTGGGGTGCGCCGCCGAGGCCGAAGCGGTCCGGCAGCGACTGCGCAGGGAGCTTTCCAGCCACTGATCGCTCTGGAGATTCGTTCGCCGCTCCTGCTGGCGGCGATTGCGGATCGACAGGAGCATGCGCTGTGGCGGGTCGATCAGTGCGAGCGTGCGCCGGTCCGCTCCGTTCGTTCCCGGAACCGATGGATTTTCGGCGCCCATTCCGCCTGGAAGCCTTGTCCGCGGCCGGATCGCGTA
Organism: Pseudomonadota bacterium; assembly: GCA_021819085.1. GTDB lineage: Bacteria > Pseudomonadota > Gammaproteobacteria > Acidiferrobacterales > UBA6901 > JAJYCY01. The sequence goes on along the minus strand of JAKASJ010000029.1, from coordinate 17,298 downwards.
CATCGCCGAGGTCACCGCGCGGAACGACTCCGATCTGTCCCTCAGTGCTCCGCGTGCGATTGACCCCTCGACGATCCTGACCGGGCCCTATTCCGGGGTGACCCTCACCAGCGCCGGCGGCCAGAACTGCGCGCCGTTTCAGTCCCGCGGCTGTTGGCCCTGATCAGGGCGGGCGTGTCGCCGAGACGGGGTGGAAGCAACTGCGCAGGCAGGGCCAGGATCGGAAGGGCTGCTTCGTGTGTCCGAATCGGTGATCGATCGGTGAGCTTCATTCGGTAGCATTGATTTCAGCGGCTCGCGCAACACAGAAGACACCAACACTCTAAAGACACGAAGACGCGTAGGGTATTTTTGTGGCCGGGCCGGCCTGCGGTACAGAGACTGAAATTAAAAAAACAGATCGAGGTGGGGGGTGGCCAATGAAAATGCTCGCGCGGTGGGTGGTGGTTTCGGGCTTGGTGCTGGGTGCAGGGGCCGTTCAGGCAGCCACGGTCAACTGGGTCGGCAGCAGCGGAGATTGGGATACTGCGGCCGACTGGAGTACCAGCGCACTGCCGGCCGCAGGAGACGATGTCTATATAACCAACTCTGGCGCTATCGTTACCTATATAAACCCCAGCAACAACCCGCTCCTGAATTCCTTGACGATCGATGCCACCGGTACGGGGGCAACCCTGGATCAGGGGCAGGATAACCTGTCCGCCGGCAGCGAAAAAATCGGCAATTCCGGCATCGGCACCTTCGCCCAGAGCGGCGGCACGAATACGGTATCCCAAGGTCTTGCCCTGGGCTGGTTAAGTGGCAGCAGCGGCACCTACACGCTCTCCGGCACCGGCAGTCTGTCAGCCGGCTGGGAATACATCGGCAATTCCGGCACCGGCACCTTCACCCAGACTGGCGGCACGAATACGACGACCGGCACCGGCAACCTCTTCCTTGGCGCTAGTAGCGGCAGTACCGGCAGCTACACGCTGAGCGGTGGTACCCTCAACGTCGGAGGAAACATCGTCGGAGGTTCGGGGACGAGTGCGTTCGCGATCGACGGCGGAAGCTTGAGCGTCGGCGGTGGCAACGGCAGCATCAACGTGAATACCTTTACCGTCGGTGACTCCGGCGGCGCGGGCAACTACGCGCTCTCCGGCGGCAGTTTGACGGTCGGCACCGAATACGTTGGCAATTCCGGCACCGGCACCTTCACCCAGAGCGGCGGGACGGATACAACAGGCAATCTCTACCTAGGCTTTGACTACGGCGGCAGCGGCAACTACGCGCTCTCCGGCACCGGCAGCCTGTCGGACAGCTACGAATACATCGGCGATTCCGGCACCGGCACCTTCACCCAGAGCGGCGGGACGAACACGGTGTCCGAATACCTCTTCCTAGGCGAGAACGGCAGCGGCACCTACGCGCTCTCCGGCACCGGCAGCCTGTCGGCCGGCTACGAATACGTCGGCGATCCCGGCACCGGCACCTTCACCCAGAGCGGCGGGACGAACACAATGTTGGGTGACCTCTACCTAGGCTTTGACTACGGCGGCAGCGGCAACTACGCGCTCTCCGGCACCGGCAGCCTGTCGGCCGCCCAAGAATACATCGGCGATTCCGGCACCGGCACCTTCACCCAGAGCGGCGGGACGAACACGGTGTCCAACCTCTTCATAGGCGAGAACGGCAGCGGCAACTACGTGCTCTCCGGCACCGGCAGCCTGTCGGCCAACTGGGAATGCAACGGCAATTCCGGCACCGGCACCTTCACCCAGAGCGGCGGCACGAATACGACGGCCCTCGGCCTCGACCTTGGTGTGAACAGCGGCAGTACCGGCAGCTACACGCTGAGTGGCGGTACGCTCAATGTCGGCACCAACATTACCGGTGGTTCGGGAACAAATTCATTCACGATCGACGGCGGCACGCTCAACGTGGGTGGCGGCAACGGCAGCATCAACGTCGGTACGTTCACCGTCGGCGACGCCGGCGGCGCGGGCACCTACGCGCTCTCCGGCACCGGTAGCCTGTCGGCCGGCCAAGAATACGTCGGCGATTCCGGCACCGGCACCTTCACCCAGAGCGGCGGGACGAATACGGCGTCCGGCGTCCTCGACCTTGGCGATAGCAGCGGCAGCAGCGGTAGCTACACCCTCTCCGGCGGCAGCCTGTCGGCCGACTACGAAATCGTCGGCTATTTCGGCACCGGCACCGGCACCTTCACCCAGAGCGGTGGGACGAATACAACAACCGGCTACCTCTACCTTGGCAATGACAGCGGCGGCAGCGGCACCTACGCGCTCTCCGGCACCGGCAGCCTGTCGGCCGCCCAAGAATACATCGGCATTTTGGGCACCGGTACCTTCACCCAGAGCGGCGGCACGAATACAACATCCGCCTTCCTCGGGCTAGGCTTTAGAAGCCCCGGTACCGGCAGCTACACACTGAGTGGCGGCACCCTCAACGTCGGCACCAACATTACCAGCGGTTCGGGAACAAGCTCATTCACGATCGATGGCGGCACGCTCAACGTGGGTGGCGGCAACGGCAGCATCAACGTCGGTACGTTCACGGTGGGCGATGCCTTTGGCAACGGCAGTTTCACCCTGGCCGGCACCGGCAGCGAAGCCGGCAGCCTGTCAGCGGTCAATGAAAACATCGGCGTCGGCTTCGGCTTCACCGGAACGATGACCCAGAATGGCGGTACCAATGCGGTGGCCAGCGTTCTGGCCATCGACAACGGCAGCTATTCGCTTTCCGGCTCGGGCCAGCTTTCGGCGGGTACCATCACCATTGCCAGCAACGGCAGCTTCAATCAGTCCGGAGGTACCGAAAACGGGGTACTCGACAACTACGGCAGCTTCTATTACAACGGCGGCCTTTTTGACGGGACCCTGTACAACTACGCAAGTTTTTCCTTCTCGCAGTTCGGGGCGGCCGGCGGTATCGTCAACAATTCGGGTCTGTCGCTTTACTCGGGTGGCATCCTGGACGCAGGAGGAATCGGGCTCACGAATAACGGCACCATCACCGTGGCGGGGAATGCGGGGCTGGGAATCCTGGCTGGCGGATTCACGAACAACGGGCTGATCACCGTCGGGAGCAGCGGCAGCAGCGGGCCCTATGGCGGGTCGCCCACCAGCGTGATCCTGACAATTAATGGGTCCGGGACTCCGAACGTCAATGCCGGCAACATCGAACTTCTTGGCGACAGCGAACTGTCGCTCGCAAGCGCAACGACGCTGTCGAATGAAGGAACGCTTGCCTTGAACGGCGGGTTTGTCAGCGGGGCCGGCAGCCTCGATAACGGTGCCGGCGGCACGATCTCCGGTCCGGGTGCGATTGACACCCCATTTACCAACAGCGCGGGCGTGCTGCTGGTGCAGAACGGCACGCTCAACGTCGTCAACGGTTTCAGCAACAGCGGCGTCGTAGAGCTGTCGGGTCTGGGTGCTGACCTGGCCGGCGGATCTGTCACCAATACCGGCACGGTGCAGGGCAGCGGCAACCTCGGCAACGCGCTCGATAATCGGGGAACAGTCGAAGCGCTGGGCGGCACGCTCACTCTGGGCGGTGCCGTGACGAACGAGGCGTCCGGATTGATGACGGCGTCCTCCGGAAGCGGGATCCTGGTATCGGGCGGGATGGCGACCAACGCGGGCACGATCAACCTCACCGGCGGTACCTATGACAACAACAATCATGTCCTGAGCAACACCGGCCAGATCTCCGGTTACGGCGCGATCCGTACCGGGGGGCTCACCAACAACGGATCGATGACGCTGAGCGGCGGCACCACGACGGTCAATGGCGACGTGACCAACGCGGCGGGCAAGACCCTCACGGTGGCCTATAACCCGGCGATCTTTACCGGGAACGTCGTCAACAACGGTACCTTCAAGACCACGGCAACGACGGTGACCTTTGCCGGAAGCTACACCGAGAACGGTGTTTTCCACAGCGATCCGTCCAACAACTACTTCACGAATCTCACGGTCAATCAGGCCGGTTATCTCGTGGGCGGTGTGGGGGATAACTGGTTCGTCAGCGGCAATTTCCTGAACTACAGCCTGCAGAACACGCTCTGGAATACCAATGCCGCAGGTCTTTCCCTGGATGGCACCGGAACCCAGCAGATTCTGCTCGCCGGCACCAATTTCGGAACCAGCCGCGCCGGCTACATCGACAACTTCGCCTGGGGCAACTTCTCGCTCGCTTCCGGCGAGAGCCTTGATGTCGCAGATGGCAACAGCACGCCCGGAGCGGCTTTGTACGTGGGGCTCTTTGATCTCGGTGGCGGGCTCCCGCAGCTGAGCGACATCTTCAGCAATTACAACATCTACTATGACCCGACACTGGCCGGCAATGCCTACCTTGGCGGCAAGAACTACGCCCTCAATGGCACGGGCCAGCTGATGGCGGTTTCGAGTGTGCCGCTGCCGCCCGCCGTGTGGCTGCTCGGATCCGGAATGCTCGGCCTGGTCGTGTTGGCACGGCGGAAGCGGGCGTCGGGGTGCTGACGGACGGGATCCCGTGCCCATGCAGGGGCGCCGTGGATCCGATCGGGACCCGAAGGACGCCCGGCGGGAGCGGCTGACAACGGTCGTGAAGATCGACACAGCGATTCGGGAGTGAAGCGCAAGTCCGGGATGGCGGGAGCGTCCCGGATGCGCCCGCCCTCAAGCAGGCCGACGTGGGTGTGGCGGTAACGGGCGCCACCGGCGCCGCATGTGCCGCCGCCGTGCTGGTGCTCACTGCGCCGGGGCTGTCGACCATCGTCAAGGCGGTGGAGGAGATGCGGCGCATCTTCGAGCGCATGAACAGCTGCGTGATCTACCGGATCACGGAAACGATCCGCGTCATGGTTTTCGTCGTGCTCGCGATGCGGGTGTACAACTTCTATCCGATCACCGCGGCGATGATCATTCTGCTGGCCTTCTTCAACGATGTGCCGATCATGACGATCGCCTACGACCGCGCCGCAGTCGACCCGCAACCGGTGCGTTGGGACATGCGGCGCGTGCTCACGGTCCTCTACCGTCATGGGTCTGACCGGCACAGCCGGAGCTTTACACCGTTCGTCTCGCGCAGCTAAAGACGCCGAGTGGCGCAAGCCCTATCCGGCGCCGGTCATGGTGTGGTCGGCGGTGGCCGCCACGCTTGCCGCGACGCTCCTGTGTGCCTGGGGCTTCGGCCTCGCCCCCATCCCGTGGCCGGAAATCGCGCTGATCTGGGGCTATTCCCTAGCATGGTCGTTCCAGACCGACTGGGCCAAGCGTGCGGTGTACCGGCATCTCGGCCACAACGCCCCGTGCCATGTCTGCCTTATCGGCCTGCTCAAGCGCAGCACGGTGCGGGGCGTGCCGTGACCCGCAACGTCCGCTGCGTTCCCGGAATTCCTGCGCCCACGCTTCCGGTGCGGGTGCACGGCGCAGGCCTGAGCGATTCCGGGACCTTCGGTGGCAGTGCCGGCAGAACCGGGGTGAAACGTTGCCGTTGCGGTGCGTGCGCTTCGCAATGTCCGTCATTGGATCGCCCCCGGGGCCGCGCTCCTATGAATCAGGATTAATGTGCTCCGGTTTACCGGACTCGCCCGTCATGGCGCGAATAACGTCGATGAAGTCAGCGCCGTAGGCCGCCAGCTTGCGCTCACCGACGCCCGAGATGTGGGCAAGCTCTTTCAAGGTCCGGGGGCGATGCTCGACCATTTCCGCCAGCGTCGTGTCATGGAAGACGACGTACGGCGGTACACCCTGTTCCCGGGCGAGCTCGAGGCGGCGGACGCGCAGGGCTTCCCACAGCCGGCGGTCGGCGTCCTGGAAAAAGGCAGCGCGCACCGCGCGCACGGTTTTGACCTTCTTTGACCTTTCGGGCAGGGCGTCGCGGCGCAGCATCAGGAGCTCTTCGCCGCGCAGCACCGGGCGACTCAAGTCGCTGAGGCGCAGGCCCCCATGGCCTTCAAGGTCCACGGTGAGCAGCCCGCGACTGATCAGCTGACGGAAGACGCCGCGCCACTCGTTGATGCCCAGCTCCTTGCCGATACCGTAGGTGGTGAGCCGGTCGTGGCCAAAGTGCCTGATGCGGTCGTTGCTCTTGCCGAGGAGCACATCAATCAGGTAATTCACCCCGAATTTCTGTCCGGTACGGTGCGCACACGACAGTGCCTTTTGCGCAAGCACCGTGGCGTCCCAGACTTCGGGCGGCTCAAGACAGGTGTCGCAGTTGCCGCAGGGTTTGGACAGATCCTCTCCGAAGTAGGTGAGTAACGCCTGGCGGCGGCAAGTAGTGAGCTCGCACAGGCCGAGCATGGCATCGAGCTTGTGGCGCTCGACGCGCTTGTGAGCGTCGTCGGAAACGCCGGCTTCAAGCATCTGGCGCAGGGTAATGACATCTTGCAGGCCATAGACCATCCAGGCGTCGGCGGGCAGGCCGTCGCGCCCGGCGCGCCCGGTTTCCTGGTAATAGGCCTCGACACTCTTCGGCAGGTTGAGATGCGCGACGAAGCGCACGTTCGGCTTGTCGATGCCCATGCCGAAAGCGATGGTGGCAACGATAATTACGCCTTCTTCGTTGAGGAAGTGCGACTGGTTGGCGGCGCGTACTTCAGCGGCGAGTCCGGCGTGATACGGCAGTGCCGTGAGGCCTTTCGTGGCGAGCCAGGCGGCGATTTCGTTTACGCGCTTGCGCGACAGGCAATAGACGATGCCGGAATCACCGGCGTGTTCCGCACGGATGAAGCGCAGCAATTGATCGCGCGCGCTGGCGCCGTCGCCCGACTGGCTGATGCGGTAGCGGATGTTGGGTCGGTCGAAGCTGCTGATGAACACGCGGGCATCTTCGAGCCCGAGGCGCGCGACGATCTCGCGCCGCGTCGGTTCGTCGGCAGTGGCCGTGAGCGCGATGCGCGGCACATGCGGAAAGCGCTGGTGCAGCACCGAAAGCTGGATGTATTCGGGGCGGAAGTCGTGGCCCCACTGTGACACGCAGTGCGCCTCATCGATGGCGAACAGCGCAAGCGTCGCGCGCGCCAGCAGATCCAGAGTGCGCTCCAGCATCAGGCGCTCGGGGGAGACATAGAGCAGATCGAGGTCGCCGCGCAGCAGCCGGGTTTCGATCGCGCGCGTCTCTTCGGGGGTAAGCGTGGAATTGAGAAACGCCGCGCGCACCCCGGCCTGCGTGAGCGCCGCCACCTGGTCGTGCATGAGTGCGATGAGGGGCGAAACCACGACGCCCGTGCCGGAGCGGGCGATGGCCGGGATCTGGAAACACAGCGACTTGCCGCCGCCGGTGGGCATGAGCACCAGTGCGTCGCCCCCGGCCATGAGCGTGCCGATCACTTCTTCCTGCGGTGCGCGGAAATGGTCGTAGCCGAAGACGCTGCGCAGGATATGGAGGGGGTCGGCGTTCATGCCAATGGTTGTTGTCGCGTCTTCGCCCCGGGGTGGTCGCGGAGCCGGTATCCGTTGGGTTCCGGCGCTTCCGGAGCATGCTCTATCGGGCGCCGTCGCCGCGTGCAGCGCACGATCGTGTGACACTGCGGCACGCATCACTCCATCCAGCGTGTTGTAGAACGTGAGCGCAGACCGTCGCGCGACGGCGGCATGGGTCAGGGTTACGTGATCTGCCTGGAATAGGCTGCACTTTGGAATCTCAATCCATGGAATCTCAATCCATCACCGGAAATCAATGGATTAATCCCTGCGAACGCCTGTTCTTTTACAACCCACTGCGGCCTAAGCAGTGTATGGGCCGCGCATAACACAAGGCATTTTGCGTGACCGGCCTTTAACCCCGCCCCAGGCCGGCGCTCGGCACCCTGTACTCGCCCATCGTCCGGGCGATTCGCGTTTATCCACGTGTCGCAGGCCGGTTGCGTGATGACGGCACGACTAGCCGATCCATTCATGCTCCATGACGTCGAGACGGATATCCTGGGCGAACGATTCACCGGCGGTCTCGACGAACAGCGTCGCCACCCGTACGCCGGGGGTGTCGAAGCGGACGTCACAGGAAAAGGTGCCGGGCAGCTCGATGCTCTGGTTGCACGGGATCGTGCCGTCAACCTCCACTTTGGCGCGCGCCGTGCCGGTCCCGCCAAGCACGGCCTGGATGCGGAACGGCCTGTGGGGCACGCTGCGGTATACCTGGGGATCGCGGTTCGCGTTGTACTGCAGGTTGTTGAGTCGGATCAGCCGGACCAGCTTGTTCATCTTGGGTGCTCCCGTAGGACGGCGCCGGGAATGTCTATACCTGACGCCGACGGTAAAGTATTATAAGTGTCTCCTAATATTGCGCAAGGCCGGCGGTGGATGCAAGTGCGGCGGCCCGGGACGGGAATCTTGTCAGACAATCACGCACTGAACCAGACCTTCGAACAGGTGGATCAGCGATTGCGGGGGCTCGAGCGCGCCCTCAGGGAACGCGGCACGCTGCCGCTTTCGTCCACAGTCGATGAAAGCCTCGATCTGACACGCCTGCTGCTGCGTGGCCACATCGCCGGACGCGCCGCCGCCGATCCGGCAACAACGGCTGCGGGGCCACAGCCCGGGCCGCCGGGCGACGATGTGCTGGAGCTTTTCAAGGTGTTCGTCAAGGGCGATCCCAGCCTCAATGCGGTGCGCGACAATATCCGGGAACTCGTCTACTACCGCAACTGCATCGATCTGAAGCGCGAGGATGCGCTGCCGGTACGCCCCGATGCCATGGCGGTGCGCACGGTCCGCCACATCTACCTGTACCTGCGCAGCCGCTCGGAACAGGAGCAGCGGCCCGTGCACGGCTAGCCGGGCCGGGGCGCGTACGGTCCCATGGAAGCCATCAGCGAGTGCCGGTTCCCGCCGACGCGCCCGGCGGTGTTCATCGGGGCCTCCCGCTATCGGCGCCACAGCTACGGCGCCAACCATCCGCTGTCGATTCCGCGCGTATCGCTGACCTTCGACCTGATCAATGCCTACGGAGCCTTGAGCCGCGAGGAGTACCGCGTCGGCCGGATCGCCTCCGAGGCCGAGCTGTGCCAATTTCATACGCCCGATTACGTCCGCGCGCTGAAGCGCTGTGAAGCCCTGGGCGGCGTCAGCGACGATTATCGGCTGCGCCACCATATCGGGAATCTGGAAAACCCCTGGTTTCCCGGATTTTTCAGCACCCCGGCGCTGGCAGCAGGATCGAGCGTGCAGGGAGCCGAGGAAGTGCTGCGCGGACGCCATGCCTTCAGTCCGGCCGGCGGCATGCACCATGCGCGCCCTGACCGGGCACAGGGATTCTGCTATTTCAACGACGCCGTCCTGGCGGTCCGGCGCCTGCGCCAGGCCGGGTTGCGGGTGCTCTACATCGATATCGACGCCCATCACGGGGACGGGGTTGAAGAGGCGTTCAGCGCAGACCCGGAGGTATTCACCTTTTCGCTGCACATGGATACCGGGTATGCCTATCCGTTCCGCGGCGGCGCCGTGACCGATCAGGGTGCGCCGGCGGGAGCGGGCACCTGCCTGAATCTGCCGCTGCCGCGCGCCACCAACGACAGTGAATATGCGCTGGTGTTCGGGACCCTGTGGCCGGCGGTGCTGGGCGTGTTCCGGCCACAGGCCGTGGTATTGCAGGCCGGCACGGACGTGCTGTCCGGCGACCCGCTCGGGAAGCTGCGCGTATCGACCCAGCAGTTCCTGGCGGTGGTGGCGCGGGTCATACAGGACAGCCCGCGCCTGCTGGTGATCGGGGGCGGCGGCTATCATCCGCTGCTGCTCGCACGCTGCTGGACCGGCGTCTGGGCACTGCTGTCCGGGCGTGAACTGCCGGAGGCGATTCCCGAAGCGGGGCAGAGGCTGTTGCGCGAGGCGGGCTGGGAGCAGGATGACGACGAAGACGGGGCCCGGGCTGACGTCCTGATCCGCTCGCGTCTGGACGCGGATTACCGCGGACCGGTGCGGTCCGAAGTCATGGCGCTTCTCGATCAGGTCCGACAGGTGCATCCGCTGATGGGCAATCTGTGACGGCCGACGCGCAGCACCCGGGCGGAGGCGGGCGCATCGCGGGCTTCGCGACCGCCGAAATGACGCGTGCCTATGCCGGCAGCCTCGGGGTGCACTGCGCTTCCGGTCATTACAGCGATTTTCCGGGCAGCGGCGCGCTGCTGAGTTCCATCGGTATCGGCACGTTTCCGGGTGCGGCATCGGACGCCGTGGACGGGCGCATCGCCGCCATCGTTGCACGCGCCGTGCGCAGCGGAATCAATGTCGTCGATACGGCGACCCATTACCGCTACGGCCGTTCCCCGCGCGCGGTCGGCGCCGGACTGGACGCGGCGTTCCGGGCGGGCGTCGCGCGCGAGGCACTGTTTCTGGTATCCAAGGGCGGATTTCTGATGTTTCCGGAAGGGCCGCCGGCCGATCCGGCCGGTTGGTTCGAGCGCGAGATTGCCGGACGCGGGCTCGGCACGCATGCCGAGCTGGCGGCCGGGGTCCACCTGCTGTCGCCTGCCTATATAAAGTACCAGCTCGATCTCAGCTGTGAGTGGCTCGGGGTCCGGACGCTGGATGCTTTCCTCGTCGACCAGCCCGAAGTGCATATCCAGCAGGTCGGGAAGCCTGAACTGTTGCACCGGTTGGAGGCGGTGTTCGCAGCGCTCGAGGAGGCAGTTCGGGAGGGAAAGATAAGGCATTACGGCATTTCCACGTATCACGCATTCCGTGCGCACACCGACGAACCCGTGTTTCTGTCGCTCGTTTCGCTGCTCGGGCTGGCGCAGAAGGCCGCGTCCAGGGTATATGCCGACGAGCGCGCGCCGCATCACTTCGCGCTGGTCCAGCTGCCCTTCAACCAGGTGATGCTCGAGGGCTTCGCGCGGTTCAACCAGGTGACCGGGCAGGGCAACGAGGCGTCGATCCTGCAGGCGGCGATGCAGCTGAAGGTTTACGTCATGGGCAGCCATGCCCTGTTCAAGGGCCGTCTCGGCACGCAGTCGCTCGACGTGGTCCAGCAGGCGATGCCGGGGGTGCGCGGGGCGGCGGCGCGTGCCATCCAGTTCAACCGCTCCACCCCGGGACTGGGCACGACACTCGTCGGCCTGAGCACGCCGGCGCATCTGGAAGACATTCTGGCCGTGTCGCGCATTCCCCCCATGGACCGCGGCCGCTATCTCGCCATGTACGAGCAGACCGGCTGAGTCGGGCGCCGGGGCGATTGCAGGGTTTGCGGCATCGGCTACACTAAGCGGATATGAGTGATCCCAACAGTGCAACCAGCCCGGTAACTGCCCAGGACGCGGACGCCGCTGCGGCCGCCGTCCAGAGTGTGGCGGCCACCTCCGATCCGCTCAAGCTGCTCGGCCAGATACTGATTCTGGCGGTGCGGCACAAGGCTTCGGATATCCATCTGCGCACCCGCAACCATCCCATCCTGCGCATCGACGGGACGCTGCGTGCCGTGCGTGAGATTCCGCAGCTTACGCCGGATCTGATGGAGCGTCTGGCGCGCACCATGATGTCCGCGCGCCTGGCCGCCCAGTTCGAGAAGGAGCACCAGGTGGATCTGTCGATCGGCTTCAAGGACATCGGACGCGTGCGTGCCAATCTCTTTCATCAGCGCGGTTCGATCGGCATGGTGCTGCGCGTGATCTCCACAAGCATTCCGTCCCTGGCGGAGTTGCGCGTTCCCGAGCTGGTGGGCAAGTTCGGGCAGCTTGCGCGCGGGCTCGTCCTGATTACCGGCGCCACCGGTTCCGGAAAGTCGACCACGCTGGCATCGCTCGTCAATGAAATCAATGCGACCCAGAACACCCACATCATCACTATCGAGGATCCGATCGAGTTCCTGTTTTCGGAGAAACGCTCGATCATCACCCAGCGCGAACTCGGAATCGACACCAACAGCTTCGCCGATGCGATGAAGGCCTCGCTGCGCGAGGATCCGGACGTGATCCTGCTGGGCGAGATGCGCGATCCCGAGACCATTGAAACGGCGCTGACCGCGGCGGAGACGGGCCACCTGGTGCTCTCCACGGTGCATTCCCCGGCAGCCGCCGAAACCGTGTCGCGTATTATTTCGGCCTTTCCGCCGGAGACCCAGCCGACCATGCGCGCCAAGCTCGCTCAGAACCTCAGGGCCGTGGTCGGCCAGCGTCTGCTTCCGCGCAAGGGCGGCCAGGGCCGAATCGTTGCCTGTGAGGTCATGACGGTGTCCGCGCTGGTGCGCGAGTACATTCTTGATCCGCTCAAGATCAAGGAGATCGGCGATCTCATCAAAAAGGGTACCGTTGCGGAAGGCATGCTGGCATTCGACCAGAGTCTGCTCCAGCTGTACCGGGCCGGAGAGATCGACGTCGAGACGGCTCTGCAGTACGCGACCAGCCCCACCGACCTCAAGCTCAAGCTCGAAGGGTTCTAGTCCCGATCGCTGTCAGGCGTGTTGTTGCCTGGACTCTTCACGCCGCCCCGGATCGCGGGCGCGCACGGTCAGCCGAGAACGCGGGTCAGGAGATCAGAGGTCGAGCACCATTCTGATCGCGTGCGCTACCGCCGTGCAGTCCTTTTCCGAAAGGTGCCCTCGCTGTGCAATGAGGTACCGGTAATCGAGGGTGAAAAGCTTCATTCGTACAACCGAGGGCGCGGGCAGGCCAGCGGCGTCGAGGTCGGAAACGGGCACGTCGAGCGGCCATTGGGAATTACGTGCGCTCGTGATCATCGCCAGGACGGCGTGGCCGGTCTGGCGACCCCAGACACCATGGCGTGATACGACCAGCGCAGGGCGACGTTTCGTTTGCGCCTTGTCCGTAAACGGAAACGGGACGGTAACCACTGCAAAGCGGTCATAATCCACGGTAATCCTCTTCGTCTTCCTTCGACAGCCATTCGGTCAATGTGCCTTCCAGTGATTTGGCATATTCCGCATCGAGCGCCGTGGCGCGCCGCACCGTGACTGCATCCTCCCCGATCTCGAACAGCACCGCATCGCCCGGCTTCAGGCCGAGTTTGCGACGCACCGCGAGCGGAACGGTTGCCTGGTACTTGCTGGTGAGCCGGGAAATCTGGCGCACGGATAACACCTTGGATTGGGTAATACGGTAATACCGTAATACGGTAATACTACGGCACGACCGACATGCCGTCAAAGCCGATCATCGAACCGGACCGGGAGGGTGAATTCGGGCGCCCCGTCCTGATTTGATATATAAAGGGCACAATTTCCGGTCCGGGTGTCTTTGCCACTGCCGGCCTTTCGAATGGCACCGGAATTTGATCCAGAGATTGCAGACCCCACAGGCCGGTGGGTGCGGCGCAGCATCGTGAGCTGCTGAACGGATCGAACGAATTCGGGGTCCCGGGCAGGTGCCGAGGCGGCTTGGCGGTGCCCGAAACTGCGCCCGGGGTACATCGGCGTTGTCGCGACCGAGTTAGGGAGCTTTCGCCTCGAAGTCCGTGCATGGCGCCGGGAATGGTGCCAATATAAATGATAATAAGCGGGCGTTCATAATATGAGACGCACCATAACAACAAACCGGACAGGGCGGATGTATGGTGGAGGGGGCGGCTCTGTGCACCGTGCTTCGGGGGGGTACGTTGGGTTGCGGAAATCCGGGCTAGGTATTCATGGCTAGAACCCGGAGCCGGGCACCCGCGTTTTCGAGTCGCAGCGTCTTTCCGCGCGAACGGCTGTTTGCGTGGCTGGATCGCGCACAGCCGCAATCGCTGGTATGGCTCACGGCCCCGGCAGGCGCCGGCAAGACCACGCTCATTTCCAGCTACCTCGCTGCCCGCGGCGTTACCGGCCTGTGGCACACGCTGCATGCGGGAGAGAGCGACCCGGCAACCTTCTTCAACCATCTGGGACAGGCCGTCCGGGACCAGTTTGCACGGCGGCGGTTTTCGCTTCCGGCGCTGACGCCCGAGTGTTTCGCGGGTCTTGCCGCGTTTGCCCACCGCTATTTCGCGCGACTCTACGAGCGGCTCCCTCATCCGGTGGTTGTCGTGATCGATGATTGCCACGAGTTGTCCGATGGCTCGCCTGTGCACGGGATTCTGGCGGAAGGGTTTTCGCACCTGCCACCGCAGGTTCGGGCTATCGTCATCAGCCGCAACCCCCCGCCTCCGGATTTCGCGCGCCTGCAGGTGAACCGGAGCATGGAGATTCTCCGATGGCCGGAGCTGCGCCTGACCGAGGCAGAAACCGCCGGCCTGATCCGGCACCTCGCACACGGGTCCGACCTGGCCGACCGGGCCCGGTTCCTGCACGAACGCGCGGGTGGGTGGGTCGCAGGGGTGATCCTGTTGCTGGCAGATGAGGTCCGGACCAGCGGCGACATCCCGGTCTCCGGCAACCAGGGCCGCGATACGCTGTTCGATTTTTTCGCGGGCGAGATCTTCAACCGGCTGGATGTGACCGAGCAGGCAGTATTGCGGCGCTGTGTCCTGCTCGAAGAAACGACCGCGCACATGGCTGAGCGGCTCAGTGGCGACAAGGGGGCGGGACGGGTATTGGAGCAGCTGTATCGCCGGCAGTGCTTCATTGACCGGCGCGACGGAGCAGAGCCGGTGTATCGGTGGCACGCGCTGTTTCGTCAGTTTCTGCTGTCGCGGGATGCCGCAATGTCCACGCCGCAGGAGCAGCTGCAGTCACGTTACGCCGCCGCCAGAGTGCTGGAGGAGGAAGGCCGGACCGAAGGGGCGATCGAGCAATACCGGCAGGCGCTAGCTTGGCCCGACCTGATCCGGATATTGCTGGCCGAAGCCCCGGGGTGGATTGCCGGCGGGCGGCATCAGATGCTGGCGTACTGGATCGATGCGATTCCCGGATCTCTTTTCGAGCAGGTGCCCTGGCTGAGCTACTGGCGCGGGGTCTGCCGTTTTCCGTTCGATCCGATAGAGAGCCGCACGTGGTTCGAGCGCGCCTTTGAGCAGTTCGCGGCAGCGGATTTGCCCGATGGACTGTTCCTGAGCTGGTCCGGCGTGGTCGAAACTTTCCTGGCCTGCTGGGACGATTATACCGGCCTGGACCGCTGGATCGAGTGGCTCGACCGGCGCTTCGCGCGGACCGCGGGGGCCTTGCCGCCGGAAGTGGAGGCGCGGGTTACCCTCGCCATGTTCACGGCGCTCATTTTCCGACAGCCGGATCACCGGGATCTGGAGGCATGGTTTGCCCGGCTCCGGCGGCTCGTGGAGACGGCTACCGACCCGCAGTTGCAGGTGCTGGGCCTGTTCTCGGGGGCGCTCTATCTGCTGTGGATAGGACACGTGGCCGAGGCGGGAGTGCTGGTCGAACGGCTAAAACAGTCGGCCCGGCACTTTCGGGTTTCGCCCGCGTTCACCCTGCAACGCAAGGTCACCGAGGCGGCCCATGCCTGGTTCGTCGCCGACTTCAAGACGGCTTTCCAGATGGTTGATGACGGTCTTGCCATGGCCGAAGAGGCGGGCGCCCACCTCTGGGACCACCGCCTGCTGTCGCAGGGAGCCTACGCGGCACTGTCGCTGGGCGACCTGGAGAAAGCGGGCGCCTATCTCGTGCGCATGTCTGCTGCGACCCATCCGGCCCGCCGTCTGGATGTCGCGCATCATCATTTACTGCGTGCGTGGGAAATGTTCCAGCACCGGGATTTCCCGGGAGCACTGGAGCATGCCCGTACTGCCGTCCGTCTGGCCGTGGAGATGGGGACGCCGTTTCCCGAGGCTTTGTGTCACCAGGGAACCGCCCAGATCCTGATCGCGATGGGGAGGCATGACGAGGCGCGCGCAGAGGTTGAGCGGATGCGCCAGATCGGCTGCGCGATGAAAAGCGATTATCTCGAGTTCGTTGCCGGTCTCATCGAGGCGCACGTATGGATGCAGACCGGAACGGACCTGCAGCGCGTGCGCGAATGCCTGCGCCGTGCCCTGCCGTTCGGGCGCAATCACGGGTTTGCCAACGTGCCCTTCTGGGATCCCGGAATGATGAGTCGCCTATGCGGCGTGGCGCTTGAGGCGGAGATTGAAATCGGATATGTGTGCAGCCTCATCACCAGACGAGGCCTCCTGCCGGATGCGGACTCGCGGCATCTGGAGGCCTGGCCCTGGCGTTACCGGATCTTTACGCTCGGTGGTTTCCGGCTGCTGCATGACGGGAAACCGGTTTCGTTTCCCAAGAAAGTCCCGCGCAAGCCGCTCGACCTGCTCAAGCTGCTGGCTGCGGACTCAAGCGGCATGAGCCGTGAGCGGCTGGAGGATGCGCTGTGGCCTGATGCAGACGGTGACCAGGCCCGCCATGCCCTGGAAACCGCCCTCTACCGCTTGCGTCGCCTGCTCTTGCCCGAGGCCATTGAAGTGGATGACAGCCGGTTGCGCCTTAACCCCCGCTGCTGCTGGACTGATATCGGAGCGCTCGAATCGTTGCTCGCGCAAATCGGGTCACGAATCCCCCAGCATGGCGGGAATCCGGAAGAAATTACCCGACTCGCCCACGGCATCTACCGATTATATGCCGGACCGTATCTGGCCGGAGTGTCGGCGCGCTGGGCGGAATCCGGACGCGAACGTCTGCATCGCCGGTGGTGTCGCCATCTGGAACAGTTCGGACAATGGCTGGAGCGCCAGGACCGGTGGGAAGAGGCGGCCGACTGCTACCGCCGGGCTCTGGAAGGCGCTCCTCACACCGAGGCCTTCTATCGCGCCTTGATCGCTGCCTGCGAGCGCCTGGGGCGCGCCGCCGAGGCCGAGGCGGTCCGTCAGCATTTTGGCAAGGCGTTTCTTCGCCCCGAGTGAGGGGTTCGAGCCAGGCCTGCGCCTGTGGCCACCGTACGGGTGGTCCTGGAATCCCGCGCCCAACACAATCCGCACCCGCCCGTCTGAAATAACGCGCAGTCTCGGTTTGCCGTTCGCTCTCGGTATGCACCGGTCTTCCCGGTAGCAGCGCAGAGGAAAGTTCCGCGGCTGTTACGGTATCGCATGGTCGCCAGATCCTGGCGCAGTCCGTCCCCGTTTCTGGATCAGGTCCTATCGGTGAGTCATCGGTGAAACCCCTCCGGTACCGTGTGCCGCGCATGGTTGCGGAGAACGGTTTCCCCGTGACCCGAAAACTGGCGGCTGTTTTGATGCGTACGCATCGCCTTGCAAAGAAGAACGATACCGGCATTGAACTGGGGGAGATCATCATGTTTCGCACCTGTGTCACCCGCAATATCCCGACGGCGCTTGTGGTTGCCGTCCTCCTTACGCTGGCGGCCTGTGGTGGCGGAGGCGGAGGCAGCAGCAGTGGCAGTGGCGGCAGCACCCCGACCGGCACCGTCAGTGTCTATCCGCGCTTCGCCTATGTGGCGAATGATAACGACAATAGTGTTTCGGTCTACGCGGT